>NZ_RBRE01000091.1 GCF_003700275.1 Pseudomonas cichorii | reverse complement strand
GCATTGCCGCCCGGGCGGCATCGCGATCCTGGTGGGCAATGGCCGAATAGAGCTGTTCCTGCTCACGCTGCTGAATATCCGGGTCATCCAGGAGCTCAAGCGCCGGGACATTGCCGAAGCCGACCTGTGCGCGGGGCAGGATGCTGTGGCCCAGTTGATTCATGACATCGGTAAAGAAACTGTTGGCGGTGCACTGCACGATGGCGCGATGAAACTCGAAGTCGGCCTGGAACGTATCGATGCCGGCCTCGGCGCAACGATGCAGCTCATCGAGTGCCTGGCGGATGGTATCCAGCTGTTGCGGGGTGCGGCGCTGGGCGGCCAGCGCGGCGGACTCCGGTTCCAGGCTCAGGCGCAGCTCTATGATTGCCGCCGCGTCAGGGGGATTTCCGGCCGCGATTTGTGGAATCTGGAAATCCCGCGGACGCGAAGCGTCGACCACGAAGGTCCCGATGCCATGGCGGGTTTCCACCAGTCCTTCGGCCTGCAGGCGCGACATCGCCTCGCGAACCACCGTGCGGCTGACACCCGTTTCCCGGATGATGACCTGCTCGGTCGGCAGCTTTTCGCCACTCTTGATCTCGCCCTCGCGAATCTTGCGCGAGAACTCGGCGACCAATTGCTGGGTCAGGCTGGAGCGGCGGCCTGAAGGGGAGGAAGGGTGTTCCATAGGCGGGCTGATCGGGTCCATGTCGGGTGGCTGAGTATAACCGTAGTAATGATGTGTTTTGTGGCGCTATCGCGGCCTATACTGCTGCATTCGATCGAACTGAGGCTGCAATGTCGGACAACGCCCTTTCCTCGCAGAAAAACCATCGCCGCCTGGCTGAAACCCTGGTCGACCGTTTTGCCCAGCGCATGCGCGATGGCGTGCTTCAGCGTGGCGAAAAGCTGCCTTCCGAGATCCATATCATGGAAGCCGAAGGGGTCAGTCGCACGGTGGTTCGCGATGCGCTCTCGCGGATGCAGGCGGCAGGGTTGGTCGAGACGCGGCACGGGGTTGGCACGTTTGTGCTCGATATGCCACCGCCTGAAGGCTTTTCGGTAGGGCCTGCGACCATCGCGACGGTGTCCGATGTGCTTAACCTGCTGGAGTTTCGCATCAGCCTGGAGGTCGAGGCAGCAGGGCTGGCCGCCCGGCGCCGCAGCCCCGAGGCCTTGCTGGAACTCAAGCGGGCATTCGATGCGCTGCTTGAAGGGCCGGAAAAGTCCGGGACCACGATCAATGCCGACTTCCAGTTTCACCTGAAGATCGCCAAGGCGTCGGGCAATGCCTATCTGATCGATATCATGAAGCATCTGGGCACCAAGCTGATTCCGCGCACCCGGATGAACTCGGCCTACACCGGCCAGAGTGATCGCAGCGCCTATCTGGCCGGGATCAACGCCGAGCACCGGCAGATCTATAACGCGATTGCCGAAGGCAATGTGGATGCAGCCAGAGCCGCCATGTACCTGCACCTGAACGGCAGCCGCATGCGCCTGCGTCGAACCCAGGCGCTGTATAGCGAGTAGTTCAACGCAGCCTGGCCGAGTGCAGTAGTTTTCACCCAGTCTGGGCAGGAGCGGATTCATCCGCGAGGAGGCCCATACATTCACAGTATTTGTGTCGTCAGAAAGAATGTCTTCCCGGATAAATCCGGTCCAACAGACCTTCTGCCTGCTGAGCGACAGCGCAGTGTCAGAAACACTGCGGTGCCTCCTGCAGCGGTGCGTCCACAGTCCAGTCTGTGGATCAAAGGAAGTTGTACTGGACCCCGACCCGCAGCCTTAACTGGCGCTTGTCACTCTCGGAATCGACCTTGATATCGCCGATCTCGAAGAACGGCACCCATTGCTTGCTCCAGCGGTATTTGAACGCCGCATTCTGCTCGTAGTCGCTGGTGCCGTTGTCGTAACGGATGTAGTCGGCGTCGAAGTAGGTGAGTTGGTATTCATAGGTCCACGGTCCCTTGGTCGCATAGTTGACCCAGATGTCGTAGCGATTGATCGACTGGTTATCCATCGCGTTATCGGGCATGGATTCGTTGACTCTGTCCCGGTCCAGCTTGATCGAGTCATAGCGGTAGCGGCCGGAAATGCTCAGCGCGTCAGTGACTTTGTAGCCCACCTTGAGGCCGGTCTTGTAGGACGTCGACTTCTCGATGCTTTCCAGGGCCAGGGACGGGGTCAGGGTCCATCTGTCGTTGAGCTTGTGCTGGTAGCTGATCGTCAGTTCATGCCCGTTGCCGACGGTGTTGTCGAAGGCCACGTCCTGACGGTCGCCCGCAGTCTTGTACTTCAGTTCACCTTCAAAGCCCCAGCCGCTGTCCAGGCGTGTGCCGAACTTGACCCGGTCGGAGTGCATGCGGGTGCTTTCCGCATATTGGTGGCGGTAGTTGATATAGCCGCTGTCGGCGTAGCTCCAGGAGCAGGGCAACAGGGCGGTGAGGGAGAGCAGAGCGATTGATTTTTTCATTTTTTTATTCTTGTTTGATTGAAGTTTTGGGTGTGTTGGAGCAAATCGCGGGCAGCCGAATCCCGCAGCCATTTCGGCCAGGATCACGCTGTCAGCGGGGTTCGGTTTTTCAGGCCGTCAGGCGACGATCGTTCAGCCGGTAAGGCGTACGTCCATGTCGCGGCTGGCCTGGATCAATAATCGTGAATACTCGTGCTGCGCCTGGTTGTTGACCAGTTGGCTGCTGTCGAGGGTTTCCAGGATCTGGCCCTGCTGCATCACCGCCACCCGGTCGCACAGGTGCGCAACGACGCCCAGGTCGTGGGTCACCATCAGGTAGGTGAGGCCTTGCTGCTGGCGCAGATCGGCCAGCAGGTTGAGGATTTCGGCCTGCACCGAAACGTCCAGCGCCGAAGTAGGCTCATCCAGCAGCAGGACCCGCGGTTCGAGAATCAGCGCCCTGGCGATGGCCACGCGCTGGCGCTGGCCGCCGGACAGTTGGTGCGGATAACGAAAGCGGAAGCTGTCGTTGAGGCCGACCCGGGACAGCACGTCGCAGACGCGCCGGTCGCGCTCGCCGATGCGATGGATGCTCAGAGGCTCCTTGAGCGCGGCATCGATGGTGTGGCGCGGGTGCAGCGAGGCATAGGGGTCCTGAAAGACCATTTGCACGGTCCGGTAATGGCTGGCGTCCAGGTGCCGGCTTACCGCTTGCCCGGCTACGCTCAGTCTGCCGCTCCAGTGCTGGTACTGCCCGGCCAGGCAGCGCAGGACGGTGGTCTTGCCCGAACCGGACTCGCCAACCAGCCCGAACGACTGACCCTGCTCGACTTGCAGGTTGACGTCGCGCAGAACCTGATTCAGCCCCGGGCCGGTACCAAAGCTCAGGTTCAGTGAATCGACTTCGATCATTGCCATGGGAACATTCTCAGTGAGTGAGCCAAAGGGGATCGCGTTGCAGGACCGGCAGGCTGGCGCGCGGACGATCCAGGCTGGGCAGGGCGGCGAGCAGGCCCTGGGTGTACGGATGCCGGGCGTGGTCCAGTTCGCTGGCAGCCAGGGATTCGACGACCCGTCCGGCGTACATCACCAGCACCCGGTCGCAGAAGTGTCGCACCAGATTCAGGTCATGGCTGATGAAGATCAGCCCCAGGTCGCGTTCGCTGACCAGTTCTTCCAGCACATTCAGAACCTGGCGCCGCACCGAGACATCGAGGGCCGAAGTCGGCTCGTCGGCGATGATCACTTGCGGGTCGGTGATCACCATCATGGCAATCATGATCCGCTGGCCCATGCCGCCGGATACCTCATGCGGATAGAGCTCGTAAACCCGTGCCGGGTCGCGGATATGCACCTTGGCGAGCATGTCGAGGGTGCGTTCGCGGGCCTCGCGGGCGGACACCTTGTGGTGCGCCAGATAAGCCTCGGCAATCTGCTCGCCGACCTTGATCACCGGGTTCAGCGAGTATTTCGGGTCTTGCATGATCATCGACATGCGCTGACCGCGAATGCCCTGGATCTGTTTTTCGCTGCAGCCGAGCAGGTCGATATCGCCGAAGCGCAGGGTCTTGGCGCTGATCCGCGCCGTTGCAGGATGCAGGCGCAACAGGCTGCGGCCCACCGTGGACTTGCCGGAGCCGGATTCGCCGACGATTGCCAGTTTTTCCCGGCCCAGATTGAACGACACATCGCGTACCGCTGCCGTGGTCTTGCCGGCATTGGTGAATTCGACGCGCAAGTCTTCTACCGCAAGCTTTATCTGTGACATGGCTTTTACCTTGTTTTTGTTATTCGCTGCGTGGGTCTAGAACATCGCGCAGGCCGTCACCCAGCAGGTTGAACGCCAGGCTGACCAGCATGATCGTTGCGCCGGGAGCTGCTACCAGCCACCAGCTTTCCAGCATGTAACGGCGTCCGCTGGAAATCATCGCGCCCCATTCCGGCAACGGTGCCTGGGCTCCCAGGCCGAGGAAGCCCAGCGCGGCGGCGGTGAGGATGATGCTAGCCATGTTCATGGTCAGGCGGATGATCACCGAGGACAGGCACATCGGAATGATGTGGCGGGCAATGATGCGCAGCGCCGATGCACCTTGCAGTTTGACCGCCACCACGAAGTCGGCATTACGCAGCGACAGGGTTTCGGCCCGCGCCAGGCGGGCGATGGGCGGCCAGGCGGTGAGGGCAATGGCAATGACTGCATGCTCCAGGCCCGGACCGAGTGCAGCAATGAATGCCAGCGCCAGAACCAGGCTTGGGAACGAGATGAAGATGTCGGTGATACGCATGAACAGGCTGTCGACCCAGCCACCGAAATAACCGGACACCGTGCCGATCAGCAGGCCGATCGGGCCGACGATCACGGTCACCAGCATCACGATGTACAGGGTGATGCGCGAGCCGTAGACCAGGCGACTGAACACGTCGCGGCCGTATTCGTCGGTGCCGAACCAGTTCTCCGCGCCCGGCGTGCGCAGGGCGGCCGACAGGTCCTGGGCGAGCGGGTCGTGGGTGGCGATCCATGGCGCGAGGAGGGCCACCACCATCAGGGTGCCGATCACGATCAGGCCCGCCAGGGTCATCGGGTTGCGCAGCAGGAAGCGCAACAGCCGCGAGCAACTGCTGGCAAAGGCCGCAAGGCTGGAAGTGGGTGCCTGGATCATGGGTTTGGCGCTGCTTGCAATAGAAGTATTCATCAGCGGGTTCTCGGATCGAAGACTTTATAGAGGGCATCGCTGACCTGATTGAGGATCACGAAGATCAGACCGATCAGCAGCACACAGGCCATCACCGCATTCATGTCGCCCAGCAGCAGGCTGCTGGTCAGGTACTGGCCGAAGCCAGGCCAGGCAAAGACGGTTTCGATCAGCACCGCGCCTTCGAGCAGGCCGCCATAGGCCAGGGCAACGATGGTCAGCAACTGCACGCGGATATTGCGGAAGGCATGGCCCCAGACGATCCGGCGCTGCGACAAGCCCTTGACCCGCGCAGTGATGATGTATTCCTGCGACAACTGCTCAAGCATGAAACTGCGGGTCATGCGGCTGATATAGGCCACCGAGTTGAAGCTGAGGATCACGGCCGGCAGCAGGATATGGCGCAGGGCGCTGCGAAACGCCTCCCAGTCGCCGGACAGTGCCGTGTCGATCAACAGCAGCCCGGAACGGGTTTCGATCAGCCCGTCATAGGCCAGGCCGATCCGCCCGACGCCGCCGGCCCAGCCCAGCCAGGCGTAGAACACCAGGAAAGCCATCATGCCCAGCCAGAAGATCGGCGTGGAGTAGCCGAACAGGGTAATGACCCGCGCAATGTGGTCGCCTGTACGGCCCTGATGGGTTGCGGCATATACGCCCAGTGGCAGGCCGACCAGTATCCCGAACAGGATTGCCAGGGTCGCCAGTTCCAGAGTGGCCGGGAAGACCCGGGCGATGTCATCGATCACCGGGTGACCGGTGAGCAGGGCATTGCCCAGATCGCCGTGCAGCAGGTCCTTGAGGTACAGGCCGAACTGGGTCCAGAGCGGCTTGTCCAGGCCCAGCTCCTGATAGGCCTGGGCGTAGGCGGCAGCGTCGGCGTCAGGTCCGACAATGGCCAGCACCGGGTCCAGGGGCATGACCCGGCCGATGAAGAAAGTGAGCAAAAGCAGTCCGAACAGGGTCGCCGCCACTGATCCGCCGCGCCGGGTGCCGTTGGCGACCCGACTGCTCAAAAGTGAAAATGATGCACTCGACATAATGATTCCTGCCTTCGTTGAACCCATGAGGTCAGCGTTGCTTGTAGACATCCCGCAGGCGCGTGGTGGCTGCGCTGTGGCCCAGGTATTGGCGGACATCGGCGTGGATCACCACCTCGTCGGTCATTTGCGAGACCGGCATGATGGGACCTGCCTTCTGGTCGTAGAGCGTCTGGATGCGCTGGTAGAGGCTGAGCTGTCTTGCGCTGTCGCGCTCCTGCTCGGCCTGCTCGATCAACTGATTGATCTCGGCGTTGTAGAACGAAGTGCGCCAGCCCTGGAAGTTGCTCAGTTTGGCCTGCTCGCGGTTATCCGGGTTGTAGACCAGTGCCCGCAGGCTGGAGTGCGGATGGCGTTCTGCGCCGCCACCGCCACGCCCGACCAGAATGTCGAAGCGACGATCGCGCATGGCACCGTAGATCTGGTTGCCGGTGCCGGTGATGATCGTTGCCTGGATGCCGGCCTGGGCCAGGGTGGATTGCAGGCTGGTGGCGATGTTGATGAAAGGCGAGTCGGTCAGCGAGCGAATAGTGATCTTGAAGCCATCGGCATGCCCGGCTTCGGCCAGCAGGCGCTTGGCCTGGGCGACGTTCAACTGGTAGCCGGGATCGTCCAGGCGGGCAGCCAGGCCCAGTTGCAGTGGACGCTGGTTGATCAGGCCGTAATGTGGCATCACCACGTTGTTGATGCCCTGATAATCGATCAGCGAACGAATCGCCTGCCGCACCCGGATGTCCTGGAACAGCGGCTGTTCCATGCTCAGCGCGATGTAATACAGGGTTCCGCGGGGGATGGTCTGCACGCTGACTTCATCGGAGCGGGTCAGGGCCTTGATGTCGGTGGCGGCCATGCCGCGTGCCACATCCAGATCGCCGCGTTCGACCATCAGGCGCAGGGCCTGGGACTCGGTCATGTTGCGCATGATTACCCGACGCATCTTGGCCGGACCGCGCCAGTATTGATCGAAGCGGGTCATCAGGATCACGTCGTTGGCGCGCCAGATATCCAGTTTGAAAGCTCCGGAACCGGCAGTGTGAGTGGTCAGCCAGGCAGCGCCCTGATCGTCACCGTTGGCATGTTGCAGTGCGGTGACGCGGTCGATGACAAAGGCGCTCGGAGAGGTTGCCAGGGTATTGAGCACCAGCAGCGGATCGGTGGCCTTGGGCAGGTCGAGCACAAAGGTCGACGGCCCTTCGGCGCGCATCAACTGGCTGACGTTCTGTACGGTATAGCCGTAGGCTTTCCAGGTCGAGGCGAGGGCTTTGTTGAGGGTGACCACACGCTGCAGCGACCAGGCGACATCCTGGGCGGTCAGCGGATTGCCGGAGTGGAAAGTGACGCCGGGGCGCAGGTGAAAGGTGAGGCGCATGCGGTCCGGGCTGACTTCCCAGCGCTCGGCCAGTGCCGGAATCAACTGGTCCGGGCGGGCGGCGTCCTGTTCAAGGAGCATGTCGTAGACATTGGAGTTGACCTCGGACACCTCAAGGCCGGTTGCGCCAGCGGGGTCCAGGGACAGCAGGTTGATCATGCTCATGCCGATCACCAGTTGATCGACAGGCGTTTCTCCGCGTGCGGTGGCAGGCGGGGTGTGCAGAAATGTCGCCGTGAGGGCGAGGCATAGCAGCCAGGGCAGGCGCTTGGGCCAGAGTTTCATGGGGGCGGTCCTTTTTTATATTTATAAAGACACTTTGACGAGGGGCGCTCTGATCGCCCCTCGTGGTACAGCCGGTTCAGTAACGTTCTAGGGTGTGCGTCTCGATATAACTGAAGTTGATGTCTTCGCCCAGTCCCGGCTGCTCGGAAAGATGCACGAAGCCGTCGCTGTCCATGGGGTCGACCAGGGTGTTGAGGTAGGCCGGAACCTCATCGTATTCAAGGAACGGATGCAGCAGGCCGCGCTCGTACCAGCGGCAGTTGCTGATCGCGCCGACCACATTCAGGTTGGCTGCGCCGTTGCCGTGGACTTCGCAATCCATGCCGAACGATTCGGCCAGATGCGCGACTTTCATGCATGGGCCGATACCGCCAACTCCTGCCACGCCGGCGCGCAGGATATCGCAGGCCTTGTTGGTCACCCAGCTGGCGCGGCTGTGGTATTTGCCGGCGATGCTTTCCGGGCCGAGCACCGGAATGTCCAGGTTTGCCGCGAGCCAGGCGTAGGACTCGCTGGAGTCTTCCATCATCGGCTCCTCGAACCAGGCGAAGTCGAGCTTCTGCAGTTCGCGGCCTATATAAAGAGCGTCGGTGCGGCTGTACCAGTGGTAACCGTCGAGCATCAGGGCGATATCCGGACCTACCGCTTCACGCACGGCGGCACAGGCCTGAACATCCATCTGCGGGTTGGGAGCGAAGGAGATCGGCGGCATCCAGGTGTGCAGCTTGATGCCCTTGTAGCCGCGTTGCACCAGCTTTTCAGCGAACTGGCCGTATTCATCCGGCGTGGAAAGGCCGCCCGGCAGATCATCGCCGCACATGGTCGAACCGTAGGCCAGCACCTTGTCGCGATAGCCGCCCAGCAATCTGTGCACGGGTTGCTTGAGTGCGCGTCCGGCCAGATCCCACAAAGCCTGTTCCACCAGGGCCAGGGCACGATCGGTGAACTGGCTGGCGCTGCCACGTTGCCAGTGCGCCAGTTCCTGCCAGATCTTCTCGCGGTTCATCGGGTTCTGGCCGATCAGCACCTTTTTCACGAACGACTCGATGATGTGCGGACGAATCAGCTCGGGTGCGCCGAAGGAAAAGCCTTCGCTGCCATCGTCACAGGCGATGCGCAGCATACCCATTCTGACCGGTTTTTCTTCGCCGGGATGGGCGTGGCCGGCGCTGTCTACAGCGCGTCGCGAGGGGTAGGAAAAGACATCGACACTGACGGAAGTGATTTTCATGGTGGCCTTCATTGGTCTTGTATTTATAAGAGGGTTATTCGTATGTCGTCATACAACGTTGGGTCGATTATTTACAGAATTCCTGGATATGGTCAATAGTGGTGTGATGACTATTTTATATTTTTAAGGTTTGAGCTGGGTTTTATGCGGTTTTTACGCACGTCATCATACAGATCAGGAAAGGTGATCTCTGTGTCGTCATACTTCTTGAGCGGGGAGAGAGGGGTTCCGGGAGCAAGTGCTCCCGGCTTTTCAGGCGGGGTCAGGCAGGCGAGGCTGTGGTTTGCGCAGAAGGGCTGGCCTGCAGATTCAGGCTGCGCTGGAACAGAGTGGCCACACTGGGTTGATGGCTGATGCCGATCACCAGGGTATCGGGCAGTTGCTGGCGGATGACATTGAGCAGATGGCAGGCGCTCTGGTCATCCAGTTGATTGGTCGCTTCGTCCAGATACAGTGTCTTTGGCGCATACAGCAGCGCACGGGCCAGGCCCAGGCGCTGTTGTTCGCCACCGGACAGCTCGCGGGTCCATTCGCTCTGCTGTTCCAGACGATGCTCCAGCTTCGTCAGGCCGACCAGATGCAGCACTTCAATCAGGCGTGCATCGGACGGGCATTCGGTTGCCGGGTAAATCAGCAACTGGCGCAGCGGCATTTCCGGCAGATAAGGCTGCTGCGGAATCAGCAGGCTCGATCCTCCGGGCAGTTCCCAGTTTCCGCGATAGTAGGGCCACAAACCTTGCAGTGTGCGCAGCAGGGTGGACTTGCCCAGACCGCTGCGACCTTCGATGCGCAGCCATTCGCCTGCCGTGGCGCTGGCATTGATGTTGTCGAGCAACACGCTGCCGTCGGGACGATGGATTTGCAGGTCCTCTATGCGCAGCGCGGTCGTACGCTCGATATCGCGCACCTGGCTGCGGGTAGTCTCGATGGCCTGCTGGAACTGGCCGAGACGTTCCACAGTAGCGCTCCATGCGGCCAGTCGCGGATAGACATCGATAAACCAACTGAGCGAGCCCTGTACCGCAGTAAAGGCACTGCGGATCTGCATCAGGCCACCGAGGGTGATGGTCTTGGCAAGAAAGGCGGGCAGGGCGGCGAACACCGGGATGATCCGGCTGATCCGGTCGTAGCTCACCGTGAAGAACTGCAGCTTGCGCATCCGCTCCATCAACTGCCACCAGTTGCCGGCGATGAACTCGAAGCGTTCGCCCAGTTGGCGCTTTTCAGCGGCTTCACCGCCGTACAGGGCAATCTGCTCGGCATGGTCGCGCTTGCGCAGCAGGCTGGCGCGAAAGTCCGCTTCATAACGCTGCTGCTGGAAGTTCAGCGGTTGCAGAGGGCTGCCGAGGAAGTGAGTGAAGGCGGTACCCACGATGGTATAGAGCACCGCCGCCCACAGCAGATAGCCGTGAATGGTGATGTCATGGCCGAGCACCTGGAAGTTCAGGACGCCCGACAGGTTCCACAGCACGCCAGCGAAGGCCAGCACCTGAGCCAGATTGATGATGAACGACGCCAGCAACTCGACGCTACGATCCACCAGCAGGTCCACATCCTCGGCAATTCGTTGGTCCGGGTTATCCGGTTCGCCGGTCAGGCCCAGGCGATAGTAGGCCTGGCCCTGCATCCAGGCGTCGATGGTGGTCTTGGTCATTGCCCGGCGCCAGCGCAAAACCAGCGCCTTGCGCAGCCATTCCAGATAGACAACGATCACCACGTAGCCGGCGATGTACATGCAGTACTGGCCCATCAGGGCGTACAGCGCTTCGGTCTTGAACTCGCCCAGAGTGTCGTAGAACGTCTTGCTCCAGGCGTTGATCCAGACGTTGATCTGCACCACCAGCAGGCCCATGCCAATCACGCTGAGCAGCAACACCCAGGACAGCCATTGCCTGCGGTCCAGCCAGTAAGGGCTGGCCAGGGCGTAGAAGGTTCTCAGGGTTTTCATTGCCCGGCGACCACGCTTTTCGGCGCAGGCAGCAGGCGCAACTGGACCAGGTTCTGCGGGTCGAACAACTCACCGGCCAGGCGCTTGAGCGCTGGCACGGTCAAGGCTTGGGTCAATTGCTGTTGCTGGCTCAGGTAGCGCGGATCCCCCCAATAACGATCACTGAGAATCAGGCGGCGCATCTGGGTCTGCGGATCGTCGCGGCGCAGTTTTTCCTGCTGGATGAGGCTCTTGCGCGCAGCAACGATGTCTTTCTCGCTGATGTTTTTCGGCAGTTTGGCAAGTGTGGTCCTGGCCATCTGCCAAAGCTCTTCGACACGGGCCGGATCGCTGCTGAAGTTCAGGCGGCTTTCGATACGCTGGGTCTGTTGGTTGAGCGAGCTGTCGAAAGTCAGGCGATAGACGCCCGATGCTTCACCGCGCAACTGCTCCTTCAAGGCCCTGAGGGCAATATCCTTGAGGGTGGAGACGCGGGCCGCGTCTTCGGGCGTCCAGGCACGAGCGTGATAGCTGTGCGCGTACAACATTGCGCGCGGCTCGATACCGATGGCCAGTTCCTGAGCGTGATAGCCGCTGCGTTGCTGTTGCTGGCTGGTTTTCAGGGGCTTGCCGCGGCTGATCCCGGCCAGTTCCTGCTCGACCAGAGGCTGGAGAACGCTGGCGTCCACATCGGCCATCAGGTAGTAGGTCGCCGGCGCCTGGCTCAAGCGCTGCCAGTCGGCCGTCAGGTCCTGGCTTTGCAGGCGCTGAAGGTCGCCGACGGTTGGCGACTGCCAGTTGTCCTGGCCATATTGCAGGGTGCGCAGGGCCTTGTCCTGGAGTTCGCGGACATTGTCGGTGTTGCGCGACATGCGTTCGATCAACTCGTTGCGCGCTTCCTCAAGCGCCTCGCTGTCGATGTCGGTGGAGGTCTGGCTCAGGCGATAAGCCTGCAACAAGGCCTGCAGGCGCTGCTGCGCGGGGAGGTCTTTTTTGTTGTCGATGGTCGAGAGGTCCAGTTGCAGGCGACCGGCTTCCTGATCAAGGGAGAAGGTTACGCCTTGCTCGCTGCGCCAGCGGCGGATCTGCTCTTCGTTCCAGCCATGCGGCGCGCTTTGTCCGGCCAACTGCGCTGCCATCTGGCTACGCCAGGCAGGAATCTCGGTGGTCATGAAACCGGCACTGGAGTCGGCCTGCATGACCAGTCGACCATTCTCGCCATTGCGCTTGAGCCAGACCAGACGGTCGCCATTGCTCAACTGCCAGTATTCGACTTTTTGTTCGGCAAAGGCCTTGCGCTTGACGATCTGCCCCTTGGCCGATGCGGCAGGTATTGCGGGCAGGGCTTCAGGTTCTTGCGAGGCAGCGGCGGGTGCGGTTTGCGGTGCTTCCAATTGGCTGCTGTGGATGTGTGTGATCAGACCGTTCACGGCTTCAACGGTGGGCAGTGACAGCGGTTTCAGGCCCGGAGCGCTCAGTTGCAGAACCCGGTCCGGGCTGTCGGTCCAGCTTTTCAGGCGCTGGTTCAGGTCCTTGAGTTCGATGCTGTCGAGTGCGGCCAGATACTGCGTGGCAATATCATGCTTGGGGAGCACGATGCGGGTCTGATTTGCGGCATCGTTGAGGTCGTTGACCCATTGCTCGAAGGTACGCTGTGGGCTTTTATCCAGCATCTTTTGCGCGATGGCGCGAATGCTGTCTTTCTCGCGCGTGAGGTCGGCGTCGCGCAGGCCAAAGCGCCGGATGCGCTCGATTTCCGTGAGCAGCTGTTTCAGGGCTACGTCGTGTGCGTCGCCTTCCACGCCAGCGGCAAAGCCCAGGACACTGGAGTAGTCGCCGATCAGGCTTTTCTGTACGGTCAGGGTGCGTACGCCGGGCTCACGAGGCTGCAGGCGCAACTGGTCAAGCAGCAGTGACAGGGTAATCCGGTCAATCAGGCGTTCGCGCAAACCGTCCAGGGTCGGTGCACGGCTGGGCGCCTCGTGCAGGCGGAACAGCAAGGCCACCTGATTGCTGCCACTCTGGCTGTCTTGCAGACGAACGATCTTCAGCTGTTTGTCCAGGGTCAACTCCCGGTAGCTTTTCTCGGGCAGGTCGGCTGGTTTTGCCTTGCCGAACCAGTGTTCGATCCGGGTGGGCAGGGTGGCGGGATCGATGTCGCCAACAATGGTCAGGACCATGTTGTTGGGCACATACCAGCGTTTTTCAAAGTTCTGCAGTTCGGTCAGGGTCGCCGAGCGAATCGCCGCTTCGTTGCCGATGGTGCGATGCTCCGGATAGCGCGAGCCGATGCGCTGCGAGGCGGTGCGTTGCTCGTTCATGCGCTGGGCGACACCCAGGCCGCCGCGCCACTCCTCGATGACAATCGGACGCTCCTGCTCCAGATTGTCCGCGTTGTAGTCATGCGCCAGGGTCAGGATCGAGAGTGCCTGCAAGGCCTGTTCGGTCTGCGCCGCGCCGCCTGTAGGGCTGAGCAGGTACTGGGTGCGGTCGTAGTTGGTCATGGCGTTGTAGTTACGGCCCTGAATCCAGCCCCACTGATTCATCAGGCTGCGCACGTTTTCAGCCTGTCCGGCATGGCTGTAGAAGTTCAGGTGCTCGACCATGTGGGCGACACCCACCTGATTGTCTTCTTCATCCACCGAACCGGCCTTGACGGTCAGGCGTACATCGATTCTTCCCGGCTGGCCGGTTTCACGTACCAGGCGGTATTCCAGGCCATTGGTCAGATGGCCGCGAGTGATCTGCGGGTCCCAGGTCTGGGGTTGCGGGCTGCCGGGAAACTGGGCGCAGGCGCTCAGCATCAGCAAGCCGGACAGGCTCATGAATATCTTTTTCATCAGGTATCTCGGTTAAAGCGTTTGGGCAATCGGTTACTGGAGGGTCAGAAGCGGTAGCCGACTTCGAGCCAGTACTGGCGGCCGGTCTCATAAGTAGTGCGAGCGCTGTTGCTGACTATCGGGTTGACCTTGTCAGCCACGTTGGTCACGTCCACGGCAACGAATGCAGCCTGGTCCTTGCCGGTGGGCAATTCCCAATCCAGGCGCATGTCCCAGGTCGGGGCTGCCTTTACAGTTGCGGTTTCGTAGACGGAGTAGTCCTTGCCATCGATGGTCACGTCATCACCTGTACTGATGATCTGGTCGTAGCTGCCGCGATAGCGCAAGAAGTTGCTCCAGGTCAGGTTCAGTTGCGGGATCGCGGTGATGGTGGTCATGCGGGCGGTCCAGGGACGATTGAAGTTGCTGGCTGGCAACTCGGTGTATTTCATCTGTTTGCCGTCGTAGATCACATCCTCGTTGGTATACAACTCGGAGTTGATGGCATCGTCATAATTGCCATAGGCATCGCGCGTGCGCGACCAGTCGAAGGCCATCTGCACGCTGGTGCGGGTGCCCTGGAACTTGAGTTCATGCAACGGGGTGATGCTCAGTGTGATGTTGTCGCTTTCGC
Organism: Pseudomonas cichorii; assembly: GCF_003700275.1. Lineage (GTDB taxonomy): Bacteria > Pseudomonadota > Gammaproteobacteria > Pseudomonadales > Pseudomonadaceae > Aquipseudomonas > Aquipseudomonas cichorii_B. The sequence continues at coordinate 170,861 of NZ_RBRE01000091.1, read as the reverse complement.
TCTGGCCTTTGTTGGTGTAGGTGAAATACTCGGTCGCGTAACCTTCCTCGGATGCCAGTCCCTGGACACGGGCCGTTGAGCGATTGATCTTGTCGCGGCCCTTGCGGTTGACATATTTCAGGCGAAAATCGGTATCCAGCCAGCGCTGATCGATGCCCAGGGTCAGTTCGTCGTCATACGGCACGTTCAGGCTGGTGAACTTGCTGGTGCTGGCCTGCCGGGTTCCGACCCATGCGCCGGTCTGGGTTTCGCGGGCATAGCTGGTGTTGAGCCTGCCTCGTCCGTCTGCCAGTCGGTACTTGAACAGGTTACGGCCGTAGTAGCGGTTGGCACCAAAGACCAGAACGGTGCTGCGGTCACCAAAGAGATCGTAATCACCGGAAAACCGTGGAGAGATAGTCTTCTGCTCCATGTAGTCGTCGCCCTCGAAGCGCACGCCCGGGCGCAGGGTCAGCTTGCCCAGTTCAATCTTGTCCTGAGCGAAAAATGCATACTTGTTTTCCGTCAGTTCAATCTTGCCGGCTTCATAGGTGGTCATCCGTGTTGCGTATTGCCGGGTGTTGCCATTGAGCATCCTGCCGATCGAGCAGAGCGAATCGTTACCGGCGCAGACGAGACCATTGTCCCGGCGGAATGTCGTTGCCGAGGTCACGTCGTCAAGACGCTCCCAGGTCGCGACCTGTTGTGACAGCTCCATTCCCGTGGTGAAGCTGTGAGTGGTGCCTGCAATCTGGATCGGGAACCAGTCGGCCTTGGTGTTATAGGTGATGCCACGCTGGGTCTGTTCCAGCGACCCGGATGAGCCCTCGGCGCTGCGGGCTGTGTTGCTGTTGGGGTTGCCCCAGTTCTTTGCGGTCGAGAAGTACCAGTTGATGTAGTCGTCTGACTCGGCATCGCGTGAACTGGTCAGGTTGGTAATGGCCAGTTTATTGGTCCAGACGGCATTGTCGCCTTGCCACTTGGCATTGATCGAACCCTGAAAACCACCGCCTTCGGTGGTGAAGCCGGAATTGATGCGGTTGGCCCGGAAATAATAGTTTTCCTGCGGCGCATAGGTCAGCGACGTATCGACGCTCAATCGTTCGCTGGCGTTCCAGTAAGTCTTGAGCAGGTAGTTATCGATGCGTCGGGTCTGGTCTTTGGTATTGGGGCTGGTTTCACTTCTGTAGCCGTTATCGTAGACATTCAGCGGAATGGTGGCGCGCTTCTGGGAGAAGTTGAGGATGGCCCCGAAGTTCTCTGTCAAATGACCTTCAAGCGTTCCGCGTATCGTCGTTTTCTCGAACTGCGGTTGGTATTGCTCGTCGGTAGAGGTCTGGAAACCTTCCTGGTCCTCGCCACTGATGTGGTACTTGGTCCACTCCGAGCGGGTCATCGAAGCCGAAATCTTGCCATGCATTTCCTGTGTCGGCTTGCGGGTAATGGCGTCTACCACGCCGCCGTTGAAGCCACCGTATTCGGCAGGCACGTTGCTGTCATAGACCCGGACTTCTTCAAGCAGGTCGGCATCCAGCGCAATGCCATGGGAGCGGCTGGGGGCCGAGTCGAATTGCCGAATCGAGTTGTAGTCGTGCTCGCCGGGATCGAGGTCATTGTTGATCGAGATACCATCGATCATGAAATTGTTCTGATAGAACTTGGCGCCGTTGATGCTGACGTCCGCCGGGTCGATTTCACCGGGCGAGTTGGAGCTTTGTTGTGCGTTGTTGAACTGCACGTTGGGGTGCATGCGCAGCAGGGTCGTGATATCGCCGTTGGCGCCGGGGAACGCTTCAATGGCCTTGCGGCCGATGACGGTCTGACCCTGGAAACTGTTTTCCTCGGGTTCGCCCAGCACCACCGTACTCTGCAATTCCATGGGTGCACCCAGACCGCTGGTCTGGGTCAGGTGAAACACCAGGCTGCCTTGCTCGTAGTTCCAGCCGATGCCGGTGCCATGCAGCAGTTTGGCGAGTGCCTGTTCGCTGCTCATCTGGCCCTGTACGGCCTGGGAGTAGCGGCTGCCCAGCAAGGCCGGGTCGACGCTCACTTGCAGGCCGCTCTGCTGGCCGAAACTGATCAGGGCAGCGGAAAGCTCTTGCACCGAGATATCGAAACTGTGACGGGTTTGCAGGATCTGCTCAGGCTCGCTCAGCGCTTCGCTGGCCATGACGCTCTGGCTGCTGATCATCCAGCACAGGCTCAAGGCACTGAGTTGTGTGGCGTGATTCAGGTGTTTGCGAATCGCTGTGCCCAGGCTTCGCGCTGGCTGAGTGTTCGGTGTCATCCCACGTCCCCGTACGGGCAAAGGCCCGCATTTTTGAATGAGAATTGATCTCAATGTTATATGCGAGTCAAAGGACGGAGCAGCGCGGGAAATTTTCAGAAAATAATTAAAAAAACTTCATGAAAGCTGGGCAAGGGCCATTTTCAGGGCGTTTCAGTCGAAATTGAACAGGTGCCGGATCAGTTTCGGCGTGCTGCCGGTCCAGCGTTTGAAGGAACGGCGGAAGTTGGCGGGGTCGTTGAAGTTCAGGTAGTCCGCGACCGCTTCATTGTTCAGGCCCTTGATCTGATACAGGAACAGCGCCACATGCTTGCGGGCCAGGTCGTGCTGGGCCTGGAAGCTGGTGCCGTGTTTCTGCAGTTTGCGTTTGAGGGTAGCGGGGCTCATGGCGAAAGCCTGGGCGACCTGATCCAGGCTGCAGGCCTCGCGCACATTGTCGCGCAAGTGTCGGTGGATCCGCTCCAGCAGACTGGCGTGCATGCCCAGTGCATCCAGTTGCGCGCTGGCTTCCTGCTGCGCGACCTGCCCGGCAATCGGCGAGGCGCCCGGCCATGGACGGGTCAGGCATTCCCGTGGCAGACGCATCATGTCCAGCGGCCGTCCGAACGAAGTCTGTTCTCCAAGATGCACCCAGTATTGTTCGACGTAGCGCGGCTCGTCATGGCAGAAGCTGCATTCCCAGGGCAGGCGCTCCCCGCTCAGCAGATGACTCATCGCGACCAGAGCGGTCATGCCGGCTTCCAGCACAAAACGCTGCTGTTCACCCGCGCCGCAACTGTCTAGCCAGTAAAGGTAGGCATGCTGTTCGTCCAGCTCCAGACGAGGGGTCAGCAACGGGCTGAGCAATGCCTGCTGGCGAATCAGGATTTCCAGGGCCTGATGCAGATTCTGTGCATGTCGCAAGGCGTGACTGGCGGCGCCGTAGTGGCCGGGAAACAACCGCTGGCCAAACAGAAAGCTGGTGTCGTCGGCGTCCATCTGGCGCCGGGCGTTGCCGATCAGGGTAAAGAATTGCCGGGGACTCAGACGGGTCTTGCCCGCGATGATGTCTTCATAGAACAGCCCCGTACCCTTGAGCAGACGGTGGCTGTCAATCCCCCGCGACAACGCCAGATCGATCAGCGTTGCCGCTTGGTAATGGCCGGGGATGAATCGGCTGTCGGTTTCGTACCAGTCGCACTTGATCGTCACGGCAGACCTCAGGCGATTCGCGGCAAAGGCTGCCGGGCGCGGGCCAGTGACAGGTTGAGGCGCTTGAGCAGGCTGTCGGGCGTCTCGTCCATGGCCATGACCGTGGCGGTGCTGACTGACAGATGAAGTCGCTCGCCCTGTAGTCGGGTCTTGTGGGCCAGCCCGGCAACTGCCTGCTGCAATTCCCCGGCGAGCAGCCTTGCCTGGCTTTCGCCGGTATTGGGCAGCAGCACTACAAACCGGTCGCCCGCCAGGCGGCAGAGCAGGTCCTGACGTCGCAGGTTGAGTACCAGCAGATGGCTGAGGGCTGATAGCACTTCATCGCCTTCGGCATGCCCGAAGGCACGGTTGATGGCGCTGAAATTATCCACGTCCACCACCACCAGTGACAGCGGCTGCTGCTGGCGCTGGCTGTCTTCCAGGCTGAGCACCAACTGGCGTTTCAGGTAATCGGCGCTGCCCAGTGGCGTGAGTTTGTCGAACAGCCGGTGTTCACGGAATCCGCGTTCGCGTTTTTCCATGTGGGCACTGATTGCCAGTTGTTCCCGATGCCAGTGGTAAATGCCGATGGTCAACAGGATCAGCCCCACCGGCATTGGCCCGGATTCCAGCCAGTGGTCCCAGTTGATGTCCTTGGGCAGGCGGATGAATTCGTCCAGCGCATCGATCCACCAGGAAAAGAACACACAGCTCAGGCCCGCTGCAAGGTAGTTGGTCACCCGGCCAGCCGGGCGGCTCTTGAACACCAGAAACAGCCAGATCAGGGCCAGAAGTGCGGAACCGCCTTCGCCGACGATATCCAGCCACTTCCATTCGCTGACGTATTTGATATCGCCAAAGGCCAGGAAGGCGAGCAGCCCCAGATTGGCCGCGACCAGCAGCAGGGTGAGTTTGCCGCGATGGGGTTTGAGGATGCTGAACATGGTGACGGGCTCCGGGAGCACTGATTGCCGGCCAGCACAACAGATGGCCGTGACACTTGTGTGACGGTGGCGGGGGTCGAATCAGCTCATGGGGGCTACGATTTTTCGCGAATAAATTCGCTTGCTACCTCGACGTGCTTATCCCGTGGAATGGGCTTTGGCGGCGAATACAGGTTGTGTAGAGGCCAATTCATTCGCGAACCACCCCGATTCAAAGTCAAATCAGCTCATTTAGCCTCTGAAACCCTGTATTTCCGGGTGTTCAGCCATTTCCTGTCACAGAATCGTCACGCCTCGACTCTAGCTTGCGCCTCCAGTTGCCGGGCCATTTGCCTGGTCCATCGTGACTCTCGGGGAGGACGAACATGTACAGGCGCAGCAGGGCACAACTGGTTGGCTACGCACTCAGTGCACTGGCTCTGGCGATTGCCAACGAGCGACTGCAGGCTGCTGAAGTCAATGCCACCGAGCATGTCGAGGTGGTGGGGCAGGCGGCGAGTATCGATCAGGCGCTCAAGGAACAGCGCTCTTCGGACAGCATAAAAAGCGTGGTGCATGCCGATGGCGTGGCCCAGTTGCCGGATCAGAACGTCGCCGAAGCCGTGCAGCGTCTGCCGGGCATCAGCGTGGAACGCGATCAGGGGGAAGGCCGTTTCGTGACGGTGCGTGGCTTGGCGCCGGACCTGAACAGCGTGACCATCAACGGTACGCTGGTGCCCGCGCCGGAAAGCGATCGTCGTGCGGTGGCGCTGGATGTCCTGCCTGCGGAACTGGTGCAGTCGCTGTCGGTGATCAAGACCCTGACGCCGGACATGGATGCCAACTCGCTGGGCGGCACCGTGGATGTCGAGAGCCTTTCGGCTTTCGACCACAAGGGCCTGTTCTACACCGGCAGCAGCGAAGCCAGCTATGACAAGAACAGCGGCCAGACCAGCCCGAAGTTTTCCAGTGCGGCCAGCAACCGCTTCAGCCTGGGTGATGGCATCGACAATTTCGGGGTCGCGGCGGCGCTCAGTTGGCAGAAGCGTGATTTCGGGTCCGACAACGTCGAAACGGGCGGTGCCTGGGATGGCCAGAACCTGCAGGAGTTCGAGCAGCGCAATTACGACATCAGCCGCGAACGTGCGGGCGGTGGCCTGAACTTCGATTACAGGCCGGACGATTTCAGCAGCTTCTACCTGCGCACCTTGTACAGCCGCTTCAAGGACGATGAAGTGCGCACCACCAATGGTTTCGAGTTCGCCGATGCGCAAGCTGCCGGTACTCTGGGCGACGCCGAAGGAACCCGCAAACTCAAGGCCCGCACTGAAACCCAGGAGATCAAATCCTTTGTGTTCGGTGGCGAGCGCATGTACGACCTGTGGACGCTCAGCGGCCAGGCCGGTTACAGCGAGTCCAGCGAAGACAGCCCGGGTCATATCGCCGGTGCCACGTTTGTTGGTAATAACGATTTTTCCAACACCGGCTTCTACGACAGTGAAACACCGCGGCCGATTGTCAGTTCCGCGTTCTACGATGCCTCCGGTTTCAGCCTCGACAAGGTTGACTGGGAAAAGCAGAACACCCGCGACAAGGAAAAGAACCTGCGCCTGGACCTGGCCCGCGACTACGACGTGAAGGGCTATGCCTCGCAGTTCAAGTTTGGCGGCAAGCTCAGTCGTCGTGACAAGAGCAATGATCTGGAAGTGTGGAAATACCAAGACTTCGACACACTCGGTTTCACCTCCAGTGATCTGAACCTGACGCAGTTCCAGAAAGGCAGCATCGACTACCGGCTGGGCAATTTCGGCAACGGCATCAGTCCCGGCGCCATCAAGAGTTTGTTGGGCGGTCTGAATGCTGCGGATTTCTACGATGAGTCCGAATCCCGCGCCAATGACTTCACCATCAGTGAAGACATCAACGCGGGTTACTTCATGAACACCATTGATGTCGATAAATGGCGCTTCATTGCCGGTCTGCGTTACGAAGGCACGGAAATGCAGGCCAAGGGTACCGGTGTGCGTGACGGGGTGTTCGAGGCATCGCGGACCAGTCGTGATTACCATCACTGGTTGCCCGGCCTGCATGCCCGCTATCAAGTGGACAAGAATACTCAGGTGCGTGCTGCCTGGACCAAGAGCGTCGTGCGTCCGACCTTCGGGCAACTGGCGCCGGGTTTCGTGATCGACGATGACGAGGCCACTTTTGGCAACCCGGACCTCAAGCCGCTGGAGTCCAGCAACCTGGACCTGGGTATCGAACACTTCATGGGGCGTGCCGGTACGGTGTCGGCTTTCGTGTTCTACAAGGATATTCAGAATTTCGTCTATAACACCGACCTGGCCGGGACCGGGCAGTGGGCAAACTTTTCCGAGGCCAATACCTATGCCAACGGTGACAAGGCCAGGCTTTATGGTCTTGAGCTGGCCTATTCGCAGAAGCTCGACTGGTTGCCTGCACCCTGGAATGGCTTGTTGCTGGGAGCCAACGCCACTTTCAGCCGCTCGGACGCCAGCATCAAGGGCTTCGATCAGGGCTCCGGCACCAATCGCAAGCGCGACATCGATCTGCCGAGCCAGTCCGACACTGTGGGCAACCTGATGCTGGGCTGGGAGAACGACAAGCTCAGCCTGCGCCTGTCGGCCAACTACAAGTCGGCCTACCTGTACGAGCTGGCTTCCATCGGCGACAAGGATCACGACCTGTATGTCGATGCCCAGACCTTCATCGACTTCAGCGCCCGCTATTCGCTGACCAAGAATCTGAAAGTCAGCTTCGAGGCGCAGAACCTCACCGACCAGCCGTACTTCGTCTACACCGGACACCGTTCGCTGAACAGCCAATACGAAGAGTACGGCCCGACTTACAGGATCGGCCTGACCTTCACCCATTTCTGAGTCGATAGCGGCGCTTGCCGGACCACTCTGTTCAAGGATTCAAGTGTTCATGAAGATTTCGTTGCCACATAAAGCGGGTTGCCTGCTGCTGTCGATCGGTCTGATGGCTGGTGCTGCACAAGCGTCTGCCGTACCTGGGTTGAGCCTGGAGCGCTGGGCCGAAAGCGAGTCGTTCAAGGCTCAGTCCGTGGCCTTTCTGCCCGGCAGTGACGGGAGCAAAAGACTGGCGGCCAGTGTCAAGTCCGGTCTGTTGCTGCTGGATGACAAGGGCCGTCAACTGGCCCGCTTGCCGGGGTCCTATCAGGCCCTGGACAGTCGCCTGAGCGGTCAGACGGCGCTGGTCGCGACGCTGGACAACCTCCGCCAGCAAGCGATGCTGGTGCAGCTCGATCCCGCGAAAGCCGAGTGGTCAAAACCGCTGTACTTGCCGACGCGCGATTATTCGGTCACCGGTATGTGCCTGTATCGCGACGATGCCGGCAACCTGTTTGTGTTTCTGGTCGGTGAAGAGGGCAAGGGCGAGCAATGGCTGGTTGGCAGTGCTGATCAGCTCAACCGGGAGCCGCGTCTGGTACGCAATCTGCCGCTGCCGCCCGATGCAGAGTTCTGCCAGGTGGACGATGCGGCGCAGCAACTGTTCGTCAATGAGGAAAACATGGGCTGGTGGGTTTATCCCGCACATCCCGAGGCCGACGTGGTGCGTAGGCCAGTCGCCCTGCGCCAGCCGTTCGGTGACATAAAGCAGGCTGCCGGAGCCATGGCGGTAGTGCCTGGCGGCTTGCTGGCAGTGGACCCCAAGGGCAAGGCGCTGCATGTCTATCAGCAGCAGGAGGATGGCCAGGGTTGGACGTCGGTGGCTGCCCTGGCGCTGACGAATATGAAAAAGCCCGAAGGCGTGTCGGTGCATGAGGGGCAGGGCGGCTTGCAACTGCTGCTCAACGATAACGACGGGGTCCGGCTGTATGAAGGACAGCTGAACTGGACACCGAAACCGGTCGCAGTGCCCGCAGCGCTGCCCAGTGTCGCGGCTGTTGCACAAAGCCAGCCGGTGGCGCGTCAGGGCGATGCTGCCGACGATCCGGCGATCTGGATTCACCCCGGGGATCCGGCGCAGAGCAGGGTCTTGGGCACCAACAAGAAACAGGGCTTGCTGGTCTATGACCTCAAGGGCAAGCAGCTTCAGGAACTGGCAGTAGGACGTTTGAATAACGTTGATGTGCGTCCCGGTTTCATGCTCGGCAAGCACAAGGTCGACCTGGCAGTTGCCAGCAACCGTGATCGCAACAGTCTGAGCCTGTTCAGCATCGACCGCAGCAGCGGAGAACTGCGCGAAGCGGGTGAAATTCCTACGCCACTGGCGCAAATCTACGGCATCTGCCTGTTCCAGCCGGCCAGCGGCGAAATCTATGCCTTCGCCAACGACAAGGACGGCAGCTTTCTGCAATACCGGATCACTGCGCCTGATGGCAAGGCCAGGGGCGAGCTGGTGCGCAGCTTCAAGGTGGACAGTCAGCCGGAAGGCTGTGTGGCCGACGATCAGCGCCAGCGCTTGTTTCTGGGGGAGGAGGATGTCGGGGTCTGGGCCGTCGACGCCCGGGCGGATCAGCCTGCAATCCTTTCCAGCGTGATCAGGGTCGGCGATGCGGTGCATGCCGATGTCGAGGGCCTGGCGTTGTATCAGAGCGACAAGCACGACTATCTGGTGATCTCCAGCCAGGGCAACGACAGCTACGTGGTGGTGGATGCCGAGCCGCCTTATGCCTTACGCGGTGCCTTTCGCGTGGGCCTCAATGCTCGCCTGGGCATTGATGGCTCTTCCGAGACGGACGGTCTGGAAGTGACCTCGGCCAATCTCGGTGGCCCATGGGGCAAAGGCATGCTGGTGGTGCAGGACGGTCGCAAGCGCATGCCCGAGCAGGCACAGAACTTCAAGTTCGTGCCTTGGGCCGAGGTGGTGAAGACCCTGGCGCTACCGTGAGCCATTTCGTCATGAAACGGTGATAACCATTCGATCCAATACAGGTGCCGACCTTGACCGGCGGCACCGCGCTACGAGGAATTGAAGATGCACGCGACTCTTGAACACATGACCATCTGGGGCCTGATCAGCAACGCCAGTGTGCTGGTCAAAATCGTGATGCTGACCCTGTTGTCGGCCTCGCTGATCAGTTGGTACCTGATCGTCCAGCGCAGCCTTGCCTTGCGCCATCACGAACGTTCTCTCGACGCCTTTGAGCAACGCTTTCGTTCCGAGCCGGAACTGGCACCGCTGAGCCGCGAGCCGGATGCTGCACAGACCGGCATTCAGCAGGTCTTTCAGGCTGGTTATGCCGAGTACCTGCAACTCAGGCAACGCTCCGGCATCGAGCCGGATACGGTGTTGTCGGGGGTCGAGCGTTCGTTGCATGTCGCGATCAGCGAGCAGGAACTGCAACTGGAAAAGGGCCTGCAATTTCTGGCGACCGTGGGTTCGGTCAGCCCGTATATCGGCCTGTTCGGCACGGTCTGGGGGATCATGAATTCCTTTATCGGTTTGTCCCAGGTGCAGCAGGCCACGCTGTCCACGGTTGCTCCCGGCATTGCCGAGGCATTGATCGCCACTGCGATTGGTCTGTTCGCTGCGATTCCGGCAGTGATTGCCTACAACCGCTTCGCGGCTCGTGGCCAGACCCTGACGGCGCGCTATTACACCTTCGGCAACGAATTGCAGGTGCGCCTGAACCGCAGCCTGCAAGGCCTGACACGCAACATGGCCGCTGCGGCCTGAGGAGCTTTCGATGCTGGTCAAACCGCAACGCAAACACGGCCCGAAAGCCGAGATGAACGTCGTGCCCTACATCGATGTGATGCTGGTACTGCTGGTGATTTTCATGGTGACCGCACCGATGCTGACCCAGGGCGTGAAGATCGAACTGCCGAAGGTTGCCAGCGAGGCGCTGCCTACCGATAGCAAACAGCGCATCGTGACCTTGTCGGTCAAGGCCGCAGGCGGTTACTACTGGAATCTCGGCGAAAACGTCGACACCCATGCGCAGACCGACAACGCCGCCAGCCTGGAAGAGATGCAGGAACGCATCACGCGATTGCTGGCCGAGCGAGCAGACACGCAAGTGTTCATCCGCGCAGACGACCAGGCTGACTACGGTCGCGTGGTCGCCGCCATGGCTGCGCTGCAGCACAGCGGCGTGACTCACCTGGGACTGGTGACCGAGGCCCCGCAATGACCGGCATGGCCCTGGAACTGGATTCGCCGCGTTCCGTCAGTGCTCTGGACTGGAGCAGACTGCGTGACAATGGCCTGGCTGCGGCCATAGCGCTTGCCCTGCATGGCTTGGTGCTGGGCGGACTCATGCTCGGCTGGAGCGTTCAGGACAAACCACCGGAGCCCACCAGAACCATCACCACCCAACTGTTCATCCTGCCTCCCGAACCCACGCCAGTGATAAACACTCCTGCCGCGCTCATCGAACCCGTTCCGCCACCGCAACCGGTGGCGGAACCTGCACCTGTCGAACCGCCCAGGCCGGTCGTCGATACACAGCGCCAGGCCCGTCAACTCGAACAGGCCGCACTGGCGCGCAAGCGCGTCGAAGAGCACAAGCGCGAGCGAGAAACCGAGCAGCGCCAACACGCCAGTGATCTTGAGCAGCAACGGCAACAGCACCTTGCGCAGCAACAGGCCGAGCAGCAACGTCAGGCCGAACAGGCTCGGCAAAGCGCAGAGCGCAATCGTCAGGCTCAGCAACAAACCGCTGCTGCCGCCGACAGCAGCCAATACCAGCCGCTGAGCAAGGAAGCTCCTGATTACCCGCAACGCGCACTGGATAAAGGCATCGAAGGCGATTGCACCGTGGTCTACGACGTCTCGCCCCAGGGCCGGGTCGTCAATCCACAGGTTCTGGGCACGTGCCATCCGCTGTTTATCAGGCCGTCGATGGCTGCGGCAGAGACCTTTCGCTATCAGCCGAAAGTGGTGGAGGGCAGGGCGGTGATGGTTTCGGGGGTGAAGAATACGTTTCACTATCGGATCAAAAATAGGGAGGGGTATTAGGAATGCTATAAATTTTTTAGGGTTTATAAATGGGTTGCTTTTATTTGGGTAGGGCGTCGATGCGAAGATATTTATTGTTATGTTTTTAGTGAAAGTGTTTGGGGTTGAGATTGAAAATCTGTGTGTTGTGTGTGAGAAGTAGATGTTTTGGGATCGATTTAATGTTCTTTAAAGCTGAATTTGTACTTGCATGAAGGTGCTTAAAGAATACGTATTTGTATGTTTTGTTAGGGGGTGGCGAATTTATAAATTAATGATAAATTCGCCTCTATCTTAACGCTAACTGTCTGATAGCGGGGGGGCAAGCTTGAATGTTGCTTTTTCAAAAGGTAATCTGCCATTTTGAATCATATGTTCTATTGCCTCTCCCAAGTAGGGGTTGATTGAGTTTGCTAGTGTTTCTTTTTTTCTACTGCATGGTTTTACAAATCCCGAATTACTACCTTTTATGGCTGGTTTGTCAAACCAGTAACACTCGAAGCCCGAAGGGGTTTCTAAGTCATCGCTCCAGAAAATTAATGGAAATAATGACAGTCCCACTCCAGTTTCAGGATCTAGTATTATGGGTGTTTCGCGGGCCAAATGGTTCTGGGAGCTGAAGCCTATAGATTCAATAAAAGGTTGGATGTCATTTGCAACTTTAAAAAGTCCAATAAATGTTCCGGGATTAAAAGGCATTGGATGTGTTTCAGATGCATAGCCAAACTTTTTATCTCTCATGATTTCAAGGCATAAATTAATGATTAAATATAGGTGTCCATGACTATCAAAGTCTGTTTCGGCTAGCTTTTCATGTTTGTGTTGGGTGAAGTCTTGAATGGCTTTATCTAAGCTTTCAAGATGTTGTGGTAGTACTTCGGATAATCGTAGGCAGAAGTTTAAATTTTTTCCGCCATGCTCAATTGAACGGATTAAAAGATCCTTTAAAGGCCCCATGGATCTATGTTGAAAGCTCTTAAAAAAACGATCTGAAGGGTTTAAAGTTAAGGCTTCTGCAGCGGTGGAGTAGGCAATGAATGCTAAAGCAGCTTCAAATGATTCACGTGCAACAGCTGTCGATTGAAATGAGTTTTTGACATCTAGGTATTTTCTTAGTGGGTAAGCAACCGGGTATGGGAGCATAGATAAAGCGTCACTTAGCTCTAGCCATGAAGACTTTCTGGAGCGTAATGTTGTGGTTTTCACTTGATCTTGTGTGATCATGCATATTGCGGAGCAACTGGTGCCAAAATCATAGCCAATATAGTTTACAGATGGGGTTGCATTAGTTGTTGGTGCTGTCATGTCGATTGCAAAAGCTTTTCCTTCAACTATATTGCCTGGAACCCCGTATTCTGTGTTTGGAGTTTTATATATGAATGTAGGTTTTGCTGTGCCGTCCTCGCTAACCGTTAGCTGAATGGTTAGTGATGAGTCGAATTGTTTGCTTTCACGGGTGTGAACTATTTGTGATTCGGCATTGTACACATCATCATCCCCGGCCTCTGAAGGCTTTGAGAATATGTATCTAAGATGGTTTTTTGGAGGGCTCTTGAGCCTTATTTTCCATTGAAGTGGTTCGTTTATAAAGTTGTTTAATGCAACTGCTGAAGGCATCAGATCTGAAGGTTTTGCACCGTTCATATCTACTTTGTCTCCCACAGAAATAAAAGTCTTGTTTGCTTCAAAACCTTTATCATCTGGCTCAAGCTTTAAGCGTATAGGGTTATAAGTTACTCCTACAAACTCAGACTCTCTATCATAATATCTGCGTGCGCATTCTATGGCTAAACCGGTAGCAACTACCTCTTGGAATGATTGGCTGATAGGGATAGGTTCAGCTCCAGAAAGTTCAATGTCGAAGTCCTTTTTGAGAAGCTCAAGGAGCCATCTTATGTTTGACGATCCACCTGAAATAAGTGTGGTTGTTATTTCTTTTCCGATGAGTTCGGCTTTAGCCAGCTTGAAAACTTTGCTTATAACCTTGTGAAGGTGTTGGTCCCAAATTTTTTCGATGAATATCTTGCGTAACTGATGTGCGAATAATTCATCTTGTATCCAAGGAGTATCAGTGAACGGATCTTTAGGTAGGAGAATGCTGATTCTTTCGTACGCTTCGTTATTTAAGCTCCAATGTTTTACTGATGAGACTAAATCGATTTTATATTGTTCGCATGCGTGAATTAGAATGCGAAAATTCTTCAGAAATATTTGCTTTTTTTCACTCAGGCTTTCTATGTTTAGTTCGCCTGTGCGAATTCTTTGGTGGCTTTTTATACAGTTTTCAGCATCTGATTTGTTGCGTGGTTCTATATTCCTTTTTATTAAATATTCCGCAATGCACTGGTTTATATAAAAGCCTCCGCGTGGTACAGAGTCTGCACCCAGTGGTCTAGAGTGTTTGCCTGTTAGACTTATGTCTCCTTTATTTGTGGACTCAATAATGCATCCATCAAACGTTCCGCCTCCGAAATCTAACACTAGTGCTATATGTTTTGCATTTTCTTGCAGGTGTGGAATTCGTTGTCCATACCTATAGTATTGGTAGACTGCGAAAGGCTCAGGTAAGAATTCGACCTCATCATACCTGCTAAGAATGCGTCTTATATTTCCTCTGTAGTTTTGAACCCAAGCTTTATAGTTTTCTTGAAGTTGAAAATTAAGTGGTTCGGCGACAATTATTTTTGCTGGTATTTTGGGGGCGCTGCTGGGGTTTAAAGTTTTTTCTATGGTTTCCAGTGATAGCTCTATAAAATCTTTGCTCAGTTCGTAAGCGCTTTTTTCTTCTCCTGAATCGGTAGGGAAAAGTTTTCGGGTTGGCGAGCCTGGAGATATATCGCCTAGATCAATTTTAAAGTTGTTATTTAGTATGCGTGAAGTTGTTTTTGATGCGGGTGATCCAAAGATTGGCCTTTCATTCTTTTTATATAGTAATGCTGTTGGTATGTATTGGCTGCCGTTAACTTCTACTGGCTGCACTCCTGTAACCCAGAGAGTTTTTTGAGTTTTTGTTGTCATATTTGCCCTTGTGATTTCGTGGTCAGAGGGAGAGTTAATAACAGGTGGTAGGGTTTTTATGATTAAATATTCAGCCTCCAATCTGTTTATATATTGCACCTGGCGCCCTGCGTCATTCTCACTATGCTCTATTATTGCTGTCTGATATTGTTTTTCTGCAGCGTGGGTTCATTGATGCAGTTTTAGCATTTAGTTGCTGAAGAAAAGTCTTCATGAGTCTGAGCAGAGAGCATGTGTCTGCAGTATGAAGCGAACAATATATTTTGCATTTAAGCAGACATCTATGAAAGTGCAATAAAAATAATGGCAAAATGCTAAATTTTTATTAATGGCTGACAGCTATATTTAAGTATTTTTATATTATCATCAGTTATAAATGTTTTTTGGAGTCGTCCGTAGATGGGCATGGTATTGGATAAATTCTGCTCGCTCTTATTTGAGTATATTCAGCAGGTTGTATGTGTTGTCGAGGGTTACCACGTAGTAGTCAAAAAAATGCCGACTAATCTTTTATCCATGAATAAATAGACAGGCAGGTGTTTGAGTTTTCTGGCAGATGCCCGGCGTCAGCGCGAAATCACCAGCACCCAGGGTCCCCAGCCTTCAACCCTGGCGCCATGCGGTTGTGCCATGGCGCGCAGTGCCGCTTCCGGATTGCTGGTGTCGTAAACGCCGGTGATACGTTTTTCGGCCAGTTGCGGGTCTTTCAGCCAGAGGGTGGCGGGGAGATAGCGGCGCAGTTCATCCACGACATCGGCCATGCGTGCGTTGTCGGCGATCAACTGGCCGTTGCGCCAGGTAGCGATGCGGTTGGCTGGAATCGACTCCAGTCTTGTCTGGCCGTTGCTGCGGTTGAAGTCCAGTTGCTGGCCAGCGGTCAGGCCGGGGTTCAGGATTCGCGCCGAACCGCGCTCGGTGACTCTTACCGAGCCGTGCTGTACGCCGACTTCAATGTTCTTCGCTTCCAGATCGACATTGAATGCCGTACCGGTGACGGTAACGTCGAGATCCTGCGCCCGGACATTTAATGGCTTGCTGCGGTCAGGTTTGACTTCAAAGAAGGCTTGTCCGCACAGCAGCCGGATATCGCGGCGGGTGGCGGTGAATTCGAAGGCAATGGCGCTGTTGCTGTCGAGCACGGCACGGCTGCCGTCCGGCAGGCGAATTTCACGACGTTCGTTGGCGGCGGTCTGCACGTCCGCTTGCAGGGCGATGTTCAGGCTGGGCCCCACTGCTGCGACCAGGCAGGCGGCCAGCGCTGCGCCGATGGCCCACCTCAGGGTGCGTCGGCGCCTTGGCCGGGCGGCGATGTGAGGATGGGGCGCGAACTCTGTCGCCGCGGGTGGAATCGGAGGCCACTTGTGAGCCGTTGCAGGCGCGAGTTGGCCGGTCAGGTTCCAGACGTGCTCGGCCTTGAGCAAGGCTTCGGCGTTTTCCGGTGCAGCCTGTTGCCAGTCCAGCAGTTCGGCCTGCAAGCGAGCGTCGTCGGGTGCCTGCCGGGCACGCAGCAGCCAATCCAGGGCAATGTCCAGACGGGCTTGACGAGGTTCGGCTTGCGGCATGTCCGGCAAGGCTCCAGCGGTAGAAAAGGCGTGAGAGGTTCGCACACTATGGCGCGCTTCTGCAAAAGACGTTTGGTCCGCGTTTTTTTTCAGATTTTCTTCAGAATTAGTTGAATGACCTTCACGCATTGCCCCGCTCCAGTCGGGCTGCACAGTGACTCAGCGCGTCATGCACCAGCTGGTGGGCGAGTCCGACCGAGATGCCCAGAGCGCCTGCGACCTGTTGCAGGGTATAGCCTCCCAGGCGATGCATCTCGAAGGCCATGCGGGTTCGTTCCGGCAATTGGGTCAAGGCATCCGAGACTTGCTGCAGCTCGTCATGGCTGACGGCTTCCTGCTCGGGAGAGGCGGTGCTTGCCGGTAATTCTGCCAACAGAGAGTCACCATCTGGCTGGCGCTTTTCGGTAGCCATGCTGCGCGTCAGATCCAACGCCAGATTACGTACGATGCGGTATAGATAGCCAACCGGGTGATCGATGGTGGTGTCTTGAGTGTGGCGCCCATTGAAGCGCAACCAGGCTTCCTGGACCACATCTTCGGCGCGAGCACGGCAGCCTACGATGGGCGCGGCATAGTCCACCAGGGCAGAGCGATGCGCCATATAAAGGTCGAGTTTGCTGGCGGACGAATCCACGGGGGTGAGTGCTCGGATCGCGTGGGAAGGTGCGACATGTCCTGCCCGAAAGTGCGCATGCTACCTGTTTTCGATAATCATTATCAAATGCGATCAATGTCTTTCTGCCATCTCGAATCAGGAGCGCAGAAATGCACTGCGCCCCTGATTGCGGTTTCAGAAGATGTAGTCCGTGGTCAGGAAACTGGATTCGCGATTGCGGATGATGTCGCTGATCAGTGCCTTATTGCTTTCCTGGAATCTGGTCGCCACCAGGGTACGGATCGAGAACACCCGCAAGGCATCGTGAACCGACAGGGTGCCCTCGGCCGAGTTCTTGCGCCCATTGAATGGATACTGGTCGGGACCACGCTGGCACTGGGCGTTGATATTGATCCGGCCGACCTGATTGGCGAAGGCATCAACCAGTTTGCCGACCTGGGTCGAGTCGTTGCCGAAAATGCTCAGTTGCTGGCCGAAATCGGAGTCCAGCACGTAATCGATCACGGTTTGCAGGTCGCGATAGCTAACCACCGGAACCACAGGTCCGAACTGCTCTTCATGATAGACACGCATTTCGGCGGTCACGGGATACAGCAGGGCAGGGTAGAAGAAGGTTTCGCTGACTTCGCCACCGCCTTCATTGACGACTCGCGCGCCTTTATCGATGGCATCGGCGACCAGGCCTTGCAGGTAGTCGGTCTTGCCCGGCTCAGGCAGTGGTGTAAGGGATACGCCAGCTTCCCACGGCATCCCCGGTTTCAGTTGCGCCAGTTTCTGCTGGAATTTCTCCAGGAAACCGTCCACCACATCTTCATGCACGAAGAGGATCTTCAAGGCCGTACAACGCTGCCCATTGAACGACAGTGATCCGGTTACCGACTCGTTGACGGCGTTATCCAGATCCACATCGGGCAGCACAATGCCGGGGTTTTTCGCATCCAGTCCTAACGCGGCGCGCAGACGGTGAGGGCGCGGATGCAGCTTTTTCAGATCGCTGGCGGCCTTGTTGGTGCCGATAAAAGCGAAGATGTCGATCTTGCCTGTTGCCATCAAGGCACTGACCGTTTCCCGACCACGCCCGTAGATCACGTTGATGACTCCGGCCGGGAAGCTGTCCCGGAACGCTTCGAGCAACGGACGAATCAGCAGCACGCCGAACTTCGCGGATTTGAAGACCACGGTATTGCCCATGATCAGCGCTGGAATGAGCGTGGTGAAGGTTTCGTTCAGCGGATAGTTGTAAGGCCCCATGCACAGCGTCACGCCCAGCGGTACGCGGCGGATCTGGCCCAGCGTGTCCTGTTCCAGCTCGAAACGGCTGGAGCGCCGGTCGAGTTCTTTCAGGGCATTGATGGTGTCGACGATGTAATCGCAGGTGCGGTCGAATTCCTTTTCCGAATCCTTGAGATTCTTGCCGATTTCCCACATCAGCAGATTGACCACCGCCCGACGCTGCTCGCGCATGCGCTTGAGGAAAGCCTCGACATGCTGGATGCGTTCCACTACGCGCATCGTCGGCCAGCGACCCTGACCGCGATCATAGGCCTGCACCGCCGCGTCGAGGGCGGTCATGGCGGTTTCCGCATCCAGCAATGGCGTACTGCCCAGAATCACCGGCTCAAGCCCCGTTTCACTTCTCAGGCAAACCGGACTGCGCACCGGAGCAAGCGGGCCAGGCCATGATTGCAGGACGCCATTGACCAGATACTCACGCTGCTCGATGGCCGGGCCTGGGCGGTACTGCTCGGGAATGTCCTCAGTGGCAGGGAACAGCGTTTCAAGACGGTTATCCTGGGTCATCTCGTTCTCCTCTCTGTGAAAAAGCGTTGCGGGGCAAGCGAATACACTACGCCACAGCAAACCAGCGACGAAACCCTCATCCCGCAACTGCCTGTTTATCATCAACATTTTTTAAAAATGGCGCTTGACTTCCCTGTTTTAGGCAGTAATATAGCGCTCATTCCGCGATAGCTCAGTTGGTAGAGCAAGTGACTGTTAATCACTGGGTCCCTGGTTCGAGTCCAGGTCGTGGAGCCAGAATTTCATGATGTAAATCAAGGTCTTGTGCAGCTCTCGCTGAAAGCAAAAACCAATGACAATACATAGGTCATTGGGCTTTCAGAAGCAGAACAGCACAAGGCCTTTTTTTACATCTGGAAAAAAGTCGCATCCCTCCGCTTTTACATCACTGCCAATCTGGGCGCGTTCTGCGCCGATGGCAATCTTCGTGACACCTTGTCTTAGTCCTGACCGGTCATCCTATGACCATGCGAAAGGATGACACCAACGCCTGTTTTTCTCCGTTAATGCATGCACGCAACCTGACTGGTTTTCCCGCCTGATAGGGCTGCATGTGCTGAGAAACCTCACCTGATCTGCTGGTCACCACAGTGTTGAAACATTTATAAATAAATTTCCCCCGAGAAATGTTGTACGACGTCTCATCAGTTGTGTTCGACTGCCGTGGATCTAACAAAAACAATAATGGAGATACCCTCTATGACAAGCATTCCTTCCGTGGAAGGTCAGGCAGCCGGGCGCGCACAAAATCGATTTTCACGAATGCTCAAGCTATTGGGGCCCGGTGTCATCGCCGTACTGTCCTGGCTAGGTGCGGGTGACCTGATTACGTCGTCCGTCGCGGGGGCGAACTACGGTTACGCGATGATGTGGGTGTTGGCGGTCTCTCTGCTTCTGAGATACCTGATCGTAAACATCATTGCTCGCTTCCAGTTGTGCAATAACCAGGGCATGACGATCCTTCAGGGCTATGCGCAACTGAATCCCTTCTTTGCCTGGTTCATGCTCGTCTATGCCTTGCTGATGGGGCATTTGATGAATGCCTACATGATCAAGGGGGCGGGTGAGTCGCTGGCGATGCTGTTCAAGATCGACCATCCACTGCTCTGTTCGGTCGCGGTGGTGCTGGCTGTCTGGATGCTGGTCGGTCGCAACATCTACTCGATGATCGAAGGCGTGATGAAGCTGCTGCTGGCGGTCATGACTCTGGCCTTTATCGCCCTGGCTGTGATGTCCGGCCCGGATGTCGTGGGTATCGTCAAAGGCACCGTTGGTTTCAGTATCCCGCCGGATGAAGGCGTGCATGGCGCGCTGTTGGTTGCGGTATCGGTTATCGGCGCGGTTGCAGGCTCCATTGCAAACTTCGTGCATCCGTATGTCATGCGCCAAAAGGGTTGGGTAGGGCCACAGCACAAGCGTGTTCAACGTAACGATTTATTATTTGCGGTGTGCGTCGGGATCATCATCAACCTGGCTATCTGGATTGTCGGCGCGGAAATTCTGCGG
Source organism: Pseudomonas cichorii (assembly GCF_003700275.1). Taxonomy (GTDB): domain Bacteria; phylum Pseudomonadota; class Gammaproteobacteria; order Pseudomonadales; family Pseudomonadaceae; genus Aquipseudomonas; species Aquipseudomonas cichorii_B. The sequence goes on along the minus strand of NZ_RBRE01000091.1, from coordinate 151,070 downwards.
CCCAACGGCATCGAAGTGAAAACCCTGGGTGACCTGGGCAAGGCGCTGGAAATCTTCTTTGGTCCGATTGGCTGGTACGTGTTCTTCATCGGCGTATTCGCGACCCTGTTTGCCAGTATTTCAGGAAAGACCACTGCATTTCCGATGCTGATTACCGATGCACTCCAGCACGTTCTTCCTGCACGTCGCGACAAGTACGGTAAAGAGTTTCATCATGACCCGATGCATAAATGGTTCATGTTGTTCATCCTGGTGACGCCATTGATCTGGTCGCTGCCTGGAATGCCGGATTTCGTGACCTTGACCATTGGCGTCAGTGCGCTGAACATCATTGGCTTGCCGGTCATTTCATTGGGCCTGTTGATCATGTCCAACCAGAAGTCGCTGCTGGACAAGAAATATCGCAACAACCTGTTTGAAAATATCGCATTGCTCTTCGCTACATGTCTGGCGTTGTGGGTTGCTTTCCAACTGGGTGTCGATCTGTTTAGCTGATACTGAATCGCCGGAGAGGCTCATTGCCTCTTCGGCGGTTAGTGTTCAATGAGTTCAGGGATAGACCTGCTCTTCTCCATCGGCGTACATCATGATCACTTTCTGGCCGCCATAATGGATCGTGACTTCCGGCCGCCATGCCTCGGCAGGCGGTATCACAGCCTTTGCCATGACATTACAGGTTTCCTTGATGTTGCACCGGCGGATGGCAATGCGTAGGACTTCGCCTTCGATCCTGAAGTCGATACCCGGTGAATGGAACAGGCTTTCTGGCGGCATCGAATATTGAATCTTCAACCGGTCCTCTGCGGTACGCGAAAGCTGGACGGGGCTTACAGAGTCTCGTGCGTAACCCGAGAGCAGTGTTGATTCTGCCCAGGTTGTCAGCGGCAGAATCGCAAGAAGTATTGCCCGGAAAGTGAATGTCCTGCCTGAAGTCATCGTTGACTGCTCCGATAATCATCTGAATCGCCACTCCCGGCATTTGATTTTCAGCTCTTTCGAGAGGCGGATTTTATAAACAATGCTGAACGTGTCCCTGGGGATTTTCCAATAGAACACCCGTACTATGTATGTCTCGATGGTGAGTGTGTTATTCAAGGCTTTCGGGCTTTACATGGATTTATAATTATGTCCTGGCTTTATGCTGCAAGTAATGATGCTCTCAAGCTTCAGCTTAGCTGTCATATGTTGCCGTTTGGTGACGGTGTAGCATAAATGCATGGGTCGAGATTGAGTTGCTGTAGACGCTGTGAAACCGGATTAATGGTTTTTCTTGCTTTGATGCTTTTTAGGGTTTTTTACCAATAATCAAGTTAAGTTTTATTCATGTATTGCCCTGTATCACTTGAACTAATAAAGGCGATACATTCTCCCCCGGCAGGCAGCTCTGCCAGCAAGTGATCAAAGCCTTACTCGCATTCACTCGATATTTTTACTCTCAAGAGGAAGCATCATGAGCGGAGTAACAGGTAAGTCCGTATTGAAAAAGCTTGTCGTGACAACGGTTGCCGTTATCGGTCTGCAAGGCATGGCCTTCGCTGCCGACAGCCTGCAGCCCGTATCTGCGAAGCAGGGGGCGTATACCGTGGCTCAGGACGCAGTTAAAGTCGGTGGCAAGGACTCCAGGGCCGTGCCCATGCAGGTTGCAGGCCGGCTGAGCAGTGGTTTACGCATCAATACCGCTTGCGACGACGGTCTTCCATGCCCGCCTCGCGGTTGAGGCTTCAAGTGTGAAGGTTGCAGTCGCCCAGTGATTGGTGCGACTGCAACACCATTTACAAGGCAACACTACCCGCCATCATCTCTCCTGAACCCGTCCCTCAACCAGTCCGATCAACATCCTCACCGGCTCGCTCAACTGCTCCCCGGCCCGATGCACCAGCCCTACGTCACGATGAAAGGTATGCGCCCCCAGTTCCAGGGCGCGCACTTCGGCTGGCCATTGCCGGTGGTCGGCGGTCTGTGGCACCAGTGCGACGCCAACGCCATTGGCGACCAGCTTGATGATGGCTTCCAGTTCGTCCAGCTCGCAGGTTTCGCGCAAGGTGAAGTGCATCTGGCGCAGGAAGCGGTCGACCTGTCTTCCACCGAAAGAGCTGCGGTCGTAGCGGATCAGCGGCTGGGTGGAGAGCAGTTCGACCCAGTCATCGCCGGGTAGCTCGCTCGGCACGATCAGGCGATAGGGTTCGCTGGCCAGGGCAGTCCAGCGCAGGTCGCTTTGCAGGGCGAATGGCGGACGGATGATGGCGGCCATGTCAATCTCGCCGGCATCCACCAGGTTGAGCAGTTGCATGGATACGCCGGGTATCACGCGAGTGCGGCATTGCGGCCATTGGCGGTGGAAGGCTGCCAGTGCGTCGGGCAGCAACGAGCGCTGCACCGAAGCAATTGCACCGATGTTGAGCAGTACGCTTTCGGGCTGGCCCGGTGCGGTCGAGCCAAGGTTGTTGTACAGGCGGATCAGTTCCTGGGCTTGCAGAAGGGTTTGATGCCCCATTCTGTTGAGATGTGCCGAGCGGCCCTTGCGCTCGAACAACTGAAAGCCAAGTTCGGCTTCCAGGCGCTGCATTTGTGCGCTTACTGCGGCCTGGGTGAGGCCGATCCGGTTGCCGGCTGCGGCAAAGGTGCCTTCCTGGGCGACGGCGACCAGGGTCTTCAGTTCGCGAATCATTGATAAATCTCTTTTGTGAATCTGAGAAATATATATTGATTTTATTAGTGGGTCGCGGCTTCTATGATTTCTCCAGCATTCAAGCGGCAGCGAGCATCCGTCTCTCTGCTGATAAAACCAAAAGCCTGGAGTTTGCCGATGAGTCTTTCCCCCTTTCACCTTGCGATCCCCGTCTACGACCTTGCGGCTGCGCGCGCCTTTTACGGCCAGGTATTTGGCCTGGAGGAGGGTCGTTCCAGTGAGCATTGGGTCGATTTCAATTTCTACGGCCATCAACTGGTGATTCACGAAGCGCCCAAGAACGCTGTGCAGGAAAGTGCTCACAGCAATCCGGTGGACGGTCATGATGTGCCCGTTCCGCACTTTGGCATCGTGCTGCAGTGGGAGCAGTGGGAGGCTTTGGCCGAACGTTTGAAGTCGTTCGAGACCCGTTTCGTGATCGAACCTTACATTCGCTTCAAGGGGCAGGTGGGTGAGCAGGCGACCATGTTTCTGCTTGATCCTTGCGCGAATGCGCTGGAGTTCAAGGCGTTCAAGGACATGAGCCAGTTGTTTGCGAAGTAGGAATGTTGCGAGGAAGGAGGGCAGTGCGGTAACGCGGTATTTTTCTCTGCTTCAAGAAAAAGCCCCATCAAACCAGGTTTGATGGGGCTTTGGCATTACAGCGCCATGTCAGTCGCTGCGTTGCTTTCGCGTGGCTTGGCGGGAGTGGCCGCCGGAGCCGCTGCTGCGGGTGCTGCAGCGCCAACAGCTGGTGGCGCTGGCAGTTGCAGAACTTCGCTGGTGTAAGCCCATTCCTTGGCAACCATCTCAGGATGGTCGTTCAGCTTGGTGCCGTAGCTCGGGATGATCTGGTGCAGCTTTTCCTGCCAGGCAGGGGTTGCAACCTTGTCCTTGAAGATCTTTTCCAGGACGCCCAGCATGATCGGAGCTGCGGTGGATGCACCTGGCGATGCGCCCAGCAGGCCGGCAAGGCTGTTGTCCTTGGAGCTGACAATCTCGGTACCCAGTTTCAGGACGCCGCCTTTCTCTTCGTCACGCTTGATGATCTGTACGCGCTGGCCTGCTTGCCACAGACGCCAGTCTTCTTTCTTGGCGTTAGGGAAGTATTCCTTCAGGGCCGCGAAGCGATCGTCATCCGACTGCATGAGCTGACCGGCAAGGTACTCGACCAGCGGGTACTCTTTGATGCCGACTTTGGTCATTGGCCAGATGTTGTGCGTGGTGGTGCTGGTCAGCAGGTCCAGGTAAGAGCCTTGTTTCAGGAACTTCGTGGAGAAGGTCGCGAATGGGCCAAACAGGATGACGCGCTTGCCGTCCAGGACACGGGTGTCCAGGTGCGGAACCGACATCGGAGGTGCGCCAACCGAAGCCTGGCCATAGGCCTTGGCCATGTGCATGTCAGCGATCTGTGGGTTTTCGGTCACGAGGAACGAGCCGCCAACAGGGAAGGCACCGTATTCCTTGGCTTCAGGAATGCCCGACTTCTGCAGCAGGTGCAGGGCACCGCCGCCAGCGCCGATGAACACGAACTTGGCGTCGGTTTCGGTTTCCTTGCCGTCTTTCAGGTTCTTGTACGAAACGCGCCACGAGCCATCGGCATTACGCTTGATGTCTTCGACTTCGCTCGACAGTTGCAGATTGAAGTTAGGCTGGTTTTTCAGGTGGCCGACGAACTGGCGAGTGATTTCGCCGAAGTTCACGTCAGTACCGATCGGAGTCCAGGTAGCCGCGATTTTCTGGTTCGGGTCACGCCCTTCCATCATCAGCGGAACCCACTTCTTGATCTGTTCCTGATCTTCGGAGTACTGCATGGCGCTGAACAGCGGGTTGACCTTCAAGGCATCATAGCGCTTTTTCAGGAACGCAATGTTCTTGTCGCCCCACAGGAAGCTCATGTGCGGTGTGTAGTTGATGAACGAACGCGGGTTTTTCAACACGCCGTTCTTGACCTGCCATGCCCAGAACTGACGGGAGATCTGGAAGGACTCGTTGATTTCGATGGCCTTGGTGACATCGATCTTGCCGTCTTTTTCTGGCGTGTAGTTCAGCTCGGCCAGAGCAGAGTGACCAGTACCGGCGTTGTTCCAGCCGTTCGAGCTTTCCTGGGCGACACCGTCAAGACGCTCAACCATTTCGATCGACCAGCCCGGCTCCAGCTCATTGAGCCAGATGCCCAGGGTCGAACTCATGATTCCCCCCCCGATGAGCAGAACGTCTACCTTTTTTGCCTCAGCCGCATGCAAGGGCATGAGACCCATCGACATAGCCAGGCCCAGTAGAGCCGTGTTCACTTTTTTCAACATACTGTGATCCATATGATTAACGCCATCCGCCCTCTACTGCAGCTCATGGACGCCAGGGTGTGTCGTATGCGACAAACTCTCGCACCCACAAGGACTAGAGGTGGACATACAAGGCCAATACAATAACGCTTTAGACCTCACTTTCTATGTCCTCCTGCGCTGACTTCTTATCATCATTGGCTTCAGCGGCTTGAGTGACACATAGTTCTGTTGGTATGGCTTTGCAGGCAGAAAAAATCATCTGCCTCAATGCAAGCGATACCCATCAGCTTCCTCACGGAGCTCCGACGCGGGGTCGGTGCGCATGGACACGTCTGTGGTGTCCTTTGTCCGTCATCAAGGCTGCCGCGACATGCTCCGGTGACCTGCGTGTCATAAGCTCGTCATCGTCAGATCTGGCGAGCGCGCGCATGCTGCCACTTTCTGTCGAGCGCTCCAAGTCGGCGATGACGTGGCATTTTCGCATAATGTAAGCCTCGGGTGCGAGGTGCCATCACGGTCTAGAGCCTTATCCTGCCTACGCTGTCGTGCCCGATGTAATCCAGAAACTGCTTTTTGCGACCCTTAATCCGGAAAATGAGCACCTTTTCCGGCAATTGATAGCAAGCTAAATATTACAAAATGTATCTGGTTTGGCTGCTCAAGCAGGGAGTCGAGCCGTTGCTCAACAGCATTTCTTCTCCCTTCGAGTAGTCAGCAGACATCACTCTCTGTTGTTTTCGGCCTGTGTGGCCTGAAGTTTAGCGCTGCATTATGGCCTGAAGATCCTTTCTGGAAGCTTGCAGCGAGGCTGATCGGTGAGCGTCGATAAGGATTACCTGGGCTCGGCAAGTGTCAGCCCGTTGGGCGGCAGTGGCAGGGCTGTTTTGTAAAGCACCTGCTTTAAGGCAAAGCTGGAGCGAATGTTTGCGACGCCGGGAATCTTTGACAGATGATCCAGAATGAATCGCTCCAGATCCTGGATATTGGCCACCAGAATGCGCAACAGGTAATCGGCGTCCCCGGTCATCAGGTAGCACTCCATCACTTCCGGACGATCAGCTACGGCCTGCTCGAACACCTTGAGTGCGCCTTCGATCTGCTTTTCCAGGCTGACATGGATGAAGACATTGAGGTGCAGGCCCAATACCTGAGGATCGAGCAGGGTCACCTGACCCTTGATCAGGCCCGCTTCTTCCATTGCCTTGACCCGGTTGAAGCAGGGCGTGGGTGACAGGTTTACCGAGCGGCCCAGGTCTGCATTGGTGATGCCGGCGTCCAGCTGCAGGCTGTTCAGAATGCTGATATCGGTTCGATCCAGTTTTTTCAAAAGAATAAACCTCTGCAAAATCTCAATTTTGCAGAGATTACATCTTTGATTTGCTGAATTGATAGCCAAGAAGGGAGAAACTTTCTCCCTGTACGCCACGTAAAATTTTTCCCTCGAAACGCGCTTCCATGAGGGGAAGAACATGCCGGACGCAAGCAAGCACAATACGATGGCCAGTGGAGCTGCCCATTCGCAAAGTCTGGTGACTTCTCCCAAGGCCAAGGGCGTGCTGCTGCTGATCATGGCGATCCTGATCTGGGGCGCCAACTGGCCGGTGATGAAGGCCGGCCTTGAGCATGTCACTCCGGTCTGGTTTTCCACCTTGCGCTTTGCTTCCGGCGCAGCCTGCCTGTTTGCCTTGCAGGTAGTGACCGGAAAACTGCGATTGCCCACACGTCAGGACCTGCCGTTGATCCTGAGTGTCGGCCTGCTGCAAATGCTCACTTTCACTGTGCTCGGCGCGATTGCCATGACTCAGGTTCCGGCTGGCCGCTCTGCCGTGCTGGCCTACACCACGCCGCTGTGGGTAACGCCCATCGCGGTCATGTTCCTGCGGGAAAAGCTCTCCACGCGCCAGTTGATCGGAACACTGCTGGGCGGCCTGGGAGTCTGTGTGCTGTTCAACCCATTGACCCTGGACTGGGACAATGGTGACTTGGTCAAAGCCAACCTGATGCTGTTGGCCGCTTCATTTTGCTGGGCCATGTGCATCCTGCATCTGCGCTATTCCAGAAGCACGACCAGTGCCTACCAGTTGGCGCCCTGGCAAATGCTGGTGGCGACCGTGCCCTTGATCGCCCTGGCTTACTTCATTGAAGGGCCGTTCACCGGCGATGGCTCCAGAACCTTGTGGGAGATCATGATTTTCATGGGCCCGCTGGCCACGGCGTTCTGCTTTTGCGCAGTCAATGCCGCCAGCATGTGGCTTTCAAGCACCAGCATGTCGACAGCGATGCTCGGCGTGCCGGTGGTAGGGCTGTTGATGTCGGTGATCTTCATGGGCGAGCAACTGACCCTGCCGCTGATTGCCGGGATCATGGCAATTATCGGCGGCATCCTGATCGTGACGGTCAAGCGCCCGGCATCGGCCTGATGCATTCATGATTCTGATTCATGGCCGTTAGTCGATTTCAGCGATTAATCCTCAGCGTTTTCAATTGCTAGATTGAGCCGTGCCGCTCGAACGTAGCGGCATTGATGTTCCGCCTGTCGCGCACCTGTTGCCTGTCAGTGCCGGACAAACCACCAGCCTTTGCTGGCTTCGGTTCCATTGCCCCATGACTTGAGACCTGGCTCTGCGCCCGGCTGCCTTCAGAACGGTTGAACTTTCAACCTTCGGGTGAGTTAAACACTTATCTGTCCGGCAAAACGTCATGTCTCAACGGGGCGCTCATCCTGTTCTCGAGGGAGGACTGCAATTGAAAAAGCTTGCAGCAACAGCGCTTTCACTTTCACTTCTGGCCGCCGAGGCTCATAGCGAGACGAGCCCGACTCTGACTGTCACGCAAAACGGTTCCCAGCCTTCGGTCAAGGGGCCGACGGATTACTTCACCGGCCAGGTGCGTGTAGACGCACCTTTCAAAGGCACCGGCAACGCCCGCGTCAGTGGTGCCACGGTGACCTTCGAGCCGGGCGCACGCACGGCCTGGCATACCCATCCGCTGGGCCAGACGCTGATCGTGACTGCCGGTACCGGGCTGGTTCAGGAGGAGGGCAAGCCGATCAAGCGCATTCGACCTGGCGACACGGTATGGATACCGCCTCATGTCAGGCATTGGCATGGCGCGACTGCGACAACCGGTATGACACACATTGCCATTGCCGAAACCCTGGATGGCAAGGTTGTCGACTGGATGCAACAGGTCAGCGAGCAAGAGTATGGCAAGGCGGCTGACCTTGAATAAATGCCCGTCGCAGATATGACAGTGACGGCTACAAAGGGCTATCAAGGCCCAAACGGTGATCCTGATGAACAGAACCAAGACGCATGAAGAACACGCACAAGAAGAAGCAGATACGCTGCACGCGGTAGAGCCTTCGAGACGTAACTTCCTGAAGTTCGGTGTATCCGGTATCGCCGCAGCGACGATTTCCACCTGGATACCGCCGCAGGCTGCGATAGCTCAGACCCAGCCTGCGCCCGTGGTGAGTGATACCGATGCGCCGGGTGCGGGCGAGCAACGGATACGTCTGCAGGTCAATGGCCAGTTCCACACGATGAATGTTCCGGCCAACGCCATTCTGCTCGACGTCCTGCGTGACCGTTTGCAGTTGAGCGGGACCAAGAAGGGCTGCGATCACGGCCAATGTGGCGCTTGTACCTTGCTGGTCAACGGAGTGGCGATCAACTCCTGCCTGTCCATCGCCGTGCAGCATGAAGGCGACGAGATCACCACCATCGAAGGCCTGGCCGAAAATGGTCAGTTGCATCCGGTTCAGGAGGCTTTCTGGGAGCATGACGCTTATCAGTGCGGTTATTGCACCTCGGGGCAGATCATGAGTGCCGTAGCCCTGCTCAAGGACCCGAATATCGCGGCAGACGATGCCAGTGTCAGAGAAGCCATGAGCGGCAATATCTGTCGCTGCGGTGCCTACAAGAACATCCTGGCGGCGGTTCAGTCCGCACGTGAAAAGATGGGGAGGGCGGTCTGATGCGCACCTTTGATTATGCGCGGGCAGCTTCGCCCGCCCAGGCCATCCTCAGTGCTGCCGGGCAGGGCCAGCGTTTCTATCTGGCCGGCGGCACCACGCTGCTGGATCTGGTCAAGCTGGACGTCATGCAGCCAGAACAACTGGTGGACATCAATCGTCTGGACCTCAAGCAGGTCGAGCTGCTGGCCGATGGCCGGGTGCGTGTCGGTGCACTGGTCAGCAATACCGATCTTGCCAATCATGCGCTGATACGCGAGCGTTATCCGCTACTGTCGCAGGCGCTTCTGGCCGGCGCGTCGACCCAGTTGCGCAACAAGGCCACGACTGCCGGAAACATCATGCAGCGGGTACGCTGCAACTATTTTCGCGACGGCGTATCAGCGTGCAACAAGCGTCAGCCCGGCTCTGGGTGTGCCGCCATTGGTGGCCTGAACCGCAGTGTGCATGCGGTGCTGGGCACCAGCGAACATTGCATTGCCACGCACCCCTCGGACATGTGCGTTGCGATGGCCGCGATTGGTGCGCAGGTGACGGTGCAGGATTCGTCCGGTACGCGCGAAATCGGCTTTGCCGACTTCCATCTGCTGCCCGGTGACACGCCATGGCGTGAACATGCACTGGCTGCTCATGAACTGATCACCCATGTGACTCTGGATGCGCCGCTGCAAGGCAGTCGTTCCTCCTATCTCAAGTTGCGTGATCGCACTTCGTATCAGTTTGCCCTGGCTTCCAGCGCGGTGATTCTGGTCATGGACGGAACGCGAATCGTCGATGCGCGTATCGCCCTGGGCGGAGTGGGTACCAAGCCGTGGCGTGCCGTCGACGCCGAGCAGGTGCTGATCGGTCAGCAGGCGACTGCGCAGACCTTCGAGCAGGTGGCCGAACGCGCCATGGCGGGCTCTCGTGCCTACGAGCACAACGCCTTCAAGATCCCGCTCGGTCGACAGGTCATCATTCGCAACCTTCGTGACCTTACGGCCCAGGAGTTCTCATGAGCGAATCCATCATCGGCACCCCGCAACGTCGGATCGACGGGCGGCAGAAGGTCAGCGGCACAGCGCGTTATGCGGCCGATCATCCCATGGACGGCCTGCTCTATGCCTATGGCGTCTACAGCAACATTGCCAGCGGACGTATCCGCGTCATTCACGACGATCAGGCCCGGGCCATGCAGGGAGTCGTGGAAGTCCTGCATCACAACAATTTCCCCAGACTGCATCGCACGCCTGATGCGGCCATGAGCTTCGCCACGATCCTGACCGCGAGCAAGGCGGACGAGCATCGTCTGCCTTTTGAAGATGATCAGGTTTATTACCCCGGGCAATTCGTGGCGCTGGTGGTGGCGGACAGTTTCGAGCACGCAAGGGCGGCGGCCTATCGGGTACAGGTCGAGTATGAAGCTGCCGAGCCGATCAAGAGCCTGAGTGAAGGCTTGCGCGTGCATGGCTCGCGCGATGGTGGCGCTGGGCATGCCCGTGGCAAGCCGGACGAAGCTTATGCCGCGGCGGCCAGGCAGGTGGATCAGACCTACACCACGCCAGTGGAAACCCACAACCCCATGGAAATGCATGCTTCGACGGCTTATTGGCACGAAGGCAAACTGTATCTCTACGAAAGCAGCCAGGGCGTGGTCAACCATCGCAATCTGCTGGCCAATGTCTTTGACCTGTCGCCTGACCGGGTAGAGGTACGTGCCCCGTTCATCGGTTCTGGCTTTGGCTCGAAGCTCTGGCCCTGGCCGCATTCGATCGCGGCCTGTGCGGCGGCGAAAGCCACTGGCCGCCCCGTGCAACTGATGCTGCCCCGCGCGCAGATGTTCACTACCGTAGGGCACCGTCCCGAAACCCGGCAGCGTCTGCGTCTGGCCACCGATGATTCCGGGAAGCTGGTTTCGATCCGTCATGAGTCCTGCAACAGCACATCGACCCTCGATTCATACACCGAAACCTGCGGCGGCGTGACCCGCAGTCTTTATTCCTGTCCGAACGTGCTGGTCAGCCACAAGAACAGCCCGGTCAACCGCGGCACGCCGACTTCCATGCGTGCACCCGGTGCCGCTCCGGGGTTGTTTGCACTGGAATCGGCCATCGATGAAATGGCTCTGGCCCAGGGCATGGACCCGCTTGCCTTTCGCAAGCTGAACCTGGCCAGCAAGGATGAAAGCGTCGATCTGCCCTGGTCCAGCAATCACTTGCCCGAAGCTATCGATCAGGCCGCCGAACGTTTTGGCTGGGACAACCGCAATGCCGCCATCGGTTCGATGCGTGACGGTGATGAAATCATCGGCTACGGCATGGGCGCCTGTAACTGGGAGGCCTTCCAGGTACCGGCCGAAGCGCGGGTGATCATTCGTGCCGATGGCAGCGCTCTGGCCCAGTGCGGACTTCAGGATATCGGCACGGGAACCTACACCATCGTGGCCCAGACCATCAGCCAGTTGACCGGTTTGCCTCTTGATCGTATTGAAGTCGAGCTGGGCAGCTCAGCCTTTCCTGCCGGCCCGGTATCCGGCGGCTCATGGGTGACTGCGAGCATCATGCCGGCCATCGCCGGTGCCACTCGCGAGGCCCTGGGCAAGCTACGGCAATATGCCGTGGCAGAAGGCGCGCCGTTTGCGGGCGAAGATGCCGAAACGCTTGAGGTAGAGAGCGGCCAGTTGGTAAAGGGTGATCGACGTGTGAGTTTCAGCGCTCTTCTCGAGCAACAACGCCTGGCCCGTGCCGAGGGCAATTATCACAGCGAAATGGCCAAGGCCGACCAGTATTCCTTTCGCTCCTTTGGCGTGCATTTTGTCGAGGTTCGCTGGGATCCGGGCATCTCTCACCTGCGGGTGTCCCGAGTGGTGAGTGCCATCGATGTCGGCAAGGTGGTCAATCCACTGGCTGCGCGCAATCAGGTCGAGGGTGCGATTGTGATGGGCATCGGCATGGCCTTGTTCGAGGCTGCAGAATACGACCCCCGCAACGGTCTGCCTGCCAACAACAACTACGCCGAGTATGTGGTGCCGGTGCATGCCGATCAGCCCGATATCGACGTCACCTTGCTCGATTATCCGGATTACAACCTCAGCGAATTTGGTGCGCGTGGCATTGGTGAAATCGGTGTGACAGGGCTTGCGGCGGCAGTGGCCAATGCGGTTTATCACGCCACCGGCAAGCGTATTCGCAGCCTGCCGATTACCAAGGAGAAACTGATGGCAGGGCTTTGAGCCCTGCCAGTGCTTGCCGGTGCTCAGCCCTTGCGTGACTCGATCACTTCCTTGAGGACCGGTACGGCCGACATCGCTTTTGGCCAGCCGGCATAGAAGGCCAGGTGCGTGACCACTTCCGAAGCCTGAGCCTGGGTCAGACCGTTATCCATGGCCCGGTTCAGGTGAAAAGGCAGTTGCGCCGACTGGTTCTGGGTGATGAGCGCTGCCACAGTGACAAGGCTGCGGTCCCGGGGTGTAAGGTCGGTATGTCGCCACAGGTCGCCAAACAGAACGTCGTTGGTGTAATTGGCAAGATCCGGTGCCACGCTGCCGACGGCTTCATCGACCCGTTGCCGACGCTGGATCTCGCTGTCCTTGTCCAGGGTCAGTCGCTCTTTCGAGGCTTGGGTCTGCTCGGCGCTGATGCCTCTTTCGGCAAATACCTTTTTCGCCACCGCTGCCGCTGACATTGCGTTGGGCCAGCCGCTGTAGAACGCAAGGTGAGTGATCAGGGCACTGATCTCGGCGGGTTTCAGGTCGTTGTCCAGACCCAGGTTTATATGGCCGGTCATCTGCGCCGTCTGCCCGCCTGCCAGCAGAGAGGCAAGGGTAATCAGGCTGCGGTCGCGTGGCGCAAGGTCCTTGCGTTTCCAGACCTCGGCAAACAACAGGTCTGTGGTGTAGCTATATAGTTGCGGCGTGACTGCCAGCACATCCGCAGAAGGCTTGGGGTCTGGCCTGGGTGCGTCCTGACCGGCTTCGGCCATCGAGCAGGCAAGAAAGGTCGCAGCGGCTAAATGCTTCATGGTGGGCTTCCCTGAATTTTTCGTTGGAGTTGCAATGCAGCGGGCGTATCGGCATCGCGTACGGTGCCGGCATCATCTGTTGGCACGACGTCGCAACGCTCAGGGTTGGCGGCAAGCAGTGCCCGTGCGCCCTGATCGCCTTCGAGCGACAGCAGTTCTGGCCAGAACTGGCGGCCGATGATGACCGGGTGCCCGCGTTGTCCTTCATGCAGTGGCAAGGCCATGCGCTGTGGATCGGCTATTTGCCCAAGGTTGCGCAAGGTCTTCGCTTGCAGCCATGGCATGTCGGCGAGAAGGATTGCGACCGCACTGGCCGGTGTGTGCATCAAGGCCTGGATGCCGCTGGCCAGGCTATGCCCCATGCCCAGATCGGCCTGCTCACTGCGTACGATCTTGATATCGTGTGCGATCCCCAGAGCTTGCGTGTCGTCATCGCCGCGCAATACCACCCAGACTTCAGGAAAGGCTTGCCGGCTGGTGTCGATGCAGGTTTGCAGCATATTGCGCCCATCGGGCAACAATGCCTGACGCTTGTCGCCAGCAAAGCGCTTGCTGCGGCCGGCCGCCAGAATGAGGCCTATTACATAAGGTGCAGATTGATTCATCCGGAGCCTTTCAGGGCAGGAGCGGGGTTTGTTCAGGCATCATAGGGGATCGTCCGGGGTTCATTAAGCTCAGCAGCAGGATGAAGTCATGAGTCTTATTCATGAATCTCCCAAACCCGTATCGGTGAGGGCGAATTCATTCGCGAACAGGCTCTCATCAGGCTTTGTACGAAAAGTGGCTATGCTCGGTGATGCTGCGTTAAAAACAGGTTCGGAATGCTCATTTACAATTCGTAAAGTCGAGCGCGACTCCGACCGTTCCTCGCCTGTTTTTGCCTTGCCTGACCTTCGCTCGCCGACTTTTCGTACAGAGCCTAACAGAATTCGATTGTGACCCAATTACAGTATGGTCACTTGTTGTCAATCAGGATCACGCAAGCTAAGCTGGAAAAATGACTGAAAATATCACTACATCCCCTGCACGCGGTCCTTCTGACCACAGCGTTCGTGACCAGATCGTCGAGGCTGCCACCCAGCACTTCGGCCACTATGGTTATGAGAAGACCACCGTGTCTGACCTGGCCAGGTCCATCGGCTTTTCCAAGGCCTATATCTACAAGTTCTTCGATTCCAAGCAAGCCATCGGCGAGGTGATCTGCGCTAACCGGTTGGCGGCCATCATGGAGATCGTCGATGCAGCCATCGTCGATGCACCGACCGCTTCGGAAAAGCTGCGTCGAATGTTCAAGGCGTTGGTGGAAGCGGGCAGCCAGCTGTTTTTCCAGGATCGCAAGCTATATGACATTGCTGCCGCTTCAGCCAGCGAGCGCTGGCCTTCGGCGGTCAGGCACGAAGCGCAGCTGCGACAACTGATTCTGGACGTGGTCCGGGAAGGCCGGGAAGCCGGAGAGTTCGAGCGCAAGACGCCGCTGGATGAGGTGGCGAATGCCATTTGCCTGGTAATGCGCCCCTACATCAGCCCTGTGTTGCTGCAGTACAGCCTGGATCTGGCGGAAGAGGCTGCAGTCTACCTTTCGGCATTGATCCTGCGCAGCATGGCGCCATAATCAGGATTGTGACTATTGACTTAATTGGTCACTAGAATGAGAATCTGGCTCTAGATACCCATCAGAGTCAGTGATCCCATGTCCCGTCGCCTACCTGCTGCCGTTGCCATCTGTCTATTATCTCTCGTCCTGGCGGCGTGCGGCGACGCTTCCATCGCCCATGACCCCCGTACGCAAAAGCCTGTGGTCAGGGTCGCCAGCGTGCAGGATTCAACGGATATTTCACGCTCTTTCACCGGCGTGGTCGCTGCGCGGATTCAGAGCGACCTTGGTTTTCGCGTCTCGGGCAAGGTGCTTGAGCGTCTGGTCGATACCGGCCAGAGCGTCAGGAAAGGTCAGCCACTGATGCGCATCGATCCGGTCGATCTCGGCCTGCAGGCGCAAGCGCAGCAAGAGGCAGTGACCGCTGCGCGTGCGCGGGCCAGGCAGGCTATCGATGACGAAGCGCGCTATCGCAATCTGGTCGCCAGTGGTGCTGTTTCGGCCTCGACCTACGATCAGTTCAAGGCGGCTGCCGACTCCGCCAAGGCGCAACTCAGTGCCGCGCAGGCCCAGGCCAATGTGGCGCAAAACGCCACAGGCTATGCGGTCCTGCTGGCCGATGCCGACGGTGTCGTGGTGGAAACCCTGGCCGAGCCCGGTCAGGTGGTCAGTGCCGGGCAAGCTGTAGTCAGACTGGCGCGTGCCGGGCTGCGCGAGGCCATCGTGCATCTGCCCGAGACGCTACGCCCGACCGTCGGCTCCGTTGCTCAGGCCACTTTGTATGGCAATAGCCTCAACAGCGTGCCGGCCAGATTGCGCCTGCTTTCCGATGCGGCCGATCCGCTGACCCGCACTTTCGAGGCCCGGTATGTACTTGAAGGCGCGCTGGCCAGCGCTCCGCTGGGCGCGACGGTCAGCCTGCAGATCGCCGATGGTGCGGCGCACAGCCAGGCGCTGC
This sequence comes from Pseudomonas cichorii, assembly GCF_003700275.1. Lineage (GTDB taxonomy): Bacteria > Pseudomonadota > Gammaproteobacteria > Pseudomonadales > Pseudomonadaceae > Aquipseudomonas > Aquipseudomonas cichorii_B. The sequence continues at coordinate 135,587 of NZ_RBRE01000091.1, read as the reverse complement.
AGGTGCCGATCGGTGCGCTGTACGATCCTGGCAATGGTTCGGGGGTGTGGATCGTTTCCGGCAAGCCCGCCAAGGTGAGCTGGCGGCCGGTTCAGGTGCTGGCCCTGCATGACGATGTGGTGCGGGTAAGCGGTGACCTCAAGGCTGGCGAGCAGGTGGTAGCACTGGGTGCTCATTTGCTGCATGACGGCGATCAGGTCTTGCCGGGCGCTGCGCTCGAAGCCACTGTCGCCGGGAGCCAGCCATGAGCGAGGGACGTTTCAATCTGTCGGCGCTCGCGGTCCGTGAGCGCTCCATTACCCTGTTCCTGATCTTTCTGATCTCCGCTGCCGGCATCCTGGCGTTCTTCGGGCTTGGACGGGCGGAGGACCCGCCGTTCACGGTCAAGCAGATGACGATAATCACCGCCTGGCCCGGTGCTACCGCGCAGGAAATGCAGGACCAGATCGCCGAGCCGCTGGAAAAGCGCATGCAGGAATTGCGCTGGTACGACCGCACGGAAACCTACACTCGCCCCGGCATGGCTTTCACCATGGTCTCACTGCTCGATAGCACGCCACCTGCGCAAGTGCAGGAAGAGTTCTATCAGGCGCGCAAGAAGCTCGATGACGAAGCCAAACTCTTGCCTGCCGGTGTCATCGGCCCGCTGGTCAACGACGAGTTTTCGGATGTGACCTTCGCACTGTTCGCCCTCAAGGCCAAGGGCGAGCCGCAGCGACTATTGGTGCGCGATGCCGAGTCCCTGCGCCAGCGCTTGCTGCATGTGCCGGGAGTGAAAAAGGTCAATATCATTGGCGAGCAGGCCGAACGTATCTTCGTGTCGTTCTCCCATGATCGTCTTGCCACGCTGGGGATTGCCCCTCAGGAAATCTTTGCAGCGCTGAACAACCAGAACGTGTTGACGCCTGCGGGCTCGATCGAAACCCTGGGGCCACAGGTCTTTCTGCGCCTGGATGGCGCTTTCGACAAACTGAAAAAAATCCGTGATACACCGATTTCAGTGCAGGGCCGCACCCTGAAACTGTCGGACGTGGCAACGGTCGAGCGCGGCTATGAAGACCCATCGACCTTCATGGTGCGCAACAACGGCGAGCCGGCCTTGTTACTGGGCATTGTGATGCGCGAAGGCTGGAACGGCCTGGACCTGGGCAAGGCCCTCGACGCCGAAACGACCAGAATCAACCAGGGCATGCCGCTGGGCATGACGCTGAGCAAAGTCTCCGACCAGTCGGTGAACATCAATTCGTCGGTCGGCGAGTTCATGGTCAAGTTCTTCATCGCGCTGCTGGTGGTCATGCTGGTGTGTTTCTTCAGCATGGGCTGGCGGGTCGGCGTGGTGGTCGCGGCAGCCGTGCCGTTGACGCTGGCGGTGGTGTTCGTGGTGATGGCAGCCACCGGCAAGAGTTTCGACCGTATTACCCTGGGTTCATTGATTCTGGCCCTGGGACTGCTGGTCGACGACGCGATCATTGCCATTGAAATGATGGTGGTGAAAATGGAGGAGGGCTACAGCCGTATCGCGGCTTCGGCCTATGCCTGGAGCCATACCGCGGCGCCCATGCTCTCCGGAACCCTGGTGACAGCCATCGGCTTCATGCCCAACGGTTTTGCCCAGTCGACGGCGGGCGAGTACACCAGCAACATGTTCTGGATTGTTGGTATCGCCCTGATCGCTTCCTGGGTCGTCGCGGTGGCGTTCACGCCTTATCTGGGCGTAAAGCTGCTGCCGGAACTCAAGCAGATCGAGGGTGGCCACGAAGCCATCTACAACACGCCCAACTACAACCGTTTCCGCAGGATTCTGACCCGCGTCATTGCCCGCAAGTGGCTGGTAGCCGGCACCGTGATCGGTACCTTCGTGGTCGCCGTGCTCGGCATGGGACTGGTCAAGAAGCAGTTCTTTCCGACCTCTGACCGTCCTGAGGTGCTGGTCGAAGTGCAAATGCCTTACGGAACCTCTATCGAGCAGACCAGTGCAGCAACGGCCAAGGTTGAGGGGTGGTTGCAAAAGCAGGAAGAGGCCCGGGTTGTCACGGCTTACATTGGTCAGGGCGCGCCGCGCTTCTTCCTGGCGATGTCGCCGGAACTGCCCGATCCATCGTTCGCCAAGGTGGTGGTGCTGACCGCCAGCCAGGAGGAACGTGAAACGCTCAAGTTGCGTCTGCGCCAGGCGGTGGCCGAAGGGCTGGCCCCCGAAGCGCGGGTTCGGGTCGCGCAACTGGTGTTCGGTCCTTATTCGCCGTTCCCGGTCGCGTATCGCGTGAGCGGCCCCGATCCTGCGAAGTTGCGCGAGATCGCCGCGCAGATGCAGAGCGTGTTGCAGGCGAGCCCATTGTTGAGGACCGTCAACAGCGACTGGGGCCCACTCGTGCCGACCCTGCATTTTTCCCTGGATCAGGACCGCTTGCAGGCGGTAGGCCTGACCTCCAGTGCCGTTGCGCAACAGTTGCAGTTCCTGCTCACCGGAACGCCGATCACTGCCGTTCGCGAGGATATTCGCTCGGTACAGGTGGTCGGTCGTGCTGCTGGCGATATCCGCCTCGATCCGGCGAAGATTGCCGGTTTCACTCTGGTGGGTTCTGCCGGGCAGCGGATTCCGCTTTCCCAGGTCGGCGATGTCGATGTGCGAATGGAAGATCCCGTCCTGCGACGTCGCGACCGGACAGCGACCATAACCGTGCGTGGCGATACTGCCGAAGGCTTGCAGCCGCCGGACGTATCCAGCGTGGTCCTGAAACAGCTGCAACCGATTATCGACACGCTTCCCGATGGCTACCGGATCGTGGAGGCGGGTTCGAGCGAAGAGTCGGGCAAGGCCAGCAAGGCGATGTTGCCGCTGTTCCCCATCATGATCGCCATGACGTTGCTGATCATCATCCTGCAGGTGCGCTCGATGTCGGCGATGGTCATGGTGTTCATGACCGCACCACTGGGCTTGATCGGCGTGGTGCCGACCCTGTTGCTGTTCCAGCAGCCGTTCGGCATCAATGCCCTGGTCGGACTGATCGCGCTATCGGGCATCCTGATGCGCAATACGCTGATCCTCATCGGCCAGATCCAGGACAACAAGGAACAAGGGCTTGAGCCATTCCGGGCGGTGGTCGAAGCCACCGTGCAGCGTGCTCGCCCGGTGCTGCTGACGGCGCTGGCGGCCATCCTCGCCTTTATCCCGCTGACCCACTCGGTGTTCTGGGGAACGCTGGCCTACACCCTGATCGGCGGCACCCTGGGCGGTACCGTCATGACGCTGGTGTTCCTGCCGGCCATGTATGCCATCTGGTACCGGATCCGGCCCGATGGCGAGGCAGCCGCAAAGGCGCAGCAGGCCTGAGCAGGCGACAGGGCGCCACGATCCGGGTCGTGGCGCCGGATAGTGTAATGAAGAGGTTTTGAATGACTGATTTCACGGCTCAAAAACGCATCGTAGTTACGGGCGTTGGTCTTGTCGGCCCGCTGGGGTGTGGCGTTGATAATGTCTGGCCGCGCTTGCTGGCTGGACAGTCCGGCATCCGTAATCTTGCGCAACATATCACTGACGGTACCGGAGTTGCCGTCGGCGGGCAGGTGCCGTCGCTGGAGGAAGATGCCGTCGCGGGTTACGACCCGGAGCGCCTGATTGCGCCCAAGGACCGCAAGAAGATGGATCGCTTCATCGAGTTTGCGCTGATTGCCGCCCACGAAGCGTTGCAGCAGGCTGGCTGGCACCCGGTCGACGAGGCCGAACAGCAGCGCACCGCGACCATCATTGCCTCGGGCGTGGGTGGTTTCGGCGCGGTCGCCGAGGCAGTACGCACCACCGATACCCGTGGTCCGCGAAGGTTGTCGCCGTTCACTGCGCCATCCTTTCTGGCCAACATGGCGGCCGGGCACGTCTCGATTCGCCATGGCTTCAAAGGCCCGCTCGGCGCGCCGGTAACTGCCTGCGCTGCGGGTGTGCAAGCCATTGGCGATGCGGCGCGGCTGATCCGAAGTGGCGAAGCCGAGATTGCCGTGTGCGGCGGCACCGAGGCGGCAATTGACCGGGTGACGCTGGGGTGTTTCGCGGCGGCCCGTGCACTGTCCACCGGTTTTGCCGAACGCCCGCAAGAGGCTTCGCGGCCTTTCGACCGTGGGCGTGACGGTTTTGTCATGGCCGAAGGCGCCGGACTGCTGGTCATCGAGTCGCTGGACCATGCGCTGGCGCGTGGCGCCACGCCGCTGGCAGAACTGGTCGGCTACGGCACCAGTGCCGACGCCTATCACCTGACTGCCGGCCCTGAAGATGGCAGCGGAGCCCGGCGCGCCATGCAGCAGGCCTTGCGTCAGGCTGGCCTGAATCCCGCCGATGTCCAGCACATCAACGCCCATGCGACTTCGACTCAAGTGGGCGATCAGGGCGAGCTGGCAGCCATTCGCTCGGTATTCGGGGCGGACTCAGCTGTGGCGATCAGCTCTACCAAATCCGCTACCGGCCATCTGCTCGGTGCTGCCGGTGGGGTCGAAGCCATCTTCACCGTTCTGGCGCTGCGCGATCAGATCGTGCCGCCGACGCTGAACCTGACTGATCCCGACGAAGCCGCCGACGGGCTGGATCTGGTCGGCCTGACAGCACGCAAGCTGGCGATGACTCATGCACTGTCGAACGGGTTCGGCTTTGGTGGGGTGAATGCCAGTGTGGTGTTCCGGCGTTGGGAGGCAGGAGAGGCAAGCTGATCCTTCCGTAATCCGAAAGGTCGTCAGTAGAATGCAGCTTCGCGACCCAAACGATTTGGATAAGACGCACGTTCTCAAGAGGTTCCAGTGGATAACCCTATTCGCCCAGTCGAGCTGGAAAAGGCCTATCGGTTGTTGAATCACGGGCCGGCGGTACTGGTTTCGGCCAGTCATGCCGGCACGCATAACGTCATGTCGGCCTCGTGGGCCTGTGCCCTGGACTTTTCTCCGCCCAAGGTTACGGTAGTACTCGACAAACTGACCGTGACACGCGGGTTCATTGAGAAAAGTGGTTATTTCGCGCTGCAGGTACCGACCGTTGAGCAGGCGAACCTGACCTATGAAGTCGGCACCCGCAGCCTGAGCATGGTGCCGGACAAGCTGGAACAATCGGACGTCGAGCTGTTTCGCATCGAAGGCCACGAGACGCCGCTGGTGGCGGGCTGTTCGGCCTGGCTGATCTGCAAGCTCATACCCGAGCCGCATAACCAGCAAACCTATGATCTGTTCATCGGCGAAGTGGTCGCTGCCTGGGCTGATTCGCGGGTGTTCAAGGATGGGCACTGGATGTTCGAGACGGCAGATCCGCGCTTGCGCAGTCTGCATTACATCGCTGGCGGGACGTTCTATGCCATCGGTGATCTGGTGCGGGTTGCCCCCGACGAGGAGTAAGACGCGGTAAATGAAACGGGGAGCGCAAGGCTCCCCGTTTTATTGATCGGTCAGTGGCGATCCAGCCAGATGGTCTTGGCGTTGCAGAATTCCCGCACCCCGAAATGTGAAAGCTCACGGCCAAAGCCGCTTTTCTTCACGCCTCCAAAGGCCACCCGCGGGTCGGATGCGCAATAACCATTGATGAACACACCGCCGGTTTCCAGTTCGTCGGCCAGTTGCTCGGCGAGTTCGACATTACCGGTGTAAATGGTCGAGGTCAGGCCGAACTCACTGTCGTTGGCCAGTTCCAGAGCATGCCGGGCATCGCGTGCGGTGATGATCGAGGCCACCGGACCGAACAGTTCCTGCTTGAAGGACGTCATCTGATCGGTGACATCACCCAGCACCGTAGGCTCATAGAAATTGCCCGCACCCTCGACCTTGTGGCCACCGAGCAGCAGGGTGGCGCCTTCGGCCAGGGTGGCCTGCACTTGTTGGTCCAGTTCATCACGCAGATCGAAGCGCGCCATGGGGCCTATATAGGTTTCCGGGCTCAACGGATCACCCGTCGCCAGCAAGCGGGTGGCTTCGACGAACTTGCGGGTGAAGGCTTCGACGACGCCCTGTTCGACGATCAGGCGCTTGGCCGCTGCGCAAACCTGACCGGTGTTCTGGTAGCGACCGATAACCGCGGCTTTCACGGCTTCGTCCAGATCGGCATCTTTGAGCACGATAAACGGATCGGAGCCGCCCAGTTCCAGCACACATTTTTTCAGCGCGGCACCGGCCTGCGCGCCAATCGCGGTCCCGGCCCGGACGCTGCCGGTCAGGGTGACGGCAACAATGCGCGGGTCGGCAATCGCCTTGGATACACCTTCCTGGGTTGCGTTGATTACCTCAAACACGCCTTCAGGGAAACCGGCCTGCTGGAGCGCATCGCGCAGCAGATAGGCGCAGCCCATCACGTTGGGCGCATGTTTGAGCACATAGGTATTGCCCGCCAGCAGCACCGGAACCGCACCGCGCAGCACCTGCCAGATCGGGAAGTTCCAGGGCATCACGGCGAGGATCGGACCGAGCGGACGGTATTCGATACGCGCCTTGTTGTTCTCGACCAGGGTTGGTTCCGGAGCCAGCATCGCCGGGCCGTGGCTGGCGTACCACTCGCAGAGCTGGGCGCATTTCTCGACTTCGCCACGTGCCTGGCTAGTGGGCTTGCCCATTTCCCGGGTAATCATGTCGGCGATTGCCACGGCGTTGTCGCGCAGCGCCTTGCTCAGCGCGACCAGCAGTTGTGCGCGCTCATCGATGCTCTTGCGCTTCCACTGCGCATAACCGCCAGCCGCCCGGGATAGTGCAGCATCCAGTGCGGCTTCGGATTCAAACGCATAGTGGCCGATCTGCTCGCCGGTAGCCGGGTTGATCGAGATTGCATGGGTGTGGCTGGAAACAAGAGTCATGGCGCCATCCTGTTGGGAGTGGAGAAGTGAAGCCAGCGTACCGATGTGCTATGTTTTCCGAAACTGAATAATAATGATCATATCGTTCACGTTTGGAGAATGAATTGGATCTCGTCCAGCTGGAAATATTCAAGGCCGTGGCCGAACAGGGCAGCATCAGTGCCGCTGCCCAGCATATTCATCGAGTGCCATCGAACCTCACCACGCGCATCAAGCAACTGGAGCTCGATCTGGGCGTCGATCTGTTTATCCGCGAGAAGCACCGCTTGCGCCTGTCACCGGCCGGATGGAATTTTCTGGATTACGCCCGGCGCATTCTGGCCCTGGTGGAAGAGGCGCGGATGACCGTTTCCGGTGAAGAACCTCAAGGGCCGTTTTCCCTGGGGTCGCTGGAAAGTACGGCAGCAGTGCGTATTCCGGCGCTGCTGGCGGCTTACAACCAGCAATACGCCAAGGTCGAGCTGGACCTTTCCACCGGCCCTTCCGGGACCATGATCGACGGCGTGCTGTCGGGGCGGCTGGTGGCAGCATTCGTGGATGGTCCGGTACTGCATCCGGCCCTTGAAGGCGTGCCGGTCTTCGAGGAAGAAATGGTGATCATCGCGCCCCTCAACCATGCGCCCGTCACCCGCGGGCTGGATGTGAATGGCGGCAGCATCTACGCCTTTCGCGCCAACTGCTCATACCGTCATCACTTCGAGAGCTGGTTCAGCGAAGATGCCGCCGTGCCGGGCAAGATCTACGAAATGGAGTCCTACCACGGCATGCTGGCCTGCGTCAGCGCCGGCGCCGGCCTTGCGCTGATGCCACGCAGCATGCTCGAAAGCATGCCGGGCTGCAGCACGGTAAGCATCTGGCCGCTATCCGAGAAATTCCGCTTTCTGCAAACCTGGCTGGTGTGGCGCAGAGGCACGGTTTCGCAGAGCCTGACGAGGTTTGTCGAGTTGCTGGAGGCGCGGGGTGGGTCTGAAGCGTGAGCATGCCTGTTTTATTGAGCTGGGGAATGGGCATTGATCATGACTAACAAGGTAATGAAGCCGATGAGGACTGCCAGCACAACCAATCCCCCGAGCATCAGGATAAAGCCGAACCAATAGCTGCTTTTACCCTTGAATCGACCAAAAGTAATGACTTTCATAACCCACAATCCGACCTTGTAGCAGAGGGTGTTCAACAAAAAGTCGAAGAGTAAATCCATGGAGTTTTCCGTATGCGGTTTGCTGGGTATTTGTTCGTGTTTTTATGAGGCTTTATGAAAGCTGTCTGTTTCAGCCAGTGTTTTAGCAGGTGAGGGAGTGTACGTAGAAATGCCGCTCTTTAACCGCTTTACAATCCGCATGTGGCCAGGTTTCTGATGAAAGAGTTTAAACTGCTGCGTCAAAATCGCTTCGGACTTGGTAGCGCTCATTCAGGCACAACCTATTGACTTGGTAATTCCTTCATCACGTTTTCACCTGCTTCAGGAGAGCCATGTTGGCTTGCAATAACCTTCCTCTCGTTCTTTTGCCCGGCTTGTTGAACGATGAGCGACTTTGGGCGCAGCAGACGGCTGCTTTGTCGGATTCACGCAGCGTTTTCGTCGCGGACCTTTCCCGGGATGACAGCATCGAGCAAATGGCCCGGCGCACGCTGGACGAGGCTCCGCCGTTGTTTGCGCTGGCGGCCTTGTCGATGGGCGGATATGTCGCGATGGAAATCATGCGTCAGGCGCCTGAGCGGGTCGTGGCGCTGGCGTTGTTCGACACCATGGTCCGGCCGGACAGCGAGGATCGGGCCAGGGTTCGTCGTGGTCTGCTGGAACTGGCGCAACTGGGCAAGTTCATGGGGGTGACGCCTCATCTGCTGCCGCGCATCATCCATGCCCGCTGTGTGGGCACGGCTGCTGCCCAAGAAGTCATGGACATGGCACAGACCATTGGCCGGGAAGGTTTCATCCGCCAGCAGCAGGCGATCATCAATCGCCGGGATTACACTCCACTTTTGCAGGCTATCAGCGTGCCGACCTTGATCGTAGTCGGCGAGAACGACGAAATCACACCGCTGGCAGAATCGGAGTTTACTCATCGTGGCATTGCCGGTTCGCATCTGGTCGTCCTGCCTGAATGCGGGCATTTGCCGCCTCTGGAGTATCCGCAGCGTACGAGCGAACTGTTGCAGGAATGGCTGTCTCCCACAGTCCTCTGACGGACCTTAATGCAGACGGAGCCAATGAATTCGGCTCCCACCGATCTGTCATTCACTTTTCATGAGAGTCATACCATGCTCATCGATCATCTTGACCATCTGGTCCTTACCACCTGCGACGTGGAAGCCTGTCAGGATTTCTACACTCGCGTCCTGGGCATGAGCCTGGAAACCTTTGGTAATGGCCGCACCGCTTTGCGCTTCGGCAATCAGAAGATCAACCTGCATGTGCGAGGTCACGAATTCGAGCCCAAGGCGCATCTGCCTGTACCCGGTGCACTGGATCTTTGCTTCATCGGCACCCGCCCTCTGGATGAGGTGATCGCCCATCTCCAGCAGCAGAACTGGCCGATAGTGGAAGGCCCGGTGCAAAGGACCGGCGCGACAGGCCCGATCCGTTCGGTGTATGTCCGCGATCCTGATCTGAACCTGATCGAGATATCCGAATATTTGTGATTGGTGGCGTAAGCGAATTCATTCGCGAACTCCCCTCAATACGAAAAATCCCGCCCCAACTCACCCTGCATCCACTCCAGAAAACGCTTTACCCTTGGAAAGTTGGCATGCGCCTTCGGAAACACCAGGTGGTGGGCGGTAATCGGCGCGCTCAGTTCTTCGGGCGACACGGCAACCAGATCGCCTCTGGCCAGATAGTTCTGCGCCAGCAATGTACTTTCCAGGGCAAAGCCAAGCCCCTGGCTGGCTGCTTCCAGAGCCATATACGAACGGTCGAAACTCAGCGGGTAGGGTTTTTCCGGGCGTGACAGGCCGTGCCTGGCAAACCATTGTGGCCAGTTGATCAGGGTGGCTTCGGACAGGATCAGCGGGCTTTTGAGCAAGTCTGCGGCGTTCTGGATCGGGCTTCTTGCCAGAAGGGCCGGGGAGGCCATGACGGCGATCTGTTCGTTGCGCACGGTTCGCACTTCCAGCGTCGGCCAGTTGGGCAGGCCGTGGCGGATGTCCACGTCGATCTTGTCGCGGCTGAAGTGCAGGGATTCGTAGGAGCACGACAGGTTCAGCTGAATGTCGGGATGGCTCTGGCGAAATCGTTCCAGACGCGGCATCAACCACAGGAAGCCGAAGCTGGGCGCCGAGTGCAGCCGCAGACAGTCCAGGCTGACATCGCTGGAAGCGCGTTCGGTGGCCACGGCGAAGCTGTGCAGTATCCCTGAAATTTCCGCGAGGTATTGTTCGCCTACGGGCGTCAGGCTTACGCCCCGGGCGGTTCTGAGGAACAACTGGCGACCGATCATCGCTTCCAGTTTGGCCAGTTGATGGCTGACCGCCGAGGGCGTCAGGTTGAGCTGTTCGGCGGCGCGCGCCACATTGCCGAAGCGGGCGGTCTGTTCAAAGGCTTGAATGGCCTTGAGCGGTGGCAGATTGAGTGAAGGGTCGCCTGGGGTATGCATGCTGGTTTCCAGTCTTGGTCAGCTTTTCCTTGCGTCCAAATATCACTCATTCACCTGGCGAGTGCTGATTTTTTTTCAGCACTTGCTGAAAGTCGCGTTATTGCTCAGCCCTGGGGTGGGGCACAAGCTGAGTCATCGATTCGACACGGGTCGATCCAATAACAACAATTCAGGAAAATCCTGCCCATGATTCTTCAAGACAAGATTGCAATCATCACCGGCGCCGCTTCTGCACGTGGCATCGGTCGCGCCACTGCCATCACTTTTGCCCAGCAAGGTGCGCGCGTGGTCATTCTGGACCTGGACGAGTCTGCCGCCCGTGATGCCGCTGCATCGCTGGGTGAAGGTCATTTGGGGCTCGCCGCCAACGTCGCCAATGAAGCCCATGTTGCACAAGCTGTGGCCAGCGTTCTGGAACACTTTGGGCGCATCGATGTGCTGGTCAACAACGCCGGCATCACCCAGCCACTCAAGACCCTCGACATCGGCCGCAGCGATTACGACAAGGTGCTGGATGTCAGCCTGCGCGGCACGTTGCTGATGTCGCAGGCGGTAATCCCGGCCATGCGCAAGCAGGCAGGCGGCAGTATCGTGTGCATGTCATCGGTGTCCGCCCAGCGTGGTGGCGGGATCTTCGGCGGTCCGCACTATAGCGCCGCCAAGGCGGGTGTTCTGGGTCTGGCCAAGGCCATGGCGCGGGAACTGGGGCCGGACAATGTGCGTGTCAACTCCATCGCGCCGGGCCTGATTCATACCGATATCACTGGCGGTCTGATGCAGGACGAACGTCGTCACGCGATCATCGAAGGCATTCCGCTCGGACGTCTGGGCGTCGCTCAGGACGTGGCCAATGCGGCGCTGTTCCTGGCCAGCGACCTGTCCTCGTACCTGACCGGTATCACCCTGGACGTGAATGGCGGCATGTTGATTCATTAAGCCGGGCGGGTCCGCCTGGCCCGCGCTGTTCTGTATCGATGATACCGCCAGGCCACAAGCCCGGCGGTCAATAACAACAAGAGATCAGACCATCATGATAACGACAACCCTGTCTGCGGACGCGGCCACCAGCGTGCGTTCCAACGCTTATCGCAAGACTGCCTGGCGGCTGATGCCCTTTCTGATGCTGTGCTATCTGTGCGCCTATCTGGATCGTGTCAACGTCGGTTTTGCCAAGCTGCAGATGATGAACGATCTGGCCCTCAGCGAAACGGTGTATGGCCTGGGTGCCGGCATGTTCTTCATCGGCTACTTCCTGTGTGAAGTGCCCAGCAACATCATCCTGCATCGGGTCGGTGCCCGGATCTGGATTGCCCGCATCATGATCACCTGGGGCATTATCTCGGCGCTGTTTGCCTTTGTGGAAACCGCCTGGCAATTCTATGTGCTGCGCTTCCTGCTGGGTGTCGCCGAGGCCGGGCTGGCTCCCGGACTGCTGCTGTACCTGACCTACTGGTTTCCGTCCTATCGCCGGGCACGCATGACTGTGCTGTGGTTTGTCGCCATTCCGCTGTCGGGCATGATCGGTGGCCCGCTGTCCGGCTGGATCATGAACAGCTTTGCCGGTTATCAAGGCTGGGCAGGCTGGCAGTGGATGTTTGTCATCGAAGCCATTCCCACCGTCGTGGTCGGCTTGATGGTGCTGGGCTATCTCAAGGATGGCGTGCATCAGGCGACGTGGCTGAATGATGATGAAAAAGCCCTGGTGATGCGCGAGCTGGAAGAAGACAACAGCCAGAAAATCACCCATGAATCGACCGGAGCCTTCATTCGCGACCGCCGGCTGTGGTTGCTGGCCGGCATCTACTTCTGTGTGGTCATGGGCCAGTACGCAATCACCTTCTGGCTGCCGACGCTAGTGCGCAATGCCGGGGTATCCGATCCGCTGCATATCGGCCTGCTGACCAGCCTGCCGTATATGTGCGCCATCTTCGTGATGCTGTTGATGGGACGCAGCGGCGACAAACACCGCGAGCGGCGCTGGCATCTGGTGATTCCGATGATCGCCGGTGCGGCGGGCTTGAGTCTGGCCGCGGTGCTGGGCGGCAACCTGGTGTTGTCGATCCTGAGCCTGTGCCTGGCGGCTGCCGGAATCCTTTCCGCTTCGTCGCTGTTCTGGATGTTGCCCACCACCTTGCTGGGTGGCGTTTCGGCGGCTGCCGGCATCGCGGCGGTCAACAGTTTCGCCAACCTGGCCGGTTTCTGCTCGCCCTATCTGATCGGCTGGATCACCACTACCACAGGCTCCAGTGCCATCGGCATGTACCTGATTACCTGCGTGCTGGTCTTTGGTGCCTTCCTGGTGCTGCGGGTCCCGGCTGCCCTGGTCAACCGCTAAGTTAAGGAGTTATTCCTGATGACTGTTACCGATTTGCAAAGCAGCGCCCTGACTCTGGCGCAACGTGCTCACAATATTCGCCGCAATGCCTTGCGCATGGGGCAAGTGCAAGGCCAGGGCTATGTCGGCCAGGCGCTTGGCGCCGCCGATCTGCTGGCGGTGTCCTATTTCCATGCGATGAACCTGCGCCCCGAAGACCCGGAGTGGGAGGGCAGGGACCGTTTTTACCTGTCCATCGGCCACTATGCGATTGCGCTGTATGCCGCACTGATCGAAGCCGAAATCATTCCGGCAGATGAGCTGGAAACCTACGGCGCGGATGACAGCCGCTTGCCAATGTCGGGGATGGCTGCCTACACGCCAGGGATGGAAATCACCGGAGGCTCGCTCGGTCACGGCCTGGGAATCGCGGTCGGGGCCTGTCTGGGCCTCAAGCGCAAGGCATCGTCTTCCTTCGTCTACAACCTGTTGTCGGACGGCGAGTTGAATGAAGGCTCCACCTGGGAAGCGGCGATGTCTGCCTCGCACTGGAAGCTCGATAACCTGATTGCGATTATCGATGTCAACAACCAGCAGGCTGATGGTCACTCCAGCGAAATCCTGGCCTTCGAGCCCATCGTCGATCGTTGGCAGGCATTCGGCTGGTTCACCCAGCGCGTGGATGGCAACGACCTGCAGGCGCTGGTCTCGGCCTTCGATGCAGCACGCAACCATAGTGGCAGCCAGCCGCGGGTCATCATCTGCGATACCCGCATGGGCAAGGGCGTGCCCTTCCTGGAAACCCGCGAGAAGACCCACTTCATTCGGGTCGACGAACACGAATGGGATATTGCACTGAGCAATCTTGAGGCTGGAATCGAAGCCGGGAGCAACGCATGAGTACCTTGAAAAACACCGCACCCGGCACTGAAGCGCCGAAAAAACGCCTCACCACCTCGGCGATGATCGCCTCGATTGCTTCCGAAGGGCAGGCAACCCGTTCGGCACCCTTTGGCCATGCGCTGGCCGCACTGGCCGAGCAACGTTCGGACATTGTCGGGCTGTCTGCCGATCTGTCGAAGTACACCGACCTGCATATCTTCGCCAAGGCGCATCCTGATCGCTTCTATCAGATGGGCATGGCCGAACAGTTGCTGATGAGCGCGGCGGCGGGCATGGCGCGTGAAGGTTTTGTACCGTTTGCGACCACCTATGCGGTGTTCGCTTCGCGGCGCTCCTATGACTTCATCTGCATGGCGATTGCCGAAGAGAACCTCAACGTCAAGATCGTCTGCGGCTTGCCAGGCCTGACCACCGGCTATGGTCCGAGCCACCAGGCCACCGATGACCTGGCGATCTTCCGCGCCATGCCGAACCTGATGATTGTCGACCCTTGCGATGCGCTGGAAATCGAACAGGCGGTGCCGGCCATTGCGGCTCACCCGGGCCCGGTCTATATGCGTCTGCTGCGTGGCAACGTGCCGTTGGTGCTGGACGAATACGGCTACACCTTCGAGCTGGGCAAGGCAAAAACCCTCAGGACCGGCAATGACGTGCTGATCATCTCCACGGGCCTGATGACCATGCGTGCGCTGGAAGCTGCCAAACAGCTTCAGGCCGATGGTGTGGATGTGGCGGTGCTGCATGTCCCGACCATCAAGCCGCTGGACGAGCAGACCATCCTCGCCGAAGCACGCAAGCCGGGGCGTCTGGTGGTGACTGCGGAAAACCACTCGATCATCGGTGGCCTGGGTGAAGCAGTTGCGGGTGTCCTGCTGCGCAATGGCGTGACCCCGACCTTCCGGCAGATTGCCTTGCCGGATGCCTTCCTCGATGCCGGAGCATTGCCCACTCTGCATGATCGCTATGGCATTTCCACCAATGCCGTCAGCCAGCAGATCAAGGCCTGGCTCTGAGCGCCAAACTTGTTTCTGAACAAATGCAAAGGGGCGCCTCGAAGGCGCCCCTTTGCATTTTTGTGCTTGTGTCAGCTACAGGCTTCGGCCTGAATGTACTCGGCGGTGGATTCACGAATCACCGGCCCCATATTACTGGTCGGTTGCGATTGCTCCATTATCTCCAGCGTAGCGCCGGTACCGACCAGATTCACCGTGCGGTTTTCGCAGTTATAGACGCGCTTCGAGTAGATCACGCCCAGCAGGCCTTCACGCTTGGTCACGACGACACGCTGTCTGCTGTCCCCGCTTTTTTCCACCAGCGCATGCGATCCAGTCGCGTCATGGGGTACGGAAATGTTTTTCTCGGTGGCATGCGCCGAGAAGACGGGTATCAACAATGCCAACAAACAAGCCTGAATTCTCATCGGTGCTCCTGCGGATGAACTGCGCTGCTCATTGGATCCAAAGCTACTCCTGTGATGGCATTCTGAATAGCGGGTGGCGGTGCCTTCTGTCGGTTTGGATAGTGATAGAGGGCTCCATTCGTCGCCTGATCCCAAAAGCCCCCCAGATCATCCCAAAGCCGGTACTTCAGAGACGTCGTCTTATCTCGACTGACACTCCAGCCAGACCTCGCCAATCCGCTGCTTGAGCAACAACGCCTCCGCCCAGCGATCCGTGATATCCCGCCCGTCTGCACCCGTAATCGCGTAGGGCGGCGGTCCGAGTTCGCAGGTGAAGGACAGGCTGGCGGTTTCGCCGAGGGGCCGGCTTAGCCAGTCTTCGATGCCGTAGCGCCAGAGCTTGAGGAAATAGTCCAGCCAGGGCCGGTGCTGGGCAAAGGTGATGGGGATCTGCACTTGTTCGCTGTTCGCAACCCGGCCATGAAATCCCCAGCTATGGCGCAGGATGGTTTGCAGGTGTTCTTCGTCTTCGCTGGCCGGTAGTTCAGGCAGTTCACGGCCTACAACGTAGTGCGACAGGTCGGCCAGCAGTTTGAGATCCGGCATTTCGGCGAGGATATCCAGGGTGAACAGCAGGTCGCTGGTGATGCGATAACGGTGAGTTTCCAGCAGGATCGGAAAGTCTGCCTGCTCGGCCAGCCGTTGCCAGCCTTCAATCAGGTCGATGGCCTGGCGCAACGTGCGTGGTCGCACATCCGCTTGCAGGGTGAGGTGATGGCAGCCGTGACAGGAAATCACGTCGATCGCTCTGGCCAGGTCGTCCACGCTGCGCGGGAACAACTGGCCCTCGATCTGCAATCCACGGGCCTTGGCGGCAGAAGACAGGCGCCCGACATGCTCGGGAACCCAGAAGTGATCGGTGAAGCCGTCGAAGCCTGCCGCCGCGATCTTGTCCAGTTGCGCTTCGAGTGGCAGATCGCACTGGCCGCGATGATCGAGCATGGCCCACAAAGACTGAAAGATCAGCAATTCGCGCATGTCAGTTCCTCAGCAGTTGTTTCAGTGGTGTCTGGGGATCGGCCAATTGTCGGGCATCCAGTGCGTTCTGGCTGCCGATCAGCCGCTCGCAGAGCTTGATGTCCTTGGCGACGCTGTTGCCCGGACCCCAGCCGCAGGCACCCATCAGCCGGTGTTCTGCATCGAGGTAAAACAGCACGAAGCCGCCAGCCGCGCAGGGGCGTGTAGCATCGGGTTCGCTATTGGAGATTTGTCCTGTGGTTTGCAGGCCCCAATCATATTGATCGGACCAGAAGCCGGGCACATCCTTGAATGCCAGTTCGCCGCCCATCAGGTTCAAGGCTGCATGCCGTCCTTGTGCCTCTGCATTGCGCCAGGTTTCCTGACGCTGAAAGTCTCCGTCCGGGTGCAGGCGAAATTCGCATACATCGCCGGCGGCAAAGATATCCGCAGCGCTGGTACGCAACTGTTCATCGACACGAATGCCCTGGCCGACCTCAAGACCGGCGGCCCTGGCCAGTTCGATATTGGGTTGCATGCCGATGCCAACCACTACCAGGTCACAGGCAAGTTGCTCGCCATTGACCAGTTGCACACTTTCGACGCGCTCTGCGCCTTGAATAGCTTCGATGGTCACCTTCAGGAGCACGTCCACGCCGTTGCTGCGATGCAGTTCCAGCAAGGCGGCGGACAAGCGTTCCGGCAGGACGCGACCGGCCAGGCGTGGCCCGGCTTCCAGCAAGGTCACCTGACAATCCAGGTCGCGGGCAGTCGCCGCAACCTCCAGGCCGATAAAGCCACCACCGACCACTACCAGGCGCGTGCCGGGTTGCAGTGCCGTGCGCAGGGCAATTGCTTCGTCATGAGTGCGTAGGTAAAGCACGTTGTCGAGCTGTTGCGCAGGGCCGGGCAACTGGCGGGCGCGGCCTCCGGTGGCGATCAGCAGGCGGGCATACTCCAGCCAGTTGCCGTCGGCCAGTTGCAGGCGATGGCCGGGTGGATCCAGGGCGGTTACCGGATTGCCCGCCAGATGCTCGATATTCAGTTCGGCCAGCCGTGTCGGATCGCAGAGGCTGCAACCGGCCAGTTCCATCGTGCCCTTGAGTAGTTGCTTGGACAGCGGCGGACGTTCGTAGGGCAGGTGTGGTTCATCGCCGATCAGCAGCAGGCGACCGCTGTAACCCTCGGCCCGCAGGGTCAGGGCTGCACGGCCACCGGCATGGCCGGCACCGATGATGATCAATGGCGCGTTTTCAGCAGGCATGGCAGATTCTCCGCTGTTCAACCCATGATGCCGAGCAGGACACGTCCTGCTTCGACCCGCACCTGATAGGTCTTGAGGTTGACGCAGACCGGAGCGCCCAGCGCCTTGCCGGAGCGGTAGTCGAAACGTCCGTTGTGCTTGGGGCACTCGATCACATGATCCATCACCAGCCCGTCGGCCAGGTGAATGGCTTCGTGGGAACACAGGCCGTCGGTGGCAAAGAACTCACTCTCTGCGGAGCGGTAAACGGCATAGGTGCGTTGGGCGTGGTCGAAGCGAATCACGTCTTCTTCGTCTATGTCGTCCACAGCGCATACATCGATCCATTGCTCGGTCATGGCGATCTCTCTTGTTGTTGTCGGTATTGAAAGCCGTTCAGGATTCGGCAAGCACTTGCTCGCGGGCTTCCTGACGTGGCTGCAAGGGGCGACGAACGAAGTAGCCCGGGTCTTTTCGCTGCTTCCAGAGCGTTGGGACGATCTCTTTGAATGCCTCGAAAATGTTGCGGTAAGGCGGTGGGCAATCGTCGATTATTTCCGCGTGAAGTTGCGGCAGGGCGTGATAAGGCACCATGGGAAACATATGATGTTCCAGGTGATAGTTCATGTTCAGGTACAGAAAGCGCAACACCGGATTCATATAAATGGTGCGGCAGTTAGTTCGATGATCCAGCGTATCTTCTGCCAGGCCTACATGTTGGGTAAGACCAAACAGATAGGAAAGCCAGCCGCCATAAAGTGAAGGCAGACCGATAAACATCAATGGCAGCCAACTGTGCAGATACAGCGCGCTGAGGATGACCAGGGCATAGATCGCAAGCCAGATACGCGCTGCACGAAACACCTTGGGCAATTCGGATTCAGGGATGAAATCCCGTTCTTCGTCGCTGGCCTGGCCCTGAGCATGGCGCAGCACGCCCCGAAAGGTACTCAACGCACGCGGCAGGCTGAACAGGTTCAGAAACATTTTCAGCAGGCTCGGCGGGCGTGGCTCGACGATCTCCGGGTCGCGGCCGACGATAATGGTGTCTGTATGGTGCCGGGCATGGCTCCAGCGCCAGACATGCGGCTCGAACAGGGTCATGAAACTGGCGATGTGATAGACGCCATCGTTCATCCAGCGGGTCTTGAAGGCAGTGCCATGACCCGTTTCGTGCCAGTGGGCATTGGAAGTGGTGCCATATAGCACGCCATAGACCAGGAAGAACGGCACACAGGCCCAGCTTCCCCAGAACCAGTAGCCGCCGAATCCCGATACTCCCAGCGCGAGAAACCACAGCGCAGTGTCACGCATAGCCGGACCATTGCGCCGTTGCATCAATTCCTTCATGCGCTTGCGTGGAACTGGGCATTGATACCAGTCTGCCGAGACCAGACCTTTTTCCGCAGCACGTGCTGCTTCTGGACCGGTCAGTCGATAATCCCGACGCCGGTATTTAATATCTTGTTCAAAGGCCGAATCGTGCTCAGGCATTTTATTATTCTCCGCAAGCGTGTTTATTGTTGGAACTTGCCGCGGTGCGTGTTGAATGCATCGCTGGAGAAAAGAGTAGGCAGATGTAATAAAGCGCTCAATCCCTTGAATTCATTCTCTATCAAGCTATCATCCAGGCCCGGAGCAGCATGATAGTTTTCTATCAAGGGATACCGAATGAATAACAAGAAACGTCCAACTATTGCTTCCGTGGCCGAACGCGCCGGGTTGAGTGTCGCCACCGTGGACCGGGTGCTCAACGACAGAGCGCCGGTCAGCCCGCAAACCGCCGAACAGGTCCTGCAGGCGGCCGAGGCGGTGGGTTATTTCGCGGCCCGACTGATCGGCCAACGGCTTCGCGAGCGCCGTCCTCACTACCGTTTCGGCATTCTGCTGCTGGGCACGGCCCAGGCGTTCTACGCCAATCTGGCTGCGGCCATCAATGAAGCGGCCCGGGCCTGGCCGGATGCCAACCTGACTTGCCATTTTGAATACATCACCGACCGTACACCGGCAGTCATTGCCGGGCAGATCGAACAACTGGCGGTCAACTATGACGGCCTTGGCGTGGTCAGCTTTGCCCACGCCCTGATCAACCAGACCATCGAGCAGATACGCACCGCCGGTGTGCCGGTGGTGGCCTTGCTGTCGGATTTCCATGACACCCCGCAGGGACCTTATGTCGGCCAGAACAACCATGAAGTCGGGCGCACCATGGGTTGGCTGGTGGCGCATTTCGGTGCCGCGCGCGAGGGCAGCGTCGGGGTACTGATGGGCGGGCATCGTTTTCTTGGTCATCAGGCGCGGGTCGACGGTTTGCGCGGCTACCTGACCGAGCATGCCCCGCACCTGCGCATGCTGGGGCCGCTGGTGAATATGGATAACGACGACATCACCGAAGAGGCCACCCTCGACCTGCTGGCCCGCCATGATGATCTGCGCGGATTGTGCGTGGTGGGCGGGGGCGGCGACGGGGTCATCAAGGCGCTGGCCCAGTTACCCGAGCGGCCACCGATCTGCAGCATCCTGCTGGAATCGACGTCCAGTTCGCATCAGGCGCTTGAGCAGGGCGTGGTCAGCCTGGTGATCGATTCGCAGCCAGCCTTGATCGGCACTTCCCTGATCCGGCTACTGGTCGAGTTGCAGGCGGCGCCAGTTTTTGATCCGCAGCGGCATTGTGTTCATGTGCCTTTGCAGATAGTGACGAGTGAAAATATTGGGTCGTGTGGGGCTTTGGATGATTGACGCTCGATAGCTGCCACTTGGCGTCAAGGAATATGGGGCGCTCTTTCTGGGCGACAGCCTGGGGATAGGCCGTTTCGCGGTTCTCGCACGTTAAACCATACCAAAGGAGTAGCAGCACATTCATGGACAATAAACTCAGATCCAAAACGGCGGTGATTACAGGGGCGGCCCAAGGTATTGGCGCCGCAATTGCGAGACTCTTCCTGCGGGAGGGCTGCTTTGTCTACATCACTGATATAAACGACGAACTCGGAAGAACACTCGCAAATTCGCTCGGAGAGGGCGCCAGTTACCTGCGCCTTGATGTTCGACGGGAAGAAGATTGGCAGCGAGTGACGACGCAAGTACTAAAGGAACGCGGCAGGTTCGACGTGTTGGTGAACAACGCAGCAATTACCGGATTTGAGCAGGGCGCGGTTCAACATGATCCGGAGCATGCGCGGCTGGAAGACTGGCGAGCGGTGCATCACACCAATCTCGACGGTGTTTTCCTCGGTTGCAAGTACGCCATTCGTGCGATGCGAAAGCCAAGAGCAGGCGCCATTATCAACATCTCCTCTCGCTCAGGATTGGTGGGTATTCCAGGCGCAGCAGCCTATGCGTCATCCAAGGCCGCTGTTCGCAATCACACAAAAACGGTGGCTCTCTACTGCGCTGAACAAGGTCTCAACGTCAGGTGCAACTCGATTCATCCAGCGGCCATCCTTACGCCAATTTGGGAGCCTATGTTGGGTACTGGTGCGGGGCGAGAAGACCGAATGTCAGCACTGGTTCGAGATACTCCCCTTCGACGGTTCGGGATGCCCGAAGAAGTTGCGGCCCTGGCATTGTTACTCGCCTCGGATGACGCGACGTACATTACCGGCAGTGAGTTCAACATTGACGGCGGCCTCCTGGCCGGCACGGTTGCCTCTCCCTCGGTAATAGACGACAGCGCAACGTAACTCAGCTGTGGAGGGCTCGCGCAAAAAACGTATCTGGCCGCTCTCTGCCCGTTACGACAGGCGGGAGTCGGCCAGAAGCGGACGCTGGACAGCCCCCCGCGGAATGAGTAGCGTGCACTCGAAACATCGTCTAATTAGAGTTGGCTCATGGTTTCTATCGTTGTTCAAGAAGAGGTTCGAGACCGGCTACGTCGTGCTGAGAACGAGCATGACGTGAAAGTTCTTTTAGCTATTGAGTCTGGCAGTCGTGCCTGGGGATTTGCCTCTCCCAACAGCGACTACGACGCACGCTTCATCTACGTAAATAAACCCGAGTGGTATCTCTCTGTCGGCCTCGAGGAGCAACGCGACGTCATCGAGTATCCGATCATTGACGACATGGATATCAATGGCTGGGATCTACGTAAGGCACTCAGGCTATTTTGGAAGTCCAATCCAGGCTTTGTGGAGTGGATACAGTCGACCATCATTTACGAGCATGCTGGCTGTTTCCACGAGCGGGCAAAGGAGTTATTGTTGCAGGTGTATTCGGTGGAGAGTGGCATCTACCACTATCGCAGCATGGCCAAAACCAACTATAGGGGATATTTGCAGGCCCCTCAGGTACCGCTGAAAAAATACTTCTACGTTCTGCGCCCGCTGTTATCGGTGCGGTGGCTTGAGCAGTTTGGTACACCTGCCCCCATAGAGTTTGAGAAGCTGCGCGGTGTCATCGAGCGAGAGTCCGGGCTCCAGCAGGCCATTGATGAATTGCTTGCGATCAAGCGCGCGTCTCCGGAGATGGGGTTATCACCCCAGATCACTCCCATTCAACAATTCATTGAGCGTGAACTTAATCGACTTGAGTCGATTAAGCCGATACGCACCGAGCGCAAAGACGTTGAGCCATTACTTTCGGAACTGTTTCGAACTGTACTCAAAGAAACCTGGGGATGAGGTGCCCAGTGGAATAAAGCGTTTGAAAAACCGATGACGGATCGTCAAAGCAATGCACACGCGTTCACTTTGACCGTCCGCTTTGGGGCGGTAGCTGCCTACACCAGTGGCAGCTATGGCCGGTTAGCGACGGTCTGACTTCGGCCGTCGCTATGCGTTGTCAAACCTCAGTCTGTTCCGCCATCTCCAGGGCGTCATCGACCTCAATCCCCAGATATCGAACAGTGCTCTCCAGCTTCGTATGGCCTAGCAGCAACTGAACCGCCCGCAGGTTCTTCGTCCTGCGATAGATCAGTGATGCCTTCGTACGTCTCATTGTATGGGTGCCATACATGGCTGGATCAAGGCCTACGGCTTTCACCCAGCCTTTGACGATACGAGCGTATTGGCGAGTGGATAGATGGTCTGAAGTATGCAGCCGACTAGGAAAAAGGCAGTCCTCCCTGCGTAGCTGGGCCCGATGTATCCAGGCCGCAAGGGCGAACCTGGTTTGCTCAGTGATCTCAAACTGTACTGGCCGCTGCGTTTTCTGCTGCATCACCATCGCTCGTGATGATACGTGCTCGCCATGAGCGACGTCGCGCACGCGAAGCTTGGTTAAGTCGCAGCTCGAAGCTTGCTGTCGATGGCCAGATCGAAGAGAGCTAGGTCTCGGGTTCTTTCCGCAATTTGAAGCCTTACTCGGATGGCCCAGATATCTCTCAGTCGGAGTGGGGTTTTCTGCCCGACCAGTTTTCCTTTGTTCCAGGGCTGACGGCTGCTGGTAGCGATGATGTTCATGACAAGTCCTCCACGTGTGGAAGGGCAAGGATGGCCAATCAGAGCAACGGTCGCTAAAGGCCAACCAGAGAAAACGCAATGCGTAATGCCCGGACGCATACATTTAGCGGCCAGGAAGGGGTGTTGGCCGGGCGTATATGCCTCGAAGATGCCCTGAGTGATATAAATCCAGACGTATCATTAATGGTTCCGTCCCGAACGGTCACTTGCATAATCTTGCGCATTTGATTTGTGAGGGGCTGGCAGCTAACGCTGCACCGGGTAGGATATGACTCGTAGAGAGGAACTCCATGGCAATTATTGTGCTTTCAAGTATCAAACAGTTTTTCCGAAACTAATCGATGTGGCTCAGTTGATATTTTGAGCAATCTATATGCCGCGTTAATAGCTAGATCACTGAGCGGGTGAAGACACTCCGTGAACGCTACGTTATTGCCTTGAAACCAATGCCTACCCGATTCGTGCGAATTATTTGTCAAGCTAATCTCGCTCGCGGGCGAGCCATTTCAATCCCTTGAGGAAATAAAGCAATGTCATCCAGTCAAACTAATAATCTGGATCTATTAACTGTTGGGCTGGCACAGATCGCGCCAATCTGGCTTGACCGCGAAGCAACTATCGAGAAAATAGTCGATTACATCGGGCGTGCTGCAGAGCAACAGTGCCGCTTTGTCACGTTCGGCGAAGCCCTGTTGCCCGGCTACCCATTCTGGCTGGAACTGACCGATGGGGCTCGCTTCAATTGCGCCATACAAAAAGATATCCACGCTTACTACTTGAAGCAGGCAGTACAAATCGAGGCAGGGCATCTTGATGCCGTTTGTGCTGCCGCAGCCAAACACAACATCGCCGTCATGCTCGGTTGTATCGAGCGGCCAGCGGATCGTGGCGGCTACAGCGTGTATTGTTCACGAGTTCATATCGGGCCGGATGGCGTGATTGGTTCGGTGCATCGCAAGTTGATGCCTACCTACGAAGAACGCCTGACATGGTCGCCGGGTGACGGGCATGGTTTGCAAGTCCACCCCGTCGGGTCATTTACTGTCGGCGGTCTCAACTGCTTTGAAAACTGGATGCCCCTGTCGCGTGCTGCATTGTATGCTCAAGGAGAAGATCTGCACGTCGCTCTATGGCCTGGCAATCTGCGCAACACCGACGACATCACGCGCTTCATCGCCAAAGAGGGGCGTTGCTTCACTATCTCGGTGTCGGCGCTGATGCGGCGTGAAGATTTTCCATCCGATACGCCGCACTTGGACTTGATACTCGCAAATTGCCCAGAGATCCTGGCAAACGGCGGATCATGTATTGCTGCGCCAAATGGTAACTGGGTCATTCCGCCCGCCGTCGGTGAAGAGTGTCTGTTGGTCGCGACGCTCGACCGCAATGAAGTACGTCGTGAGCGGCAGAATCTTGATCAAGTCGGGCATTATTCGCGACCAGACGTGACGCGACTCGTAGTTGACCGGCGCCGTCAAAATGTTGTGACGTTTGAAGATTGATATAAGCTGAACAAGCAAGCGGGAGGTCTGTTTTACGGTACATTCGGTTAACCCCCCCAAAAAAATCAAAAGGTTTGCCAGCCGCTTACGTTTGAAGATGTGCAGCAGGAATTCTTCGAGCGACGGGGCTGGTGGATCGGGGGTTAGCTTTTTCATGATAAGTATTTCTTATCTGCCACCTTTCACTCGCTGCTAAACGAATGAGAGGGGCGGCTTTGTCGCGGGTTAGCAGACCTGGAATACTCACCAAAAACCGGTGCACACGAAGCCGCTATATAGACGTGACTCCTGCATGGACGAGCTAAATAGGTTGCTAAGGCCGATACAGCCTAGGGGGCAGAAGTACCACTGAAATATTGGCTCCCTTCATAATCTACGCAAAGTTGCGTCGGCTGAGTTGGGTCTGGTGGGATTTTAATTGGCTATTTAGTGTAGATGTTCAAGGATAAAAAGTCACTAAGGAGGCATTCACTAAAAATTGCTAAATACAAGAGCAGTTTTTTGTTAATTGCATTTATTGCTTGTTGGTTTGTAACCGAAATGCCACTTTTACTAGGCGCTCGCTAGGGCTTTAGTTAGCCCCAGGAAGTGATACGAAAGGTGTAAGTCGCTAGTTGGATTTTAATGGCCCCGAGCCAACGAGAAAAGCCAGAGAATCTGAGACTTTCTGTTTTTTGAAAATATGCTCCAAATCGCGACTACGGAGAACAGCGACTGTAGTATGCTTACAGAAAATAAGGCAAGGATTGGCGGCTGCGGTTGTGTCCCAAGGGTCATAAAAGTAGTGAGTACAGCTAAACTCGATGAAATATAGTACACAATCATTGCACGCCAAATGTAGCCCCATACTGATATGGGCTTGTTTGATTTCAAGAGGCCGTCTTCGGTAACTAATTTATTCAATAAGAATATAATAAGTGCACTACATATGGCATGCACGATGATACCTGTCAAAATAAACTCTACTGAGTATGATGCTTTTGGGGAGGGCAGAATTATAATGATCGCTCCAATAATTAGGAGCATAAGCCATGCTTTCTTCATGAGTGAGTCAAAGTGGTTCATTGAATCTCCAATTATTTAACGATTGAGTTGACAGGCGAGCAAACGCCTCGCTTTCCGAGCCCCGCAAGCGGAACAACCGGTATTGAGCACTTTGTTATAAATAGAGTTGGCCGATCGCGACCAATGTGGAT
Organism: Pseudomonas cichorii; assembly: GCF_003700275.1. Classification (GTDB taxonomy): domain Bacteria; phylum Pseudomonadota; class Gammaproteobacteria; order Pseudomonadales; family Pseudomonadaceae; genus Aquipseudomonas; species Aquipseudomonas cichorii_B. The sequence continues at coordinate 110,215 of NZ_RBRE01000091.1, read as the reverse complement.
ATAACAATCCACCACACCTGCGTATGGGGAACGCGGCATGAACGATAGTAGCTCTATTGACTGTTAATAATGATATCTATTTGACATTATTCTGTCTACCGGTCATTTTTGACCGAGCTCTGCCGTTGCTGACCGACAGCTTTGGGTCGATCTGTTGAAAACAGTCGGCCCTGATTTCCACGGTAGAAAGTACGCGCTTGAGATTGAAATCTTTACATTGAACAGCGGATTTCCAGTCTCAGATTTCGCGCAGCAGCGCGCAAAAGACGCATTTTCAGCGATCAGTATGTGCGCGGTCTCCAAGAATCGACTTTTTCAACAGAATTAGCCTAAAGACGACCTCACAGCACATTCGTGGTCATCGGTGTCGTTGTTCGGAGAGGGCGGTATCCACTCGGAATGGTTCAACCAACTCGCAGCGGATACCTTGCGGTGCCTCTATTTATTAACAAACTTCAGGCATGCGAACCCGGTATTGATTTTCAGTTGTTGAATGGGTTCGATTTCCTCCTGGTCGCCAACTTTCCTGATGACGCCTACTCCACAGAAATGTTGCTCGCGGTTGAAGATCGGAAGAATGCCTGCCTGGGGCTTGCTCCAGAAGCCTTGGATCAAGGTATAGGTGGCGCCGTCCTTGGGCGTAAAGGAGAACGGTATCTGGCAAACGCTGCTTCCTGCGGTCTGCCAATAGGTCAGGATCAGTTCCTTGTTCACGGCGACCCGAGATTCGATATAGTCGCCGTTAGAGGGCAGGATGGTGTAACCCGCATAGCATCCATTGTCGCTGAACGTCATGGCATCCAGTCGCGCGCCATTTCCAGCCTTGAGGCGAACCGTTGCGGAGGGTTCATCTGGACCGGGAATGACATACTGCTTGCCCTGCAAAAAAGAAGTGCAACCGCCAATTACCAACGCGCCTGCCAGCAAGATACAGCGACTGGACTTTTTATTGAGGTACATCCATCTCTCCCGGATTCCATTGAGTGTCCTGACCATTCCGGGGTATGGGACCGCCGAATAGCGGGCTGATGATAATGGATGCGGTGATGTATCAACCAGTATTAAGGAAATGGTCTGGACAAGGATGTTCTTCGTTCCTGATCACATTTCCAGTCTTTGATCTCTTACCCCATCCTTGCCTGTACGGACCGGAAAACATTTTTGTCGTCGTACCGGATAAGCAGAGCACCGCCAATCCGGTCCCACACAGTAACTATTGCTTCAACGCAGCTCCACCCGCTCCAACGAGCGATCAAGTTCGCTCCGGGCCATCCCAATCAAGTGAACAACAGAAAAAGCCAGATCACGTTTCGGGCCGTTGAGGCTGTCGCCGGATTCGTAGGCGGTGGCGGCTGCGCAGCGCAGCAGTTCGGAGATATGCAGCAGGGATTCTTCGAGGGAAGGAACAGGTGGATCGGGGGTTACTTTTTTCACGGTCGAGTTACCTATATCGGGCCACCTGCCAATCGCTGCTAAACGAATGAGGGTGGCGACTTTGACGCGGGTTAGCAGACCGGTAACTCAACCAAAACCGGCGCACCCGAAGGTGCCCCACGCAAAGCCGCCATATAGGCGTGATTCCTTGCGTAGTCGAGCTAAACAGGCTGCTAAACCCGATCACTGATGAGCAGTGACCGGCACAGCCTAGAGAGCTAAAAACACCCACGCAAGGGGATGGGATTTTCTAGGAAACTTCGTGCGGATGATAGAGATAAGTCCGTAAGAAATGCCCTGCAAGCAGGGCATTTTCGTTAGCTCAAGTAACACCGATCACCCCACAAAGGCACATTCAAACCCGTCACGGAATCTTGAAGCGGGCGCTGACCTTGGTCTCGCCGTCTGCCAGGGTCAGCAGGGCGCTGACCCGTGAACCGGACTGGAAACTCACGCCCTTGCTTTGCAGATGATTGCCGCTGACCGCAACAATGTCGGTCTTTACCCGTTTATGGCGAGTCGTGATGGTCAGCACGCCGCTGACGTTCTCGGCACTGACCGCCTGATCGTGATCGGTCAGGTACAGATCAACCGTATCGCCGTTGGCAACCATCTCAATGGCGACCAGCCCGGCATCCTCGATCAGGCCGCCATGTTGTGGCTTGGGAATGCCATGGGCATTGGCCTGCCCGATGAACAGTGCACAGGCAACCAGCAGGCAATGGAAAACAGCTTTCATTGGCATCTCTTCCTAATCACTTCTTGTTCAGGCGTGCGATTTCCGAAGCCGGCAGGGTCGAGTCGGCGCGGGGCAGCGGTTCAAGGCCGGTCGCCTTGTGGAACGACAGCGACGAGCTATAGGCCAGGATGTCGTATTTTTCCTTGTTGCCATCGAGCCCTGCACGCTCTCCGCCCTCTGAGCGGTCGCGGTACTCGATACCCAGCACATAAGTGCCTTTCCACGGCAGTTTGAAGCTGACCTTGCCTTCGCCATCGGTGTTGGCCTGCAGTACCCAGCCGGAAGCGGACGACATCTTCACCGGCACATTGCCCAAGGGATCATGCAGGTGAAAGACCTGGAATTCGACCTGATCGCCGTTCACCACGCCGGTCGGCACGATATCCAGGTCAAGCTCGGGTTCGCGGGCACTAAAGTCGCTTACCCAGCGGGTGGCCGGTGTCCAGAAGGCATTGACGGTCTTGCCTTCGTCCTTGACCTGAAAGATCGGGTATTGCTTGTCGGCGGCCAGCAGAGAGTCTTGCTTGCCGGGCTTTTGTAGCACTGTGAAATGGTCACGATGCAGTTTCATCGTCAGGGGTGCCGTGCCTGCGGTACTCAGCCATTGCCCTTCGAGAGCCTTGAAACGATCCATGCCGCCGGGAGTGACTTCCAGCATGTTTTCATCGTACTCGCCGTAGTAAAAAGTCATGGTGCGGTCAGGGGATTGCTCGAACCAGATCTGGTGAGCCTGGACCGAGTTGGCCGCGAGCAGCAGTGCCGAGCCGGCGAGCCAGGTACTTAGGGTTTTCTTCATGAGGTTTCCAGAGTTCTTGTTGGCGATGGGTGCAGACCCGATGAGGCCGACCAGAATACCCAGCGAAGGCTCTGCTGTCGCCCTTGCCGCCCTGAACTGCAACCTTTCCAGGCCTCAATGATCTGTCAGGCAGTTTTTTTCGTATGCGGCTCAAAGCTTTTTCTGTTGATGGCAGGAACACGTCTACTGTTGCAGTAGTGATACACGCGAAGGATGCGAGCAAATCTTGGAAATCATGCAAAAAGGTGGTGCGGGGTTGGTGCAGATCATGAATACATGGCTTTCCATGTTGAACTCATGCGTGTCGACGATTCTTTCAACCTGCCTGGAGGCTGCCTTTGAAGAGTGATCTTCGGCTTGCCTCGCTGCTGCTCATTGTCGTGTGCCTGTGCGTTGTCTCGCTGATGACATGGCAGATCGTGACGGTGCGGCAGAATACGCTGGTGAATATCGAAACCGGGACCGTCAACCTGACCAGTGCCTTGAGCAACTACACCGAGGGCATGTTCCGCCAGAGTGAGCTGATGCTGGTCGGGCTTATCGAGAGGGTGGAAAAAGAGGGCGTCGGCGAGAAGCAGATTGATCGCCTGAGACAGGTAGTCGCCCAGGAAATGGCAACCCTTAAGCCCTTGAACAGCGTGGTGCTGTATGACGCCAATGGTGACGGGATTTTCCTGAGCAACCGGCATATCCCAAGAATGAGTGGTGCGGATCGCGAGTTCTTCAAGTACCACCGGGATAACCGTGATCGTGGCGTATTCATCGGCCCGGCCTTTCAGAGTCGGGTCACCGGTGCCTGGCTGGTTTCGATCAGTCGTCGGATCGATGATCCGGACTCCCGGTTTGCCGGTGTCATGCTGATCACCATCGGCATCGACCATTTACTCAAGTTCTATTCCAATATCGATGTCGGGCAAACGGGAGTGATCAGCCTCAGTTCGTCCAGGGGCGGCTTGCTGGTCAGGTATCCGTTTCGTGAGGAGGACATCAATCGCGATCTGTCCATGGCGCCGATCTTTGCCATGACCCGCAACAAGCTGTCCGGCACCGCCGAGTTCATCTCCAATGTGGATGGCGTCCTGCGCATGTACGCCTTCAAGAAAAGCGAGCAATACCCGTTGGTGACCACGGTGGCAGTGGGGCGCGACGAAGCCATGCAGATCTGGTGGGTTCAGGCCCGGCAGACGATTGTGGTCGTGCTGCTGCTATTGGGCTTGCTGGTCGCGCTGGGCAGTCGCCTGATAGGCCATATTCATCGCCGCATCCGGGCCGAAAACGAACTGCTGGTTTCCCAGGCGGCATTGATCGAGCTGAACCAGAGCCTGGAACTGCTCGCTTCCCAGGACAAGTTGACCGGACTGGCCAACCGCAGGCGCTTCGATCAGTTTCTGGATATTGAGTTCAAGCGCGCCAAACGCGACCGGCGTGCCTTGTCGCTGATTCTGATCGATGTCGATTACTTCAAGCTCTACAACGATCACTACGGCCATCTGGCAGGCGACGAATGCCTGAAAACCATCAGCCGGGCCATCGAACATTGCATCCGGCGTCCCGGTGACATGGCCGCCCGTTATGGCGGTGAGGAGTTTGCCGTGGTCATTCCCGATACCCACGAAGCAGGTGCCTGCTCAGTGGCCGAGGCGATTCTTGAACACCTGCGCAAGCAAGGCATCGAGCACCCGTCGAGTCCCTTCGGCATCGTGACCATCAGCCTGGGCGTTGCAACGCTGCTGGACCGCAACGAGCCGCTGGATCAGAAGGAACTGATCGAGCTGGCCGACCGGGCACTCTATCTGGCCAAGTCGCAGGGCAAGAACCGGGTGAACATGGCCTCGGAGTTTACCTTCGATGCCAGTCCGGCCTGGTCGCAGATAGCAACCAGGCCGGAGACGGCACCGCCCGAATCGTCATGACGCGGCAGTGATCAGCAGCCCGCCAGAACCAGGCCAAGGGCCGCAAGCGCCAGCCAGATGAAGTTCTTCGATAGCATGACGCTTACTCCTGAGTCTTGGTGAGGGTCGGAGTTTCAGTCTGTGCACTTGTATGCGGCTTGCGGCGCAGTACCGACAGCACCCAGACGAAGAAGATCGGCACCAGAATCACCCCCAGCAGGGTCGCGCTGAGCATGCCGCCGATCACGCCGGTCCCGATCGCGCGCTGGCTGGCTGCACCGGCGCCAGTGGCGATGGTCAGCGGCACGACACCGAGGATAAAGGCCAGCGAGGTCATGACAATCGGACGGAAGCGCAGGTGCGCAGCCTTGAGTGCCGCATCGCGCAGCGAGTGTCCCTGATCCCACAGTTCCTTGGCGAATTCGACGATCAGAATCGCGTTCTTCGCCGCCAGACCGATGATGGTGATCAGGCCAACCTTGAAGTACACGTCGTTGGGCATGCCCACGGCAGTCACGGCCAGCACGGCGCCCAGGGCTCCGACCGGTACGATCAGCATGACTACCAGCGGAATGGCCCAGCTTTCATAGAGGGCGACCAGCAACAGGAACACCACCACCAGCGCCAGGGCGAACAGCCCCGTGGCCTGGCCGCTGGCGACTTTTTCCTGATACGACAGGCCGGTCCATTCATAGCCAATGCCCGGTGGCAGCTCGGCGACAATCCGCTCGATTTCAGCCATGGCCTCGCCAGTACTCACACCCGGCGGCGCATCACCGGCGATCTTGAATGCCGGATAACCGTTATAGCGGGCGATCTGCACCGGGCCTTCTTCCCAGTGAGTGGTGACGAAGGCGCCAAGCGGCACCAGCGTGCCGCTGCTGTTGGGCACATGCAGTTTCAGCACGCTTTCAGGGGTCATGCGCGAGTCCTGATCGGCCTGCACCACCACTCGCTGCTGACGACCGGCGTTGGCAAAGTCACTGATCACCGAAGAGCCGAACGCCGTCGACAGCGCATTGTTGATCGACTCGAAGCTCACCCCCAGGGCGCGGGCTTTCTCGCGGTCGATATTGAGGCGCAGTTGCGGCGCTTCGGCCAGACCCTCCATCATCGCGTAGAGAATCTTCGGGTTGCCATTGGCCTTGCCGAGCAGTTCATTACGCGCCGCCAGCAAGGCTTCACGGCCCAGGCCGGCACGGTCCTGCAGGCGCAGGGCGAAGCCGCCCGAAGTGCCGAGGCCTTCGATCGGCGGTGGCGTCACGGCCATGACCGTACCGTCGCTGAGCCCGGCGAACTGCTGGTTGAAGGCTGCGGCTTCGTCGGCGGCCGATTGCCCCTTGCCACGCTCGGACCAGTCCTTGAGCGTCGGGAAGGCCAGGCCGGCGTTTTCGCCCATGCCCGAGAAACTGAAGCCCAGCAGCATGGTGATCGAAGCGGTGGTTTCCCGGGAAACCATGTAGTTTTCCAGCAACTGCGCAGTCGCATCGGTACGCGCCCGGGTTGCGCCGGGTGGCAGTTGCACATCGATGATCAGGTAGCCCTGGTCTTCGACCGGCACAAAGGATTCCGGCAGGCGCAGGTAGAAGAAACCCAGCAGGCCGACAATGCCGACATACACCAGCATGTAGCGGCCAGAGCGTTTGACCATGCTGGAATTGAGGCGCTCGTAACGCTGGGTGAGTTTGCCGAACAGGCGGTTGAAGCCGCCGAAGAAGCCGCGTTTTTCGTGATGCCCGGCCGGGATCGGCTTGAGCAGGGTGGCGCACAGCGCGGGGGTGAAGGTCAGGGCCAGGAAGCCGGAGAACAGGATCGACACTGCCAGCGACAGCGAGAACTGCTGGTAGATCACCCCGACCGAACCGCCCATGAACGCCAGCGGCAGGAACACCGCAGCCAGCACCAGGGTGATGCCCAGAATCGCGCCCGATACCTGACCCATCGCCTTGACTGTCGCTGCCGCCGGGGAAAGGCCTTCTTCGGCCATGATCCGCTCGACGTTCTCGACCACCACAATCGCGTCGTCGACCAGAATACCGATGGCCAGGACCATGCCGAACATGGTCATCATGTTCACCGAGAAACCCAGCAGGTACATGATCGCCAGCGTACCGGCCAGACAGACTGGCACCACGATGGTCGGGATCAGCGTGTAACGGATGTTCTGCAGGAACAGGAACATCACCAGGAACACCAGCACCATGGCTTCGATCAGGGTGTAGATCACCTTGTCGATGGCCACGTCGACGAAACGTGAGGTGTCGTAGGGAACCGAAAACTCGACATCATCCGGGAAGTTGGCCGACAGTTCGGTCAGGCGTTGCTTGACCGCTCTTACGGTTTCGATGGCATTGGCGCCCGGCGACAACTGGACTGCGGCGGCGACTGCGCGCTTGCCGTTCAGGCGCGACTCGAAGTTGTAATCCTGGCTGCCCACGGCCAGGCGTGCGACATCGGCCAGATGCACCGTGGAACCATCCTGATTGGCGCGCAGCACAATGCGCCCGAATTCCTCGGGGTTATCCAGCGTGCCCTTGACCGCCAGGGTCGCGGTCAGCTCTTGCAGGGAAGAGCCGGGTGTACTGCCGAAACTGCCGGCGGGTACCTGAACGTTCTGGCCCTGAATTGCAGCATTCACATCGTCAATGGACAGACCGAAACCCACCAGTTTCTGTGGGTCGACCCATACGCGCATGGCGGCTTCTGAGGCAAAGAACTGCAGCCTGCCGACGCCGGGCACGCGGCTGATTTCATTGTTGATGTTGCGGGCCGCATAGTCGGCCAGGGCAACGGTGTCCTGATTGCCCGAGCCTTCCTTGTAGTTCAGGGTGAAAATCATCAGAAACCCGGAGCTGGCCTGTTCGACCTGCAAGCCCTGACTGAGCACAGGCTGCGGCAAGCGTGCTTCGGCTTTCTTGATGCGGTTCTGCACTTCGACCTGAGCCATGTCCGGGTTGGTGCCCGGATTGAAGGTCACGTTGATTTCGGCGCTGCCGGTGGAGTTGCTGGTCGACTCGTAATACAGCATCCCCTTGGCGCCGTTGAGTTCGTCCTCGATGACACTGGTGACCGAATCGACCAGTACCTTGGCGGAGGCGCCGGGGTAGGTGGCGGTGATCGTAATCTGCGGCGGTGCCACCACCGGGTACTGCGCCACGGGCAAGGCGGGCAGGGCCATCAGGCCCGCCAGCAGGATGAACAAGGCGACAACCCACGCAAAGTTGGGGCGCTTGATAAAAAACAGGGACATAGAACGTTATCCTCGATCGCGCTGAAGTCGGCCTTACTGGGCCTTGGCCTGCTGTGGAGCGGGTTGCGATTTGGGGACTACCTTGTCGCCAGGATTGAGACCGCTCATGTTGCCGACGATGATCTGCTCGCCTGCCTTGAGCCCTTCAGTGATCTGCCAGCGCGAGTCCTGCATTGCGCCGGTCTGCACCGCTCTGTTCTCGACCGTGCCGTCCTGGCCGATGACCAGCACATGGGCGGCGCCATCGTTACCGCGCTTGACTGCGCGCTGAGGAATGAGAATCGCGTTATCGTTCATGCTCTGTGGTGTGCGAACCCGCACATACATGCCCGGCAGCAGGATGCCTTCGGGGTTGGCGAAGCGCGCACGCAGGGAAACCTGGCCGGTGGTGCGGTCGACCGCAATGTCGGTGAACAACAGGGTGCCACGGCTCTGGTAGTCAGTGCCTTCGACACTCAGCGACAGGGCATCTTCACCGCCTTTTGGCAGGTTGCCGTTCTGGATCGCGGTGCGCATGCGCAAGGCATCGGCCACCGGCTGGGTGAAGTCGGCATACACCGGGTCCAGTTGCTGGATGGTTGCCATCAACGTGGTTTCGCCCTGGCCGACCAGCGCACCTTCGGTCACTGTGGCACGACCGATGCGGCCGGAAATCGGCGCCTTGACCGTGGCGTAGCCGAGGTCCAGCCTGGCCGTCTCGACATCGGCCTGGGCCGAGCGTTTGGCGGCAATGGCGTTCTGCAGCGCGGCTTTGGCGGTGTCGTAATTCTGCTGGCTGACTGCTTCGATCTTCACCAGCGGTTCGTAGCGCTTGACCGTGGTCTGGGTCTCGAACAGCGTCGCTTCGGTACGCGCCAGATCGCCCTGGGCCTTGGACAATGCAGCCTTGAACGGCGCAGGGTCGATCTGGAACAGGATGTCGCCGGCCTTTACATCGGCGCCTTCGACGAAGTTGCGGCTCAGCACGATACCCGCGACCCGCGCCCGTACTTGCGCGACCCGGACGGGTTCGATACGTCCGGGAAGCTCATTCACCACGGTGAAAGACTCGGTCTTCACGGCAATGGATTCGACTTCCCGAGGTGCGCCAGATGCTCCCAAGCCCGGTTGGGCTTCTTGTTCACAGCCTGCCAGACCCAGAGCGGCCAGCAGCGTGACTACCGGAATAACACGCCATTCGCGCAACGTACTCATTTTCCACCCGGGCATGGCCCATTAGTCGCTAAAGTTGCGAATGATCTATTTTTGTAGTCACATGAGTCAATATTGACTCATATGGATCTTTTGTGAGTAATTGTTAACGTCCTTTGAGAAAATGAGCTTTTTCTGCACAATGCCCGCCATGCCATTTTGACGAGTGAAGACGCACCCAATGGATTTACCCGCTGCTGATGAAAAACTCCTGAAAGCCCTGGCTATCGCACTCGTCGATCACCCGGCCGGTACGGTCAAGGACATTGCCCAGGCTGCCGGAGTGAGCAAGGCCACGCTCAATCGTTTCTGCGGGACGCGCAGCAACCTCATCGAAATGTTGCTCAACCATGGCTCGACCTTGATGAACAAGGTCATTGAAGCGTCCGACCTGGTACATGCGGCACCGCTCGATGCCTTGAACCGCCTGATCGAAGGGCACCTGACCCATCGGGAAATGCTGGTGTTCCTGTGCTTCCAGTGGCGCCCCGATTCCCTGGACGAGCGTTGTGGCGGCAGCCGCTGGATGCCATATTCGGATGCGCTGGATGCCTTCTTCCTGCGCGGCCAGCGTGAGGGCGTGTTCAGAATCGATATCAGCGCGCCGGTGCTGACCGAAAGCTTTGCATCGCTGCTGTTCGGCCTGGTCGATGCCGAACGCCGCGGCCGCGTGGCCCGCTCTGGCATGGCGCCGTTGCTGATGCAGTTCTTCCTGCAGGGCGCGGCAGTGAAATAGCCACTCCAGCAGCAAGGAGCGGATTTATCCGCGAAGACTGTCTTCAGGCGCCACATCATGGATGGATGTACCAGCCTCTTCGCGAATGAATTCGCTCCCTGGAGTGCCAGTCAGGCCTGGATCCTTGCCAACGCCTCACGCATGGTCTGCATCTTCAGGTCGCTCTCGCGGTATTCGCTTTCCGGCTCCGACTCACTGACCAGCCCGCATCCGGCGAACAGTGTTGCGCGGTTGCCATCGAGCAGGGCCGAGCGCAGGGCGACGGCAAACTCGCCGCTGCCGCGATCATCCAGCCAGCCCACCGGCCCGGCGTACCAGCCCCGATCCAGATGTTCATGATTGCGTATGTATTCCAGCGCCTGATTACGCGGCAGTCCGCCCACCGCTGGAGTCGGGTGCAGGCTTTCGGCGATGGCCAGCAGGCTGGCACCCGGCGCAAGCGTACCCTGGACGGGGGTCAGCAGATGCTGGATATGCGCCAGTTTGTGCAGGCGCGGTTGCCGGGCAATTTCCAGTTCCAGGCAATGCCGGTCCAGACATTCCCTGAGGCTGGCGACCACCATGGCATGCTCGGCGTTGTCCTTCTGGCTGGCGAGTAACTGCTCTCCCAGCCGGGCATCGTCGGGGGCGTTCTGACCGCGCGGTGCGCTACCGGCCAGGGCCATGGTCTGCAACCGGTTGCCCTGCACGGTCAGCAGGCATTCGGGCGACGCGCCGATGAAACAACTGCTGTCCCGGGCGAAGGCAAACAGGTAGGCATTGGGCTGTTTGCGCAGCAGATTCTGCATCACCACATGCACCGGCTGTGCGGCCGGCACATTCTGCGAGCGGGCCAGCACGACCTTTTGCAGATCGCTGCGCTGGATGCGGCTTACCGCATTGCTCACGTCCTGTTTCCACAGATGAGCCATCGACAGCCGTACATAGTTGTCGGCGGGCGCACAATCGCCGGGCACCGGTCGGGCAAGAATGCTCGCCCATTCGCTGGCCAGGCTTTCTGCCAACGGCGCACAGGCTGTATCTTGCCCGACCAGCACATTGACGATCAGCCGGGTCTGGCCTTCTTGCTCGTGCAGCTCGAAGCGCGGCAGGGTCAGCGCGGCATCGGGAAAGTCGCGCCACAAGCGGGTTCGGTGATGGTGCCGGTCGAAGGCAAAACCACCGAACAGCACCGGTCGATGCGCACCATGCACCACGGCATTTGTCGCCATACCGTGCCAGCGTTCCTCAAGCATTGGCCAGCTGTCGTTGCTGTCGGCGGTGAACTCATGGGCCAGGCCCAGCCCAAGGCGATATTGCGCCTGAGCCTTGACGTGCCAAAGGCTGGCGGGTTGCAGGTGCTGGCGGTTGGCGCTGAACAGGCTCAGCGGCTCGACTTCCGGCGAAGGCGTCGAGAACGACGCCAGCACCAGAGGCCGCTGCGCACTGACCCGCTGGCGGGCTTCGTTCAGGCATTCCAGCAGTCCGTCGAAGGAAGGGAGCAGGTTCATTGTTCACTTGCCTCCGGATGCAGGCTGCGCCAGTGAGTGATCTGCTGGTTGATGAACCAGTGGATCAGGTCCTTGAAAAAGTCTTCGGTCTGATCGACCGGCAATCCTGCTTCGGCGGCCCATTGGCGACGCTCTTCAAGCATGGCTGCAACACGCTCTGGGGCCGGAATACTCTGCTCGTTGGCCTTGAAGCCGGTGGCCGCCTTGACATAGGTCAGGCGCCGGGCCAGGAGGTTGACGATCTGTTGGTCAATGCTGTCGATGCCCTGGCGGATATCACCGAGGCTCTGGCAGTCTGATGCGGACTTGATGGCACTCATGGAAGACTCCCGGATTCACTGGGCCATGACGGCGAGTTGGCGTTTGTCGATCTTGCCCACGGCGGTCAATGGCCAGGCCATGACCCACTCGAACTGATCGGGCAGTTTGTCCTCGCCCAATCCGCATTCACGCAATTGCTCGCGTACCTGCTGCGCCGCGCCCGGTGGCTGTTCGCCAAGAATGAAGGCGCAGATGCGTTCGCCAAGCAGGCTGTCCGGCACCGCAACCACAACGGCGGCTTCGACTTCGGGCAGGGTATTGAGGTGGGATTCGATCAGCGCGGCGGAGATCTTTTCCCCGCTGCGCTGGATCTGTTCCTTGATCCGGCCTTCGACGACCAGATTGCCTTCCGGCGTCCAGCGCGCCAGGTCGCCGCTGCGGTAAAAGCCATCCCGGGTGAAGCTGACAGCGTTGTGCGCTTCGGCGCGGTAATAACCGGAAATGGTGTAGGGGCCACGGGTCAGCAGTTCGCCGGTCTGGCCCGGCGCAACGTCCTGCAGATCGGCATCCACCAGACGCACCTGGTCATGGGGCGACAACGGACGGCCCTGGGTATTGAGCACCACTTCCAGCGAGTCGGACGGGCGGGTGTAGCACAGCAGGCCTTCAGCCATGCCGAACACCTGTTGCAGACGGCAGTCGAGGGCGTCCAGCAGTTGATGGGCCAGAATCGGGTCGAGTCGCGAGCCGCCGACCTGCAACAGTTTCAGGCTCGACAGATCGCTGTCTTCCCATTCCCGGCCTTGTGCCCAGAGTTGCGCCAGCGGCGGAACCAGCGCCACATGGGTGACCGACTCACGTTCGATCAACGGCATGGCCTGATCGCAACTGGCGCTTTGTCCCAGAATGACCGTGGCGCCCGCCGCCAGACTGCCGAGAATGCCCGGGCAGGCCAGGGTGAAGTTATGCGCGGTCGGCAGCACCGCAAGGTACACGCTGCTGCTGTCGATTTCGCACAGCTCTGCCGAGAGGGAAAAGTTGTAGGCGTAGGCTGCATGGCTGCGCGGGATCAGCTTGGGCGTGCCGGTGGTGCCGCCGGAAAGCAGCAACAGCGCGGTGTCGCGTGTGTCGATGATCGGCCAGGCGGGAGAGGGTGCATCCAGCGAAGACAGCGCCGTGAATGCGCCCGGCTCGCCATCGACGATCACATGGCGCAGCGAAGGCTGGCGCTCGACGATGCCTGCTGCCATTTCCCGGTAATCGAATTCGCGGATGCGCTCGGGGATCAGGTAGGCCACCGGCTCGGCCAGTTGGCACAGCGCTTCGATATCCTGGGCGCGCTGGGTGGGCATGGTCAGGATCGGCAGTGCGCCGATGCGCATCACCGCGAAAAAGGCGCTGACGAAAGCAATGCTGTTGGGCAATTGCAGCATGACCCGGTCACCGGCAACGATGCCCAGTGCCGACAGGCCGCCGGCCAGGCGTTCGACCCGTTGGTGAAGTTGCGTGTAGCTCATGCGCTGCGTGCCGGATACCAGCGCAGTGCGCGAGCCCTGGATCTGTGCCCAATGCAGCAAACGCTGGGGCAGGGTCAGGTCAAGGTAAGGTTGCAGCGGATCGTGTGTGGTATTCATGTCCGGTTTCCGTTAGTGATGGAAAGGGCTGATGCTGTTCTCGATAAAACCGAGAACACGGGCCGCAAAGGCCCTGGGACGCTGAGTCAGGTAAAAGTGATCGCCAGCCATGACGTGCTGCTGGTGGTCGCCGCACAACCACTGGCTCCAGGCCGCGACTTCCTCGGCATCCGCCTCGGGATCGTGGCTGCCGTGCAGCAGCAGAGTCGGGGTGCGCAGCCGCTGGCGCTGCGGATCCAGCAGGCGGTGATAGCTCTCGGTGGCCTGGAAGTCGGCACGCAGCAAAGGCATGAACAGCATCAGCAGGTCTCGGTCGGCCAGCAGCGCTTCGCTGCAACCACCGATGGCGACCAGTTGCTCGATAAAGCGCTGGTCATCCAGATGGCTGAGCAGGCGCCTGCCGCTCAGGTGCGGCGCATGGCAGGCCGACAACACCAGCCCGGCGGGCGGTGTACCGGCTTTTTCCAGCAGCAGGCAGGTCTCGAACGCCACCTGGGCGCCCATGCTGTGCCCGGCCAGAATCAGCTTCTGGCGCTGCGGGTTGCTCAATGCCTGGATTTCTGCGGCAAGGCTTTCAGCCAGTGGCAGGACCTGGCGCACGCAAGGTTCATGCATGCGCTGATCGCGGCCCGGATAGATCGCCAGGGAAAGGTCCAGGCCCAGCTCATCCAGGCCGCGCCAGCTCTGGAAAGCACCGCCGCTGGCCCCGGCGAACGGGCACAGCAGCACATGGGTGTCGGAGTGCCCGGCCTGCAGATAAGGTCGCAACATGCCCATGGACTCAGACCTCCGCCCGCAGTTGCGCCGCATCGATGATTCTCGGTGGCGGTGCTGGACGCTGCTCGGCAGGTCCGGCGCAACGCAGGGTTTCCTGCCAGAGCCGGGCCAGTGCCAGTTGATAGTCGGCACTCAGGCTGGCGGCGACCGGTTCGCCCTGGATATAGGCCGCCATGCGTTGCAACAGCCAGCCGACGCCCGCCGGCCCTTCGATTTCATGAGCGCTGCGCCAGTGACTGGCTGCCGGGTGCAGCGGCAATGCCGTGGCCCGCTCAAGGTAGTTGGCGTTGCTGGCGTACAGCGTCTGGCGGTCATCGCTGTGATTTTCGGTGTGCAGCGCGGGGGTCCAGTTGACCGGGCCATAGCTGGCGTCCAGCGACAGATAGCCGCTGCTCCAGGCCAGGGTCAACTGGTGCATGACCAGGCTGTGCAGATCCGGATCGTCCGGGTCCATCCAGCTTTGCAGGCGCAGCAGCACGCGGCTGTCGGGCAGGTTGAGCGACAGGGTATGGAAATCCGCGTCGCGATCCACCAGGTTCACACTGACTTGTTCCGCCAGTTCGCAGCCCAGGGCTTGCAGCAGGAGGTCCAGGCTCGAATAGAGCAACTGGCGACTGGTGGTCAGTTGCGCCAGTTTCGGTTTCTGGCCGTCCAGCAACTGGCTGACCCGCTGGGCTGCGCCGGTCCAGCAGCGACCGGCTTCGGTGTGCGGGTAGAAGCTGTTGACGATGTAGTGACGCCCCAGCTCGGTGGCCAGTTGCTGATGGCGGGCGATTTCGTCCGGGTGCACCGGATGCTCCTGAATCACATGCAGGCCACGGCGCAGCAGGCTTTCCGTTAGTTGGCCGCCGATCCCGCCAACGATTGCCGAACGCACCACCACACAGGCAATGTCCAGATCCCTCGGCAATTGCTCGATGTCGGTGTACAGCGGGATGCCGAAGGCATTGGCCAGCGCCCTGGAGCGCGGGCTGCCCTTGGCCAGCAGGCCGGCCAGTTGCAGGCCGGGTTGTTCGTCCAGAAAGCTGTTGAGGTACAGCTCACCGAATTTGGCCCCGACGATCAGGACTTTCAAAGGTGTACTCATGCTTGATGCTCCTCATGGGTTTCTGCCAGCCAGGCGTTGATGACGCTGGCGGTGCGCTCGACCTGTTGCGCTTCGAGCAGCAGTTGCCAGTGATCGCAGGCCATGGATTCGCGGCGCGCCTGCGGTGCCCAGGCCTGCCAGTCCTGCTCGGCAGGCTGCCAGTGCTGCGGACGTCCTTCGGCGGTCAGCCACAGGCAGGGAATGCTCAGGTTTTGCGGGCGTGAATGGCCGCTCAGCAACTTCATCAAGTGCTCGATGCGTTGCAGCCATTGCTGCGCCTGTTCTGGCTCCGGCGGGTTTTTCAACACGCCGGCCCGGGTTGCGTTAGCCATGAAAATCTCCAGTTGCCTGGACGGCGAGAGTTGCTCCAGGTCGTCTGGCAACTCGATGGTCTTCGCGCCCTGAGCCATCAGGCGCAACAGGCCCGAACGGTTCTCGAAGCGGAAGTCCTGGCGGCAGACCGGATCGAGCAGGATCAGCCGCACCTGTTGTCCATCGCCTTGCAGCAGATGGGCTGCGGCTTCGGCGACGAAGGTTCCGTAGGACCAGCCCAGCAGCACATACGGCCCGCTGGCCTGCTGGCGGCGAATGGCTCGTACGTAGTGCGCTGCCAGTTCCTGCAAGGAGTGACTGGCCAGGGCATCGGCGGCCTGCAGGCCGAAAACCTGCAGATCCAGCGCCTGAGCCAGCGGCAGGTAAGCGCCGATTTCACCATCCGAGGCATGGAACACGAACAGCGGCAGCTTGTTGCGGCCACGGGCCAGCGCCAGCGGATTATCGTCGGGGCGGGTTTCGGTGCTCTTCAGGGTGGCGCAGAAGTCGCCCAAACGCGGGTTGTCGAACAGGTTGCGCAGGCTGCTGCCGGGATAGCCCATGCGGTTCAGGCGCGCAATCATGCGGGTCGCAATCAGGCTGTCGCCGCCACTCAGGAAGAAGTCGCTCCCGGCGTCCAGCGTCTGCCCGAGCAGTTCCTGCCACAGGCCGCAAACGGCGCTCAGCACTGTCGGGTCGACGACTGCCGTGGGTCTGGCGTGTGCTGCAGTTTCCTGGTCAGCCTGGCTGGTGGTTGCGGTGCTGAAATGTTCGACCTGACGCAAGGCCAGCGGCCAGTGGGTCGGCTGCTCAATAGCGGCCTGCAGGCTTTGCAGATCCAGATGAGTATTGCCTTCGGCTCTGGCCAGCATGAAGTGCTGACGCATGCTGTCCTTGGCCTGTTCTGGCCAGTTCATCACCCAACTGAAGCCCGAGGCCTGTACGGCGCTGCGCCAGCGCGGCAGGTCGAGCATTGCCTTGTCGTCCTCGCTGCGCTCATCTTCAAAGTTGCTCAGGCCTTCGATGAAGCCGATGCTGGCCAGTTGCAGTGCGCTGTCGCGCTCTGTGGCTTCCAGCAGCAGTAAATGCCCGCCGCTGCGCAACAAACGATGCAGACGCTTGAGCGAACGGGTCACGTGGGAGGCATCGTGCATCACGTTGACGGCAACGATCAGGTCGTAGCCCTGCGCGGGATGCTGGCTGAAATCCACAGGCTGGTTCAGGTCCAGAATCGAGCTGGTCAGTTGCGGCCAGGCGGCGAAGCGTTCCTGAGCCTGCTTGAGGAACAGGCTGGACACATCGGTGAAGCGGTATTCGCTCAGATGGCTTTCCAGCATCGGCAACAGATGGTTGGTTGTCGCGCCGGTTCCGGCACCGACTTCCAGCACCCGCAGATCACGCCGTTTACCGGCCAGCGCCCTGGCGGTCAGCGCCAGGGTACTGTTCAGGCAATGCAGGACCGGGTTATTGCTGTACAGCGCCTTGACCACCGCATCGCTGTTGCCGAACAACAGGCTCAGCGGCGAGCGATCACCGCGCAGCAGTTCGCCGTGCAACTCGATGCAGGCCTCCAGATAAGTCGAAAGCGTCTGGCTCCAGTCGGCAGCGGGCAGGGTCTGCTCTGTTGCCGGGGCTGCTTGCGGTTGCACGGTCAGATAGCGTTGACCGTCCTGCTTTACCCAGCCTTGCTGGCATAGCATGGCCAGCCATTGACGCAACAGACCAGCGAATTGTGGCAAGGCGCCCAGACGGGTCATTACCTGAGCCAGGTCGTGGCTCTGACCGGCTTCGGTGAACAGCCCGTGTTTTTGCAGGGTTGCCAGAATGCCCTGGCGCGCACGGCTTTCCAGTGCCTGCCAGGTCCGGTCGACTTCCTGACGCTGGGCCTCGCTCAGGTCCGGCAACTCGCTCAATGGCAGAGGCAGCGGGGAGAGGATGCTGTCATCAAGGGCAAGCGGCTCCCTGGCGACCAGTTCACCAAGCAGCGTGCGGCCATCGTTGTCGACACTGACCCTCGCGCCTTGCACGCCGGTGGCACGACGCAAATGGGCTTCCAGTGCCTGCGGATCGAAGCGCTCGCCATCGAGGTTGAGCGACCAGTCGTGACGCGGCAGGGCAGGCAGTTCATCGAAGCCCTGCGGCTGGCTGGCCAGGGTTTGCAACAGCCCGCTGTAAGCCTCGAACAGGTTGTCAATCAGACCGTCGGCCAGCACCTCTTCCATGCAGTACCAACTGAACACCAGTTCACCGTCGATCTCCATGACCTGATGGTCGAGCCAGACTTGCGGGGTCTGGGTGAACACGTGCACCGGATCGCCAAGGGTCGAAGTCATGGCCTGATCGATGGCTTTGCCGTCCAGCGACATGCCGAGCATGCTGGTGAACACCACCGGCATGGCCGGTTGTCGGCCATGGCCCTGACGACGGCCCAGTTCGCGCATCAGTTCCACCCCGTTGACGCCGGTGTGGGCCAGACGTTGCCACAAGCGCGCCTGAGTGGTTTCCATGATCTGGCGCAGACTGTCGCCGTGGCCCAGCTGGAAGTCGATCAGCAGCACCGAGGTGAAGTCACCGATCAACTGCTGGACCTGCGGGTGCAGCGGACGGCGGTTGAAGTAGGTCAGGTTGAGGGTGAAGTCCGGTGTGCGGCTGACGCTCTCCAGGGTCTGGGCGAACAGTGCCAGCAGCGCCGCCGAAGGCGTCACTCCCGATTGCTGGCATTGCAGCTTGAAGCGGCTCCAGTGCTCTGCACCCAGTGTGGCCTGCAGGGTACGGAAACGTGGCTGGCCCTGTTGCGCGCTGGCGGCCATCGGCAACTGTGGCGCGGCTGGCAAGTGCTCCAGAGTGTCCTGCCAGTAGCGCCAGGACTGGCGCCATTGCAGGCTGTCGCGCTGCGCCAGGTCGGTCAGCACATAGTCGCGGAAGGTTAATTGCAGCGGTGCGAGATCCTGGCCGGCATAAGCGGTGGCCAGGTCATCCATCATCACCTTGAAGCTCTGCACGTCGAACAGCAGCAAATCGAGGTTCATGTGCAGGCGGCAATGCCCGCTGTCGAGTTCACTGACCGTGACCTCGAACAACGGCCAGCGGTCGGCCGGCAGCACGCGATAGGACATCTCTTCACGAATGCCCAGCAAACGCTGTTGCTGTTGCTCCTGAGGCAGGTCACGCAGGTCATTGCGCGGCAGGCTGTACCACGGCGTCTGTTCAAGGATGCGTTGTCGACCGTCGCTGTCGACCACCATGCGCAACATGTCATGGCGAGTGATCAGCGCATTCCAGGCGCGCTCGAAACGCTGCAGGTCGAAGTCGGCATAGGCCTTGTCCCACTCGAACAACACATGACAGGCCACGCCGCCGTATTCGATCAGGTCGGTACGGCCCAGCCAGTAAGCGTGCTGGATCGGTGTCAGCGGGAACGGCTCGAAGCGTGCAGCCGGATCGGGCACGATCTGCGCGGCGTTCGAGGCGACCGGCGCTTGCCCGGCAGCGGCCAGCAGCAGGGCGCTCAGGCCCCGGATGCTCAGGTCGCGATAAGCCTGTTCGGCGTCCAGACGAATGCCCAATTGGCGCTGGATATCGCTGCTCAGTTCCAGGAACAGCAACGAGTCGAGGCCCAGTTGCATCAGGTCCTGGTTTTCGCCCGGTGCCGAGTCGGAGCCCAGTCGTAACTGACGGCAGATCGAAGCGCTCAGCCATTGGCTCAGGGCCTGCCGATCAGCCTGTGCTTCACCACTCAGGACCGGTGTCGCAATGGCGTCGGTCTGCCGGGTATTGCTGGCCTGCGCCCGGACCACCGGTTGCTCGGTTGCCTGAGAGAACAGGCGTCGACGCGGGTCGATGCGCTCATGCTCCACGCGCATCGCCAGATGCCATGGCGCACCGCGCATGATGGCCTGTTCCAGATGCCACAGGCCTTCACCGGTTTGCAGTGTGCCCATGCCGGCCTGGGCCAGCTTGGCATGCAACTGGTCTTCGGCGGCGCGGCCGACTTCGCCCCAGGCGCCCCAGGCAATACTGATGGTGCGCAGGCCGGATTGCGGGCTGGATTCGGCAAGACCGTCCAGATAGGCACTGGCCAGTGCGTGGGCGCCCTGGCCCGGCGCGCCAAGGCTGGCGGCGGCCGAGGAGTAGAGCAGCAGGTAGCGGCCCTGATCGGCAAGTGCCGACTGCAACTGGCTGGCCGCCGCGCATTTGACTTGCAACAGCGGCTGCATGCGCTGGCTGTCAAGATTGGCCAGCGGCGTATCGTCCAGCAGCCCGGCGCTATGAATCGCGCCGTTGAGGCCGCCGTCGATCTGCAGGTCTTCCAGGCACATGCCCAGTGCGGCCGGGTCGCTGACATCGCAGGCCAGCCAGCGCAACTCGCAGTTGTGCTGCTGTTGCAGGCGGGCGAACCACTGCCCGGCGTCTTCAGGGCAGCGAGGGGCGAGCAGGGCAATACGTTGCGCGCCCTGATGCGCCAGCCACTCGACACTCAAGCGGCCAAGCCCGCCGAAGGCCCCGGTTACCACATGCCAGCCATTGCCCTTGAAGCTTTGTGCGGGAAGTTTGGCGGCAGGGTGTGTTTGCACGGCCAGGTTCTGGGCGTGAACCTGACCATTGCGGATGGCGATCCAGCGTTCGGTCAGGGGGATTTGTGTGGTGTCTGTGGGAGCGGATTTATCCGCGAATACCGCATTCAACCCCACCAACAATGGCTGCCAGTCGTCACTACCATCCAGGTCGATACCCGCCAGTTCACGGTCTGGCTGTTCGGCACTGGCAACCCGCAGCAGCCCCCAGATCGCCCGTTGTTCAGGGGCTACAGCGCTGTCGGCAGTCGGTGCCCAAGCGTTGCGGGTGACTACCAGCAAAGGTTGATCGGTATTCTGGCTCAAGGCATTGAGCACATCGGCGCTGATGCTTTGCAGCTCGCCGCTTTCCACGATCAGCAGACAAGTCTCGGCCTCGGGATCATGGGCCAGACCTATGGCCGCCAGTGCCGGGCGGGCGCTGGCGGGCTCAATGCGCAGTGCGGGAACACAGGCGTCTCGCGCCTCCAGTGTCCGCCACTGCCAGGCGTAATGGGTGCCCGGTGCGGCTTTCAGGGCCGGCAAGGAGTTATTGGTCGCAGGCTGATTATCGGCACAGGCCAGCAGTTGCCATTCTCCTTGCTCGTTGCGCTGCTTGAGGGTGACCCGGGCGATGCCGAACGGACTGGCACACCATTCCAGCGCCAGACCGTCCAGCCGCTCGGGCAGGTCCGGGCTCTGCGCGAAGACCGGCACCTGGCGCGGGTCGCCATGTCGCGCTGTCAGTTCTTTACAGGCTTCCAGCAGACGGTTCTGCCAGCGTTGTGGCTGGCCGGTGCAATCGCGCCAGTCGGCTTGATAGAGGCTTTCGCCCAGTTGCCGACCGAGGACCGCGCTGCCACTGTCATGACCGGCACTGGCCGGGCTGGCGGTGATGTTCGCGGCCTGGGTGCGGGCCAGCAGAATATGTTCGCTGATATTGGCCGTGGCGCTGCCATCGTCCGGCAGCCAGTCCAGGCGCTCGAAACCGCTTTCCCTGCATTGCTGCTGCCAGTGCCCGGTGCTCAGGAACAGTTCGCCGCCACGCGCCTGTTCGTCATGCAGCGGCAGCACCAGCGGGCCGAACACGAAGTCGAACAGGCGCATCGGGCGGGTGATCTCGCGCATCAACAGACCGCCGCCGGGTTTGAGCAGCGGACGCAGATTCTGCAGGGTCTGGCCCACGTGCTGGGTGGCGTGAATCACGTTGGCGGCGACGATCAGGTCATAGTGCCCGACCTGGAAACCCTGTTCACTGGCCGGCTTCTGCAGGTCGAACTGGGCGTAGTCGACAAAATCGTATTCGCTGAACTTTTCTTCGGCACGACGGCTGAACAGCGCGGAAATGTCGGTGAAGCAATAACGTACATCCGCCACGTTCCTGAGCTCGGGCAACAGCCAGGCTGTGGTGCCGCCCGTACCGCCACCGACCTCCAGAATGCGCAACGGACCACCGCCATTGTGCTCATGCTGATTGACCAGCCCGGTGATCACGCCTGCCGCGATCTGGTTGAAATAGCGACCAAAGCTGAACTGCTGATACAGCACTTCCACGCCGCTGGAGGCGCTTTCCGGGAAAATCACGGCTACCGGTTCGACCGAGCCATTCATCATCGCGAACAGTTGTTCACCGGCACGCTCGACCGTTTCGGCGATCACGTCCAGGCCTTCGCAGCAGTCGCGCAGTTCCTTGAGCAGGGCCGCACGCTGTTCGTAAGGCACCAGACTGGCCGTGCGATAGCTGCCTTGTTCCAGTGCGTAATAGCCGTCTTCCACGCAGGCATTGAGCAGGCGCACCAGCAGTTGCCGGTGACGCGGCAGCAAGCGTCCGCCGCGCAGGATATCCAGCGCCGCAGCGCCGCTGTCGATGCGCTCGCCCACGCACTGGCGGACCATCTGGTCGACATAGATGGCATGCAGCCTGGTTACGCACTCGTAGAGGCGTTCCAGGCGCGGCAGGTCGAGGCTCGCTCCTTCCTGAATAACGGCCTTGCGACCGGCTTCCAGCAGCGGATCCTGCTGCGCCACGGCAAGTGCCTGGCGTGGCGTATCGCACCAGTAGCGTTGCTCATCGAAGGCATACAGCGGCGCCTGGATACGCTGTCCGCTGCTGGGCAGCAATTCGCGCCATGCCAGATTGGCACCGGCGGCGAACAGGCGCAGCAGACTGTCTTGCAAGACAGCTTGTGCCGGCTTGTGGCGTCGTGCACTGGCGATCCAGTGCACGCCCGGTTGTTCCAGACGGCTGCCGATGCCGGTCAGCGGTGCATCGGAGCCAAGCTCCAGACCGATGCTGACGCCGCCTTGCAACGCCAGTTGCAGCGCCTGATGGAAACGCACCGGCTCGCGCATGTGCCTGCGCCAGTAATCGCCGCTGTTCAGTTCGGCCTGGGTCAAGGGTTGGCCGGTCAGGGTCGAGATCAGCGGAATCCTGCCGGGGTTGGCCTGTAAGCGGGCGCAGGCCTGCTGGAACTCGTCGAGGATCGGGTCGAGCAATTGCGAGTGTGCTGCACCGGCCACGCTCAGGCGGTTATGGCGAATCTGCTGGTCTTGCAGTGTCTGCGCCAAGGCCTCGATGCCCTGACGACTGCCCGAGGCCACCAGATGCCGTTCGGCGTTATGCACGGCTATCTCGACCCCATGCTGGCGGGCCAGTGGTTCCAGACTCGCCTCGTCGCAGAACACCGCGAGCATCGCGCCGTCGGCGGCGCTCTGGTTCATCAGCCGACCACGGGTAATCACCAGCGGCAGCACGTCTTCGAGACGGTAGATGCCGGCAATGACCACTGCGGCAAACTCACCGACCGAATGGCCAACCAGCAACTCCGGGGTCAGGCCTTGCTCACGCCAATGGGCGGCCATGGCCACCTCAAAGGCGACGATGGCCGGCTGGGCGTAATCCATGCGGTCGATCAGCGCGTCGTGCTCGCCGAACATCACCGATTGCAGCGACGGTTGCAGGTGTGCGGCGCAGGCAGCGAAGCTGCGGTCCAGACTTTCGGTAAAGGCCCGGGCCTGACCGTAGAGACTTTTGCCCATGCCGGCCCATTGGCTGCCCTGACCGCTGCACAGCCAGAGTTGAGTGCCTTGTTGCGCATGACCATCGTGCAGCAGGGCATCGCGTTCGCCCTGGGCGAAGGCTTCCAGGGCCGGGGCTGTTTCATCATGCAGCGGCACGGCCAGACGATAGGCCAGATCGAGCTGACGACCATGCAGCGCGGTATGCGCCAGATTGGCCGCTGAGTTGCCGTTCTTCAGTTGCAGGGCATAACGGCCTGCCAGTTGCCGCAGCGATGCCTGGCTGGCGGCACTCAGCAGCAGGGCGCCGGCCTCCGGTTGCGGATGAACGCTGCGCAGGGTTTCCGGCATGGCTTCGACGATCACGTGGCAGTTGGTGCCGCCGATGCCGAACGAAGACACACCGGCGCGCCGTGGTCCTGCCGGCCAGTCCCGCGCTTGCACCGGCACCTGGAACGGGCTGTTGTCCAGTTGCAGTGCAGGGTTGGCCTGGGCGAAGTTGATGCTCGGCGGAATTTGTCCATGGCTGACGGCAAGCACGGTCTTGATCAGGCTGGCGATCCCGGCTGCGGTATCCAGATGCCCGAGGTTGCCCTTGACCGAGCCCAGCGCACAGCCACCGATATCGCTGCGTGCGGCGAAGACATCGCGCAAGGCCTGGACTTCGATGGGGTCGCCCAGTGGCGTGCCGGTGCCGTGGGCTTCGATCATGCCGATGCTGGTGCATTCGACATCGGCCAGCAGCAGCGCATCGCTGATCACTTCACGCTGGCCGACTACCGACGGCGCGGTGTAGCCGACCTTGTGGTGGCCGTCGTTGTTGATCGCACTGCCGCGCAGCACGGCCAGAATCGGATCGCCGTCACGCAGGGCATCTTCCAGGCGCCGCAAGGTCACGGCCCCCACGCCGTTACCGGCAAAGGTGCCCTGGGCATTGGCGTCGAAAGGGCGGCAGCGTCCATCCGGGGAAAAGATCATGCCCGGCTGGTAGAGGTAGCCGGCCTGTTGCGGGAACGACACCGCGACTCCGCCCGCCACGGCCATGGAGCATTCGCCACTGCGCAGGCTTTCACATGCCATGTGTACGGCGACCAGCGAACTGGAGCAGGCGGTCTGCACGGTCAGCGCCGGACCGCGCAGGTTGAGTTTGTAGGCGGCCCGGCTGGCCAGGTAATCCTTGTCGTTGCCCATCAGCGCTTGCAGGCCCTTGACCTGCGCCACTTCGGTAACGCGGATATTGTCGCGGCCCGGATAGGTGCTCATGCGTGCGGAAGCGAATACGCCAGTCTTGTGCGGGATATCCCGCGGAGCAAAACCGGCATGCTCCAGGGCATGCCAGACGGTCTGCAGGAACAGCCGCTGTTGCGGGTCGATGGACTCGGCTTCCTGGCGTGAATAGCCGAACAGCGCGGCATCGAAGTGCTCGGGCTGATCGATGGTCGAAGCAACATTGACGAAATCGGGGTTGTCGATCAGGGCCGGGTCCAGCCCGGCGGCCAACAGTTCTTCGCGGCTGAAACGGCGGCTGCATTCGCGGCCGGCCAGCAGGTTCTGCCAGTACTCGGTACTGTCGCCGGCACCGGGGAACCGGCAGGCCAGACCAATGACTGCGACAGGTTCACTGGTGCCATAGAACTCTTCAAAGGTGTGCATGAATGACCTCTTGGGCAGGAGCGGAGAAATTGGATACGGATAGGCTGCGTTCAAGGCGGCGACGCAGTCGCAGCGCAGGCCACATGGAGAAGCAGGCAATGGCCGCCAGAATGGCCAGCAACGATGGATAGCCCAGGTGATGGGCGACTTGCAGGGCGACCATCGAACCGAGCATGGCAATGGCGGCATCCACCGATTGCAGCAAGGCATAGTCCGAGGCCGGTTGATGTGGACGCACGACGCCCATCAACAGGTTGTAGAGCGTGACGAAGCTGATGGCCGCCGCGACGTTGACCAGCGCGAACAGCGCCAGCCAGGTCGTGAGGTTGTAGAGCGTGGCACCCAGGGCCGCCGCCACGGCAATCGCGGCATGGATGGCCATGGCCGGCAACAGGCAGCGCCAGGCACCGAAGCGTCTGGCCATCCAGCCACCGAGCAGCACGCCAAGGGCGCTGGCGAGGGTGCCGTACAGCGTCGACACCAGCCCCAGATCGCCAAGACTCAAACCCTGATCCAGCAGCAGTACGGTTTGCACGGTCATCAGGCCGCGCATCGCCAGGTAGTAGATGGCGGTCAGGCACAGGGCGGGCCACAGCGCGGTGAAGCTGCTGCGATCCAGCCTTGGGCGCGTTGTCAGCTCGGTCAAGGCCCAACTGGCCGGTAACAGGCCCACCGGCAGCAACAGCAGCAGTGAAACCGCCGCCATCCCGGTAAAGCCCGCTTGCCAGCCCCAGCGCTCGGCCAGAAACAGGAACACGAAGGAACCGAACACAACGCCCAGATAGCTGCCACCCACTTGCGCGGTATTGGCGTAGGGACGGCTGGCGGCATCACAGGTGGTGATGGTGATGCCGTCGGCGTAGATGTCGTGACTGGCCGACAGCAACGCCAGCAGCATCAGACCGGCCATGATCGGATAGATCGAGTGTTCCGGCGCCAGAAAGCCCAGGGCCAGCAAGGTCACGGCCATGGCCAGTTGCAACAGCACCAGACTGCCCAGGTAGCGATTGCCACGCAGGCTGATGCTGTGACGTTCGCACCACGGTGCCCAGAGGAACTTGCCGACCCAGGGCAGGAACGTCAGCGACAACAGGCTGAGGCTGGCCAGGTCCAGCCCGTGATGCCGGAAGTAGCCGACTACCCCTTGCAGCATCAGGGCGGTGAGCATGCCTTGATGCAGGTAGTAACACCAATAAGGCAGGTAGCGGCTCATGAAACACTCCCGATGCGCCGCAGGCGTCTGGCGTTGCGCTGGTTCAACTGGGTGCGGCGCGCTTCGTCCTGCTCGTCCGAGACCAGAGGTGCCTGGCTCAGATGCTGGGCCAGCGCATGGGCGTTGGGATAGCCGAACAGGTCGGTGACCTGCAATTGCGGATAGCCCAGCTGGCTCAGGCGGATATGCAATTGCACCAGTTTCAGAGAGCTGGCCCCCGCATCGAAGAAGTTCTGCCGGGCGTCATGCAGCTTCAGGCCGATGACATCGCTGAACGACTGGCGGATCAGCTCGACGATGTGCTCATCGACCTGACAGCCGTTGTCCACTGTTACGGACGCGGTTGGCGTGCGTGGCAGGGCGGTGATCAAGGCGCTGGTCTGATTGCGCGCGACCAGTTGTTCCAGCGGCAAGGCCCAAGCCTGTGGCTGGTCGGCCAACTGGCGCAGCAGCGCAATGTACTGCTCGAACATGGCGCGCAGCATGGCCGGCTCGAACAGGGCTTCTACCGCATCCCAGTTCAGGCACAGATCGCCCTCCGACTCATAGACCTGATGGTCCAGCCAGATCTGCGGAGTCTGGGAAATGCCCCAGACCGGCTTGAGCCAGGACGATTCGGCCATGAAACGGCCCTTGTCGAAGCCCAGCGCGCTGGTGAACACCACCGGCATCTGTGCGGCGGCCATGCCGTTGCGTCTGGCCAGCTCGCGCATGACCCGGATTGCCGAGTGATCACGTTGTGCCAGGTCGCGCCAGAGGCGCTGTTGCAGGCGCTGGGCACTGCCGAGCCAGTGATTCGTCGGTTGCCAGGCCAGCAACAGCAGTGAGGTGAAGTCGCCCAGAACCCGGTCGATGTGCGGATGCAATGGCTGACGGTCGAACAGGGTCAGGTTCAGGGACAGTTCGCGCTCGCTGCTCCAGGCCGAGAGCACTGCGGCAAAGGCGCTGAGCAGCAGGCCCGAAGGGGTCAGTTGATGCTGGTGTGCCTGGGCTTTCAAGCGCTCCCAGGTATCCGCCGAAATGCGCTCGGCCAGACGCACGAAGCGTGGTGTGCCGATTTCGCTCGGCTCACGCATCAATGGCAGGCGCGGCGCGGAGGGCAGGCTGTCCAGCCGGCGCTGCCAGTAAGCCTGGGCGTTGACGGCAGCGGGTTGCGCGGCGCGCAGGCACTGATAGTCGCGGAAACCGATATCGATGGGTTCCAGCACGCGCTCGGGTTGTTGATACAGGACTTCCAGCTCGGCCAGCAGAATCTGCATGCTCATGCCATCGAGCAACAGGTTGTCCAGGCTGATGAAGATCCGGCTGTGGTTGCTACCATCTTCAGCAATCTGCACGTCGAACAACGGCCATTGCTCGGGGTTCAGCACCTGATGCGACAGACGCTCGCGCAGCGCCAGGGTTTGCGGACCCTCCAGCGAACTGACGCGGTGCCGTTGCGCAGCAAAGGCCGGAACCTGCTCCAGCACTTGCAGGCAGCCGTCACGGACCACAGCGCGCAGCGTGTCGTGGCGGGCGATCAACTGTTGCCAGATCGCCTCGAAACGCTGGATATCCAGGTGCTCGACGTTGAATTCGACAAAGAAATGCGCACCCACGCCGCCCAGCACGAAACCCGGTTGACGCCCTACCAGATAGGCTTCCTGCACATCGCTCAGGGCGAACGGCTGGTAGCGGGCTGCCGGGTCGTGCTCCAGGTTTGTCGCGGGAGCGCTGTGATCGGCAACCAGAGTGGCAGCGAAAGCCTGCAGGGTCGGAAAGTTGAACAGGTCATCGAGGCGTGCGCGGTAGCCGTGCTTGCCCAGTTCACCAATCAGTCGGGTGGCCAGCAGCGAGTCGCCGCCAAGCTGGAAGAACTGGCTGTGGCAATGCACCGGGCCGCCCTGTAACAACTCTTCCCAGAGCCGCGCCAGCAATTGCTCGCTTTGCGTGCCCGGCGCCTGGGTGTCATCGACGGCTTCGACGCCAGGCTTGCACAGTTGAGACAAAGCCTTGTGGTCGATCTTGCCATTGGCAGTCAGCGGCAGGGCGTCGAGGAAGTACAGACGCTGCGGCACCATATAACTGGGCAGCTCGTCTGCCAGGGCCTTGGCCAGTCGTGTCGGGTCGGGTTTTTGCAGGTTGTCGCTGGCGCGCAGTACCAGCCGCTGCAGATCGCCCAGGCAATCGCTATGCCCGGCGCTCAGCCCGGCTTGTGTCAGCATGTGCTGCCAATGGGCGGTGTCGCGCAGTTGTTGCGCGGCACTCTGGCCGTCGCTGAGCAGGTCGGCACTGACCAGCGCCAGTGGCGAAGCCTGTGCCAGTTCCATCACATAGACCGCAGCGCCCGGCGCGCAGAGTTTCAGCCAGCGTTGCAGGTTCTGCTCCGGCTGCTCGATACGGTGCAACTGGTTGTTGATCAGCAGCACATCGGCGCTGTGCAGCAGGTTCTGGAGTTCGGCGTCGCTGTCACGACAGGCCTTGGCATGGGTGAAGCGGGCCAGGCGTTCCCGGGCCTTGAGCACCAGCGCCTGGGACGTATCGAGAGCGGTGTATTGCACCTGGCTGGCGCTCAGGCGTTGCAGCAGATGCACTGCGCCCAGCGCGCTGCGGGCACCCACTTCGATCAGGCGCACCGGGCGTTGCAGGCGCTGGCTCAGGCGGGTGATCGAGGTTGCCAGTTGTTCCAGAGCTGCGTTGCTGCCACGGCTTTGCATCAACAGATGCTCGGGGGACCAGTACGGATGGTCGAGCAGGGTCTGGGCCTGGCGCTGGCCGCGCAGGATGTCGCTGAGCGCGTCATGGTGAGCGTTGAGGGCTTCCTTGAGGGCGTAAGTCGATTCGTCGTCCGTACTGTTGGTGTCCGGTTCGGCAATCGCTACCCGCAGCCATTGTCCATCGGCGTTGCTCTGCAGGCGGCCCTGATCGCTCAACCAGCCCAGCCAGCGGCCCAGCAGCGGGCACCATTGCTGCGGACAGGCATAGGCCTGCATTACCTCGTCAGGATTTGTAGGCGCATCGAAACTTACGCCGTTGAGGGCCAGATGCTGGAGCAGAAAGTCGGCCAGCAATGTATCCGGCGCTGTCGACAGATCCGTCATGCCGGTCGGGGTCAACCAGTCGGCATAGTCGGTCGGTGTCCGCGGATCGGCTTGCACCGGGCTGCACAGGCTTGAGCCCTGCGGCACGACAAAGGCCACCAGGCTTTTTTCCCGTTCGCCCAGGGCCATGCTGATTGCGCTCTTGACGCCTGGCAGACGATTGAATGCCGCGTCGATCTCGCCCAGCTCGATGCGATAGCCGCCGACCTTGACCTGTTTGTCGCGACGCCCAAGAAACTCCAGCGTGCCATCGGGCCAGTAGCAGCCCATGTCGCCGGTGCGATACCAGCGTTCACCGTCGACTTCGACGAACTGCCGGGCGCTGCGCTCGGTGTCGTTGAAGTAGCCCTGGGCGACGCCGACGCCACCGATCCATAATTCACCGGCGACCCAGTCCGGGCAATCGCGGCCCAGTTCGTCGACCACGCGATAGCTCTGGTTGGCCAGCGGCTGGCCGTAGGGAATCGAGCGCCAGTCCGGTTCGACGCGGGCCACGGTGCAGGTGTTGGACCAGATCGCCGCTTCGGTCGCACCGCCCATGGCCACGAACTGGCCGTCGGCACGGAACTGGTGATAGCGGTCGGGCAGATCGAGGCCGATCCAGTCGCCGGACAGCATGACCACGCGCAGATGCGCCGGGCTGTGCAGCTCGAAGCCTTCGCTGTAGGTCAGCAGCATGTCGAACAGCGCCGGCACGCTGTTCCACAGGGTAATGCCATGCTCGACGATCAGTTCGCACCACAATGCCGGGTCACGGCGCTGCTGTTCGTTGACCAGTACGATCGAGGCACCGGCACCCAGTACGCCAAAGATGTCGTAGACCGACAGGTCGAAATGCAGCGCCGAAAGAGCCAGCACCCGGTCGTTGCCGCCGACCTGATGGCGCTGGCTGATATCCACGCAGGTGTTCAGGGCGCTCTGATGGCTGATTACCACGCCTTTGGGTTCGCCGGTGGAGCCTGAGGTGTAGATGATGTAGGCCGGCTGATGCACATCGACTTCAACCTGCTGAAGCAGCGGCTCAGCGAGGATTGCCTGCTGCCAGTCGAGACGATTGTCGATTTCACTTTCGCGCGGTTCATCGGCGCTGGTCAGGACGCATTTGACTCCGGCGCCCTTATAGATTCCCAGGCGTCGCGCCAGAGGCTGATCCGGTGGCACCGGAACGTAGATGGCCCCGGCCTTGAGGATGCCCAGTACGGCGATGATCTGCCCGATATCCTTGAGCATGCTGACCGCGACAGTATCGCCAGCCTGCACGCCTCTGGCTTGCAGGCTGCCCGCCAGACGGTTGGCCTGCTCGATCAGGTCAGCAAAGCTCAACTGGCGTTGCCCCTGAATCAGGGCGATGGCCTGCGGCGTGCGTTGCGCCTGGGCAAATACGCCATCATGCAGCAGGCCGCTCGGCAGCGGTTGAGCGGTGGCATTCACCAGTTCGCGCACCACGCACTGGCTGGCGGGCATCAGTTCCGGCAACGGGCGCGACCAGCCGGCCGGATCGGCAATCAAGGCCAGCACCTGCTCGAAATACACCTCGAACAGTGTGTCGGTCAGGCCGGCGGGGAACAGTGCGTTGTTGCTGTCCCATTGCAGCATGACCTGGCCGCGGTGCTCGAACGCCAGGTGGTCGATCCACACTTGCGGGGTCTGGGAAATGCCCCAGCCCAGTTCGCCAAGCGTGCTTTCTTCGGCTTCGCCATACAGCGGACGGCCCAGGTTGCTGGTGAACACCAGTGGCGCGCCGTGCGGGTGGCGCTGGCGCTTCTTGAGTTCGCGCAGCACTTCAACGCCGGACCAGGCGCTGTGCTCATGAACTTGCGCGAACGAGCGCTGGTTGGCCAGTGCCAGTTCGGCAAAGGATTGACCTTCGCACTCCACAGGCAGCGGCAGGATATTGGTGAAGTCGGCAATCATTCCGGCTACGGCTGGATGCAGCGGCTGGCGGTCGAACAGGGTCAGGTTGAGCAGCAGGCTCTGTTGCCCGCTCCAGCGGCCCAGCACTGCACCGAACAGCGTGGCCAGTGCCATGGTCGGGGTGACGCCATGCTTGCCGGCCTGTGCCTTGAAAACCTGCCATTGCCCGGCGTCCAGCTGCCCGCGACGGCGGCTGATGCGCACTTGTTCGATGCGCTCGGGTTCTTGCGCCAGCGGCAGCAGCGGGGCCAGTGGCAGGTCGTCCAGACGCGCCATCCACCATGCCCTGGCCTGTTCGATGCGTTGCTGGTCGTTGCGCTGGACCTGAGTCAGGTAGCTGCAGAAATCGTACTCGTCGGATGCTGCGGGCAGCGGTTGCTCGGTGATCAGGGCAATCAGTTCCTCGAACAACTGATTGAAGCTGGCCGCATCGCAGACCAGCAGATCGATATTGACCAGCAGGCGGTGCTGCTCTTCAGGCAGCAGGCACAGCTGGAAATCGAAGGTTTCGCCCAGCTCGACCTGAAGGCGTCGATGGCCCAGTTGCTCGCGCAGTTGCAGCAGGGTTTGCTGGCGCGAGGTTTCGTCGTGCTGGCGCAGGTCGTGCACCTTCAGCCCCGGCCACGCCGACTGTGGCTGCCATTGTTGGCGGCCGTTGGCCAGAAAACGGGTCTTGAGCATCGGATGACGTTCGATCAGTTGGTAGATCGCCGGCTCCAGCACTTGTGCCGTCAAACCACGGCCATCGAACTCCTGATACAGGTGGCAGCCGACACCGCCCAATGGCTGCTCGCTGGAACGTCCGACCAGATAGGCGTGCTGCACGGCAGTCAGCGCGAAGGGTTGGGCGTCGGTCATGCACGGCAGTGCTTCGCTGGCCGCAACTGGCGTTGGGTTCTGGCTGCCGATGCCGGCCTTGCCCAGCAGGTTTTGCCAGCCCTCCAGCGTCGGATGATCATAAAGCTCGCTCAGGGTCACCTTGAAGCCCAGGCGCCGAAAGCGATTGAGCCAGGCCATCAGGTGCATTGAATCCAGGCCCAGCCGCAGAAGATTTGCATCGCCTGGTAGCTGGTCGACGGGCAGGCGGAGTTGCTTGGCGAGTTCATCAACCAATGTTGCGGGGTTGAATTCTGCAAGCGCTGTGGCGTGCGTAGTCGAGGCTTTTCTGGTCGATGTGTACATGGTAAGACTCCATCCAGACAAGTACTCATGCCGCGCAGGTATTGGCGCGGCGCGTTGTGTAGGTTCAGGTGTTCAGGTTCCAGTGGCGTGCCTGGCTTTGCTGCCGCCACAGGCGGGCATACAGGCCGTCGAGTGCCAGCAGGTCGTCGTGGCAGCCGCGCTCGACGATGCGCCCGCGATCCATGACCAGAATCTGGTCGGCGTGCTGGATGTTGTGCAGGCGGTGGGCGATGACCAGCACCGTGCGATCACGCACCAGCGCATCGAGCCCGAACTGGATGGCGGCTTCCGAGGACGGATCGACGCTGGAAGTGGCCTCGTCGAGCAGCAGGATCGGACTGTTCTTGAGCAGTGCGCGGGCAATCGAAAGACGTTGCCGTTCACCGCCCGACAGCCAGCCGCCGCCTTCACCGATACGGGTGGCGTAACCTTCCGGCAGGGCTTCGATGAAGTCGTGAGCCCTGGCAAGACGTGCGGCGTGGATCACTTCCTGTTCGCTGGCGTCGGGTTTGCCGACCAGCAGGTTGTCGAGCACCGTGCCGGAAAACAGCGTGACGTCCTGGAAGACCATCGAGATGTGTTGCTGCAGGTTTTCGCTGCCAATCTCACGTGCCTCGATACCGCCAATCTGCAACTGGCCGCTGTCGATGTCCCAGAGCCGCGCCACCAGATGCGCCAGGGTGCTTTTGCCCGCGCCGCTGGGGCCGACCAGAGCGGTCAGGGTGCCCGCCGGCAAATGACAGGAAAGGCCGTCAATCACCGTTGCGTCGCGTTCGGCGTAGTTGAAGCGGACGTTCTTGAACTCGATATCGAAGTGCTGGGGCTGACGTGGCTGAGCAGGCTCGGGCATCGGTTTGTGCTCCAGCAACTGCTCGGTGCGCGACAAGGCCAGATGGCCGAAGCGCAGCAGCAGGGTGGAGAAACCCAGGTCGATGGCCTGGCGATACAACGGCAGCGACAGCACGCTGAAGATCAGCAGGCTATGAGTGCTCAACTGCCCATCCAGCAGCAGGTTGCAGCCGAGCAGCACCATCAGGATGAATCCGGCTTCGATCACCAGTCCGAACAGGCCAACCCAGGGCGCCGGCTTGAGTTCGATGCTGACCATGGCCCGATGCTGCGCATCCATCACCCTGTTCAAACGTTGCAGGGCGCTGCCGAAGCGACCGAAACTGCGGATCACCGCAATGCCCTGGATATATTCCTGCAGCGCGGCCTGGGTGCGGTTGTTACTGGCCAGCATGCGGTCGGCATGCAGCAGGGTCTTGCGAATCGCCACATAGATGGCCAGGCAGGCCAACGGCAGCATGGTCAGCACGGCACAGGCCAGCACCGGCTCCAGCCAGAACAGGAAGATCAGCAGAAAGCCGAGTTTCGCCAGCGACAGGGCGAACACGCCGAGAAAGTGCGACCAGAGATGTTCCACCAATGCCAGGTCGCCGGTGACCTGAGCACTGATTTCGCCGCTGTTGGTCTTGCCGAACCAGCCCAATGGCAACTTTTGCAGATGGTCGACCAGGCGCAGGCGAGCGCTGGCCATCATGGCGTAGGCACCGGTGAAAATCAGCGGTGTGCCGATTGCCCCGACCACGATTCGTGCAACCAGACAGGCCAGCATCGCCAGCGCCAGCCAGAACACGCCGAGGCCTGTGGCGGTGCCGTTGAACAGGCCGTCGAGCAGCCAGTACAACAATGGATAGGGCGCCGCACTCAGCAGGCCTTCGAGTACTGCGAGACGCAGGCCCCGGTTCAGATGAGGATCGCGCTGGCCGGCCAGGCGTTCACCGGCACGCATCAGTTTGGAAATCATGCCGGTACTCCTGCACTGCTCAGTTGCCATTGACGAATACGGGTGTGGTCCTGCCAGAGCTGGCGATACAGCTCGCAGCTTTCCAGTAACTGTTCATGGCGACCGCTGCCGCGCACCTGGCCCTGATCCAGCACCACGATGCATTGCGCGGCGGTCACGGTGTGCAGGCGGTGAGCGATCATCAGCACGGTTCGGCCACGGCACAGGTTGGCCAGCGCCTGCTGGATCAGCGCTTCGTTTTCGCTGTCGGCATAGGCGGTGGCTTCGTCGAGAATCAGCACCGGCGCGTCTTTCAACAGGGCACGGGCAATCGACAGACGCTGGCGTTCGCCACCGGACAGTTGCGCGCCGCCTTCGCCGATGGAGGTCTGGTAACCCTGTGGCAGCCGCATGATGAAGTCGTGGGCACAGGCGGCGCGGGCAGCGGCTTCGACGCTGGCCTGATCGGCATCAGGTTTTGCCAGCAGCAGGTTGTCGAGCACGCTGCCGTCGAACAGATGAACATGCTGGAACACCGCTGCAACCCGTGCCAGCAAGGCATCCAGCGGCCAGTCGCGCAGTTCCGTGCCGCCCAGCGTGATGCTGCCGCTGTCGGCGTCGAACAAGCGGCAGACCAGTTGCGCCACGGTGCTCTTGCCCGAGCCGCTGGGGCCGACCAGCGCGGTCAACTGGCCTGCCTGAGCGGTAAAGCTGACCTGATTCAGTGCCTGTCTTTCGCCATAAGCGTGGCAGACATTTTCCAGATGCAGGTCCAGCGGCGCAGCGGGGATGTGTGCGTTGGGGTTTTCACTCATTCGCGGGCTGAGCAACACGTCGTTGATGCGCGCCAACGCTGCATTGCGCTGGACCTGATCGCCGAGCATGTAGGTCAGGCGCAGCAATGGCATCAGCACGGCAGGGGCCAGCAGAATGAACAGCAGCAGGGTTTCCAGAGTGATCTTGCCGGCCAGCAGCAACCAGGCGCCCAACGGCGCGACGATGATCAGGTTGGCGCTGAGCAGGCCCGAGAACACCACCCAGAACAGCGAACT
The DNA here is from genome assembly GCF_003700275.1 of Pseudomonas cichorii. Lineage (GTDB taxonomy): Bacteria > Pseudomonadota > Gammaproteobacteria > Pseudomonadales > Pseudomonadaceae > Aquipseudomonas > Aquipseudomonas cichorii_B. Next base: position 75,162 of record NZ_RBRE01000091.1, on the reverse strand, counting down.
CCTGCGGGCAAAACCGGCCACCCAGTCGGCGGCACCGCGAATGTCCTTGCTCAGGGTGCCGAAGCGCAGGCTGGTCAGGCCGAAGCTTTTCACCACCTGAATGCCTTGCAGGTACTCGCTGAAACTCTGGGAAATCCGCTGTTGCAGGCTTTGCCACTGGGCCATGCGTTCGGCCGAGCCCTTGACCATCAGCATCTGCGCCAGGAAGGCCAGCGGCAGCGGCGCCATACAGGCCAGCGCCAGGCGCCAGTCGACGATGAACAGCACGATCAGACTCAGGGGCGGCATTACCGCTGCGGCGATCGAGTCGGGCAGTGAGTGGGCAAAGAAGCCTTCCAGGGAGCCGACATCGTCGTTGAGCGTGCGGCGCAGGTCGCTGCTGTTGTGGCGACTGAAAAAGCTCAAGGGCACTTCGCCCAGGCGCCGGGCAATCCGGCTGCGCAACTGGCGTAACAGCTCAAAGGCTGCCAGGTGTGCTGTGACATGGCTGACAGTCATGATCAGCCAGCGCATGGCGACTGCGACCAGCGCAATCACTCCCCAGGAAAAGGCGCTTGCCGCATCGGGAACCGGGCTCAGCAGGGTCTGGGCAATCCTGTAGATGCACCACAGCGGCACAAGGCTGAGCAGGGTTGCCGCCACGGCGCAAACGATGGCGATGGCGAACATGCCGGGGGCCAGTTTCAGCAGTCCGGTATGGCTCAAGGGTTCGGTTGGCGTTATGTCGGCAGTGTCGTGTTGTGTGCTCATTCAACATTCCTGTGGTTTTTCGGGCCTTTCAGGAGGGTGCACGGGGCCGGGCTGACGGCTCAAAGGCCGTGGCCGCAGGTACTGCCCCGTTGAGAGAGCGAAGGGATTGGCTTCGCTCGTTACACCTTGGGTGTCAGAAAGTGATTCTGGTGCTCAGCCCCAACTCGCGGCCTTGGCCCGGTTGGCTGAACTGGGCGCCGGAGGAGATGTAGGAGTAAGTCCGGTAGTCCTTGTCGCCCAGGTTGTTGCCGTACAGCGCCAGCTCCAGATCCGGTTTCGGCAGCCAGGCAAGGCGTGCATCCACCAGGCTGTAGCCGCCTTGGGAAACCTCGTTGTCGACATCGAAGTAGTGCTGGCCGGTGTAACTGATGCCGACACTGGGGCGCAGCTCGCCCAGCAGATTGTCGAAGTAGAAGCTGCGTTCGGCCGAGGCGCGCAGGGTGCGTCCCGGTGTATAGGTCAGGCTGTTGCCCTGACGGTCGGAGTCGAGCATGCGGTTGCGATTGACGGTGCCGGCCAGGCGAATCAGCGTGGCGTCGTCGGCGCGCCAGTCGAGGGACATTTCCGCGCCTTCGCTGCGCGCCTTGCCGATGTTGCTCAAGGCCTGGGTACCGGTGCCGGCGGCGCCGATGAACTGCTGCACATCGTCGATATCGATACGGTACAGCGCGGCGTTGAGCCACAGGCGCTTGTCCAGCAGGCTGGATTTGACGCCGACTTCCATGTTCAGCGATTTCTCCGGCGAGTAAGCCACCGAGTCGGAGGTGATCGAACCGATGCGGTTGTAGCCACCGGCCTTGAAGCCTTTGCTGACCGAGGCATACAGGCGGGTATCCGGCGTAGCCTGGAAGCCCAGTGCGATTTTTGGGGTGGTGCTGGTGAAGGTGTCGTTGCCGGTATAGACGAAGCCCGGAGTGAACAGCGCATCGGCCTGGGTGTAGGTGGTTTCGGCTTTCTCCTCGCTGTGGCGGGCGCCCAGAGTCAGGTCCCAGCGCGGCGCCAGATGCCAGGTGAATTCACCGAATACGGCTTTTTCAGTATTTTCGATACGGCTGTCGGCGAGTCCGAAGGAACCGAGCAACGGCGCGCCATTTTCAGGTTCGCGCTGTGAATGGCTGCGACTCTTCTGCCAGTACAGGCCGCCCACTGCATCCCAGGCACGGTCGGCACCCTGGGTGGAGAGGCGCAGTTCCTGGCTGACGGTGCGCTGGCTTTCCGGCCAGAGAAACCCCATGTCGCCGAACAGCCGCTCGTGGCGATAGTTCTGCAAGGAAGTGATGGAGGTCAGTTTCAGCGAGTCGCTGAGATTCCAGTCCATGATTGCGCTGCTGGTTTCCACCCGGCGGACATAGACCGACTCCATCAGCGGCACGCTGGCCCGACGCTTTTCATAGGTTGCGTCAGCCAGGTATTGCTCGTTGTAGGAGGTCAGGCGGTCACGGGCATAGGCCAGTTTCAGGCTGAAATCCTCGTTGGGCCTGAATGTCAGCGCGACGTTGCCGCCCCCGTTGTCGCTGTCGCCATGGTGCTCGCTGCCGGTCAGCTCGCCATCGGTGTCGTCATGGTAGACAGTGCCCTGAATGAATAGCTTGTCATCGATCAGCGGTGCCGAGCCGCTGGCGGCGACCTGTTGATGCAGATTGCTGAAGCGGCTCTGAAGGGTCGCGGTCGGGGTGTTGTCCGGCTGGCGAGTAATGATGTTCAGAGCCCCGGCATGAGCATTGCGGCCGTACAGGGTGCCTTGCGGTCCTTTGAGCAGTTCGATGTGTTCGACGTCCAGCAACTGCTGGTTGAAGGTGCCCAGATATTGCGGCACGCCATCGACGTAGACCGCGACCGGTGCATTGTAAGGGTCCGAAGAGGAAATCCCGCGCATGCTCAGGCTTGGAAACACGCTGGCGCCGGTGTTACGTATCAGCAGCTCGGGGAATACCCGTTCCAGATCGCCGCTGTTATAGACGTTGGCACGCTCAAGGTCGGCATCGCTGGCCACTGACAGCGCCAGATCGGTCTGATTCTGGGCCTGGGTCCGTTTGCTGGCGGTCACTTGCATTTCCGGCAAGGTCAGTACATCGTCCGCCAGGGTTTGCCCGGATATGGCACACATGATCGCGATGCTGAGAATAGAGCGCTGCATGGGAAGACTCGGCTGTAAATGGAAGCCGCTATCTTCTTGCGATGGTTATGTTGTTGCGCGTGCGATCGGGGTATTAATGCGCGCAATCGGCACTATAGTTGATAAGTGTTATCATTTGAGTCTGATTCCCAAAAGAGTAGGTGCCCATGAGCCTCAATCATTACCACGCTGATTATGAGTTGCCCAAGGTGCTGACCGAGGAGGTGGGCGATGAACTCGATATCCGCCTGATCGAATGGCAGGTCGAGCAAGACCGGCACCTGGACGCCTCTTGCGAAGCCTCGTTGACGGTCTCCTACCATGCCAACTGCGCAGGCTGGCGCAGCTTTGCCGACACCTCTCCCTTGAGCTGGCGCGAAGATCACTGCTGCCTGTTTCACTCGACCGTGCCATTGCAGGGCGTGGGTTTTGTGCCCGCCGGCACTCGCTGGCGCGGCGTCAATATCAGCTTTGCCGCTCACCGGCTGGGCATGCTGGACCTGGCGACCCAATTGTTCGAGTACGACGGCCCATGGGAGAAAACCCGCAGCGCAGACAGCTCTGCACGGCTGGCGCAGTTTCCTGCGCCGCATGTGGTCCGACGTATCGGTCAGGAAATGCTCGGCTGTCGTCTGGAAGGCGTTGCCAGGGACCTGCTGCTGCGTGGCAAGGCTTATGAAATGCTCGGACAGCTGACTGCGCATATTCAGGACCTTGCGCGTTTCACGGGGCTGAACGCCGGTGGTCGCGATCTGGCCCGGGTGGAGCGAGCGCGCAAGTTGCTTGAGGCCCATCCCGAACAGGAGTGGACCATCGAGTCGCTGGCCCAGTGCGTGGAACTCAATACCAAGAAGCTCAAGCAGGGTTTTCGCGACGTCTATGACAGCGGCGTGTATGGCTATCTGCAAAAGGTCCGTATCGAGCGGGCCGCGCAATTGCTCAAGCAGCAGGGCTCGGTCAGCGAAGTGGCGGCTGCGGTCGGGTATTCCAATGCCAGCCACTTCGCCAAGGTCTTTCGACGTTACTACGGCATCAACCCGTTGCACTTCAGCTCACTGGCCGCCGACGGGATGGATGAGGTGGCGATTCTGGCCGGAGTGGAACCTTTATGACCCATGCTCAAAAGTCATAGGCAATCTTGCTGTACCAGAACCCGCCACCTGGATAAAAGGGCGGGTTGCTGTACAGGTTCAGGCCGTTGGCCGAGGCAACCGCGTTCTTGTCCGGGCGCACATCGAAGATATTGGTGCCGCCCAGGCTGAGGGTGATGTTGTCCTCGATGGTGTATGAAAGGTCCAGGTCGGTGATCCATTTGGCACCGAAACTGCGGTCGCCACTTTCCAGTTGCTGAAGCGTCTTGACCTTGCCATAGCGGGTGGTTTGCAGGTTTACGTTCAGATCACCGAGGGTCCAGTTGGCACCCAATACCCATTTGGTCTTTGGCTGGGCATCGGTCAGGTCGCCTTCCCGGGCGCGGCCGACCCAGGTCAGGCTGCCGCCGGTGTTGTCGCCCAGTCCCTGCAGGGCGGCCGGGTCGCTCTTGACCTCGGTGATCACGGTCTTGTTGTAGTTGAATCCGGCGCTCCAGCGCACATCGCCAAAGGCGCCATAGCGGCTCGAATGGTCGAGCACGATATCCAGGCCACGGGTCCGGGTGTCGAAGGCGTTGGCGTAGTAGGACGTCCAGGTGCTGGTGTCCACGCCCTGTGCCGTGAGAATCGGTGCCAGTGCGGGGCCGTACAGGCTTTCGGTGCGCGCAATGCGGTCGGCGATTTCGATCCAGTAGGCATCCACGGTCAGGCTGGTACGCGCTGCCGGTTGCCAGGTCAGGCCAAGGCCCAGATTGCGCGATTTTTCCGGCTCCAGTGTGGTCGCACCGAGCGCCTGGGCGAGCGCCGAATTGACCGGTGCGATGCGCGTCACGGCGGGTACGATGGTGCCGTCCGGTGCTGCGCCGACCCGGTTGTCGGAGATGCTGTAGCCGATCTGGGTCAGGGACGGCGCCCGAAAGCCGGTCCCCACGGTGCCGCGTACGGCAAAAGTGTCGGTGAACTCATAACGCGAATTGAGCTTGGCGCTGAGGGTGTTGCCCGAGTCGTCATCGAAGTGCTCGGCGCGCAAGGCCAGATCGATAAACAGTGGCTCTATGGGCGTGATGCCGAAATCGACATAGGCCGCATAATTATTGCGCTTGATGCTGGTGGCGTCCTGCGGGGAAATGACGGCCGCAGCCTGTGCGGCAATCGACGCCAGTTGACCTGCCAGCGGGTTGGGCTGGCCATTGGGCAGGCTGGCCGGGAAACGATAGCCGCCCACCTGATAAGCCTGAGGATCGCCGGAGAAGGTGCGGAAGCGTTCCCAGCGATGTTCCAGCCCGGCGGAAACCTGCAAGGGCACGCCGAACAGCCCATCGAAGGCGCGTGTGATATCCAGGTTGTTCACCCACTGCTCGAAACGGTAGGTCGCCAGGTCATCGAATGAGGTCGGCGTGGCGAGGCCCAGCGACGGGTTGATAGTCCGGTCGCTGTATTGATGGTTGTTGTTGCGTCCGTAGGTGGTGCTCAGGTCCCAGTTCCAGCCTAGGGATTCGCCCTTGGCGCCGATCAGGTATTGATAGTCGGTGTCGTCCAGGTTATTCAGCGGGTAGTAGCCATCGGGGAACAGTTCGGGGATGTTGGCGTTGCCGTTGGGGTAGCGGAAATAGTTATTGATGATGGCGTCGCGCTGCCCATAGGTGCCGTAGGAATACAGCCGCGTCTGTTCATCCAGCGGCAGTTCGGCGTTGTAGGCCAGGTTGAAGGCCTTGATCTGTGGGTCGCCATTCTTGACGCCGACCCGATCCCAGGTGGCTTCCCGCGGGTCGCCGGGAAAGTAGGCGTTGTTGGTCGCCTTTTCATTCCAGCTGGCATCCCCGCGCTTGCGGGCATCGGCCGACAGATGCAGAAAGCCGCCATCGCCCAGCTCAAAACCGCTATTGCCCTCGAACTTGGTCACTTCACCTTCGCCACTGTAGAGCTTGCCGTAGGTCACGCCCAGGTGGCCGCCCTGGGAGCTGGATTTAAGGATCACGTTGATGACCCCGGCGATGGCGTCGGAGCCGTATTGAGCGGCGGCGCTGTCTTTCAGGACTTCGATCCGCTCCACCGCACTGATGGGGATCATGTCGATGTCCACCGAGTTGGCGCCGCTGCTGTCGGTCGAACCGTTGGCGGGCAGGGCGCTGTTATGACGGCGTTTGCCATTGACCAGCACCAGCGTGTAGGCCGGTGCCAGGCTGCGGTTGGACAGGGGACGGATGGTGGAGTTATAGCCCGCGACGTTGGTGCCGTAGTTGAACGAAGGCAGCAGCTTGGCGATGGCTTCGGTCAGGTCGGCGCGTCCGGTCTTGAGCAGTTGTTCGCTGGTGACAATATCGATGGGCGCTGGGCTGTCGGTCACACTGCGTTCGCTGCCGCGAATCCCGGTAGAGATCACTGTGACCTTGTCCAGACGGGTGTCAGTGCCGGATTCTTCAGCCGCCTGGACCGGGTTTATCAGCCCCAGGCCAATGAGGGCCATGCCTTTGAAAAGGTGAGGGGGCAGAGGTGTTGCGCAGGCGCGGGCAGTGACGGCCATGGAGGGTGATCCTTGTCGGGTTAGGAAAGTTTTCTGAGCCTCCACGGGTAAGGGTCGGTCTGTGGGCGGAATATAAGGTTATGAAAGAGTCATGTGAAAGTTCTTTTCGGTATAAGCTAATTATTAATAATTTGAATTTAAGTTGTTTTTTATAATGCATAAATTGCATTTATAGCTTTGGCGAATCCTGCTTTTTCGCGCGTGCTGATCTCGTTTGCCCAGCCTGCGCCACTTTGTCGCACCTGCGGCAATGGCCCGGAACCGCACGGTTCGTGCCCGGCGCCATACGCCGCTTACGTATTCGCGGTGTTCGCCCGGGCGCGGGAATGTTAAATTTGCCGCCATGAAATTCGTCCGAACCCACCGCTCGCTCATTGCCTGGATGCTGTATGGCTTCATCCTGTTCAATGGCCTCATGTGCAGCATCAGCCACGGGCAGATGCTGGCGGCGTTTTCTTCCGCACCGGCTGCGGAAATCTGTGGGGATCAGGCGGACTCGTCACTGTCGATGACGGCACCGGACGAGACCCGACATGCGCTGGTCATGCAACTGGCCATGCTCGACTGCACCTTTGCCGGCAAACTCACCGGCATCGTGGTGTTCTTCATCGGCCTGGGCTGGCTGTTGCGCGCGCGCAATGTCAGGCTGCTCATCCCGCCCGGGCTGATGCGCGAATCTTCCCGCCACACTTCGCCAGGGCTGGTGCCTCAGGCGCCTTGACTCCCGGTCCTGCCTGATTGGTTGTCTGTAGCGCATCAAGCCTGTGACGCGCTGCATGCCTTGCCTGTTTCCCTTTAAAGGACTGTAGTGCATGACTCAATACCTGACCCGTCGCGAAGTGGTCGCGGGCCTCTCCTTGCTGAGCCTTGGCGTGCTGACCGGTTGCAATAACTCCAATGCCTTGCCGTTCAAGCACGGCAAGGACATGAGCAACCAGATTCTGGGACGCAACTTCAAGCTCAGGAACCTGCAGGGCGAGGTGATGAGCCTGTCGAGTTTCCGCGGCTATATGCCAATGGTGTTCTTCGGCTTTACCCAGTGCCCGGCAGTCTGTCCGACCGCGCTGGCCCGTGCTGCGCAGATCAAGAAACTGATGGGCGCCGATTCCGATACCTTCCAGGTGGTGTTTATTACCCTGGACCCGGAGCGGGACACGCCGAAGGTTATCGATGCCTATGTGAAGGCCTTCGATCCAAGCTTTATAGCGTTGTCCGGCACGCTGGAAGAAACCGCAGCCACCGCCAAGGAATTCGGGGTGTTCTACGAGAAGGTGCCGCTGGGCGATACCTATACCATCTCCCACACCTCCACCAGTTATGTATTCGACACCCGTGGCGTATTACGCCTGGGACTGTCGCACAAGTTGACCGCCCAACAATGTGCAGAAGACCTGCTCACTCTTATGGAAGTCTGTTGATGAATGCTCTGATTCGTAATGCCCTGAACGTCACTCCTTGCAAAAGCCTGTTGCTGGCCCTGTCCGTGCTGGGCACAAGCCTGTCGGCACAGGCGCAGACCACCGTGGACGACGCCTGGGTACGCGCCACGGTTGCCGGCCAGCCTGCAACCGGCGCTTTCATGAACATCACCTCGACCACCAGCGGCAAACTGGTGGAAGTCAGCTCGCCTGCGGCTAAAACCGTGCAGATTCACCAGATGAGCATGAAGAACGATGTGATGAGCATGCAGCAGGTCAAGTCCATCGACCTGCCAGCCGGCAAGACCGTGACGCTTGATTCTGACGGCTATCACGTGATGCTCATGGGCCTGGTGGCTCAGGTGAAGGAGGGCGATAAAGTGCCACTGACCCTGACCGTGGAAAACGACAAGGGCGTGCGCGAGTCGATCCAGGTGGTTGCGCCTGCCCGGGCGCTGACGACTCAGGGGCATTCCGGCCACGGTGATCATAGCGGTCACTGATTACGCCAGGCTCCTTCCTCCAGGCCTCGTCATGCTTGTGCATGCCGGGGCTTTTTCATGGCTGGAGTGTTTTTATATTCTTTTTATGAATAACAGGAGAACTAAATATTCTTTTCGGGAGCAAGAAGGATCGGAGATGATTGCCCTGCGCTATCAACTTTGAAAGGTGACTGATACCAACAGAACCTGGATTTTTTATTGAAAAAAATGCAGGAGTGTATCAATGGGCAATGTCCAGACCGCAGCCAGTGCACATGAAGTGCCTTGGCGCCAAACGCCGAGCGGCGAATTGGTCGATCTGGGGCGTCCTTTCCGGGGACCCTTGCTGCTGTCGCGGTTACACCGCACGCCCAAGCCGATCCTGGCACGCCGTGAAGCCATTCTGCTCGGCGCATTTGCTCTGGTACTGCATGGCGCGGTGATCTACTGGCTGAGCCAGACCCCGACACCTGTGCTGCCGGTCGTACCGCCGGAAATCCCGCCGATGACCATCGAATTTTCCCGGCCCGCGCCGCCCGTAGTGGAAACTCCGCCACCGCCGCCCGAGCCTGTCGTACAACCTGTGGTCGAGCCGCCGCCTCCGGTCGAGGATGAGCTGGCCGTAAAACCACCGCCCAAGCCAAAACCCAAACCGGTGGTCAAGCCGCCGACTCCCAAGCCTGTTGCCAAGCCGGTGGAGCAACCTCCCGCGCCACCTGCGCCGCCACAACCGGTCGCCGCGCCTGCACCTCCGGCACCACCCGCGCCAGCTCCGGTGACACCGGCCTCGGCCAGCGCCGGTTATCTGCGCAACCCGGCTCCGGAATATCCGGCGCTGGCCATGCGCCGGGGCTGGGAAGGAACGGTGCTGTTGCGGGTGCATGTACTGGCCAGCGGCAAGCCCGGAGAGATCCAGATTCAGAAAAGCAGTGGTCGTGAATCGCTCGATGAAGCCGCACTGGCGGCCGTCAAGCGCTGGAGTTTCGTTCCGGCCAAACAGGGCGATGTCGCCCAGGACGGCTGGGTCAGCGTACCCATCGACTTCAAGATCAAATAACGGTTTCAACGATTCAATGCGGGCCACCTGACAAAAGGAGCATCGCGACACCAGACCTGACGTATCAGCACGAGAGCACAGACATGAACTTACTGGCATCCCCTTTTGAATCAATCGAACACGCGGTCATCTGGCTGCTGGTGGTCTTTTCCGTCGTAACCTGGGGCCTGGCCTTGCTCAAGGGCGTCCAGTTTTCCCGCCTGAAATCCCAGGATCGCAAGTTCCACAAGCAGTTCTGGGCGGCTTCGAGCCTCGATTCGGCTGCTGAGCTGGCCCATCAGCAACCGGGCGCTGCCGCTCGCGTTGCCCAGGCCGGTTATGCGGCGATTCAGGTGCACGAGGGCAATCAGCAGACTGACCTCAGCCAGTCGATCAACCATCAGGATCGTCTGGAGCGCGCCTTGCGCCAGCAGATCGTACGTGAGCGTCGTTCGCTTGAAACCGGCCTGGCAATTCTCGCCAGTATCGGCAGCACTTCGCCCTTCATCGGCCTGTTCGGCACGGTGTGGGGCATCATGTCGGCGCTCAAGGGCATCAGCGCGGCGGGTTCTGCGAGCCTGGAAACGGTGGCTGGCCCGATCGGTGCGGCACTGGTTGCTACCGGTGTCGGTATCGCCGTCGCGGTGCCAGCAGTGCTGGTCTACAACTACTTCCTGCGTCGCCTCAAGCTGACCGCTGCCGATCTGGACGACTTCGCCCATGACTTCTACAGCCTGGCGCAGAAAAATGCCTTCCGTGTCCTGCTGCATCCGGTGCTGACCAAGAATGGCGCTACCGCTGCTGGCCAGAAAGTGAAGGAGGCGTCCTGATATGGCTTTCTCCACTCAAGACAGCGATGAAGTGCTCAGCGAAATCAACGTGACGCCGCTGGTGGACGTGATGCTGGTGCTGTTGGTGGTGTTCATTGTCACCGCGCCACTGCTGACCAACTCGATCCCGATCAACCTGCCCAAGACCGAGGCCGTCGCCCCGGCAGAACAGAAAGACCCGCTGGTGGTGAGCATCGACGGACAGGGCAAGGTGTTCATCAACAAAGATGAAATCCAGGCCGACCTGCTGGAAACCAATCTGCAGGCCGCCAAGGCCAAAGACGCACAGGTCCGCGTACAGCTCCAGGCCGACAACGATGTGAACTACGGCGAAGTGGCCCGGGCCATGGCCTCTATCGAACGGGCAGGGATTACCAAGTTGTCGGTGATCACCGCCAAATAGCGCAACCCCCTTCAAGACAGTGAAGCTTTTAAGGTCGTACTCCCAGGTAGGTACGGCCTTTTTTTTGCCTGCGGGTTTTTCGCGAATGAATTGGCGCCTACAGATTGCTCGCGGCCAAGACGCAAGGGAATCCAGCCGTCAGGCTGGGCCGAACCGGAGTCCATGGTTTCGCCCCTTTGTCGTAACAAAGGGGCCCGTCGTGAAGGCGGAACCATTAGCAGCCTTGATACATCTGTGCTGCCGGGAATACCGAAAAGCTGCTACCTCAATGCGCCCCGGCCGCCTTGTTCAAATCGCCTTCAGCCCATTCGGTATAGATACAGGCATCAGCCGTCGCCCAGCGAACCCGGACCGGATCACCCGTCTGCAACTGCAGGCCAGTGGCCGACAGCGCCTTGACCGTCATGGCCGTGCCACCCGGAGTGACAACTGCGCAAGTCTGGCTTTCGCCGAGGAACAGCACCTCCGTAACCTTGGCCGTGACCTCGTTCCAACCCTGCTCCAGCGGTGTCGCCGCAGCCTGTTGAAGACTCAGCGCCTGAGCTTTCTCCGGACGGATCATCAACAAAACGTCCTGATCGGTCTTCAGCCCGGAAGTCAGGCGAATCGACAGCGGCGCACCCTCGAAAGTCGCCACCGCATTGCCCTGAGCCTTGAGCTTGAGAAAGTTCGAGTTACCGAGAAACGAAGCGACAAATGCATTCGGCGGATTCTGGTACAGATCGTAACCGGTCCCCAGACCGACAATCTTGCCATGGCTGAAAATCGCAATACGCTGCGACAGGCGCATGGCCTCTTCCTGATCGTGAGTCACGTAGACAATGGTGATGCCCAGGCGCCGATGCAACTGACGCAACTCATCCTGCAGGTCTTCGCGCAGCTTCTTGTCCAGCGCGCCCAGCGGTTCATCCATCAGCAGAATGCGTGGCTCATAGACCAGCGCCCGGGCAATGGCAACCCGCTGCTGCTGACCGCCAGAGAGCTGCGAAGGGCGGCGATGGGCAAACTGTTCCAGTTGCACGAGCTTGAGCATGGCATCGACACGCTTCTCGCGTTCGGCCGCCGGCAGTTTGCGAATCGCCAGCGGGAAAGCGATGTTGTCGCGTACCGACAGGTGCGGAAACAGCGAATAACGCTGGAACACCATGCCGATATCGCGCTTGTGCGGTGGCACGTTGACCAGCGATTTTCCGCTGACCAGGATCTCCCCCGAGCTTGGTGTTTCAAACCCGGCGAGCATCGACAGCGTGGTGCTCTTGCCCGAACCGCTGGAGCCCAGGAAGGTCAGGAACTCACCGTCCTGAATATCCAGGTCGATATTGTCCACGGCGGCGAAGTCGCCGTAATGCTTGTTCAGGTTGCACAGGCTGACCAGGGTTTTCGGGTCGTGTTGCGCGTTGTCTTTGATTACGGCGCTCATGAGGTACTCCGGGCTTCGTTGCGGCGACGCAGGGTCGCGGCGATGAACATGACCAGCACCGACAGGGCGATCAGCAGCGTCGAAGCGACTGCAATGACCGGGGTCAGATCCTGACGCAGAGTGGTCCACATTTTAACGGGTAGGGTTTGCAGGGTCGGGCTGGCCATCATCACGCTCAGGACCACCTCGTCCCACGACACCAGGAACGCGAACAGCGCACCGGCAATCATGCCGGGACGAATGGCCGGGAAGGTGACCTTGATGATTGCCTGGATGCGCGAGGCACCACAGATCACCGCGGCATCCTCGATGGACTGATCGAACAGCTTCAACGAGTTGATGATCGAGATGATGGTGAACGGCAGCGCGACGATCACATGGCTGACCACGAACGAAAACAGCGTGCCGGTATAGCCCAGCTTGAGGAACAGCGCATACACGGCCACGGCGATGATCACCAGCGGTACGATCATCGGCAGGGTGAAGATGCCATACAGCATGTCACGGCCCGGGAAGCGTCCCCGTACCAGTGCAAAGGCGGTCGGCAGGCCCAGTGCGACGGCGCTGATGGTAGTCAGTACGGCAACCTTGAAGCTGGACATCGCAGCCTCCATCCATTCCGGATTGGAGAAAAACTGCTGATACCACTTCAGCGTCCAGCCCGGCGGCGGGAATACCAGCCACTGCGAGGAACCGAACGACAGCAGCACGATGAACAGGATCGGCAGCAACAGGAACAGCGCGATCAGGCCGGTGGTCAGGTACAGACCGAACCGCAGGCGCGTGCTCATGGCATTGGGAGTCAGGAGCATGGCTTACCTCGCATTGCTGGCGCCGACCGGGGATTCCGGCTGGAGCTTCAGGTAGAAGTAGAACAACACCAGGGTGATCAGGATCAGCAGTGCGGCAGCCGCACTCGCCAGTCCCCAGTTCAGGAACGACTGCACCTGTTGCACGATGAATTCGGGCAGCATCATGTTTTGCGCGCCACCGAGCAGGGCAGGGGTGACGTAGTAACCCAGCGACATGACGAAAACCATCAAGCCCCCGGAAAACAGTCCCGAGCGACACAGCGGCAGGAATACCCTGAAGAAGTTGGTCCAGGGACTGGCGCCACAGATGGAGCCGGCCTGCAACACCATCGGGTCAATGGCCTGCATGGTTGCCTGCAGCGGCAGGACGATGAACGGAATCATGATGTAGCTCATGCCGATCACCACGCCGGTAAGGTTATGCACCATTTCCAGCGGCTGATCGATGATGCCCATGGCCATCAGGGTCTTGTTGATGACTCCGGAAGCCTGCAGCAGCACCAGCCAGGAATAGGTGCGGGCCAGCAGGCTGGTCCACATCGACAGCAGCACGATATTCAGGATCCAGCGGCCCCAGCCGCGTGGTACCAGAGTGATCGCCCAGGCCAGCGGGAAGCCCAGCAACAGACTGAACAGTGTCACCAGGCCCGCCACCGAGAAGGTGTTGAACAACACTCGGGCGTAGGCGGAGTTGGCGAACAGTTGTTCGTAGTTGCCCAGGCCGGGAGTCGGTTCCAGCACACCGCGAAGCAACAGGCCTATCAGTGGTGCGAAGAAAAAAAGCCCCAGAAAGAGCAGTGCCGGCAGCAGATTGCGACTGCCGCGCCAGCGTTGTGACAAAGTGGTTTTTGACTGCATCGTCACTGCCTTGGTGCAAGCCGCGCCAGCGGTGCTTGACGCACCACCGGCCGGGTTGGATTGACGGGAAGCAATAGCCGTCATTTTTACTTGACCAGCCATTCGTTCCACCGTGTCGCAATGTCAGGACCGTTCTTGGCCCAGTATGCGAAGTCGAGAGTGATCTGATCCTGGGCATAGGCGGTTGGCAGGTTGGGTGCCAGTGTCGAGTCCAGGCGCGGGATGCTGTCCAGGTTGACCGGTGCATAGGCGCTGAGGTTGGAGAAGTCGGCCTGGCCTTTGGGGCTGGTCGCTTCGGCAATGAACTTCATCGCTGCTGCCTTGTTCTTGGCGCCCTTGGGGACAACCAGGAAATCGGCCATGACCAGGTTCTGTTTCCAGCTCACGCCCACGGGTGCGCCGTCCTGTTGCAGGGCGTAGACACGACCGTTCCACATCTGGCCCATGGACGCTTCACCCGAAGCCAGCAGTTGCTGGGATTGCGCGCCGCCGCCCCACCAGACGATGTCTTTCTTGATGGTGTCGAGTTTCTTGAAGGCGCGATCCAGATCCAGCGGGTAGAGCTTGTCTGGGGTTACACCGTCGGCCAGCAGTGCCAGTTCCAGCACGCCAGGGCTTGGCCATTTGTACAGGGCGCGTTTGCCGGGATAGGTCTTGGTGTCGAACATGGCCGACCAGTCCTGCGGAGTCTTGGCGCCTACCTTGCTTTCGTTGTAGCCCAGTACGAAGGAAAAGAAGAACGAGCCGGCACCGTGGTCCGAGACGAAGCGAGGGTCGATACGGTCGCGCTTGATGGCGGTGAAGTCGAGGGGTTCGAGCAGGCCTTCGCTGGCAGCACGCAGGGCGAAGTCGGCTTCCACATCCACGACGTCCCATTGCACGTTGCCGCTTTCGACCATGGCCTTGAGTTTGCCGTAGTCGGTAGGGCCATCCTGCACAACGGTGATGCCGCTGGACTTGGTGAAGGGAGTCGCCCACGCCTGCTTCTGTGCATCCTGGGTCGAGCCACCCCAGCTGACGAAGTTGACGCTTTCGGCGGCCATGGCTGTGAGACTCGAGAAAGCCAACACGCCAGCAGCAAGAGCTGCAGTTGCACGTTTGTTCAACACCATTTTCACGCCCTCATTTGTTGTGTTTTGAGCGGGCTTTTCTTGCCCGCGTATTCGGGAGCAGTAGGTCCAGTGGACCGAGAAACTGGCGACCGTGTCAGGAGCTGTTGTTTGGGCTTGTCCTTCCGCAAGGAGGGGCACCTGACAAAACCTTCGGTCTACGGAATGTCATATTATGGTATTCCAAACTTTGTGCAAGTATTTTGCCCTGCCGGAACACCGCTATTTTGAAATTTTTTCCCCTGAAAGCCTTTGTTTACTGGGTTAAACGTTACACCTTGAAGACTGCCGGGTGACCCGTTTGAGGGTGACGGTCAGCCTGTAAAAGGAATGCTTTCAACCACTTCCAGATCGTATCCGGTCAGTCCTGCATACTTGAGGGGCGGGCCAAGATGGCGCAATTTGCCCACGCCGAGATCCTGCAATATCTGTGCGCCAGTACCCACTTCCGAATAGATCCGCGACTGCGAGCGGGTGTACTGGCGTGGCGGTTGGGTGAGTTGCGGGATGCGTTCGAGCAGGGCCAGGGAGGACTCATGATTGGCCAGCACCACGACCACGCCGCGTCCTTCTTCGGCCACCTTCTGCAGCGCCGCCCATAGCGTCCAGTTGGCAGGACCGGTGTACTCGGCGCCTACCAGATCGCGAAGCGGGTCCACCACATGCACGCGCACCAGAGTCGGGTAATCGCGCTGGATATCGCCCATCACCATGGCCATGTGCACGCCACCTTCGATCCGGTCCTCGTAGCTGAACAGGCGGAAGGTGCCGTGGACGGTCGGCAGCTCGCGCTCGCCAATCCGCACGACCGTGTGCTCGGTGCTCAGGCGATAGTGGATCAGGTCGGCAATGGTGCCGATGCGGATGCCATGTTTTTCGGCGAAGAGTTCCAGGTCCGGGCGGCGGGCCATGGTGCCGTCATCGTTCATCACTTCGACGATCACCGAGGCGGGAGTGAGGCCTGCCAGGCGCGCCAGATCGCAGCCGGCTTCGGTATGCCCGGCGCGGGTCAGCACGCCGCCTTCGCGGGCGCGCAACGGGAAGATATGTCCGGGTTGTACCAGATCATCAGCGCAGGCCGTGGGGTTGACTGCAGCCTGTACGGTCCGGGCGCGATCGGCGGCGGAAATCCCGGTACTGACGCCGCTGGCGGCTTCAATGGAAACGGTAAAGGCCGTGGCGAAGACGCTGCCATTGCTGGGCACCATCTGCTCCAGGCCGAGGCGCTGGCAATGCTCGTCGGTCAGGGTCAGGCAGATCAGGCCGCGCGCCTCACGGGCCATGAAGCTGATTGCCTGCGGGGTGCAGCGGTCGGCGGCGAGCAGCAGGTCACCTTCGTTTTCGCGGTCTTCGTCGTCGACCAGCAGGACCATCTTGCCCTGGCGGTAGTCTTCAATGATGTCTTCGATGCGATCGAACGCCATGCTCAGGATCTCTCGGTGTTATGGATTAAAAATTTGTGGTATACCATAAGACAGAATATTTCATAGATTCCCTATCATTGAAACAGTGAGATCGCGATGAAGGCCTATTGGATTGCAAACGTTGACGTAACCGACCCTGATCAGTACAGCGAATATACCCAGCGAGCGCCAGCCGCGTTCAAATTATTTGGTGGCAAATTCATGGCACGCGGTGGGCGCTCTGAAGCGGTCGAGGGGCGCGAGACGCCGCAACGTACTGTGGTCATCGAATTCGAGTCGTACGAGCAGGCACTGGCC
This sequence comes from Pseudomonas cichorii, assembly GCF_003700275.1. Lineage (GTDB taxonomy): Bacteria > Pseudomonadota > Gammaproteobacteria > Pseudomonadales > Pseudomonadaceae > Aquipseudomonas > Aquipseudomonas cichorii_B. Next base: position 58,592 of record NZ_RBRE01000091.1, on the reverse strand, counting down.
TGTTATCGCTCGGCCGAGTATCAGCAAGCGATGAGTCATCGTCTGGGTGTGGCGAAGGCCGAGATCGTGATTGTCGAAGGCGTTTGACCCGGCGGATTGCCAGGTTTCATGGATGTATGGGAGCGGATTGATCCGCGAAGGCAGTATTCCAGGCACTGAATTTTTTGCTGAATGTACTGGCTCTTCGCGAATGAATTCGTTCCCAGGGGCACTCAGCGAATGAAATGCACCTTCCCGGTATCGTCATTGCCCATGTAGAGCCCATAAACCCCGGCCTGGCGTTCGGTGATGTAGCGCTCCAGGATTTGCCGGATGGCAGGGTAATAGATGCTGTCCCAGGGAATGTCTTCGGGTGCGAAGAACTTGTAGTCCAGGGTTTCCGGGCCGAACTGGCCGGTGATTTCCAGGGCTATGGCCCGGAACACGATGTACACCTCGCTGATCTTCGGCACGCTGAAGATGGAGTAGGGCGAGATGATTTCGGCGCGCACGCCGCTTTCTTCCCAGACTTCGCGCAGTGCCGCCTGCTCGGTGGTTTCGCCGCTTTCCATGAAGCCGGCGGGGAGGGTCCAGGTGCCGGGGCGTGGGGCGATTGCCCGCTGGCACAGCAGATACTTGCCTTCCTGCTCGATGATGCAGCCGGCGATGATCTTCGGATTGACGTAGTGAATGTAGTTGCAACTGCTGCACATCAGCCGCGCATGGGTATCGCCCGGTGGAACGCGCTGACCGAGATCAGAGCTGCCACATTGCGGACAAAAGCGCGGCGCAGGCATGTCAGCGACCTATTCGGGGTTCTTTGATGGCGACCGGGGCAACGATGTCGCGGACCTTGGCTTCGTCGTCCTGCTTGGACTTCAGGTATTCCAGCGCCACGGTGGCGGCATTGCGTACGTGATCGACGGACGCCTGATGCGCGGCCAGCGGATCGCCGCTCTTGATCGCCTCGACCATGCGCTCCATTTCCTGGCTGCTGGCACCGCGCCGGTTGAGTTGTGACACCGAAGTGGCGCGCAGATAACTGATGCGTGCCTGCAACTGACGCAACTGGGTGGCGGCGATGTGATTGCCCGAGCCTTCAAGCAGCACGTCATAAAAGCTCTGCACCGAATCGATGACCTGCTGCAGCTCGCCATCGTTGAGGGCCTTGCGGTTCTCTTCGAGGGCCTTTTCCAGGGCACGAATATCCTTGGCCTTGGCTCGCAGGGTAAAGAGCTGGACGATCAGGCCTTCGAGCACGCAACGCAGCTCGTAGATATCGCAGGCATCTTCCAGGGTAATGATGGCAACTCGCGGCCCCTTGGCGTCGGCGAACTCTACCAGTCCCTCGGACTCCAGGTGCCGCAAGGCTTCGCGCACCGATGTGCGGCTGACACCCAGACGATCGCACAGGTCCCGCTCGACCAGGCGGTCGCCCGGCAGAAGCTGGAAGTTCATGATCGCGCTACGCAATTTGTCGAGCACGATCTCCCGCAGGGTAACGGGATTGCGATTGACCTTGAAGTTGTCGTCGAGTGGCAGGCGTTTCATCGGTTGTGCTCAGTGAGGCTGTCTATGTGAAAAACACGGCCAGAACAATGCGGTCGCGTTCATGGCGTCAGCCTGGCCAATCGCCGGGCTGGCACATGACCGGGCATACATCGCCCGGAAAGTGCCGAGTTTATCACGCCGTTGCCGCGAACCACCAAGCGCGCCTCTTATGCAAAAGGTGGCAAGGCTCCCAGTTTGCCACGGTGATAGATCATCGGGGTCACAGGTGTCTCGGGCAGGATCAGGTTTTTCACGGCGCCGACGATGATAGCGTGATCGCCGCCGTCATATTCGCGCCACAACTCGCATTCGATGATCGCCGTCGCCTTGCTCAGCAACGGGTTGCCAAGCTCGCTCAGGTGCCACTCGATGCCCTTGGTCTTTTCCTTGCCCTTGCTGGCAAAAGCATAGGCTTCGGCCTGTTGTTCCGCAGACAGCAGGTGAATGGCGAACTTCTTGCTGTCGCGCAGGATCGGGTAGGTGTCGCTGGCATAGTTCGGGCAGAACAGTACCAGTGCCGGATCGATGGACAGTGCGCTGAACGCGCTGGCGGTGATGCCGACCAGGCTGCCTTCGGGGTCCAGGGTGGTGACGATGGTGACGCCCGAAGGAAAGGACGCCATGACTTCTTTATAAATGCCGGGTTCTATCATTGCCGCCGCCTCACTTAACGCATTACAAAAGGATCAGGCATAGGGGCCTGCGATAGATTGATCCATACCGTTTTCAGCTCGGTATAGGCCAGTACCGAGTCAATACCGCTTTCACGGCCATAGCCGCTGTTCTTGAATCCGCCGATGGGGGCCATGGCGGATACGGCTCGATAGGTATTGACCCAGATGATACCTGAACGCACGTCGCGGGCCAGACGGTGCGCGCGACCCAGGTCGCGGGTCCAGATACCGGCTGCCAGGCCGAACTGCGAGTCGTTGGCAATCGCCAGCGCTTCGGCTTCGTCCTTGAAACGAATGACCGACGCGACGGGGCCGAACACCTCTTCCTGCATGATCTTCATCGAGTTGCTATCGCACTCGAACAGGGTCGGCTCATAGAACCAGCCTTCGCCGGCCATTTGCGGACGTTTGCCACCCAGCCGCAGGCGTGCACCTTCGGCCAGGGCATCGGCCACCAGACCTTCGACGACCGCCAGTTGCTGGGCGGTAGCCATGGGGCCCATTTCGGTGGTTTCGTCCTGCGGGTTGCCGATCCGGATGCGGCTGGCTCGTTCGGCCAGGCGCTCGACGAATTCGTCGTAGATCTCGTCCTGCACCAGCAGGCGCGAGCCGGATACACAGCTTTGTCCCGAGGCCGCATAGATGCCGGCCACTGCGCCATTGATGGCGCTGTCCAGATCGGCGTCGGCAAAGATGATATTCGGAGACTTGCCGCCCAGTTCCAGCGACAGTTTGGCGAAGTTTTCCGCGCTGCTGCGCACTACATGGCGAGCAGTCGCTGCGCCGCCGGTAAAGGCGATCTTGCGCACCAGCGGATGGCGGGTCAGGGCCGCGCCGGTGCTGGGACCGTAGCCGGTCACCACGTTGACCACGCCCGGTGGAATCCCGGCTTCCAGCGCCAGGCGCGCCAGTTCCAGAATGGTTGCCGAGGCGTGTTCGGAAGGCTTGAGTACGATGGTGTTGCCTGCCGCCAGTGCTGGCGCCAGTTTGATAGCCGTCAGGTACAGCGGGCTGTTCCAGGGAATGATCCCGGCAACCACACCCATCGGCTCGTGAACCGTGTAGGCGAACAGGTCAGGCTTGTCGAGGGGCAGGGTGCCGCCTTCGAGCTTGTCCGCAAGGCCGGCCGTGTAGTGGAAGAACTCCGGCAGATAGCTCACCTGGCCGCGGGTTTCGCGGATCAGCTTGCCATTGTCACGGCTTTCCAGTTGGGCCAGTTGCTCCTTGTTCTCGGCGATCAGGTCGCCCAGCCTGCGCAGCAACTTGCCCCGCGCAGTTGCCGTCAGTCCACGCCAGGCCTTGCCTTCAAAAGCCTTTTGCGCGGCCTGTACGGCGCGTTCCACGTCGGCTTCATCGGCATCGGGCAATTGTGCCCAGGGTTCGGCCAATGCAGGGTTGAGACTGTCAAAGGTCTTGCCGGAAAGTGCATCGACCCATTGGCCGTCGATGCACATCTGAAAGCGGGTGAGAGTCATGCAACGATTCCCTTTACCGGATTGTGTAGAGCCGCCGACTTGTCGAGGAAGTCCAGCAACACCTGATTGACCAGACGCGGCGATTCCACCGGCATCATGTGCCGCTGCTCGGGCAGGATCGCAACCTCGGCACCCTGGATGCGCATCGCCAGTTGGCGGGCCATGTCCGGGGTGGAGCCTGGGTCAAGCTCGCCGGTGGCAATCAGCGTCGGGGCACGAATATCGCCCAGATCGTCGGCGCGGTACATATCCTGGGTAGCAAACAGCTTGTAAGTGGTCAGGTAACCCTGCGGATCGTTGCTGGCCAGGTTCTGGCGAATGGCTGCGATCTGCGCCGGGTTGGCAGCCTGGTATTCACGGCTGAACCAGCGCGACAAGGCCTCGGCGGCATTGGCGTCCGGCCCGTGTTCGGCAGCCTGGCTGGTGCGAGCGATCACGCCGGCGCGTTGTTCGGCGGTGCGATTGAACACGCTGTTGAGGATCACCATGCCCGACAGGTACTGCGGGTGGTGCAGGGCGAAAGCCCGTGCCACCAGTCCGCCCATCGAGAAACCGATCACCGTGGCCTGGGGCAGGCCCAGGTGATCGAGCAGTTCGCGCAGTTGCTCGGCATAACCGGGCAGACCGGTATCCGGGTCCGGGCGCGGGCTCGAACCATGACCCAGCATGTCGTAGGCAATGACTCGGTAGTGTGGAGACAGACCGACGATCTGTCCGCCCCACATCTCTTTATTCAGACCAACCCCGTGAATCAACACCACAGGGTGGCCTTGGCCGGTCGCCAGATAACTGGTCCCGGCCGGGGTGCGTTCAGCGGTGAGCTGAATCATGGATCGCTCCTGCGCAGCATTGTTGATGGAGGAGGTTGATTACTGGGCCTTCTCGGCAGCCAGTTCTTCCAGGTCGATGTAACGGTTGCCGATGCGCGGATGCAAACGGCCACCGTTGGCAGCGCCCAGCACGACAATGATTTCATCGGCGCGTGGCGAGTCTTCGATCTGCATTTCCAGGGTGATGTAGTGCGAACGCAGGCCTTCGTCATCCTTGTGCATCATCGGGATCTGGATGGAAGTGCCCGGGCCGCCGCGCTTGTTGGTAAAGCTCAGGTAGCTCTTGGCCTTGACCGCTTCACGGTAGTGGTTGCCGAAGCGCAGGGTGTGGATCACGGCCGAGGCGTGTTCGATCTCGCCTTCGGCACCGACCACAGCGGCCTTGCCGTAGGCTTCGATCTTGTCGGCGCCGCCGATGGCAGCAGTCAGGCGCTCGACCATCAACGCACCCAGCTCGGAGCAATTGGCGCGGATTTCAGGCTTGAGGTCTTCGACAAAACCACGACCGAGCCAAGGGTTCTTGATCACCACGGCCAGGCCGACCATGGTCACTGGCTTGTCGGTCGCCTTACCGCCTTCGATGAACGTCTCTTCGGTGTAATTAACGATCTTGCGAATTTCAAAGCTCATGTAGGACTCCCGGATCGAGCGCTGTTGTATTTCGTATGATGGTATACCATAAGATTGTGCGTGCAAGTGCTTTATTCGAGGTGAGCGCAAAAACCTCGCTCAAAGACCATTCGTCAGTCATTGCCTGCGGTTGTGTGAACGATGCTCCCGAGCTGCGGGCCAGATATTTCATGGGCCATGCACGGCTCCTGCCTGTTTCACTTCACCTCAGGAGAAACAAATGACTGATTACCCAAGACCTCCCTTCCCGAATCAAGCGCAGTCGGTTCCCGGCTCGCAGGCGAAGATGGAGCCCTATCCCGATTGCGGCGAGCAGAGTTACCGCGGCGCAGGCCGGCTGGAAAACCGGATTGCCCTGATTACCGGCGCCGACAGCGGCATTGGCCGTGCGGTGGCGATTGCCTTTGCCCGTGAAGGCGCCGATGTCGCGCTGTCTTATCTCGATGAACATGAAGACGCGCAGGAAACCGCCCGCTGGGTCGAGCAGGCCGGCCGGCAATGTCTGCTGCTGCCCGGTGATCTGGCACAGAAAGAACATTGCCGGCATATCGTCGACCAGACTGTCGAGCAATTTGGCCGCATCGATGTGCTGGTCAATAACGCAGCCTTCCAGATGTCCCACCAGACCTTTGAAGAAATCACCGACGAGGAATGGGTGAAGACCTTCGATATCAATATCACTGCGATATTTCGCATCTGTCAGGCGGCCTTGCCGCATATGGCCGCAGGCAGTTCGATCATCAATACCAGTTCGGTGAACGCCGATATGCCCAAGCCGACCCTGTTGCCTTATGCCTGCACCAAAGGCGCGATTGCCAACTTCACCGGCGGCCTTGCGCAGATGCTGGGTGAGCGCGGCATTCGGGTAAACAGCGTGGCGCCAGGACCGATCTGGACGCCGCTGATCGTCTCGACCATGCCCGAGGAAGAGGTTCGCAATTTCGGTAGCCAGACTCCGCTGGGACGTCCTGGCCAGCCCGTGGAAGTGGCGCCGATTTATGTGCTGCTGGCATCCGATCAGTCCAGCTACACCTCGGGAGCGCTGTACAGCGTTACTGGCGGCAAGCCCATTCTGTAGCGAACATTCTGTTGTCGATGCAATCCCATATAGCGATGGCCTGTTCAGTCAACGACTGGCAGGCCGCTGCTGCTTGTGTATATACACCCATTCCTGACTGTGCCTTGACTTATGCGGGGATATCCCCGTATGTTGGATTGCTCAGTCATTCAACTGCCTCAGGAGAATTGTCATGTATCCCGACGTCCAGCTCTATATCGATGGCCAATGGCGTGCAAGCCGCGATGGCCGCACATTGCCTGTCATCGATCCAGCCACCGGCCAATCCCTGGGAACGGTGGCGCATGCCAGCATTCCCGATCTGGATGACGCCCTGGCAGCGGCTGAGCGAGGCTTTGCAACATGGCGCGCCACTTCTGCTTATGACCGCTACAAAATCATGCAAAAGGCTGCGCAACTGCTGCGCGAGCGTGCTGACAACATCGCTCGCATCATGACCCAGGAACAGGGCAAGCCGCTGGCCGAAGCACGCATGGAAACCCTGTCCGCCGCCGATATCATCGACTGGCTGGCCGAGGAAGGGCGTCGCAGCTATGGCCGCCTGGTGCCATCGCGCAATCCTGCCATCGAGCAGAAGGTGATCAAGGAGCCGGTCGGTCCGGTTGCCGCGTTCACACCCTGGAACTTCCCGATCAACCAGGTGGTGCGCAAGCTGTCGTCGGCGCTGGCTGCCGGTTGTTCGATCATCATCAAGGCACCGGAAGAAACCCCGGCATCGCCTGCCGAACTGATTCGTGCCTTTGCCGATGCAGGCGTTCCGGCGGGTGTGATCGGTCTGGTGTATGGCATTCCGGCCGAGATTTCCAATTACCTGATCCCGCATCCGGTGATCCGCAAGGTGACCTTTACCGGCTCCACGCCGGTGGGCAAGCAACTGGCGGCGTTGGCTGGCCAGCATATGAAGCGCGCAACCATGGAGCTGGGCGGTCATGCGCCGGCACTGGTATTTGACGATGCCGATCTGGATCTGGCAGCGCGGGTGCTGGCGACTGCCAAGTTCCGCAATGCCGGTCAGGTCTGTGTTTCACCGACGCGGATCCTGGTGCAACGCAAGGTGCTGGCAGCGTTCACTGAAAAGTTCGTCGGTCAGACCCGCGAGGTCAAGGTCGGCAATGGTCTGGAAACCGGTACGGTAATGGGGCCGGTGGCCAATGAACGGCGTATTCCAGCGCTGCTGGAGCTGGTCGAAGATGCGGTCGCTGCCGGTGCCAAGGTTGAAACCGGTGGCAAGAAGATCGAGGGGCCAGGCTACTTCTTCGAGCCAACCGTATTGAGCGGCCTGACCCGCGAGATGCGCATCATGAACGAAGAGCCTTTCGGCCCGGTGGCGTTGCTGGTCGCGTTCGACACGCTGGAAGAAGTGATTGCCGAGTCCAATCGAGTGCCGTTCGGTCTGGCGTCCTATGCCTTCACCACCTCGATGAAGACCGCGCAGGCACTGAGCAATGGCATCGAAGCGGGCATGCTGTCGATCAACCATCAGGGTATTGGCCTGCCGGAGATTCCGTTTGGCGGAATCAAGGATTCAGGCTACGGCTCCGAAGGCGGCACCGAGGCCATTGAGGCTTATCTCAATACCAAGCTGGTGACGCAGTTCAACTGACGGCTGCCTTCGCGGATGAATCCGCTTCCACACAGTGAAGTGGAAGCGGATTCATTCGCGAAAAGGTCGTTTATTCCCTGGCCTGCTGAATACCATTCTGCTTCATCATCAGATTCTTCTCTTTCTTGTACTGCATGGCGACTTCCGGCGCCGGGCCGCTCTGGCCGGTTTCCATCCAGCGGCGCAGTCGGCTGGCATCGGCGAAGTGGGTGTATTTGCCGAAGGCATCGAGAATCACCACTGACACCTGACGATTAGCCATGCTGGTCAACAGCACCAGGCAATGACCTGCCTGATTGGTGAAGCCGGTCTTGGTCAGCTTGATATCCCAGTTGTCCTTGCGAACCAGATGGTCGGTGTTGCTGAAACCCAGGCTGTAGGTGGGCTTGCGGAAGGTCACGGTCTTTTCCGGGGTGGTGCTCAATTCGCTGAGCATCGGGTATTTGCGGGCAGCCATCACCAGTTTGGTGAGGTCGCGTGCCGTGGAAACGTTATAGACCGACAGGCCGGTAGGCTCGACATACGCCGTATGCTTCATGCCCAGCGCCTTGGCCTTGGCGTTCATGGCCAGGATAAAGGCCGGGTAGCCTCCCGGATAACTGTGGGCCAGGCTCGCGGCGGCACGGTTTTCCGATGACATCAGGGTGATCAGCAGCATGTCCTTGCGGTTCAGTTGACTGCCGAGCTTGACGCGGGAGAACACGCCTTTCATTTCCGGCGTCTGCGAAATGTTGACCGGAATCATTTCATCCATAGGCTGCTTTGCATCCAGCACCACCATCGCCGTCATGAGCTTGGTGACCGAAGCGATCGGCACGATTACGTCCGGATTGTGTGAATAAAGGACCTTGTCGGTTTGCAGGTCTACGACCAGGGTACTGCCGGAAGCCAGATGAAGTTGTGACGGGTCCCGGTTCAGGGCCGCGGCTTCGTTTGCCATGGCATGGGTGGAAACTACAGGGCCTGTAAGTGCAAATAAAAGACCCAGAAGTGGCAGACGAATTTTCAAGAGCAAGGCTCACTCGATAAATGTGCGGTTTTGCACGTGGATATAGGAAAAACGCTGCATTTTAGGAGTGGGCTTTGCTCAAAGTCGATGGGGCGGGCAGGGTGTTTCGTCAATTAATCGAGGAATCGTGGTTTTATTAAGTTGCTGTTAAGTAGGAAAGGCGTGCAATTGAGGTTGTGCCTTGAATATTCGTGGTGTCAGAGGCTCGCACCGATTAGCATCCACGCCATCAATGGTCATCGATGTAAGGAGTTGTGCAATGCCCACTGGGTTTATCAGCAAGGATTACGTTGTACTGGTGATCGCTGCCTCTCTGGTGGCGGTAGTGCTGCTGGTCACGGGCTTTTTCTCGCGTCCCGCCGACTGGGCCGGCTGGGTCCAGGCGACCGGGCTGATCGTCGGCATGATGGTTGCGGTGGGGATTCCGGCCATCCAGCGCAAGCAGGAAGCGGTCGTGGCACACAAGCAAGTGCGCGAGCGTGAAACCGGCTATGCCCGGCGTATTCAATACCTGTGCGGCGAGCTGACCGAACTGCAGGCCAGAACCAGTCTCAACCTCACTCACTTGCGGGCCAGCGACCGGCATCGCTTGAAGTACACCTTGCAGGACTACCTGCACCGTCTGTTCGAGTCCCATAAACAGGACCTGAACGATGACCGCGTGGTGCTTGCCTATGAACTGCGCCAGGTTGCCAACGACCTGATCGACGAACTGGACAGCGGCCGTACCGATCGCGTCGTGTTCATTGCCCTGGAAAAGCGCCTGCAGAAACTGACCCACCGCTGCCAGGTCAATGCGGCGATGGCCGAGCGCGTCTGAGCGCGTTTCAGGCCCATAAAAAAGCCCACATCAAAGGATGTGGGCAAGGGGATGTGCGGAGCAACGCACGAAGTCTGAATACGTAGTGGTATCAACCGTTGAGCATGTGGCTTTCCAGTTTTTCGGAGCGGGCCTGTGCTGCCGGCAGTGACACAAAGGGGCCGCTGACCGGCTCGCCGTTATGCATCAGGTACCAGCAGGCCAACAGGCCGCGCTCTCTGAGGCTGGCCGGGACGGCGCTGCCAACTACTGACATGATCTGAACCTTGTTCATGGCTGTCTCCATCAATCGATGGCGCTACTTTACCCAGCCATCGGGTCTGGCAAAAATCATCGTCCTCGATAGTCGTCATTGATGATCGACAGGGTTGTGCCCTTGACGGGGAGCCCCCTGATCGTGACAGAGCAATGAAAAACCCCGCTTTCGCGGGGTTTTTTGTCAGTTACCAGTGACCACGTGGTGGGCCGTAGTAGGCCGGTGGCGGGCCATAGCGACGGTAGTAGCCTGGCGGTGGTGCGGGATAACGCTCCACGACTTCGTACACCGGCGCCGGCTGGTAATAGACCACGGGCGGAGGAGGTGGCGGTGCGTAATACACCGGCTGCTGTTGTACATAGACCGGCTGGCGTTCTACATACACCGTTCTGTCACGGCTGGACGAAACAGCGGCTCCAACCACGGCAGCACCGACGATTGCACCCAGTACGGCCGGGCCACCCCAGCCACGATGATCAGCGTTGGCCTGGCCTGCCAGTGCCAGGGCACCTATAAACAAGGCAATCTTGGGGATATGACGAATCATGACGGTTCCTCGGCTCTCAACCCGTTGTCGCGGGCCTGCATTACTTCTCAAGCACTGCCACGGGATAATTCTAAGACATCGTAATTGGAGAAATTTGCGAAGCCGTTAGGTAAATTTTGTGTAAGGCGTCCGGCGATGTTTCAGCTTGCCTGTTAATCGTCGATACGGTTGCCGATTCTACGCTCGAGTCCGGGATTTAATCCAATACCGTTCGGTAGAAAGCCGGGGCGCCATACACACTTTCCAGTTTTTTTTCAGAACACACATACTTTTCTTTCGCGGTGTGCTTACGCAACTCACTTTTCGCTATTCCAGGCGCGCCAATCGCTCTTCAAGCGCCGCAATCCTGGCCTCCAGTTCATCCAGACGCTCGCTCGACGGCGCTGCGCGTTCCGGCGGATTCTGGCGGGCGGCAAGCAGTTCCTGCAGATCCGCCGGATCTCCCAGTGCATGCATATAGCGATCTTCGCGCTGGCCGGATTGTCGTGGGAGCAGGGTGGCCAGACCGCGGGCGATGAGGCGGTCGAGTTGGTGGACGACCTGCTCGCTGTCCTCGAAATCGTGCATGCGGTTGCTGCGGGTCAGCAGTTCGTTGCCGGTCTGTGGGCCGCGCAGCAGGAGCAGGCCGGTCAGAATTACCTGGGCGGGTACCAGCTCCAAGTGCTTTTCGACCTTGTGTTCCCAGCGGTCGGCGCGACTGCCCATGACCAGGCGCGTCAGGCCCTGGCTCTCAAGGGCGCGCAGGCTTTGGCCAACCTGGCCCTGAGTCAGGTTCATCACCGGATCGCGGCTGGTTTTCTGGTTGCAGGCGATGACCAGGGCATTGAGGGTCAGCGGGTAGGTTTCCGGGCTGGTGGCCTGTTTCTCGATCAGGCAGCCGAGAATGCGCACTTCGGTGCTGCTGAGTTTCAGCGCCTGGGTGGCGTCATCGGTCGATTCGGTTGAAGAGGCTTCTGTGGACATTACGCTTTCCCTGGGCGATGGCGGTTTGTCAGCCTATTGGCTAAGCCGGATTATTTCCAGTGCGCCGAAGAGCGTGTCTATAATTCCGACTTTCACTCTCAGGATTTGTCATGTCTATTTCCCTGTACGCCGCTTCCGTTCCGGTCTTCCAGCAAATGCTCAATGCGCTCAACGACGTCCTCGTCAAGGCCGAGGCCCACGCTACCGAGAAGAAAATCCAGCCTGAGGCCCTGTTGCAGGCGCGTCTGTTTCCGGACATGTTGCCTTTCACCCGGCAGATCCAGATTGCCGTGGATTTCGCCAAGGGCGCTTCGGCGCGTCTGGCTGGTGTCGATATCCCCAAGTATGAAGACGCCGAAACCACCTTTGCCGAGCTGCAAGCGCTGATCGGCAAGGCTCTGGAGTTCATCGGCAGCATCAAGCCGGAGCAGGTGGATGGCAAGGAAGGCATTGAAGTCGTCTTGCGCCCGGGCACCGAGAAGGAAAAACGTCTCAACGGTCAGGCTTATCTGCTCAGCTATGCCTTGCCGCAGTTCTTCTTCCATGTCACCACGGCCTATGACCTGCTGCGCCACAACGGCGTGGAAATCGGCAAGCGCGATTACATGGGCAAGTTTTAAGCTGCCCGCCGTTTAATCGGTAAACAGCTTGTTTCGGGCACTCTCGGTAATGGCGACAATACCGGGGTGCCTGACCTTTCTTTCGACGGTAATCGCATAGAACGACTCGCTGACCGCTTCGGTCTGGCCAATGACCACCACGTCGTATTGGCTCTGCACTTCATCGGCGATCACGCTGGGCGCGACAAACACGCCGCTACCGGACTTGCCGAAAGCCTTCATCAGGGCGCTGTCATCGAACTCGCCGATAATTCGCGGCTGGATCTTCTGTTCGGCGAACCAGCGCATCAACCTGCCACGCACCACCGTGTCCTGTCCGGGAATCAATAACGGCGCGCCATGCATGCATTTGGGGAAATCGCTATGCAGATTTTCCGCCACGGCCCGGGTCGCGAAAAAGCTGACGCCGCATTCTCCCAGTTTCTGGTTGTAGCCTTTGATGTCCAAATGTGGTGGCATAGGGCTGTCTGATATCACCATGTCCAGTTTCTGGATCGCCAGGTCGGCCAGCAGGCGTTCGAGCTTGTCTTCACGGCAGGTGATACGGATCGACTCATCAAGCTCCATGGTCGGTGCTATCAGTCGGTAGACGATGGATTTGGGCACGACATCGGCGACACCAATGCGAAACAGGATCTGTTGCTCATCGGGCTGTGAACGGAGCATGGTTTCCAGTTCATTACCCAGTTGAAACATCTGCTCGGCGTAGGGAAGGGCCAGGCGGCCGGCTTCGGTCAGCTCCAGTTGCCGGCCTGCGCGGCGGAACAGATCCACACCAAGGGTCTGCTCGAACAGGCTGATCTGGCCGCTGATGGTTTGCGCAGTGAGGTTCAGTTGCTCGCAGGCACGCACGATACTGCCGGTCCTGGCCACGACCCAGAAATAGTGGAGTTGACGATAGTTGAGCATAAAGATTGCCGATTCGGTAAAACCGAAGTATACACCTTGAAAAATCGAATTTTCCTGATGTTTCCATGTCCCTAGAATGCTTCGCTGACGCCGGACCAAACGTTGATGTCCGGCCTTGCTTATCGAGGGAATCATGATCAAACCTATTTACGCCGCATTGCTGACATGTTCGCTGGTTGTAATGGCTGGCTGTGACCAGGTTGAAACATCGACCAAACAGATGCTGGATACGGCTGCCAACTCGGCCAAGCAGGCTATTGACGATACCCACAAGGCCGCAACCGATGCGCTGGAAGACACCCGCAAGGATCTTTCGATACTCGAACCCAAGAAACAGCCCGAGCCTTCTGAAGAGAAGTCCGGTAAAGAAATCTAACGCTTAACATTGGCCCAAGCAGGACATGATCTATGGAATACCTTTTAGAACTCGCTTCAAGTCCCGCAGCCTGGATTGCCTTGGCCACCCTGGTGGTCATGGAGGTCGTGCTGGGTATCGATAACCTGATCTTCATCTCGATCCTGACCAACAAGTTGCCGGAACATCAGCGCGCCAAGGCCCGTCGTCTGGGTATCAGTGCTGCCTTGATCATGCGTCTGGGCCTGCTCAGTACCGTGGCCTTCATCGTCCAGTTGACCGAACCTGTGCTCGACGTGTTCGGCCAGGCGTTCTCCTGGAAAGACATGATCCTGATCGCGGGTGGCTTGTTCCTAGTCTGGAAGGCGACCACGGAAATCCATCACAGCATGGACAGCAAGGCTGAAGAGGAAAAGACGATCGGATCCGCTGTGACCCTGAGCATGGGCGCGGCAATCTTCCAGATCCTGCTGCTCGACCTGGTATTCTCCATCGACAGTATCATCACGGCTGTGGGCATGACCGAACACTTGCCGATCATGATTATCGCTGTGGTGTCTGCCGTGATCGTGATGATGGTGGCTGCCAACCCGTTGGCCAAGTTCATCAATGACAACCCGACGGTGGTCATGCTGGCCCTGGGCTTCCTGATCATGATCGGTATGACGCTGATCGCTGAAGGTTTCGGTGCCCATGTGCCTAAAGGCTACATATACGCCGCCATGACGTTCTCGGCTGCGGTTGAGATCCTCAACATCCTGGCTCGCAAGGCCAAGCGGAAAAAGGCTGCCGCTCAACAAGCCGCCAACGTCTGATCCTTCGGATCGACGGCTGTAAAAAAATGGTCGGCCCTGTAATGGGGCCGACCATTTTGCATTTCATGGGGTGTATCAATGAGCTGCTACAGGCTGTCTCTTGTCCAGGCTGACCCTTGGTGTCGGTCGCACTGTGCGCGGTTGATGGCGGCGAGAAATCCGTAGTACCCCCCAAAGCATGGCACCTGCAACCATCAGCCATGCCACGATCAGCATCACGATTGTCATTTCCAGGCTCATAAGCGCCTCCGCATTTGCTGCATTTTTCTGCTGTCTGAATAACTGACAGTCTAGTACCGCACATGTTTCGGTTAATTGACTGCTATGACCGAATTGATCTATCCAGTGAGCTTGACTGCGTCACAAGGCTATACCCATGCCTTGCGCAGCTCTATGATCGGGGTCCGAGTCAGGTCGTGTACTGCCTGACGCCTGCTGAAGTGAGTGAACATGCTGCCGGTATCTTTCCTGTCCAAAACCGCCAGATCCGCCTGGGTGGTTGCCCTTGTGCTGACCCTGGCGGCCTGTGCCTCGATGGTCACGCCTGAAATCCAGCGCTTGCCGGATCGGGTGGAACTCAACTCCGTGCCTTTCTTTCGTGGTAACGCCTATCAAAGCGCACCGGGAGCGCTGGCGGGCATGCTGTCCAGTCACCAGGTGCTGATTACCCCTGGCTTGCTCGACAAACCGCTGCAATTACCGGGAGGCGAAGATCGACTGGAGCGCAACATGCAGAATGTGGCGCGCGAGTACGGCTTTGTGGTGTATCCCCTCGATGGCGACCTGCATGCGCTGCTGGAGCAGGTGTCTGCGGGGTATCCGGTGATGTTGCGGATCTCTGAAGGATCGGCCTGGTGGAAAGGCCCGCGCTACGTCGTGCTGGTGGGCTATAACCGCATCAAGCAGACGGTTCTGCTGCAGGCGGGCATGAATCGTCGGCAACTGATGAGCTTTTCCGGCTTCGACTCGGCCTGGAAGGAGGCGGGCAGTTGGGCGGTGCTGATTCAGGGGGCGCGGCAACTGCCTGCCAATGTCGACCGGCAGCGCTGGTTGAAGGCTGCCGATGAGTTGTCCCGGGCCGGGCAGGAGCAGGCGGCAGGTGAAGCGGTCAAGGCGCTGGCACGCCAGGGCGCCAAATGAAAACGGGTGTTAAATAAAAACAGCACTTCTCTGCGGGCAGTGTGAAAACCATGTCGCATGGACCGGTTTTCACACCGCCTTCAAGCTCAGAAACCCAGCTTGTCGCGCAGGCTGTAATACCAGGCGCCCAAGGCCGTGAGCGGAGTGCGTAACAGCTGACCGCCGGGGAATGGGTAGTGCGGCAGGTCGGCGAAGGCATCGAAACGTTCTGCCTGGCCACGCAACGCTTCGGCCAGCACCTTGCCCGCCAGATGGGTATAGGTCACGCCATGGCCGCTGCAACCCTGCGAGTAATAGATGTTGTCGCCCAGGCGTCCGACCTGTGGCAGGCGTGACAGGGTCAGCAGGAAATTGCCGGTCCAGGCGTAATCGATTTTCACATCCTTGAGCTGCGGGAAGGCCTTGAGCATCTTGGGGCGGATGATGGCTTCGATATTGGCCGGGTCCCGCGCGCCATACACCACGCCGCCACCAAAGATCAGGCGTTTGTCGGCGCTGAGGCGATAGTAGTCCAGCAGGTAATTGCAGTCTTCGACACAGTAATCCTGAGGGAGCAGGGTGTTTGCCAGTTCCTCGCTCAGTGGTTCCGTGGTGATGACCTGAGTGCCGCAAGGCATCGACTTGGCCGCCAGCTCCGGCACCAGATTGCCCAGATAGGCGTTGCCGGCCACGATGATGAATTTGGCGCGTACCTTTCCTTGTGCGGTATGCACCACCGGACTGGCGCCACGCTCGATACGAATGGCCGCCGACTGTTCGTGGATCACGCCGCCGAGGGATTCCACGGCAGCGGCCTCGCCAAGGGCCAGGTTCAGCGGATGGATGTGGCCGCCGGTCATGTCCAGCATGCCACCGATATATTGCTCGCAGGCCACCACTTCACCGATGCGACGCTTGTCCATCAGTTCCAGATGGGTATGCCCGTAGCGCTCCCACAAACGCTTCTGCGCTTCCAGGTGTGCCATCTGCTTGTTGGTGAGTGCAGCGAATACGCCGCCGTCCTTCAGGTCGCATTGAATGCCGTAGCGGGAGACTCGATCACGAATGATCGCCGCGCCCTCGAACGCCATTTGCCCCAGCAATTGCGCCTGTCTTGGGCCAACGCTGCGCTCGATGACATCGATGTCGCGGCTGTAGCTGTTGACGATCTGCCCGCCGTTTCGTCCCGACGCACCGAAGCCAACCTTCGCGGCTTCGAGTACGGTGACTTTGAAGCCATACTCAAGCAGGAAAAGGGCGCTGGACAGCCCGGTGTAGCCCGCGCCGATGATGCACACATCCGTTTCGACCTCGCCGTGCAGAGCAGGGCGTTCGGGCACCGGGTTGGACGAGGCGGCGTAGTAGGACTGCGGATAGTGCGTGTTCGCCATCCTGAGACTCCGTTTAAAATTCTTGACGAGTGCAGTGATCCTACCCGAGATAAAAATCCTCTACCAGTCATCCAGAAAAACATATATCGCTGCGCAGAGCTTAAAAGCTTCGCGAATTCATAGGCTTAGCTGAAAAAACAGATTGACACGCCTGTCGATATCCGTAGAATGCGCCCCACAGCAGGCACGTAGCTCAGTTGGTTAGAGCACCACCTTGACATGGTGGGGGTCGTTGGTTCGAGTCCAATCGCGCCTACCAGATAAAATCCGCTCTGCTGGGCGGTGTGAAAGGGCGATCCGAAAAGGTCGCCCTTTTTGCTGTGCGCTCAGGAAATGCACGCAGAAAAAATCCGGATATTCAGAGAGTTACTGCGAAAAGCCATTGACACGCCTGTCGATATCCGTAGAATGCGCTCCCACAGCAGGCACGTAGCTCAGTTGGTTAGAGCACCACCTTGACATGGTGGGGGTCGTTGGTTCGAGTCCAATCGCGCCTACCAAACAAAATCCGCTCTGCTGGGCGGTGTGAAAGGGCAATCCGAAAGGGTTGCCCTTTTTTCGTTTCGGATTCTCGAAAGGAAGGCCTTATCTCTGGGCGAATGACTTGACGATGAATCTGGTCGCCGTGCTGGTCTTGAGGTCGCTGATATTTCTGGCCTCTAGCCATTTGCAGGCGGAAATCTCGTTCTGCGGTGACGGTTCGCTGGAGGCCGGGATCATGGCCAGGAATACGTGATGCAGGACTCTTTCATTCTCGTATTCATCCACATACAGCAGCTCCAGGTTTTCCAGGCCGGTTTCTTCGCTCAGTTCGCGCACGGCTGCCTGGGCGGGCGTTTCGCCCGCTTCAATCCTGCCGCCGGGCAGTGACCATTTCGATTTTGGCTTGCGAACGTAGAGGACCTGGTCGTCACGCTTGCAGATGACTGTGGCTCGTTGTTTCATCTTTTCACCTGTTAACGTCCAGTCCTTTAGATATCTATCTGCATCGGCGCCACGAACTTGAGGCAATCGATGAGCAATACGCGAATGCAGGAACATGTAATAAAAACTTAACTTTCAATCAATCACATCCATGCCGGACGGTTACAGGAAAGAGTAGTCGTGCCGTAATGAAAGAGCCCGACGCAGTGCCGGGCTCTTGTCAGGTATTTTGAGCGCTTTCACATAAAATCTGCTGCGGGGATATGTTGCGCCATTTTCCGGTAGGTTTTTTCATCGGTGGCAGCCAGCAGGGTTCTGCCATCTTTGAGGGTTGCCACAAAGGTTATTTCCTTCTCTTCGCTGGCCAGCAGCGCACCAGCGGCAGCGCCTACGGGGCCCAGCACCAGAGCGCCTGCCAGAGCACCATCCATTTTCCTGCTCGATGCTTGACTGGCAATTTCCACAGACTTTATTTCATCCTGTTTGAAACAGATCCCGGGCCATGGATGAAGTGGGGTTACAAGAGTAATGGTGCCAGAACGATATTCCCCATTACCTTGAAGAAAGTCACCCGCTAAAACATTGATCTTAGCCATGTGTATTTCTCCATTGTTTCAGCCAATACCTATTGCGCGCCCCATAAAAGGGCATGTCAACAGCGTAGGAGTTCGGGAGAAGGGCTTTATGACGAATGGTTTAACGGTGTTCAAGGTTAATTGCAGCAAGATATGTCAATAACAGCATTGGCTATTAGCGTGCTCCAAAACGAAGCTATGTTTCATAAAGCTGTCATGGATGAATGGACTGCCCTCGCTGAGCGGACAGTCCGGTTATCGAGTGTCAGGCTGCCGAAGCTTCCTGTTTCAAAGTGGCCATGTCGATCACGAAGCGATATTTCACATCGCCCTTTAGCATGCGCTCATAGGCGTGATTGATGTCCTGCATGGCGATGACCTCAATATCGGAAACGATGCCGTGTTCCGCGCAGAAATCCAGCATTTCCTGGGTTTCCTGGATGCCACCGATCAACGAGCCAGCCAGGCTGCGGCGTTTGAAGATCAACCCGAATACCGCAGGTGACGGATGAGGCTCGGCTGGCGCGCCGACCAGCGTCATGGTGCCGTCGCGTTTGAGCAATGCCAGGAAAGCGTCAAGATCATGGGGCGCGGCCACGGTATTGAGGATGAAGTCCAGGCTATTGGTCTGGGCTGCCATCTCTGCCGGATCCCTGGAAACCACGACTTCATCGGCACCCAGGCGCAGGCCGTCTTCGCGCTTGTTGGGCGATGTGGTGAACAGCACCACATGCGCGCCCATGGCATGGGCGATCTTCACCGCCATATGGCCCAGCCCGCCAAGGCCGACCACGCCAACGCGCTTGCCAGGCCCGACTTTCCAGTGGCGCAAGGGTGAATAGGTAGTGATGCCGGCGCACAGCAGCGGTGCGACCGCGGCCAGATTGTCGCTGTGGGAGATGCGCAGGACGAACTTCTCCTTGACCACGATATTGTCGGAGTAGCCACCAAAGGTATTTTCACCGCCGAACACCGGCCCGTTATAGGTGCCGGTAAAGCCGCTCTCGCAGTACTGCTCGTCGCCTTCGGCGCAGGATGCGCACTGCTGGCAGCTGTCGACCATGCAGCCGACACCTGCCAGATCGCCGACCTTGAAGTTTTTGACGTCAGCGCCCACGGCAGTGACGCGCCCGACGATTTCATGGCCGGGTACCGAAGGGTAGAGAGTGTTGTGCCATTCGTTGCGGACGGTATGCAGGTCCGAGTGGCAGACGCCGCAGTACAGAATGTCGATCTGCACATCGTCGGCGCCGGGAGCGCGGCGTTCAAAATGATAGGGCTTGAGAGTGTCGGTAGGTTCTTTTGCGGCGTAACTGTAGGTCTTGGCCATTGCGATCACCTTTTGCAGATGGGTTAGAAATCGAAAGCCAGCATAGCTGTTGATCAGGGCTTGCAGCGTGGCAGCGTGAGCGTTTTTGACCCGGCCAAGGATCGAATAGTGCCACTCGCCTCGGTTTTTCTGATCGGGCGATGAGTCCGCTGCGCATTGTGTAAAGCGGGTTTTCTTGGCTTCAATCACATATCCTGCTTGCCAGCATTGGGCGCTGCCGCCGAAGATAGTCACAGTCAGTTACAGGATTTGGTGTTTTTCATGCAGGTTCCCCCTTTGTCCCCAGACTTGTACCAGTCCACTGATGACTTTTGTGCAGCAGAACCGGCACTGACAAATGAAGAATCCATTCAATCCCTGCTGGACGAGGCGCGAAAGCGCATGCCCAGTGTGGTCTGGGCGGCCTATGGTGCCGGGACGCAAAAGCGCCTGTTGGGGAACGGGTGTGCCCAGGCCGACTGGCCCGCCCAGATACCCAGTGACGGCTTCGACGATTTCTGCCGCAAGCGGCAATTGCAGCGCTGGGTCATGGGCATGGGCGAAGCTGCGCTGGGCTGGCTCCTGGCGCCCATGGCCGAAGAGGCCAACCCGGAGCTGGCCGATCTGGCCATGCGCCTGGGGTATCTATTGCAGAGTGCGGCGCTGGTCCGGGCGCAGAATACCCAGCGTGTCCTGTATGAAATCAGCTATCTGGCCAGCTCGACACGTGATCGCAGCACCTTTCTCAAAGGTATCCATAAACAGCTTGCGACACTGATCGATACCGAGAACTTCTATCTGGCCCTGTTCGATGGCCAGAGGGACAAGATCACTTATCCCTATTACATCGACGTGGCTGATCATGAAGCCAGAGAGCCGGAGAGTTTCGAGTATCTGGACCGCTCACGGCTGTCCATGACCGGCTATGTCCTGACCACCGGCCAGCCGATGTTTGTCGATGCCTTCGACATTCGTCAGGCCCAGGCTCAGGGCCGCTTCTACTGTGTGGGGCGGCTGCCCGAGTTCTGGATGGGCGCGCCACTCAAGAAAGCCTCTGACGAAGTGTTCGGCATGCTGGCCATGCAGGTGTATGACGTCTCGCGGATTTACAGTGTCGAGGACCGTGCACTGTTTCTGGTGGTTGCCCGGCATGTGGCAATGGCGCTGGACCGGATTCTGCACCGTGCTGACCTTGAGCATACGGTGTTACTGCGCACCCAGCAGCTTTCGGCGGCCAACGATGCGCTCAGGCAGGAAGTGGCTGACCGTGAGCGGGCGGAGCACTTGCAGAGTGCGCTGTTCCAGATTACCGAGTTGTCCAGCCAGCCGGGCGACATGGCGGAGTTGTTCCATAGCCTGCACATGATCGTCGGCGAGTTGCTGGTGGCGTACAATTTCTATATCGCCCTGTACGACAGTGCCACGGGCGAGGTGACATTTCCCTATTACAGTGATGAGCGACTGGCGACGACTCCCCGGGCGCGGCGTGGTCAGCGTGGCTTTACCGAGTACGTCATTCGCCAGCGCCGTCCTTGCCTGATCGATCAGGAAGATGCTGGCAAGCTGGAAAGGTCAGGTGAGATCGAGACCCAGAATGACGCCAATCGCTCGTCATCCTGGCTGGGCATCCCGCTGTTCGAGGGTGATGATGTGCGTGGCGTGCTGGCGGTGCAGAGTTACTCGCAAAGCGTCAGTTACACCCTGCGCGACCAGGAGTTGCTGACCTTCGTATCGCGGCATATCGACACGGCTCTGTCCAGGCGCAGCGCAGCCGAAGCGATACATACGGTCAATCTGCGGCTTGAGGCGCGGGTCCAGGATCGTACCCGTGAACTGGATCTGGCCAATGCCCGGCTCCAGCATGAAAATTCCCATGACTCGCTGACCAGTCTGCCCAATCGCAGCCATCTGCAGCAGCGCCTGAAAGATGCCTGGCAGGATTTTTGTGCCCATGACCAGCAACTGGTGGTCATGTTCATCGATCTGGACCGCTTCAAGGTGGTCAACGACAGCCTGGGGCATCACTTCGGCGATATCCTGCTGGTCCAGGCGGCTGCACGCTTGCGTAGCTGTATTCGCGATTGCGATCTGCTGGCGCGTCTGGGCGGGGATGAATTTGCGGTGCTCGGGATCGGCGCGCCGCTGGCGGTCGGGGTCGGGATTGCCGAACGCATTCTGGAGGCGTTCGACCTGCCGTTCTTTATCGGCGGGCATGCGGTGTTTTCGTCCTGCAGTATTGGCGTGGTAGGGGCTGACCGGCAGTTTCACCAGGAACCCGCCGAATTGTTGCGCGATGCCGACACGGCGATGTATCGCGCCAAGAATGGTGGGCGTGACAGCTTCGTGGTGTTCAACCAGGAATTGCGTCGCGAGGTTTCGGATCAGGTCGAGCGCGAAGGTGCATTGCGCAAGGCGCTCAAGCGTACCAATGAATTGGTCCCGTATTTCCAGCCGATTGTCTGCGTCAGCACTGGTCGGCTGTTTGCGCTGGAAGCCCTGATTCGCTGGCGCCAGCCCGACGGCAGCGTGATCGCGCCCGGCAGCTTTCTGCCGGCTCTGGAAGGCCTGCGCCTGATCGGGCGTCTGGATCTGTACATGTTGCAGCGCGTCGTTGCGATCCTGGCCGATCCGGCCAATGCCCACTGGCCGCCGGTGCATGTGAACTGCTCCAGTTACAGCATTACCCGCCCGGAATTCGCTGCCGAAGTCCTGGCCCTGCTGAATGAGCATGACGTTGCGCCTTCGCGCCTGTGCCTTGAGTTGACGGAAGGCGCGCTGGTGGCGGACCCCGAGCAGGCGCGCCAGTCCATGAAGCAACTGGCCGACAAAGGCATGTCGGTGGTGCTGGACGATTTCGGCGCGGGGTTTTCCTCGCTCAGCTACGTGCATCAGTACCACTTCAGCGGCCTGAAAATCGACAAATCCTTTGTTCTGGAACTGACCACCAGTTCCAGAAGCCGGGCGATTGTGCGCGCCATCGTACGGATGGCCGAATCGCTCGATCTGACCGTCGTAGCCGAAGGGGTGGAAGACCATGCCACTCTGGAATTGCTGCGCGGGATGGGAGCAGGGCAGGCTCAGGGTTATCACTTTGCCAAGCCATTGCCACTGGAACAGCTCGACCTGAGCAAGGATATCGAGCTTGGCCAGCACTGGACCCAGACCGGCAATGACTTGCCATGACCGGCAGCCGACTTCCGCCCCGAACAGGTTCTGGACCGGATAACTTGAGATTGGCCTTTTAAAATCAGTGGCTTATGTCTTTAAAGGTAACTGGCACTGGTTTTGCTGCGTAAGGGTCGCACCCATCGCAGGAGGTGAAAGATGATTATCAACAACGGCTCGCTCGAAGGTCTGGTTTCCAGATTCGTCGGGCGCAAGGCAGTGGATGAAGTCTCCCAGAGCTCATTCAGTACCGTTGCGGCTGCGGAAAGCATGGTCCCTGCTGTCACTCCAGTGACGGCTCGGGCAGACAGCTCCGCGTCGGGAGACAGTACCAAGAGCAACAATGGCTATGATGAATCCTTTGCCCGGATGATGTTCAACATCAAGACATTGGCTGAGAAGACCCTGTCCGAGAAAACCGCCGACAGCGATAACGGCGTTACCGCTTCGACCGGCACCACCAGCAGCAACGGCAGCTCGAACATCAGCTCGATACAGCAGGAATTCATGGATTACATGAAACAGTCTGCCGAAGAGAAGATGCGCGAAAAACTCACCGGCGTCAGCAAGGACGAATACGACGCCATGAGTCCTGAAGAGAAACTGGCGCTGGACAAGAAAGTCCAGGAAGCCCTCAAGGAGCAGCAGAATGCTGCGGTTGAGGATATCAATGCCAGGATCAATGGGATCAAGGCCGGTATGGTCGCCTGATAGACTCAGATTGTGTGAAAACTACTGCGCTCGGTCATGCTGCGTTTTCACACAGTCTGAGTGGGGGCGAATTCATTCGCGAAGCAGTTCGCGAATGAATTGGCACCCACACGGTACGTTACAACTGATTCCTGTAAGGCAGATCCGGGCCAACCTTGGTGCAGGTCAGGGCTGCCGCCTTGACGGCAAAGCCGAGCATTTCATCCAGGGTTTCCCGCGACAGGGACGCCAGGCTTTGCGGACTATCCAGTTGGCGCTCGCTGAGGAAGGTCAGCAAGGCTGCCTGGAAGGTATCTCCCGCGCCTACCGTATCGACCGTCTTGACGCTTTGCGCCGCAACCGACCAGCTTCCATGCTGCCGGGTAAAGATACTCGCGCCTTGCGCGCCACGGGTCAGGACCACGAACTGGCAGCGCTTGCCCAGCCAGTCCTGGGCAATGCTCTGCGGATCGCTGTCCGGGTAGAGCAGATGCAAATCCTCGTCGCTGACCTTGATGATATGCGCGTGCTCGGCAAAGGCACGGATCTGGGTGCGCCAGCGCTCGATATCCGGCGCGGGATTGAGCCGCACGTTAGGGTCCAGGGTAATCAGGCGCTGGCTGCTTTCCCGGGCGACCAGGGCCAGCAAGGTATCGGCAATCGGTTGCACCACCAGCGAAAACGAACCCACGTGAATGCCGCGCACTTGCCCGTCGAGCGCCGGCAGATGCTCCAGCCGCAGTTGTCGGTCTGCGCAACCTTCACCGCGGAAACTGTAGGTGGGCGAACCGTCTGCTCCGACGGCCACCATGGCCAGGGTCGTAGGCGCGTCGAAGTCGATCAGGTAGTCGGGGCTCACCGTTTCCTGTTCCAGCACTGCACGCAGGCGCTGGCCCAGATAGTCGGTCGACAGCCCCGCACACCCAGGCGACGCAAACCTATGGCGACGTTGAATGGTGAACCACCGGCAATCGCATCAAAGCCCAGCATGTTGAGCGGACCGTTATCGTCCGCCCGGGTAAAAATATCGAAAAGCGCTTCGCCGCAGACCAGAAACATACGTGCTCCATCAAAGGACAGTGATCAGACTGCCCGCAAGTGATCTTGGTAACGTGCATGGACACGCTCGTAAGCGGCCACATTCTCGGCGACGGGATGAGTCTCGCTGTCGGGGTCGAGTCTGACGCAACGTTCGCACAGCGTCTGCAAATCCGTTGCCTGCCCGTTCTCGCCAGACCAGCACCAGGCCGCCTGAATAGCCGC
The DNA here is from genome assembly GCF_003700275.1 of Pseudomonas cichorii. Lineage (GTDB taxonomy): Bacteria > Pseudomonadota > Gammaproteobacteria > Pseudomonadales > Pseudomonadaceae > Aquipseudomonas > Aquipseudomonas cichorii_B. Next base: position 34,042 of record NZ_RBRE01000091.1, on the reverse strand, counting down.
ACCCAATGCCGCCGCCTCGGCGTATTCGGTACAGATGACCTGAGTATCCATGATGTCGGCGATCATCTGGCGCCAGATCGCGCTTTTCGAGCCGCCGCCAATCAGCCGGATGGTCTGGCTCTTGATGCCGCTGGCACGCAGCAGGTCAAGGCCGTAGCGCAGCCCAAGGCTGGTGCCTTCCACTACCGCCCGACACAGATTGGCCTGGGTCAGATTGGTGCTGTTCAGGCCGAGAATGCTGCCGGTGGCATCGGGCAGGGCGGGGACCCGTTCACCATTGAGAAACGGCAGCATGAGTACACCTTCCGCGCCAATCGGCGAGCGGGCGATGGCCTGATTGAAACCGCCGATATCCAGGGCGAACAGCTCGCGGATCGCGCTGGTCGCGTTGGTCAGGTTCATGGTGCAGATCAACGGCAGCCAGCCACCGGACGAGGAACAGAACGTCGCCACCGAAGGCTGCTCGCTGACCTGCGGCTGGTCGGCGAAGGCATACACGGTGCCTGACGAGCCTAGGCTCATGGTGATCATCCCCGGCTGGATATTGCCGGTGCCGATGGCGCCCATCATGTTGTCGCCGCCACCGCTGGACACCACGGCCTGCGGATTGAGGTTCAGCAGCCGGGCGACCTCGTCGCGCAGGGTGCCCACTTTGTGCTGTGCCGGCAGCAACTCCGGAAGAGCCTTGCCCAGCCGGCCCGTCGGGTCGATATGCGCCAGCAGCGGCAGATCCCATTCCCGGCTGCGCACATTGAAGTAGCCGGTGCCCGAGGCATCGCCATAATCGGTGCAGCAACGTCCGGTCAGCCAGTAATTGAGGTAGTCGTGAGGCAGCAGGATCCTGTCGATACGCTCGAACAGTTCCGGGTGCTGCTCCTTGGTCCACAACAGCTTGGAAACCGTATAGCCCGGCGCGATGGCCAGCCCCAGGCGTTGCAGCGAACCTTGCTCACCGCCCAGATAATCCAGCAGACGCTGGTTTTCAGGCGCGCTTTCAGTGTCGCACCACAGCTTGGCCGGGCGCAGCACCTGGCCTTCGGCGTCCAGCAGCACCAGCCCGTGTTGCTGGCCGGAAACCCCGATGCCCTTGATCTGCTGGCCTGAAATCCCGGCCTCGGCCAGCGCGCTGGTGGTCGCCTGCTGCAGCGCATCCAGCCACTGCTGCACGTCCTGTTCGCGTCGGCCATGAGCGTTGCTGATCAGGCTGTGCGGCGCCGAGCCTTCACCCAGTACCTGACCGCTCTCGGCATCCAGAACGATGGCCTTGGTGCCTTGCGTACCGCAATCGATTCCAAGAAACATGGCAGTTCCTCAAAGGCCGTTGGCCAGGATTTTTTCCAGAGTGCCGCTGACTCCCAGCTCCCGCAGGTTATTGAGATTCTGCTCGAAGGCGGCGACGAACTCGGCCGAACGCGGAATCGCCAGGCCGAATATTTCTTCCACGTCCAGCAGCCGTTGGGTCAGCAGCACATCGTCGGCCACCAGCGCCTGACAGAAGTCGGCCCGCGGGTCGGGGATTTTGTAGGTCGTACCGTTCTCGTCCACGCCCTTGAGATACAAGGCCCAGGCGGCAACCACCAGCGAGGCGCGCTGCAGATTGCCCTGATCGAGAATCAGGCGGTTGATGGTCGGGATGGTGAACTTGGGAAATTTCGAGGAGCCGTCCGAGCACACGCGCTCCAGTTGGTCGGCAATCGCCTGATTGGAGAAACGTTCGATCAGGGTGTCCTTGTAGCCTTCCAGATCGATGCCCGGTACGGAGGCCAGTTGCGGCGTGACATCCAGGTCCATGTAAGCGCGGATATAGCGCACGAACAGTGGATCGTTCATGGTTTCGTGAACGAAGCGATAGCCCTTGAGAAAGCCCAGATAGGTCAGGGCCAGATGGCTGCCGTTGAGCAGCTTGATCTTCATTTCCTCGTAAGGCGTGACGTCGTCGGTGAACTGTACGCCGACGTTCTCCCAGGCCGGACGACCGTTGACGAACTTGTCCTCCAGCACCCATTGCACAAAGGGTTCGCAGACCACAGGCCAGGCATCGTCGATATGCTTTTCATCGGCCAGTTTCAGGCGATGGGCAGAACTGGTCATCGGCGTGATGCGGTCGACCATGGCATTCGGGAAGCTGACATGTTCGGCGATCCAGTCATGCAGGTCGGCGTCGCGCAGGGCGGCAAAGGCCAGCAGCGCCTTGCGGGTCACCGCGCCATTGTGCGGCAGGTTATCGCAGGACATCAGGGTGAAGGCCGGTACGCCGGCAGCACGACGGCGGGCCAGGGCTGCGCAGATGAAGCCGAACACCGTGCCGGGCGTGTTGGGATGGGCAAGGTCGTGGCGGATCTGCGGCAAGTGCGCCATGAACTGGCCGTTGCTGTCGTCGATGCAATAGCCGCCTTCGGTAATCGTCAGCGACACGATGCGAATCTCGGGGCTGGCCAGTTTGTCGATCAGCGCCTGGGGATCGTCCTCGGCCAGCAACATGCCGCTGATGGAGGCGATGATCCGGGTTTCGGTGTCCGGCGTGTCGCCCAGTTCATAGAGGGTGTACAGATAATCCTGGCCTGCCAGGGCATCGCGTACGGCGCGATCCTCGGGGCGCAGGCCGACGCCGCAGATGCTCCAGTCCAGGGCGTCGCCGCTGTTCATCAGCGCATCGGTATAAAACGCCTGATGCGCCCGGTGGAAGCCGCCGACGCCGATATGGGCGATGCCCTGGCGGGTTTCGCCGGGTGAGTAGGCCGGACGGGCAATATCGGCGCCCAGTTGTGACAGGTTCTGCTTGTTCAGTTTCATGGCACGGCTCTCCAATACTTAAGCGGCGACCTGCAAGGCCTTGGCAATCACCAGTCCCTGCTCGTCGAACAGGTGGCAGTGGGCGCTATCGAGATGCAGATTCAGGGTTTCGCCGTACTGGCTGGCCAGGTCGCCCCGGATGCGCACGGTCAGTGCTTCGCCGGAACGGGTACGCACATGGCAATAGGTATCGCTGCCCAGACGCTCGCTGACATCGGCGGTGACCTGCAACTGGCAATCGCTGTCCTGGGCGATATTCAGGTGCTCGGGGCGAATGCCCAGCGTGACCGGCGCACCGACCGCCAATCCCGGACGGCTGACCGGCATGCTGATGCGTGTACCGGCATCCAGCTCGACTTCGCAGGCCTGGCTGTCGACGCGACTGATCCGGCCCTTGAGAAAGCCCATTTTCGGCGTGCCGAGAAAGCCCGCGACAAACAGGTTGACCGGGTGGTGATACAGCTCCAGTGGCGAGCCGACCTGTTCCACCTTGCCGCCATTGAGCACCACCACCTTGTCGGCCAGGGTCATGGCCTCGACCTGATCGTGGGTCACGTAAATCATCGTCGCCTGCAGCTCCTTGTGCAGGCGCGACAGCTCCAGCCGGGTCTGGACCCGCAAGGCGGCGTCGAGGTTGGACAGCGGTTCGTCGAACAGGAAGATTTTCGGATTGCGCACAATGGCCCGGCCGATTGCGACCCGCTGGCGCTGGCCACCGGAAAGCTGCTTGGGCTTGCGCTCCAGCAGCGGCCCCAGTTCGAGGATGCGTGCGGCTTCATCGACCTTCTTCTTGATCTCGGCCTTGTCGCCGCCCGCCAGATCCAGCGCGAAAGACAGGTTCTTGCCCACGGTCATGTGCGGATACAGCGCATAGGTCTGGAACACCATGGCCAGGTCGCGCTTGGCCGGGGTGACCTGGGTGATCTCCCGGCCATCGAGTTCGATGCTCCCGGAAGTGACTTCTTCGAGCCCGGCAATCAGGCGCAGCAGAGTGGATTTGCCGCAGCCCGAAGGACCGACGAAGACCACGAACTCACGGTCCTTCACGTCCAGGTCGATGCCTTTGATGATTTGGTGGCCGTCGAAGCCTTTTTGCAGATTTCTGATGCTGAGGTTAGCCATGCTTAACTCCGTTTTTATTCTTGGATCCGGGCTATTTGACGGCGCCGAACGACAGGCCGCGAACCAGTTGTTTCTGGCTGATCCAGCCGAAAATCAGGATCGGCGCACAGGCCAGGGTCGAAACGGCCGAGAGCTTGGCCCAGAACAACCCTTCAGGACTTGAATACGAGGCAATCAGTGCGGTGAGCGGTGCGGCGCTGGACGAGGTGAGATTCAACGACCAGAAAGCTTCGTTCCAGCACAGGATCAATGACAGCAGCGCGGTCGAAGCCAGGCCGCCTTTGCAGATCGGCATCAGTACCCGGAATATTTCCTGGCGGGTGCTGGCGCCGTCCAGCCGTGAGGCTTCGAGGATTTCTCCCGGAATGTCCTTGAAGTAGGTGTAGATCATCCAGACCACGATCGGCAGGTTGATCAGCGTATAGATGATGATCAGCGCCAGGCGCGAATCCAGCAGGCCGAAGGTCTTGGCCAGCAGGTAGATCGGCATCAACACGCCCACCGGTGGCAGCATCTTGGTCGAGAGCATCCACAGCAGCGTGCTCTTGGTGCGCTTGGTCTCGAAGAACGCCATGGAGTAGGCCGCCGGAATGGCGATCAACATGGCCAGCAGCGTGGCGCTGAAGGAGATCAGCACCGAGTTCCAGGCAAAGTGGAAGTAATCGCTACGCTCCTGAATGTGCAGGTAGTTCTCCAGCGTCGGGGTGAAGAACAGTTGCGGCGGCGTCGCAAAGGCATCGATCTCGGTCTTGAAACTGGTCAGCACCATCCAGAAGATCGGGAAGAAGATCAGTGCCGCGATCAGCCAGGACAAGGTCCCGAGCAGCAGGCTTTGCAGGCGGCGTGATTGTTTGAGCGTCATCATGGCAAGGTCCTCATGACTTGTCGGTGAGGTTTTTGCCGATCATCCGGATCAGGATGATCGCCGCGATATTGGCAATGACGACTGCGATCAGACCGCCCGCCGAAGCCATGCCGACGTCGAACTGGAGCAACGCCTGGATGTAGATCAGATACGCCAGGTTGGTCGACGCAAAGCCCGGGCCGCCATTGGTGGTGGTGAAGATTTCGGCGAATACCGAGAGCAGGAAAATCGTTTCGATCATCACCACCACGGCAATCGGCCGGGCCAGGTGGGGCAGGGTCAGGTGCCAGAAAATCGCAATCGGGCCAGCGCCATCGAGGCGGGCGGCTTCTTTCTGTTCCTGATCCAGCGACTGCATGGCGGTCATCAGGATCAGGATCGCGAAGGGCAGCCATTGCCAGGAAACGATGATGATGATCGACAGCATGGGGTAATGAGCGAACCAGTCGACCGGCTCGGCGCCGAAGAAACGCCAGACGGCGGCCAGTACACCGGAAACCGGGTGGAAAATCAGGTTTTTCCAGATCAGGGCACTGACCGTCGGCATGATGAAGAACGGCGAGATCAACAGCACTCGTACGATGCCGCGACCAAAGAACTCGCTGGCTTCCAGCAGGGCCGAAATCAGCACGCCAAGGATCACGCTGATCGCCAGAACACTGCCGACCAGCAGCAGGGTATTGCCGGCACCCGGCAGAAAGCCGCTGTCGGTGACGAAATATTCAAAGTTTTCCAGACCGACGAATTCGTTCTCGCCGGGGCTCAGCAGGTTGTAGCGGATCAGCGAGAAATAAATGGTCATGCCCAGCGGCACGATCATCCAGATCAGCAAGAGCGCCACCGAAGGGCTGACCAGGAACCAGCCGGGTTTGAAACGGTGGCTGCGGGCCTTGGGGATGTCGCCGGAATGCTCCGGGCGAGGGTCAATGGCTGAGGTCTTCATGAGTAGCTCCGTATGCCTGCCAGCGGGAGTCGAGGGGCAGGCGCCCCCCGGCTTGAGTCGTGAGGCTTACTTTTTCGGGTAGCCAGCTCGTTTCATGTCGCGCTCGGTCGAGTTCTGTGCGCTTTTCAGGGCATTTTCGACGGTCGCCTGGCCGATCAGGGCTGCCGAGAACTGCTGGCCGACACTGGTGCCGATGGCCTGGAACTCGGGGATCGTCACCAACTGGATGCCCACGTACGGCACTGGCTTGAGGGTTGGCGTCTTGGGCGTCACGGCCATCAGGGACTTGAGGGTGATGTCGGCAAAAGGCGCAGCCTTTTTGTACTCCTCGGTGTAGGTCGAGGCGCGGGTGCCTGGCGGCACGTTGGAGACGCCATCCTTTTGCGCAACCAGCGTGGCGTATTCCTTGGAGGTTGCCCATTGAGTGAAGGCCTGGGCGTCCTTGGTATTCTTGGCGCTGGTCGGGATCGCCAGTGACCAGGAGTACAACCATGACGAACCTTTATCCGTCACTTGATGCGGTGCATAGGTAAAGCCGACGTTGTCTGCAACCTTGCTCTGGCTCTTGTCGGTGACGAACGAGCCGGCCACGCTGGCATCGACCCAGATCGCACACTTGCCGCTGTTGAACAGCGCCAGGTTTTCGTTGAAACCATTGCTCGAAGCGCCCGGTGGCCCGGATTGCTTCATGGTGTTGACGTAGAAATTGAGAGCTTCCTTCCATTCCGGTTGGTCGAACTGGGGTTTCCATTGCTCATCGAACCAGCGGGCGCCGTAGGCGTTGGCCACTGTAGTGATCAGCGCCATGTTTTCGCCCCAGCCGGCCTTGCCGCGCAGGCAGATGCCGTATTGCTCCTTGGACTTGTCGGTGAGCTTGCCGGCGAACTCGGCAATCTGGGTCCAGGTCGGCCGCTCGGGCATGCTCAGACCGGCGTTCTGGAACAGGTCCTTGCGGTAGTAGGTAATCGAGCTTTCCGCGTAGAACGGCAGGGCGAACAGCTTGCCATCCACGGAGAGTCCGTCGCGCACCGAGGGGAACACGTCATCGAGCTGGTAGCTGGCTGGCAGGTCTTTCATTTCCTGCAACCAGCCCTTGGCACCCCACAGTGAGGCTTCGTACATGCCGATGGTCAATACGTCGAACTGACCGCCCTTGGTGGCAATGTCCGTGGTCAGGCGCTGGCGCAGGACGTTTTCTTCCAGCACCACCCAGTTGAGCTTGATATCGGGATGCTGTTCTTCAAAGGTTTTGGAGAGGCGTTGCATGCGGATCATGTCGCTGTTGTTGACCGTGGCGATGGTCACGGTTCCTGCCACAGCGTTGCCGCCAAGCATGAAACAAGCGCTGAGGACTGAAGTGGCAAGCAGGGATTTTGCTGGGTTCTTCATTGATCACTCCTCTTCCATGCTCGGTGAGCTACAGAAGGTTGGTTATTGTTTTTGTATCTTCCGGAGGTAGGAAGATGTGGGCTGATTACAACGGCCTTGAGGCGCAATGACAAATCCTGCACCGCACTGTGACTGATACTTTCTTGCACTCGATGGTGTTATGAAAACTCACTGCAGCCGCGCTCCGGCAGGCTGCAATGCAGATTCAGCGTAGACGAGGGGACAGCAGGCAGGACGAATCAGTACAGGTTTTGCTCGGTAAGGCGCTGGACGGCAAGGCGCCGATAATGCGATGGGGTCATGCCTTTGAGCTGCTGGAAGCGGCGATTGAAGTTGGAAATATTATTGAAACCCGACTCGAAGCAGACGTCAGTCACCGGCTTGTCGCCGTCGGCCAGCAACTCGCAGGACTTGCTGATGCGCAGGCGATTGACGAATTCCACGAAGCAGCGCCCTGTCGCCTGTTTGAATACGCGGGAAAAGTAGGTGGGCTTCATGCCCAGATAATCGGCGACTTCCTCCAGGGGCAGCTCGCGTCCGTAGTGGGCAAAGATGTAATCCACTGCACGGTTGGTGCGGTCTACGCTGTGCTCGTCGGCGATATGGGAAGCGGTGGTGCCCGACAGCAACTGGAAATCATCGCTGGCTGCCAGCAGTTCCAGGAGAATCAGGAAATGCCCGAGCCGGGTGATGCCGTTGGAATCGGCGATTTTCTGCATCAGCTTCATGGCCTGGCGAATCGTGCGCTTGCAGCGGAACTCGATCCCGTACTGGGCGCGCTCCAGCAGCGGATTCAGGCTCTTGAGTTCGGTAAACACCTGATTGCCGCTTTCAAGCAGTTCATCGGTGAAGTTGACCAGCATGTCGCGCTTGGGCACGACTTCCTGTTCCTGGATCTGGCTGATCCAGTTATGCGGCAGGTTCGGCCCGGTCAGAAACAGGCTGCCGGGGTTGAAGTTGCCAATGTAATCGCCAATGAACACCTTGCCGGAGCTGGCGACGATCAGGTGCAGCTCGTATTCCTTGTGGAAATGCCAGCGCACCAGCGGGCAGGGGAAACCATGCTCGCGATAGATGATCGACAGACCGTTATGGTCGTCCATCAATTCGTAGGAAGGGTCGGTGATTCTTGTTGTTCTTGACATGGCTGGAGCGTTTCCAGAAGGCACCAGCCTGCTAATGTGCCTTAATTATCGGGTTCATGCCCAGCCGCCTTTCGCAAATTGTCCGGAGTCGTTGCCTGATGAAACAGATCCTGCTGATCGGTATAGGTGCCGGAGACCCCGAGCAGATCACTGTGCAGGCCATCAAGGCGCTGAATCGCGCCAGGGTGTTCTTTCTGCTGGACAAGGGCTATGTCGACGATGATTTGCTGCGCCTGAGAAAGGATATTTGCCAGCGCTATATCGAAGGTGACGACTATCGACTGGTGCAGGTCCTCGACCCGCAGCGTGAAGATGATCCCCAGGGCTACGAGCGCGGGATCGAACACTGGCATGAGCAACGTGCGGTCCTGTTCGAGCGCCTGATCGGCGAGGATCTGGGCGCGGAGGAGGTCGGGGCTTTTCTGGTCTGGGGCGATCCATCGCTGTACGACAGCACCCTGCGGATTCTCGAGCAGGTACTGGCACGGGGGCGGGAGGTTTTCGACTGCCAGGTGATTCCCGGCATCAGCAGTGTCCAGGCGCTGGTGGCCCGGCATCGCGTGCCGCTGAACCGGATTGGCGAGCCGATCCGGATCACCACTGGCCGGCGACTGGCGACAATCCCCGACAGTGAGCTGGGCAACGTAGTGGTGATGCTCGATGCGCATTGCGGCTTCGAGCGTTTTGTCGGTCAGGGGCTGGATATCTATTGGGGCGCTTATCTTGGCACGCCGGACGAAATCCTGCTGTCCGGCCCCCTGGACCGGATCTGTGCGCAGATCAAGCAGCTACGCCACGAAGCTCGCAGCCGCAAGGGCTGGATCATGGACACCTACCTGCTGCGCAAGCAGTGATTCAGTCCTTGCGGTTCTTGGCCTCGATCCACTGCGCCATGTACTGGGTACTTTTGTGGTGATGATGGCGAAGCATAGCGCCGGTGAAATTGGCGATGCGATGGCGGGGCAGGTCCTGACGCAAGGCTTCGATACGTTCGATCAGGCTGTCGCAATGCTGCCTGTGCTGGAAGCGCGCTTGCAGAAGCGTCCGGCCTGCGGCCTGAGCCTCGTTCCACAAGGTCTGATCCTGATACAGGCGCACCGCCGCACTGGCGATTTCAGTCGCACTGCTGGCGATGCTGCCTGGCCATGGCAGGTCGCCGCTCATGGCTTCGGCTCCGATCGGGGTCGTGACCGAAGGCGTGCCGCTGAGCATGGCATCCATCAGTTTGCCCTTGATACCGGCACCGAAGCGCAGCGGAGCCAGGCATATGCGCGCGCCAGACATCACTTGCAGCGCGTCCTCGGCCCAGTTCATGACATGAAAGCCCTGGGCCACGTTATGCAGTGCAGTGGCCTTGGGCGGCGTGTATGCGCCGTAGATATGCAGTTGTGCGCCCGGCAATTGCTGGCGAATCAACGGCCAGATGGCGTTCTTCATCCAGAGCACGGCATCCCAGTTGGGCGCGTGGCGAAAGTTGCCGATGCTGAGGAAATGCGCCCGCTGCTCGAAAGGCGTCATGTTTTCCGGCACGCCATCGAGCATCAGCGGGCACCAGTGCAGCAAGGATTTCGGTACGCCAAACTGTTTGCCAAGCAGCTCGATTTCCACGTCCGAAACCATCAGGTTAAGGTCGCAGCGATACAGCGAGGCGACTTCACGCTGGGCCAGATCGCTGCTGGCGATCCGGGCAAATAGACTTGGATGATCAATGGCGAAAAGGTCGTGCAGATCATCCGCTGCGGATGACTCCTGCAAATGTTCCTTGAGGAGTTGCTGCCGTGTGTGGCGCAGACTCTGGAAGTCGGACGTCTCCAGAACCCGCAGGGCATCCGGGCAATGCTTCTCGACACGCCAGCCAAATTGCTCTTCGATGAGAAACTGGTCGAACAGCACGATATCCGGCTGTAGCTCGCTGATAAAGGTATCGAAGCTGCTGTTGTTGAGTTCGATGCGCACTTCATCGATACCCAGGCCTTTCAGGTCGGCCCGGTGTTCGCCTTCCGTTGCCGGGCTGGCGAAGGTGATCTCCCAGTCCTGTTCGAGAAAACACTGGATCAGTTGCATGACATGGCCGCTGGCCGCCGAAGAACGGGGCTCGGGCCATACATAGCCAATGATCAACAGTCGGGTTTTTGCTCGGGACGGAATCTGCAGGTCTGAAGGGTGATTATTGGCCAAGGATGCTTTTTACCTTGTCGCGCAGGTCGTCGATGGAGAACGGTTTGCCAATCGAGTGCATGCCTGGCGGCACTTCGATGTTTTCCGAATAACCGCTGGCGAACAGGATAGGCAGTTGCGGGCGCAGTTCCCGGGTCTGTCTGGCCAGTTCCGTGCCGCGCATGTCCGGCAGGCCCTGATCGGTCATCAACAGGTCGATGCGGATGGCTTGATCCTTGATATGCGCCAGCGCCTGCTGGGCATCCGAGGCCTCAATGACCTGATACTCCAGTTCCTCGAGCACATCGACGATCAGCATGCGCACGATGCTGTCATCTTCGACCACAAGAATGGTGTTGGCTGCGTCAGGCATGGCGGTTTCCTAAAAAATGGTAGTGAAGGCTGCGCATATGTGCAGCCTGCGGGCTTTTGTACGAAAAGTCACTGCGTCTGGATCATGGCGCCATTAAAAAAACGTTTGGCCCGATCCAGGTTGGCCGACTTTTTGCCCAGTCCTTCCATCAGTAAATAAAACACCACCAGAAGTTCCATCTGCGTCGATTGAATAGCTATCCTTCGCCTTTAGGCTTTACTCGCTAGGCAGGGCGAGCTTATCGCCGATTTATGTGTGAGATTTCAATCCTCTATGTGAGAAATCTGAGTCTTTTTGTTGCCATTACGGCAAACTCTACCGTTTTGATATATCGCCAGGGACTTTTCATGATTCGGACGTCTGTCGTCGATGAGCAGCGCTTTCGTAAGTTATTGGTTCGTAACGTCAGTCTGCCGTTGGGTGTTGGCGTTATCAGTGCGATTTTCTTCGCTGCACTGATCAGTTACCTGCTGTCGGTCATTCAGTGGGTCGAACACACCGACAGGGTCATCAACAGCACCAATCGCTCGATGAAGCTCTCCATCGATATGGAGACCGGCATGCGTGGTTTCCTGCTGACCGGCCAGGAGAGTTTTCTCGACCCCTATGAAGTCGCCAAGCCGGTACTCAAGGCAGAGCTCAAGACCCTGGAAGAACTGGTTGCCGATAACCCGACGCAACTGGATCGCTTCCGTCGCCTGTCCACCCTGCAGGAGGAGTGGGGGCGTTTCGCTCAGGAAATGATTCAGATGCGCCGCCAGAACGGTGAGTTTCTGGCGGCTACCCAGTCCGGGCGCGGCAAGCGTATTACCGATGAGATCCGTAGCGAGTACGATCAGGCCGTCGCCATGGAGCAACAGTTGCGCCTGACCCGCAACGCTGATGTCACCCGCACCACCATTGCCTCGGTAGTGCTGTACCTGATTTTTGTGCTGGCGGTCAGCGGCATCCTGGCTTATTTCGGAAGGCGTGATTTGCTTTCTCTTTCAAATACTTACAGTGATAACCTCAAGCTTCTTGAAGACAATGCCGAGCGCCTGCAGAAGGTCGCCTGGCTGCGCAATGGCCAGAGCGAACTGGCCGAGCAGGTCCTGGGCCAACTGACGCTCAATACCCTTGGGCTGCATATCCTGCAGTTCTTTGCCCACTATCTGGGGGCAGTGGTGGCGGCGGTCTATGTCCGTCAGGAGCACGGCGGCCTGCAGCGTGTCGCCAGCTACGGTTTTTCCCGCGAGCATGAGCTGAAGGAACAGTCGATCTACAGTGGCGAGGGTGTCATCGGTCAGGCTGCGCAGCAGAATCGTATCGTCACGCTCGACGATCTGCCCCATGATTACTTCAAGTACAGCACCGGCCTGGGCGAGGGCTCGCCGCGCAGCGTGGTGATTGTGCCGACCAGTAATGACGATCAGGTCAACGGCGTGATCGAGCTGGGCTTCCTGAGGCCATTGACCGAAAAGGATTCCGAATTCCTTGAGCTGGTAGCCGCCAATATCGGTACGTCCATCGAAGCGGCACGCTATCGCCAGCGACTTCAGGAAGTGCTCACCGAAACCCAGCAACTCAACGAAGAGTTGCAGGTCCAGCAGGAAGAATTGCGCACCGCCAACGAAGAACTCGAAGAGCAGTCGCGCATCCTCAAGGAATCCCAGGCGAATCTGGAAACCCAGCAGGCAGAACTCGAACAGACCAACGAGCAACTGGCTGAACAGAGTCAGGCGCTGGAAGACCAGCGCGATATCCTGGACAGCAAGAACGAAGAGCTGAGCCTGGCCCAGGTGGAGTTGCAGGCGCGTGCCGATGAGTTGCAGCGCTCCAGCAAGTACAAGTCCGAGTTCCTGGCCAACATGTCCCACGAACTGCGTACGCCGCTAAACAGTTCGCTGATCCTGGCCAAGCTGCTGGCGGAAAACCCGACCGACAACCTGACCGAAGAGCAGGTCAAGTTTGCCGAGTCGATCTATTCGGCGGGCAATGACCTGCTGAACCTGATCAACGACATCCTCGATATCTCCAAGGTCGAGGCCGGCAAGCTGGAAGTCCGCCCGGAGAACAGCAGCGTGTCGCGTCTGGTGGATGGCTTGCGTGGCATGTTCCAGCCGCTGGCGGCCGACAAGCATCTGGATTTCACCGTGGAAGTGCAGCCCGGCACGCCGACCATGCTGTTCACCGACCGCCAGCGTCTGGAGCAGATTCTCAAGAACCTGCTGTCCAACGCCATCAAGTTTACCGAGAGCGGCACCGTCAGCATGATCGTTTCCCGGCAGCCGGGGGCGGGCATTGTATTTACCGTGCGAGATTCCGGGATCGGCATCGCCCAGGAGCATCAGCAGAGCATTTTCGAGGCCTTCCGCCAGGCTGATGGCACCACCAACCGCCGCTATGGCGGCACCGGCCTGGGGCTGTCGATTTCCCGCGATCTGGCCGCCTTGCTGGGTGGCGCGATCAGCGTCACCAGTGCGCCGGGCCAGGGCAGTATTTTCTCTCTGGTACTGCCTGAGCAATACGTCGAACAACAAGGTGAAGAAAGCGCCGCCGAGCACTCGACAATCGTCTCTTCGCCGGTCACCACACTGCCGATGGCAAGCCAGCCGGTTGCCGAGCCCTTGCCGGTAGTGCCGCAGCCGACCTTTGCCGACGACCGTCACAAGGCACCTTTCAGCCGGCGCTGCATTCTGGTCATCGAGGATGAAGTGCAGTTTGCGCAGATTCTGTTCGATCTGGCCCACGAGCTGGGTTATGACTGTCTGGTTGCCCACGCCGCCGATGAAGGCTTCAATCTGGCCGCGGAGTACACGCCCGACGCTATCCTGCTGGACATGCGCCTGCCGGATCATTCGGGCCTTACCGTACTGCAGCGCCTCAAGGAACTGGCGCCGACCCGGCACATTCCGGTGCATGTGATTTCCGTCGAGGATCGTCAGGAAGCCGCCATGCACATGGGTGCCATCGGCTATGCGGTCAAGCCGACGACCCGCGAAGAGCTCAAGGATGTGTTCGCCCGCCTGGAGGCCAAGCTGACCCAGAAGGTCAAGCGCATCCTGCTGGTCGAGGACGATGCCTTGCAGCGCGACAGCATTGCCCGCCTGATCGGCGACGACGATATCGAGATCACCGCAGTGGGCTTCGCTCAGGAGGCGCTGGATCTGCTGCGCGAGAATATCTACGACTGCATGATCATCGACCTCAAGCTGCCGGACATGCTGGGTAACGAGCTGCTCAAGCTCATGTCCACGGAAGACATCCGGGCGTTCCCGCCGGTGATCGTCTACACGGGGCGCAACATGACCCGTGACGAAGAAGCCGAACTGATGAAGTATTCGCGCTCGATCATCATCAAGGGCGCGCGTTCGCCGGAGCGTCTGCTCGATGAAGTGACCCTGTTCCTGCACAAGATCGAGTCGCAGCTATCCAACGAGCGGCAGAAAATGCTCAAGACTGCGCGCAGCCGTGACAAGGTCTTCGAGGCGCGCAAGATCCTGGTGGTCGATGACGATGTGCGCAATATCTTTGCCCTGACCAGTGCCCTGGAGCACAAGGGCGCAGTGGTCGAGATCGCCCGTAACGGTCTTGAGGCGATTGCCAGACTCAACGAGGTCGAAGACATCGATCTGGTGTTGATGGATGTGATGATGCCGGAGATGGACGGCTACGAAGCGACGATCGAGATCCGCAAGGATCCGCGCTGGCGCAAGCTACCGATCATTGCGGTGACCGCCAAGGCGATGAAGGACGATCAGGAGCGCTGTCTGCAGGCGGGCTCCAACGACTATCTGGCCAAGCCCATCGACCTTGACCGGCTGTTCTCGTTGATTCGGGTCTGGCTGCCGAAGATGGAACGTATCTGAGTGGCAATGGCCCAAGTGATTTACTCTTTCAGGTTTCTACATGGTTCTTGAGCGAAACGCTGACATCGAGCTGCGGCTGCTGATCGAGGCGATTTACCTGAAGTACAGCTACGACTTTCGGGATTACTCCGGCGCTTCGATCAAGCGCCGGGTTCATCATGCGCTGCGTCAGTTCGACTGCAACACTATCTCTGCTCTGCAGGAACGGGTGCTGCACGACCCGGTGGCATTCATGCAGTTGCTGCAATTGCTGACCATTCCGGTCAGCGAGATGTTTCGCGACCCCTCGCACTTCCTGGCGATTCGCCAGGAAGTGGTGCCATTGCTCAGGACCTATCCGTCGATCAAGGTCTGGATTGCCGGTTGCAGCACGGGCGAGGAGGTCTATTCGATGGCCATCCTGCTGCGCGAAGAGGGCTTGCTGGAGCGCACCATCATTTATGCCACGGACATCAATCCCAGCTCGCTGGAAAAGGCCAAGCAAGGGATCTTCTCCATGGAAAACGTGCGCGCCTATGCGGACAACTACCGCAAGGCCGGTGGTCAGCGCGAGTTCACGGACTACTACACGTCGGCCTATGATTACGCGATCTTCGACAAGACCCTGCGTGAGAATGTCACCTTTGCCGACCACAGTCTGGCAACCGACAGCGTGTTCTCCGAGACGCAATTCATTTCATGCCGCAATGTACTGATCTACTTCAACAAGAAACTGCAGAATCGAACCTTCGGGCTGTTCCATGAGTCATTGTGCCATCGCGGATTCCTGGCACTGGGCAGCAAGGAGACTCTGGATTTTTCCGCGTACAGCAATTCTTTCGAGACATTGGTGAAGCCGGAAAGGATCTACCGAAAAACATGAGAACAACGTTAAGTGCAGGTTCGGCCGATTTCAGTCTGCCGGCAGTGGATGCCATTGTCGTCGGCGCTTCGGCGGGCGGTGTGGAAGCGTTGTTGAAAATCTTCGGCATGCTCGGTGCGGGCTTCCGCCTGCCGATCATTACCGTCCTGCATTTGCCCGAGGAACGTCGCAGCCAGTTGGCGCATGTGTTCCAGAATCGCTTGCCCATACCGGTCAAGGAGGCTGACGACAAGGAGTCGATTGTGCCCGGCACGTTATATTTCGCCCCGGCCGGTTATCACCTGTCGGTGGAAAACGATCACAGCCTGTCATTGAGCCAGGAAGATCGCGTATTTCATTCGCGGCCCAGCATCGATATCTTGTTCGATTCTGCCGCCGATGCCTTTGGCCCCCGCCTGGCGGGAATATTGCTGACCGGTGCCAACAACGATGGGGCGCGCGGATTGGCACAGATAAACAGATACGGTGGTTTTACCGTGATTCAGGATCCGGACCAGGCCCTGGCGCGTACCATGCCGGAGGCAGCTCTTGCGCTTCATTCGCCGGACTACCTTCTGCCTTTGAATGAGATAGGCCAACTGCTGGTCGAGCTGGAACGAATCGCATGCTAAATGAAATCCAGGCAAAACTGCTGATAGTGGATGATTTGCCGGAAAACCTGTTGGCTCTGGAAGCGCTGATAAAGCGCGATGACCGAGTGGTGTACAAGGCTCTGTCGGCAGACGAGGCCTTGTCTCTGCTGTTGCAGCACGAATTCGCCCTGGCCATTCTCGATGTGCAGATGCCTGGCATGAACGGTTTCGAGCTGGCCGAGATGATGCGCAGTACCGAGAAGACCAAGCATATCCCCATCGTGTTTGTCAGCGCGGCGGGACGTGAACTGAACTACGCCTTCAAGGGCTACGAAAGCGGCGCCGTGGACTTTCTGCACAAACCGCTGGATATCCACGCGGTCAAGAGCAAGGTCAACGTGTTCGTCGAACTGTACCGCCAGCGCAAGGCGGTGAGAATGCAGGTCGAGGCGCTGGAGCAGAGCCGCCAAGAGCAGGAAGCACTGCTCAAGCGTTTGCAGGCGACTCAGGGTGAGCTTGAGCATGCGATCCGTATGCGCGACGACTTCATGTCCATCGTTTCCCATGAAGTGCGTACACCGCTCAATGGCCTGATCCTGGAAACCCAGTTGCGCAAGTTGCATCTGGCCAAGGACAACGCTTCAGCGTTCACCATGGACAAGCTGCGTGGCATGGTTGATCGCGATGAGCGGCAGATCCAGAGCCTGATCCGGCTGATCGAGGACATGCTGGATGTGTCGCGTATCCGCACCGGCAAGCTATCCATCCGGCCAAGTGCGTTTGACCTCAGCGAACTGGTCAGCCAGGTGCTGGAAAACTTTTCCGCCCAGATTGCCGCCAACGACTCCAGCGTCAGCCTGTATGCCGATGAAACAGTGATTGGCGTCTGGGACGAGTTCCGCATTGAGCAGGTGGTGGCCAATCTGCTGACCAATGCCATGCGCTACGGCTCCCGCAAGCCGATCGTGGTGCGGGTGTATTGCGAAAATGGCGAAGCCCGGGTCGAAGTGACCGATCAGGGGATCGGCATTTCCGAAGAGAACCTCAAACGCATCTTCCAGCAGTTCGAGCGGGTGACGGCCAATCATGCCGTGGCCGGCCTGGGCCTTGGATTGTTCATCTCCGAACAGATCATCCTTGCCCACGGCGGCCGGATTGTCGTCGAGAGCGAAGAGGGCAAGGGCTCCATGTTCAGGATCTGCCTGCCTTTATGATGAGGCGTGGATTTATCCGCTGGCTTTTTCGCGAATGAATTCGCCCCACAGCTCCGATGGCCTGTTTATTGGCTGGAATAAAGCCGTCGCGGGCAAGTGCACTCCAACAAAAGGTTTTGCATAAATTTGCGCAACCTCTACAACGCGCTGTGGTCGTATTGGCAGCTATTTATACAATAAAGGCAGTTTCATGAGCGCTGATGCAGAAAACGTCGTACTGATCGTCGAAGACGAACCCCTGATCCTGATGCTGCTGGCCGACTATCTGTCGGGCGAAGGCTATCGGGTCTTGCAGGCCACCAACGGCGAGCAAGCGTTCGAGATTCTGGCGACCAAGCCCCATCTGGACCTGATGATCACCGACTATCGCCTGCCGGGTGGATTCTCCGGGGTCATGATTGCCGAACCTGCGGTCAAGCTGCGGCCTGAACTGAAGGTGATCTTCATCAGCGGCTATCCGGCGGAAATTCTCGACTGCGACAGCCCGATCACCCGCAAGGCACCTATCCTGGCCAAGCCCTTCACCATGGAAAGCCTGCACTCGCAGATCCAGAGCCTGCTGGCCTGAATCCAGGCCGCCTCTAGCGCCCCGGAGCCGGGCGACGTAGTGTTTTTCGCCAGAACCCTGCGAACAGGTCGTCAGGCCTCGATCATCTCCCGCACCTTGGACGTCAGGTGATCGAATGCAAAAGGTTTGGTGATCATCTGCATGCCGGTATCCAGAAAACCTGAGCGTGCCGCTGCATGCTCGGCGTAGCCGGTAATGAACAGTACCTTGAGTTCTGGCCTGAGTTGCCTGGCTATTTCCGCCAGTTGCCGACCGTTCATGCCAGGCAGCCCGACATCGCTGATCAGCAAGTCTATGCGTTGCTCCGACTCCAGGATCGGCACAGCGCCACGCGCGTCGCCCGCCTCGATGAAGGCATAGCCCAGCTCACCCAGCACCGCACTGACCAGAGCACGTACGGCCGGATCGTCTTCGACAATCAGCACGGTTTCGCCTGCTCTGGCGCACAAGGTATTGCCTTGGTAGTTCTGCTCGATTTCCGGCTGATCGCCCTGGAAGCGCGGCAGGAACAACTGAACGGTCGTGCCAAGGCCCAGCTCGCTCTGTATCGCGACATGGCCGTGAGACTGTTTGCTGAAGCCATAAATCATCGACAGGCCCAGCCCGGTGCCCTGGCCGATGGGTTTGGTGGTGAAGAACGGGTCGAAGGCACGGCTGACCACGGCTTCCTGCATGCCGCAGCCATTGTCGCTGACGCTCAGCACCACATAGTCACCCGGCAAGAGGTTTTCATGGGCGTTGGTGAACGATTTTTCCAGTCGCTGGTTGGAAGTTTCGATCTGCAGTTCCCCGCCATCGGGCATGGCATCCCGGGCATTGAGTACCAGATTGAGCAGGGCGTTCTCCAGTTGGTTGGGGTCGGCTTCAGCGGTCCATAGCTGCTCGTTGAAGCGCATCTTCAGGTCGATGCTTTCATTCAGGCTGCGCTGGATCAGTTCACCCATCGAGCTGACCAGCTGATTCATGTCGACCGGCTTGGAGTCCAGCGACTGACGCCTGGAAAACGCCAGCAGACGATGGGTGAGGGCGGCTGCGCGATTGGCGGAGGTCACGCCCAGGTCGATCAGGTTGTCGAGGTCTTCGATGCGGCCGCGTGCCAGTCGGCGCCTGATCAGTTCGAGGCTGCCGATGATGCCGGTCAGCATATTGTTGAAGTCGTGAGCGATGCCGCCGGTCAACTGGCCGACGGCTTCCATCTTTTGTGACTGACGCAGAATCTCTTCTTTATTGCGCAGTTGCGAGGTTCGTTCTTCGACCTGCTGCTCAAGGGTTTCGTTGAGGCTTCGCAACTGGGCCTCGGCCTGCTTGCGCTCGCTGATGTCGGACGTTACCCCGACCAGTGAGCTGACCTGGCCATTCTTGGCCCGGATCGCCCGGGCTCGCACATCGACCCAGTTGATCGAACCGTCGGGCCAGACATTGCGGTATTCGATGATGAAGTCGACGCCGGTATCCAGGCTGCGCTGCAAGGCCGATTGCATACGCGGTTGATCGTCCGGGTAAACCGTTTCCTGCCAGTCGTCGTAGGTAAAGCTTTCGTGTTCTTCGCGGCCATAGTGGGATTTGCTGATGGCCGAGCAGGTCAGCACCAGAAACCCTGCCTCCAGTTGCCAGGAGCCCAGGCGGCCGGCCTTGAGGGCATTCTGCAAACGTCTCTCGCCCTCTACCAGATCCTCCATGCGGGCCCTGGCTTCGTACTGGCGCCTTCGCCCGCGTATGGCGGTGGACGCCAGGCTGACCAGGGTCACCGGGTGGAAAGGGCGCTCCAGGAAAGTGACGTTGCCCAGCAGGCTGCCGAGCCGCGCCGACGGATTCTGGTCCGGCCCGCCATGGTGAGTGAGCAGCACCACGGGCAGGTCGGACCAGGCCGGCTGGTTGGCCAGCAGGCTCAGCAATGGATTGATATCCGCACCACGCAAGGCTTCATCGGCAATGATCGCAAGTCCTGCCCCGACTGCCAGTTCATGACCCAGTTCATTGAGATCGCGGGCGACCGTAGCCTGATAGCCCGCTTCCTGAAGGATCATGACGGCAATCTGACTGTCACGCCCTCTGGGCGCCAGAATGATTGCCCGCTCCGATAGCAGCCTGGTGGTGCTCACTCGTCGTCATCCTTGAGCAGTGGCTGGCTTTCGCCAAAGTAGCTGGGGACGCCCCGCAACACGCCTTGAAAGGCAGAAAGCGGTTTGCCGATTTTCAGGCCATTGCTGCTGATCCGGTATTCACGGATCGTCGATTCGTGAGTGCCGGTGCGTTTCTTGATGATGGAGATGGCCCGACGAATCTGGCCCAGTGCCTCAAAGTAGCGCAACAGTATTACGGTGTCCGCCAGATAAGTGATGTCGACCGGGGTTTTCATGTCGTCGACCAGGCCATGTTGCGCCACGGTCATGAAGGTCGATGCACCCTGGCGATTGAGATAGAGCAACAGCTCGTGCATGTGCAGAACCAGCGCATTCTCTTCCGGCATCGCAGCCTGATAGCCGTTGATGCTGTCGATGACCACGGTCTTGATCTTCTTTTGATCGACGCTGCGGCGGACTCGATGGGAGAACTCGCCGGGCGACAGCTCGGCGGCATCGACCTGCTCGATCAACAGGTTGCCGGTGGCCTGCAGGGCCTTGAGGTCGATATCCATCTTCTTCAGGCGATCGAACAGCAGCCCCAGCTCTTCGTCGAAGATGAACAGGCCAACCCGTTCGCCACGGGCCACGGCCTGTGCAGCAAACACCATCGAGATCAGCGACTTGCCGGTACCGGCCGGGCCGAGGATCAGTGTGCTCGAACCGCTGTCTATACCGCCGCCGAGCAGGTCGTTGAGCTCTTTTATGCCACTGCTCAGTTGCGTGCGCTCATAACTGTTGCGGTGTTCGGCCGCGACCAGCCGTGGGAACACATGGATGCCATCCTCCATGATGGTGAAGTCATGGAAACCGCCGCGATACTTCTGTCCGCGATACTTGGTAACTTTTATGCGCCGGCGTTCTGCACCGTAGTTCGGCGTCAGTTCTTCCAGGCGAATCACGCCGTGGGCCACGCTGTGCACGGTCTTGTCCAGCGCCTCGGTGGTCAGATCGTCGAGTAACACGACCGTGGCGTCATAGCGCACGAAGTAATGCTTGATCGCCAGGATCTGGCGTCGGTAGCGCAACGAACTCTGCGCCAGCAGACGAATTTCCGACAGGCTGTCGATGACCACGCGAGATGGTTTGACGCGCTCGACGACCTCGAAGATCTGCCGGGTGGCTTCCCCCAGCTCAAGGTCGGAGGAGTACAGCAGGCTCTGATGCTGCTCGGAATTGAGCAGGCTTTCAGGCGGTGTCAGCTCAAAGATTTCGATATTCTTGTCCAGCTCCCAGCCGTGGGAGCGGGCCCCTTCACGTAGCTCTCGTTCGGTTTCCGAGAGAGTGATGTACAGGCCGACTTCACCCGCTTCCGCGCCCGCCAGCAGAAATTGCAGCGCAACAGTGGTCTTGCCGGTCCCCGGTTCTCCTTCGAGAAGGAAAACGTGACTGCGCGAAAGACCACCCGAGAGGATGTCGTCCAGACCTTCAATACCGGTTGCTGCTTTTGGATTATTCAAGAATTGCCCTCTTTTTTCCGAAACAGGCAATGGATCTTGACCTCTGAGGATTCTGGCGGTTCATACTTTTTGTATCGAGAACAAGGAGCTGTCAGTGTGTGCGAGTCCGGCAAATGGCACAACAGCCGCCTTACGACAGTCATGAGCGGCTTGTTATAGTCCGCCCTCGAAAACAACAAATCGCCTGAGGATGATGCCGTGTCCGAATACCAAGCCTTTCTCGTCGAACTGACCGATCACGTCGCCCATGTGCAGATCAACCGGCCTGACAAGGTCAATGCCATGAATGCCGCCTTCTGGAGCGAAATCATTGACGTCTTTAAATGGATCGAAGCGAACGACGAGGTTCGCGTGGTGGTCCTGAGCGGGGCGGGCAAGCATTTTTCTTCAGGCATCGATCTGGCGCTGCTGGCGTCGATTGCCGGCCAGATGGGCAAGGATGTCGGGCGCAATGCGCGGTTGTTGCGGCGCAAGATCCAGCAGATGCAGGCCTCGTTCACCGCCGTGGACAATTGCCGCAAGCCGGTGCTGGCCGCGATTCACGGCTATTGCCTGGGCGGTGCCATCGATCTTGTTTCGGCGTGCGACATGCGTTATGCCGCAGCCGACGCGCAATTCTCGATTCGTGAAATCGATATGGGCATGGCCGCCGATGTCGGCACCCTGCAGCGCCTGCCACGGATCATTGGCGATGGCATGCTGCGTGAACTGGCTTATACCGGACGCACCGTCGGCGCCGAAGAGGCCCAGCGCATCGGTCTGGTCAACCGCACTTTTGCCGATA
Source organism: Pseudomonas cichorii (assembly GCF_003700275.1). Classification (GTDB taxonomy): domain Bacteria; phylum Pseudomonadota; class Gammaproteobacteria; order Pseudomonadales; family Pseudomonadaceae; genus Aquipseudomonas; species Aquipseudomonas cichorii_B. The sequence continues at coordinate 11,824 of NZ_RBRE01000091.1, read as the reverse complement.
CACCGGCTCTGCTGGACGGCGTCTTTGCCATTGCCCGCGAAATTGCCGGCAAATCGCCGATCGCCATCGAAGGCACCAAGCAGATGATCGGCTATATGCGCGATCACCGTATCGACGATGGGCTTGAGCACGTTGCCATCTGGAACTCTGCCATGCTGCAATCTAGCGACCTCAAGGTGGCCATGGCTGCGCATATGGCCAAACAGAAGCCTGTGTTCGACAATTGAGGGACGAAGATTCTTGTCAGTGACCAGAGGAGTTTTTCCATGACACGCCCGGCGCGTTGGACCACCGCAGTTCTGGATACGAACGTTGCTGGCGGTTGGGCCGTGGTCCACAGCGACCAGGGTTTCCTGCTTGATGGCAATGGCGTGATGTTTGCGCGCGAATGGCTCAAGCGTCTGGAACTGCCAGTGCAAAGCGAGCATGGCATCGGTCATTTCGATGGCGAACCGGTGTATGTGCTGGTGCTTGAGAAGGCCGTCGAGGTTGAAGGCTGTAGCTGGCAGGGCTTGCGCCAGTTCATGTTGCAGGGCGATTTTGCGGTCTATCAGAAGCTTGGCTATGCCGCGCAGATCAGCACCTGGGCTCGCGAGCATCGTTTCTGTGGCGCCTGTGGTCGTCCTGCCGTGCAGATCCCCGGCGAGCGGGCCATGTACTGCGAACACGACAACCTGCGTTTCTATCCGCGTATCTCGCCGAGCATGATCGTGCTGATCACTCGCGGCGATGAAATCCTCCTGGCCCGTTCACCGCGGTTCGTTCCGGGTGTCTACAGCACCCTGGCAGGCTTTGCCGAGCCCGGCGAGTCGGCCGAGGATTGCGTGCGCCGGGAGGTGATGGAGGAGGTGCAGGTGCGTATCCGCAACATCACCTACATGGGCAGCCAGTGCTGGCCGTTCCCGCATTCGATGATGCTGGGCTTTCATGCCGAATATGAAAGCGGTGAAATCGTGCCGCAGGCCGATGAAATCGAAGATGCGCGCTGGTTTCACATCGACGACCTGCCGCCCTTGCCGGCCAGCCGTTCGATTGCGCGCTATCTGATCGAGGCCTATCTGGCGCGCCGTTCAGGCGCCCCCGAACCAGTGCTGCCAGGCTAGACGTACGGTCAGGCCAAGGACCACGACTATGAATACCGGGCGAATGAACTTGGCACCGCCCTTGATCGCGGTGCCTGCGCCAAAGTAGGCACCGAGCATCACCGACAGGCCCATGCTCAGGCCGATCACGAAATCCACCTGACCCGAGAAGATGAACACCGACAAGGCCACGGCATTACTGACGAAGTTCATGCTGCGCGCCACGCCGCTGGCCTTCACCAGATCCACCGGATACATCAGCAAGGTGCTGACGGTCCAGAAGGCGCCGGTGCCGGGTCCTGCCACGCCGTCATAGAAGCCCAGGGTCAGGCTTTGCGGCAACTGCCATTTCTTCTTGATCGGCGCATTGCTGTCCAGCGGCGCCTTGGGCGTGCCGCCGAACAACAGATACAGGCCGCAGCCAAAGACAATCACCGGTAGCATCTGGTTCAGCCACTCGGCGGGCAGGTAATGGGCGATGACCGCGCCGATCAAGGCGCCCACGGCGGTGCCGACCAGTGCATGAGTCCACTGGCGGGGATGAAAGAGTTTGCGCCGATAGTAGGTAAAGCTGGCCGTGGCCGAGCCAAAGGTCGAACTGAGCTTGTTGGTGCCCAGCACCAGGTGTGGCGGCAGCCCGGCAGTCATCAGGGCAGGGGTGGTCAGCAGCCCGCCGCCTCCGGCAATGGCATCGATGAATCCGGCAATGAAAGCCACGACGATCAGAACAGCGAGGGTGGTGAGGTCGACACTGAGTTCAAAAGGCATAGTCGGCACGGCTTATCGGACAGAGGGGCAGAATGGCTGCCCCGAAGGTCGCGCATTCTACCCCCATGTATGGCCGGTGTAGACAATGGTCGAAGAGGTTTTCTCAGATTTCACCCAGCGCGACCCAGCGCTGTTCGCGTGCCGCCAGACGAATCGCGGCGGCCAGACGTTCGATCTGCCAGGCCTCTGTAAAGTCCGGGCCGCGGCTGCCAAGACCGCAGACGGCCTGGATCAGCGAATGCACTTCCAGTGCCTTGAGTTCGTTGTAGCCCAGTTGATGGCCGGGCGCTGGGCAAAAAGCGGCATAGCCCGGCTGGGACGGTCCGGCGAGTATGCGCTGGAAGCCATCGCGACCGGGGGCGCCCGGCCGATAGAGGCGCAGTTCGTTCAGGCGCTCCTGATCGAAGGCCAGCGTGCCTTTGGTGCCGCTGATTTCAAAGCTCAGGTGATTCTTGTAGCCATGTTTGAGCCAACTGCTGCTGAAGGTGCCGCGTGCGCCGCTGGCAAAGCGCAGCAGGGCGTGGGTCTGGTCGTCCACTGCAATCGGGCGCTGTTCGCTGCTGCCATGAGTGGCCGGGCGCTGGCGGTGCACGGTATTGGAATCGGCGCATACCGCCTCGATATCCCCCAGCAGGTAGCGGGCCATGGCCAGCAAGTGACTGCCAAGGTCAGCCAGCGCACCACCGGCATGCTCGGCTTCACAGCGCCAGGACCATGGCGAGTTTGGGTCACCCATGAAATCCTCGCTGAACTCGCCCTGGAAGCTGATGATTTCTCCCAGTTCCCCGGTTTCGATCATCTCTTTTGCGAGGCCGATCATCGGGTTGTGCTGATAGTTGTAACCCACTTGCGTCACCACCCCGGCAGCCTGGGCGCTGCGACGCATCTCGTCGGCCTGGGCAAGGCTGACAGCCAGCGGCTTTTCACAGTAAACCGTCTTGCCCGCGGCGATGGCGGCCATGGCCATCGGGAAGTGCAAATGGTTGGGCGTGGTGATTGCCACAATCTGTACCTGGGGATCATCGATCAGTTGCTGCCAGTCGCCATGGCTGTGATCGAAGCCCCACGCCTGCGCACACTGCTCGGCACGGGCACTGTCTGCATCGGCAAGGGCCGCCAGATGGATAGGGACAGGTAGCTCAAAGGCCGCGCTGACATTGCGAAACGCCAGGGCATGGGCACGGCCCATGAAGCCGGTGCCGATCAGACCAATACCCAGTGGCGCAGCGAGAGGGGTTTTCCGCATGACAGTCTCCGTGAAGGATTATTGTTTTCGGAAAATATATTCTACAAATTAAATTTATGGAAATTTAATTCTCTTGTTGCGCCGGGAACTGCCTGAGCACATACCCGTGTGGGACCGGGCCAGCGCAGCCTGAGTGCGCTGGCCCGCGACCGGCAAATCAGGACAGGAACCCGCCATCGACATTCAACGCCACGCCAGTGGTGTAGCTCGATGCTTCGCTGGCCAGGTACAGCACTGCGCCGGCCATTTCATCGGGGGCGGCCACGCGCTTGAGGGGGATCTGCGCCAGCGCCATGTTGAGGATGGCGTCGTTCTTGACCAGTGCCGAGGCGAACTTGGTATCGGTCAGGCCGGGCAGCAGCGCATTGCAGCGAATGCCGAATGCTGCGCATTCCTTGGCAAACACTTTGGTCATGTTGATGACCGCGGCCTTGGTCACCGAATAGATGCCCTGGAATTCGCCGGGGGAAACGCCATTGATCGAGGCGACATTGATAATGCTGCCGCCGCCGTTCTCGCGCATCAGCTTGCCGGCTTCCACCGACATGAAGAAATAGCCGCGAATATTCACGTCCACAGTCTTTTGAAAGGCGCTGAGGTCGGTATCCAGCACATTGCAGAACTGCGGGTTGGTGGCGGCGTTGTTGACCAGAATGTCCAGGCGTCCGAACTGCTGGCGAATCTGCTCGAAGGCACTACGGATCTGTTCCATTTCACCGATATGGCAGGCAATCGCTGTGGCCTTTCCACCTTCGGCAATGATTGCATCGGCAACGTGCTGGCAGCCTTCAAGCTTGCGGCTGGAGACGATGACATGCGCGCCTTGTCCGGCCAGCAGTCTGGCGATGGCTTCGCCGATACCGCGGCTGGCGCCGGAAACAAAGGCGATCTTGCCGTCAAGATCGAATAACTGGGTTCTGGACATGTGGGTTTCCTTGGGTCACTGCACTCAAAGGCTGGATTTTTCGATTACTTGCAGGCTCATCTGCTCCAGTAGCGCGTTCATCTGAATGAACTGTGCAAAGCGCTTGTCGCGGGTCTGGCCATGGAAGAACCGGTAGTAGATCTGTTGCACGATGCCGGCCAGGCGGAACAGACCGTAGGTGTAATAGAAATCGAAGTTATCGATGCGAATGCCCGAACGTTCGGCGTAATAGTCGACGAATTGCTGGCGCGTCAGCATGCCGGGTGCGTGGCTGGGCTGGCGGCGCATCGACTGGATCGGCAGCGGGTCGTCAGCCTGTATCCAGTAGGCCAGGGTGTTGCCCAGGTCCATCAGAGGGTCGCCCAGCGTGGTCAGTTCCCAGTCCAGCACGCCAATGATGTGCATCGGGTTTTCAGGATCGAGAATCACGTTATCGAAGCGGTAATCGTTGTGCACGATGGCCGGTTGCGGGTGGTCGGCCGGCATCTTTTCCTGTAGCCAGCGCTTGACCTTTTCCCAGGCGGGCGCGTCGGGAGTCATGGCTTTTTCATAGCGCTCGCTCCAGCCGAGGATCTGCCGTTCGACATAGCCCTGAGGCTTGCCCAGATCGGCGAGGCCACAGGCCTGATAGTCAACCCGATGCAATTCCACCAGCCTGTCGATGAAGTTCTTGCACAGCGCTTCGGTCTGCCCGGCATCCAGATTCAATTCAGGCGGCAGGTCCGAGCGCAGGATGATGCCCTTGACCCGTTCCATGACATAGAAATCGGAGCCGATCAGGCTTTCATCGGTGCAGTGCGCATAAGCCTTGGGGCAGTAGGGAAACGCATCCTTGAGGCCGTTGAGAATGCGGTATTCGCGGCCCATGTCGTGGGCCGACCTGGCCTTGTGCCCGAATGGCGGGCGACGCAGGACGAACTCCTGTTCGGGGTAACGGATCAGGTAAGTGAGATTCGACGCGCCTCCCGGGAACTGGCTGATCTGCGGCGCACCGCTGAGGCCGGGAATCCGGGCTTTGAGGTAAGGATCGATAAGCTGTGCATCCAGCTCTTCACCGGGACGAATAGCTGTGGACTGATCGGTTAACGCCATACTTATCCCTTCTGCTTATTATGGTCTTGCAGGATCATTGAGTAATCTAATAGGCGCGGCCCGGGCGAACAACACTGCAGCAGCCTTATAGGCTAGCGTGTTGCTGGTCGATCAACCGGTTTGATTACAGGCGAAAAAAAACCGAAGCCCTTGAGCTTCGGTTTCTCGTACAGCGCATTGAGTGCAGTCCCTGGCTCAAGCCGGGAACAGATCGCTCAGTTTCATGGCCAGCATCATGTCGCCTTCAAGGCGCAGCTTGCCACCCATGAAAGCCTGCATGCCGTCGGTTTCGCCGCTGACGATGCCTTTGAGGGTTTCGCTGTCCATGACCAGTGTCACGTTGGCGTCAGGGTTTTCACCTTCCTGCAGCTCGCAGGTGCTGTCCTTGACGATCAGCGCGTATTGCTTGTCTTCGTCAGTGATGTTGAAGCCGAAAACCAGATCCAGGCCCGAAGCAGCGCTTGGGTTGAACTTGGCTTTCATGGTTTGGACGGCGTCGGCTACTGAGGTCATGGTCTTATCCTTTTATGGTTGGTTCTGGCGCCGTTAAGGGCGCGATTGGCCGGGCTCAACGGTAAGTGATGAGCTCCGGCGCCTTCAGCAGTTGCAGGTGGGTGTAACTGTTGAAGGAAGCCAGGGTTACCTTGCTGCCACTGAATGCCAGCTGGTTCAGCGAGGTATTGACGATATGCCAGTTAAGCTCGAAGGCCTGCCTGGCAGGGATTCCGGTGACCAGATGCAGCAGTGCGGTGATGGTGCCGCCGGAGGTAAACACGGCGATGCGCTCATGTCTGCCTGCGGTTTCGATGATTCTGTTCAGGCCCGCCTGCACGCCGGCGACAAACTCCAGCCAGCTCTGCATGCCCGGCATGTCGTGTTCGCCACCCAGCCAGCGGCTGATGATCTGCGCGAACAGGCGCTGGAACTCGGCATGGTTGTGGGCAACGTTGCGCAGCACATTCAGGGCTTCGGGTTCATCGACCAGCATGGCCGGTATCAGGGCCCGGACGATGCCTTCGGCGTCGAATTCATTGAAGGCGCTGTCGATCTGCAACTCAGGGACGCCAACACCGGCCTCGGTCATCTTTGCCAGCGCATGCTGCGCGGTATCTTGCTGACGCCGCAGGCTGCCGGACAGGCAGCGGTCGAATTCCAGGCCAAGTTGCGCCAGGTGCTCGCCAATTACCTGGGCCTGACGAATACCGACAGGCGACAGGACGTCGTAATCGTCTGCACCGAATGAAGCCTGGCCATGTCGTATCAGATAAATGCTGCCCACGTCCGTGTCGTCTCGGTACGTTGAAAGTCTGGCGAGGTTAGGGGGGATGGCCGGGGCCTGTCAACGAAAAAACATACGCTCGTTTGAAATCGTCGTTTTAATGTTTTGCAACATAGACTGATCAGGTGTGCCGCTGGTGCACGGCAAGGCGCCTCGGTATGCTTGAGCCATCGCAGCCCTTGACTGGAAAGGGCGCAACGCAAGTGAGGAACATCTGTGGATTTTGTTGCCGATTACGCAAGTTTTCTGGCCAAGACGGTTACGCTGGTCATTGCCATCGTCGTCGTGCTGGTGGCTATCGCGTCAGCACGTGGAAAAGGTCGTCGCCGGACGGCAGGACAGCTTCAGGTCACCAAACTCAACGAATTCTATAAAGGCCTGCGCGAGCACCTGGAACAGGCGCTGCTCGACAAGGATCGCCTCAAGGCCTTGCGCAAGGAGCAGGGCAAGGCCCTGAAGAAAGAGAAGAAGCAGGTCGATCCCGAGCCGAAACCACGGGTTTATGTGCTGGATTTCGATGGCGACATCAAGGCTTCGGCGACTGAAAGCATGCGTCATGAAATCACTGCATTGCTGACCATGGCGACTGAAAAGGACGAAGTGGTCCTGCGCCTGGAAAGTGGCGGCGGCATGGTACACAGCTATGGCCTGGCTTCGTCGCAACTGGCGCGTATCCGTCAGGCAGGTATTCCGCTGACCATCTGCATCGACAAGGTGGCGGCCAGCGGCGGCTATATGATGGCCTGCATCGGCAACAAGATCATCAGTGCGCCGTTCGCGATTCTCGGTTCGATTGGCGTCGTGGCGCAGTTGCCCAACGTCAACCGCTTGCTGAAAAAGCATGACATCGATTTTGAAGTACTGACCGCTGGTGAATACAAGCGCACCCTGACCGTGTTTGGCGAAAACACCGAGAAGGGCCGCGAGAAGTTCCAGGAGGATCTGGACATCACTCATGAGCTGTTCAAGAATTTCGTCGCCAGCTACCGTCCGCAGTTGTCCATCGATGAAGTGGCGACCGGTGAAGTCTGGCTGGGCATGGCAGCCCTTGAAAAACAATTGATCGACGAACTGCAGACCAGCGACCAGTACCTGGCGGAACGGGCCAGAAATGCCGAGGTGTTCCACCTGCATTATGCCCAGCGCAAAAGCCTGCAGGAACGTGTCGGGCTGGCGGCTACCTCGTCGGTGGATCGCCTGGTTACCGGCTGGTGGAGTCGCCTGACCCAGCAGCGCTTCTGGTGATTTACGCAATTCAATAGGCATTAAAAAGCCCGGCCCTCACAAAGAGGGCCGGGCTTTTTCGTTGCAGGCAGCTATCCGTCAGCGACGACGGAACAGCGGCAACGGCTCATCGGTTGCTGCCTGATAGGTCACCGAGAAGTCCTTGAGGCCTTCGAGGGCGTCGTAGGGATCCTTGTCGGCGCGTACGGCGAAAGCATCGAAGCCGCAACGGCGCAGGTAGAACAACTGATCGCGCAACACATCGCCAATCGCCCTCAGTTCGCCCTTGTAGCCATAGCGATCCCGCAGCAGGCGGGCATTGGAATAGCTGCGGCCATCGGTGAAGGCCGGGAAGTTCAGGGCAATGACCTGAAACTGATCGACGTCGGCACCGATTTCCTCGGCTTCTTCATCGCTGTCCAGCCAAACACCCAGACCGCCATCACGCGCCTTGAGCGCATGCGCGTGCTCACGCCACAAGGCCAGTGGCACGATCAGGTCGTCGCAGTTGGACAGGCTGTCGAAGGTCGTTTCCTTGGGCAGCAGGTGCCAGGTTTCGTCGATGACTTCGTTGTTCTTAATTATTCGCTGCATAGACGCGCTCCTTGAAAGGGTCAATGCCAATACGCTGGTAAGTGTCGATGAAGCGCTCGTCTTCGGTGCGTTTCTCGACGTAGACGTCGATCAGCTTGCCGATCACGTCCGGCATTGCGTCCTGTGCGAAGGACGGGCCGAGGATCTTGCCCAGACTTGCATCACGGCTGGCGCTGCCGCCGAGGGAAACCTGATAGAACTCTTCACCTTTCTTGTCCACGCCCAGAATGCCGATATGGCCGACGTGGTGGTGGCCGCATGCGTTCATGCAGCCGGAAATGTTCAGGTCCAGTTCGCCAATGTCGAACAGGTAGTCCAGGTCATCGAAACGACGCTGGATGGATTCGGCAATCGGGATCGACTTGGCGTTGGCCAGCGAGCAGAAGTCGCCGCCCGGGCAGCAGATGATGTCGGTCAGCAGGCCGATGTTCGGCGTGGCGAAACCGTTTTCGCGCAGCTCGTTCCACAGCGTGAACAGCTCGGACTGTTCGACGTCGGCGAGGATGATGTTCTGCTCGTGGGAAGTGCGCAACTGGCCGAAGCTGTAGCGGTCGGCCAGATCGGCAACGGCATCCAGTTGCTTGTCGGTCAGGTCGCCTGGAGCAACGCCGGTCGGCTTGAGCGACAGGGTCACGGCAATGTAGCCAGGCTTTTTATGGGCCAGGACATTGCGGGTGCGCCAGCGGGCGAAGCCGGGGTGTTGCGCATCCAGGGCAGCCAGTTCGGCGTGCTGGTCGCTGAGGGCCTTGTACTCCGGATCGACGAAGTGCTTCGAGACGCGCTGCACTTCGGCTTCGGTCAGAGTGGTCTGGCCGCCGCGCAGGTGAGTCATTTCTGCATCGACCTTTTCGGCGAAGACGGCAGGCGTCAGGGCCTTGACCAGAATCTTGATCCGGGCCTTGTACTTGTTGTCGCGACGGCCGTAGCGGTTGTAGACCCGCAGGATCGCGTCCAGGTAGCTCAACAGGTCCTGCCATGGCAGGAACTCGTTGATGAAGGCGCCAACCACCGGCGTGCGGCCCAGGCCGCCACCGACCAGAACACGGAAGCCCAGCTCACCGGCAGCGTTGCGTACCGGCTCCAGGCCGATATCGTGCACTTCAATGGCGGCGCGGTCGCTGCTCGAACCATTGATCGCGATCTTGAACTTGCGTGGCAAGTAGGCGAATTCCGGGTGGAAAGTGGTCCACTGGCGAACGATTTCACACCATGGGCGCGGGTCCACCAGTTCGTCGGCGGCAACACCGGCGAACTGATCGGTGGTGACGTTGCGCAGGCAGTTGCCGCTGGTCTGGATCGCGTGCATCTGCACGGTGGCCAGTTCGGCGAGGATGTCCGGCACGTCTTCCAGCGCTGGCCAGTTGAACTGCACGTTCTGGCGGGTGCTGATGTGCGCATAGCCTTTGTCGTAGTCGCGGGCAATCTTGGCCATCATGCGCACCTGGCGCGAGGTCAGTTGGCCGTAAGGCACGGCAACCCGCAGCATCGGCGCGAAACGCTGGACATAAAGGCCGTTTTGCAGGCGCAACGGTCGAAACTCTTCTTCGCTCAGTTCCCCGGCCAGATAGCGTCGGGTCTGGTCACGGAACTGCTTGACGCGGTCCTCGATGATCCGCTGATCGTACTCGTCGTATACGTACATATAGGTCCTGTTCTCAGGCTTCGTAATGAAGCAAGGCTGCTGCGTCAAACATGACTGCGCTGGCACAGTTTCTGTCTTCGCCTGCGAAGCCTTACCCCATCTAAACAATTCTGCGCGCACGGTCGCGCACTCCCAACGGAGCGCGGCGAAGATACCAGTTTGCGGATATCGGTAAAAGTGATGTTTATATATATGCAAATCGTTAAAAGCGATAAGCAAACGCCGGTCCAGGCAAGTCCATGCTTGAAGTGTGGTCAAGTCTGGACTTTACTGATTTCTCACCGATGTCCGATGAGGGGCGCGCGGTAATTTTTCATATGCAATCACCTACAAAACCGACAAGAGGCGATGCGATGAGCAAGCACCCGAAAACCACCAGGTCCGATAGCAAAGTGGACGCCTGGGCCATTTCCTTCCTTATTCTTCTGGCAGTAGGCGCTGCTGTTTTCTGGGTTAGCGGCCAATAGCCAATAATCCGGCACTGCAAGGGTCGGATTGTGCGGCTGCACTCCAGTAATCGGGGAGAGCAGCCGATAGCCATTCATGGAGCGGTAAGCGCTTGGCTGTTTTCAAGGCTCTGTGAATATGAATGGTTTGATTGTCCGCTGTCTGATGCTGCTCTGCTGTATATGGAGTGGTCCGCTGCTGGCTGCTTCAGTGGTCTTTCTCAGCCCGGGTTTTGCTTCCGATGGCTATTGGCACAGCTACGCCCGTGTCATGCAGACGGCTGCCGATGCGACCGGGATGTCGCTCAAGGTGTTGTACACCGATCGCGATACCCGAAAGTTGCTGGATATGGCGCGAGAAGCGCTGAAGGGCGACGCACCGCGTCCTGACTATCTGGTGTTTTCCAACGAGTTGAATGTGGCCCCCGAGGTGCTGCGCCTGTCCGAAGGCAGTGGCGTCCGGCTGCTGGCCGTCAACAATACCCTGACCGAGGATCAGGTGCGGATCCTCGGTGACCTCTCCATTCGCTATCCGTACTTCATCGGCAGCCTGGTCGGTAATGACGAGGAGGGCGGCTATCTGACTGCAAAGCGCCTGATCAGCCTGTATCCCGGCGTGGACGATGGCCGTCCGGTCGAGATGCTGGCGTTTTCCGGCACCAACTCGACGCCGGTTTCCCTGGCACGTGAGCAGGGCATGCGCCGGGCGCTTGCCGAGTTTCCCCAGGTTCACCTGCGCCAGATCGTACTGGGTGGCTGGCGCCGCGACCGGGCGCAGGAGCAGGCGCGGGTGCTGCTCAAGCGCTACCCGAATATCCGCCTGATCTGGGCCGCGAATGAGCAAATGGCTTTCGGTGCCATGGATGCATTGCGCGAGCGAGGTGGAGAACCCGGCAAGGACATTCTGTTCAGTGCCATCAACGGCACCGCGGTGTCGCTGCAGGCGCAGTTGAATGGCCGCTTGAGTGTGTTGGCGACCGGGCATTTCACCATTGGCGGCTGGGCCATGCTTCTGTTGCATGACTACGATACTGCCGATGCCCGGACCCGCAAGCGGATCGGCGAGCGTAGCGTGCGGGTTCTGGAACTGGTCGAGCGCCATGACGCCCGACGTTTTCTGGAGGCGGCGAAACTCGAACGTTACCACCTTGATCCGCAGGTTTTGCGGCGTGAGCCGCTCGATGGTGACTCGCCGTTCGCCCTGAAAAACATGCTGCCGCAGCTTCAGCCTGAGGCGAAATAAAGCACCAGTTGCACGATGCCAAACAGCGTCAGGGCGAAGAGTCCGGTAAATAACAGACCGAGCAGCAGGAAGTGGATGGGTTTGCCATGAGTGAAATCGCGCTGGCGATTCCTGTTGCTTTGCACGCCAAAGGCTGCAGCCATGATGCTGTGCAGCATTTGCCAGAAAGTCGGCGGCTTGCCCGGCTCTTTTGACGAGTCATCGGTTTGATCGTCCATAAGCTCTTGCTGGCGTGATCGGGACACTTGCAGCATAGCCAACGCCTGCCTGCCATGAGCGCCCG
>NZ_RBRE01000097.1 GCF_003700275.1 Pseudomonas cichorii | reverse complement strand
ACTATATGGTTTCTGATAAGAATCATTGCAAAGATCAAACAACTTGTATTACATTGACAGTTAAGCAGTTAATTTTATCACCTCTAAAATATATCAGCATCTAGCATGCAACCTATCAAAATGGAGAGTTTTATGACTAAAAAACCATGGGAAAGAAGACTTAAAGATTTATCGCACTTGCTCAAATGCTGCATTGATACATATTTTGACCCCTGTCTCTTATACACATCT
>NZ_RBRE01000042.1 GCF_003700275.1 Pseudomonas cichorii | reverse complement strand
TCGCGGACAAGTCCGCTCCTGCGGGAACTGGAGCGCAGCCACCATGCTGAACACTATTCTTCCCATCCTGCTGTTCGCCGCCCTTGGCCTTGGGCTCCTCGGTGCTGTGCGGCGGGTGAAACTGTGGCGCAACGGGCGTGCCTCGAAGGTCGATCTGCTTGGCGGGCTGCTGGCCATGCCCAGGCGTTATATGGTCGACCTGCACCATGTCGTGGCACGGGACAAATACATCGCCAATACCCACGTGGCTACGGCGGGTGGGGCGGTGGCGTCGATTGTGCTGGCGATTCTGGTGCATGGTTTTGGGCTGCATAACCGGGTTCTCGGTTACGCCCTGCTGCTGATGAGTGCTGTGATGTTCGTCGGCGCGATCTTCGTGTTTCGGCGCCGTCTCAACCCGCCGTCGCGGCTGTCCAAAGGGCCGTGGATGCGCCTGCCGAAAAGTCTGCTGGCGTTTTCCGCGAGCTTCTTTGTCCTGACCTTGCCGGTCGCGGGCATTCTTCCCGAAGGCTTCGGTGGCTGGCTGCTGGCCGCAGTCCTGGCTGTAGGTGTGTTGTGGGGCGTCAGCGAGCTGTTTTTCGGCATGACCTGGGGCGGACCGATGAAGCACGCCTTTGCCGGAGCCTTGCACCTGGCCTGGCATCGGCGTGCCGAGCGTTTCGGCGGTGGTCGTTCGACCGGGCTGAAGCCGCTGGACCTGACTGACAAGGGCGCGCCGCTGGGGGTGGAAAAACCCGAGGACTTTACCTGGAACCAGCTGCTGGGTTTCGACGCCTGCGTGCAGTGCGGCAAATGCGAAGCGGCTTGTCCGGCATTTGCCGCAGGGCAACCGTTGAATCCCAAGAAGTTGATTCAGGACATGGTGGTCGGTCTGGCGGGCGGCACCGATGCGCAATTTGCGGGCAGTCCGTATCCATCCCTCGACGGCAAGGGCAAGCCCCTCGGCGAGCATGGCGGCCATCCGCATCAACCCATCGTCAATGGTCTGGTGGATGCCGAAACCCTGTGGTCCTGCACCACCTGCCGCGCTTGCGTGGAAGAGTGCCCGATGATGATCGAGCACGTCGATGCCATCGTCGACATGCGCCGTCACCTGACTCTGGAAAAGGGCGCGACGCCGAACAAGGGCGCCGAAGTACTGGATAACCTGATCGCTACCGACAACCCGGGCGGCTTCGCCCCTGGCGGACGCATGAACTGGGCGGCGGACCTGAACCTGAGCCTGCTTGGCGAGAAGCAGAGTACCGATGTGCTGTTCTGGGTCGGCGATGGTGCTTTCGATATGCGCAACCAGCGCACGCTGCGCGCATTCGTCAAAGTCCTGAAAGCTGCCGGGATCGACTTTGCCGTGCTGGGCCTTGAAGAACGTGACAGCGGTGATGTGGCGCGCCGCCTGGGCGATGAGGCGACCTTTCAGATGCTGGCCAGACGCAATATCCAGACCCTGGGCAAATACCGCTTCAAGCGTATCGTCACCTGCGACCCGCACAGCTTTCATGTGCTGAAGAACGAGTACGGCGCCTTTGGCGGCGATTATCTGGTACAGCACCACAGCACTTACATGGCCGAACTGATTCAGAACGGCTCGCTCAGGCTCTGGCAACACAAGGGCTCCAGCGTGACCTATCACGATCCGTGCTATCTGGGCCGTTACAACGGCGAGTATGAGGCGCCGCGTGAGGTGTTGCGTGCCCTGGGCATCGAGGTCAGGGAAATGCAACGCTCCGGCTTCCGCTCCCGTTGCTGCGGTGGCGGCGGCGGTGCGCCCATCACCGACATTCCCGGCAAGCAACGGATTCCCGATATGCGCATGGAGGACATCCGCGAGACTGGTGCCGAACTGGTGGCCGTGGGTTGTCCACAATGTACGGCGATGCTCGAAGGTGTGGTCGAACCGCGACCGCTGATCAAGGACATTGCCGAACTGGTGGCCGACGCCCTGATCGAAGAGCCGCCTGCCAGCAAGCCTGCGTCTGCCAAACGTGAACCCGCGGAGGTGCACTGATGAGCGACATTATTCGCCGCGACCCGCGTGCCGAATGGATTGCCCGTAACCGTCTGCATCCCTTGCATGCGGCCATGCAGCCTGCACAAACGAGCTGGATGGGACCCAATGGCCTGTTACGCAAGAACGTGCATGGCCTTGGTTTCATTGGCCCTAATGGCATCAAGCGTATTGACCGCAGCGGCGCGCAGCAGGGCGGAACGGTCAAGCGTACGGCGAGTGCTGAAGTCAGCCTGCCGCTGCATCAAGTGCCTGAACCGGCTTTTTACATCAGTGTGGCGCCGGATATGGTCGGTGGCCGCTTGAGCAGTCACGACCGAGATCTGCTCGGCCTGGCCCGGCAACTGGCAGGCGCGGATGGCGCGGTACTGGCCGTGGTGTTTGGTGAGCACAAGGAAAACACTTTCGAGACCGCCGGTGTGGATCGTCTGCTGGTGCTTGATGGAGAGGAATTCAGCGGTTACTCACCCGAGCAGCGGGTTCAAGGGCTACGGGCTGTGGATAACCAGTTCAGCCCACGCCACTGGTTGCTGCCGGACAGTCGCAGCGGCGGTGCCGAGTTGGGACGACGCTTTGCGGCCAGCCTCGGTGAACGCCCGGCGACCCGTGTCTGGCAGGTCAAGGATCAACAGTGCATCGGACGCGCCGGCGCAGGACGCGAGGATCTGGCCCGGCCACTGGCGCGCCTGATTCTGGCGGCTGCCGAGTGTGCCGAACCGGTCAGCGAGACGCGCCACGAAGCCTTGCCTGTGGAGTTATCCACAGCGGTGGCGCGCAGTCTGGCGCGCATCGAAGACCTCGGCGCGGTAGCGGTCGATCCGGCAGTTATCCCCATGGCCGAAGCGGAATTCATCTTCTCCGGCGGTAATGGCGTCAAGGATTGGGAGCTGTTCCACCGCACGGCGGCGGCCCTGGGCGCGACCGAAGGCGCATCGCGGGTGGCGGTGGACGATGGTTTCATGGGCCGGGATCGTCAGGTCGGTGCCAGCGGAACCTGGGTCACTGCGCGGGTGTATGTGGCTGTGGGTATCTCCGGGGCGATCCAGCATCTGCAAGGCATCGGTGCTTGCGACAAGGTGCTGGCGATCAACCTGGATGCCGGCTGCGACATGATCAAGCGTGCCGACCTGTCGGTGATCGGCGACAGCGCAGAAATCCTCAAGGCCTTGATCGATGCGGTCGAGGCTTATCGCAGCGGGGCAAAACGTGATGCGGCCTGAACAAGCAAACTCCTCTGTGGATAACGTTGCATTGAATAAACCCACGCTGCAGGTCATGAGCCTGGTGTCCATTGGTGCCCATCCGACCTCCGGACGTGCGCGCCGCGCCGAACAGGATGCACGGGCCGTGGAACTGGGCCTGCAACTGGCTGGGGATAACTTGCAGGTGCTGCATGCCGGCAATGCCCGGGAGCCTGCATTGCGGGCCTATATGGGCATGGGCCTGGATGAGCTGCAAGTGCTGGAGCAGCCGGAAGGCGCGGATGCGTTGCCCGCGCTGACCGATTACATCCGCGATGCCGGGGTGCAGATTGTCCTCACTGGCAGCCAGGCGGAAACCGGGGAAGGTTCAGGCATGTTGCCGTTCCTGCTGGCGGAACGGCTTGGCTGGCCGCTGGTGGTGGGGCTGGCTCAGGTCGAGTCGCTGGATAACGGTGTGGCCATTGTTCTGCAAGCCTTGCCGCGGGGGCAGCGGCGGCGCCTGAAGGTGCGTCTGCCGTTTCTCGCCACTGTGGATAACGCCGCACCCAAACCCCGGCAGAGCGCCTATGGCCCGGCGCAGCGGGGCGTTGTGGGCGCTGAGCAGGTTGAGTTGGTGGAAGATGAGTTACTCACAGCCAACGCTCTGCAGCCGGCCAGACCGCGTCCCAAGCGCCTGAAAGTGATCAAGGCCAAGAGCGGAGCGGATCGCATGAAAGCAGCGACCGCCAAGGCCAGTGGCGGTACCGGGCAAGTACTCAAGGGCGTCAGCCCGGAGGAGGGCGCAGCGGCTATCCTGAAACTATTGGTGGAAGAGGGTGTTATCCGCTAGTTACACACATTCCCTGTGCGCCCGGCTGTGGATAAGGTGTTCGCGGGTTGCTGGACGCCATGTAAAACGTGGCTTACAGACGTCTGGTTGAAAAATGATCAACCTAAGTTGCGGTTTTTCCTGACTTTTTCTTGTGGATAAACAATTCACTGTTTTCTCTGCCAGGTAGTAATTGCCCACAATCTCTGTTGGCCTCTCTGTGGACAAGTTGTTCGTGACCTCTTGCAGCCCATATAAAACGTGGTTTGTACGCTTTAGTATAAAAAATGATCAATTGATCGTTTGCCGGAATAAAAGCGCTCTGCAAGCCTTGTTGTCTCTTGCTCTGAGAGGTTTTCCACAGCGCGCAACCAGTAAAGGCAAAGTTGCCCCCAAAGTCTGTTGGCGCTTCTGTGGATAAGGTGTTCGTCATCCACGGCAAGCCACGTTATACAAGGCGTGCGAGGGGTTGTTCAAAAAACGTACAGCATGATTCAAATGTGGACGTTTTGGATAACTCACGGTTTTGGCAGGTTTTTTCGGAGCGCTGGAGCCGACTTTCCCACAATTGCTGTGGGTTGCTCTGTGGATAAGTTGTTCGTTGACCCTGCTACACCCCGGCAGGCCTGGCCTGTAAGGCCTCTGTATGTTTTTTGTACAGTCCAGGGGAGCGAATTCATTCGCGAATGAATTCGCTCCTGCCAGGTGTTACACGGCTACACCCTTCAGATACGGCGCAGGCTCGGCTCCCAGGTTTGCCAGCATGCGTGAGCTGTACCAGTCGATGAAGTTGACCACACCGAACTCATAGGTCTTGGAGTACGGACCGGGCTGGTAGGCGCTGGAGTTGATGCCGCGCTGGTTTTCCTCGGCCAGGCGACGGTCCTGGTCGTTGGTGGCGTCCCAGACCTGGCGCATGCGTTCAACGTCGTAATCGACGCCTTCCACCGCGTCCTTGTGCACGATCCACTTGGTGGTGACCATGGTTTCCTGGGCGCTGATCGGCCATACCGTGAAGACGATGATGTGATCGCCCATGCAGTGGTTCCATGAATGCGGCAGGTGCAGGATGCGCATCGAGCCCAGGTCCGGGTTCTGGATGCGGCCCATGAGCTTCCTGCAGCCGGGCTGGCCGTCCATGGTCATGGACACGGTGCCCTTGAGCAGCGGCATGCGCACGATACGGTTGCGCAGGCCAAAGCTGGCGTGAGCGTAGGGAATCTTCTCGGCGTCCCAGGCTGCGGCAGACGCGGCCACATGATCCTTGAAGGCCTGATCGGCACGCGGATCGGTCACGTCGTCCCATTCCAGCAGGGTCTTGAGCAACTCCGGGTGCGAACCGTTGCAGTGGTAGCACTCGCGGTTGTTTTCGAGCACCAGTTTCCAGTTGGCCTTTTCCATCAAGGTGGTCTGCACCGCCACCTTGGTGTTTTCCATGTCGTAGGGTTCCATGTAGTGCTTGAGTGTGGCCAGGAACTCGTCGATTGCAGGCGGGTTCTCCGCCAGGCTGATGAAGATATAGCCGCCTGCGGTTTTCACATGCACCGGCTTGAGGCTGAATTTCTTCATGTCGAAGTCGTCGCCCATCTCGGTGCCGGCATACAGCAGGCGTCCGTCCAGCTCGTAGGTCCACTGGTGATAAGGGCAGACCAGTTTGGCGACCTTGCCCTTCTCGGCGGTGCACAGCCGCGAACCACGATGCCGGCAGACGTTGTGAAAGGCATTTACGCTGCCGTCCGGGGCGCGCACCACGAGGATCGGGTTCTTGCCGATCTGCAACGTCAGGTAATTGCCCTTGGTAGGGATTTCGCAGGTCATACCGGCAATCAGCCATTCCTTGTGGAAGATTTCCTGCATGTCGATTTCAAACAGCCGTTCATCACTGTAGAAAGGCTGCGGCAGCGAATAGGTGCGCTCGCGACTCTGCAGCATCCCGGCAGTGGCCTTGCGTGCAGGTTCCAGCGGATCGCCCAGGCTCAGGGTGGCGGTGATGTCCATTTTTCAAGTTCCCTCATGACCGCATCGATGGCGGCCTGCGAATGTGGCTAATACGGTTCTTTGCAGCGCTGCACGCAAGGCGATCAGGGGTCGCAATGCCGTGAATCGGTTCGTAGCGATTTAGGGGCGAGTGTGGAGCTGGGCGCGGACGGAACCTTATCCATGGGCGACATGGCCGAATCCGTTCCCGACTAGGTAACCCACGGCTTTTAGGGGCTGGTCGCCGTAAGTACGTGAATGTCGTTGATAGGTAAGTGGTCGCTCTGCGCGTTACGCAGAATCCGCAACATAAAAGGTCGACAGTCGACCATGGAGAACAAGTATGTCCCAAAGCTTTCTCAACCCGGTAACCACCCAGACATGGGCTAATGGCCGCCATCTTGTACGGGTCGTCAAGGTGATCCAGGAAACCTGGGACGTGCGCACCTTCTGCTTCATGGCCGACCAGCCGATCCTGTTCTTTTTCAAGCCCGGCCAGTTCGTGACCCTGGAGCTGGAAATCGACGGCCTGCCGATCATGCGTTCCTACACCATCTCCAGTTCGCCGTCGGTGCCGTACAGCTTTTCGATCACCGTCAAGCGCGTGCCGGGAGGCAAGGTTTCCAATCACCTGCACGACACGCTGCACGAAGGCCAGGAGCTGGCGGTGCACGGGCCGGTCGGGCTGTTCAATGCCATCGACTTCCCCAATCCGAAGATCCTCTATCTGAGCGGCGGCGTGGGCATCACTCCGGTGATGTCCATGGCCCGCTGGTTCTACGACACCAATGCCAATGTCGACATGGTGTTCGTGCACAGCGCCCGTTCGCCCAAGGACATCATCTATCACCGCGAGCTGGAGCACATGGCGTCGCGGATCGACAACTTCAACCTGCACCTGATCTGCGAGAAGCACGGCCTTGGCGAGCCATGGGCAGGTTACCGCGGCTATCTGAACCAGCGCATGCTGGAATTGATGGCACCGGACTACAAGGATCGCGAAGTCTTCTGCTGCGGGCCGACGCCGTACATGAGCGCGGTCAAGCGCATGCTGCAGGAAAGCGGCTTCAACATGGCGCAATACCATGAAGAGTCCTTTGGTGCGACGCCGCCCGAAGTGCGTGCCGAAGCGGTGGAACATGCCGAGATCGCAGCGGATGCACCGGATATCGATGTCGCGGACCAGCATCAGGTGGAGTTCGCCGACTCTGGCAAGAGTATTCGGGTCGCGCCGGGTGAAACCGTCCATGCGGCTGCTTCCAAGCTTGGCCTGATGATTCCCAAGGCCTGCGGCATGGGCATCTGCGGGACCTGCAAGGTCATGAAGCTCAGCGGCGAAGTGGAGATGGAGCACAACGGTGGCATCACCGACGAGGACGTGGAAGAGGGTTACATCCTGTCGTGCTGCAGCGTGCCCAAGGGCGATGTGCGGATCGAGTATTGAGTGAGCAAGGGCGCATTGATCATGCGCCCGGTTTCTTTCAAGGCTTAGCCGTGACTCTGCTTGTAGGTCGCCAGTGCCGGTAGCAGTTGTTGATCGATCGCCTGACGTACTGCGGGCAGAATGGTCGCCCTGCCGGTCAACAATTGCTCGACCAGACGTCGCAAGGCCGTGGCACGCTCCTCGGTCAAACCACATACCGCCTGGCTACAGGCCTGTTCGGCGGTTGCGCCACTGGGCATCTCGAACCCCAGTGCCCTGAGCTGGCTCAGCAAATCTTCTTGATCAATCAAATCCGCATGCATCATGACGTTTCTTCCTTTGATCGGGTAAGGCCCCGATTCTGGTAGCAGCATCATTGTCTCGGCAACCCCGTCTGGCTCGATTACCTATGAACAGGTCGTTTTCGCTCGGGTTCAGTCAGCGGAAAGTCGATCAACGGTCGGCTTTTGCGGTTTTATCTGTCATTTCTGACAGTACCCAATCATTCGACATGGGTATTCAATAATGTCCTGTTATGCCTGACTAAATAAGGAGGACGCACTTTGGCAATGACTCATCCGATGGAACTCATTATTGATCGGTTAATGCTTCAGGTTTCAAAGGCAGCACCTGTTTTCTCGTTTGATGGTCTCGAAAGGCCAAGGGATTGGTGGGTTAAATGCAAAGAAAAATATTATCCAGCTCCGCTTTTTCAAAACAGGGTTCAGCTTTTCCCTTCCCGGCATCATCTCCCCATGAGGCAAGACTCCTTGCCAGTATTGCCCTGAGTTTTGCACCGAAAGAAATCGATGTAAGCCCGGACAACGATATGCTTTTTGTCTCGCATGAAGATGGCAGCCGGGTCAGTTTCATCAATATCGAAAGTCGAGAAGTGGTCTCCACCCTGCAGAGGGGCTGCGTGGGAAATGTGGCGGTCAGCCCGGATGGGCGCAGGTTATATGTGGCGGGGGAAAATGAGTGTTCCGTCATTGATGTCCGGCGTAATGCGCTTGTCGCGATCCTTGATTCGGAAGGCGTCGACAAGATCGCGGCCAGTCCGGACGGGCGCTTTATCTGCCTGAGTTTCCGCTATGCGCCCGGTGGGCTTATCCGCATGATCGATGCGGATGACTACAATGCCGAGAGTGATTTTGACCTGGGCAGAATGTCGAATGCCGCACTGGTCATGGCCGTCAGTCCGGACGGTAATCATATCTATGCGCTGGAACTTGCCGATGATCCTGACAGCGCAGTGGCCATGATCGATACGCGGGATTATTCGCAAGTGGATATTCCCGGCTTCAGGAATCCCTGCTCCATGACGGTCAGTCCGGACGGTAGTCAGTTGTATGTAGGCGGCTTCGATGAAATGTTCGTTGCCGATACAGTAACGCGCAGGATTCTGTATACGCTGGAGTTCGGTTCAAGGGGCTATCCGGTCAATATCATTGGTGTTACGCCGGACGATAAATATGTATACGCCATTCATTCCTGCAATTTTGATTTGTATAGAATCGATACCGATAAAAGGATCGCGACACGCATTGATTTCTTTCACTCTGTAGGCGGAGCAGTGTTGAGCCGCGACGGTACTCGTCTCTATACCACCCATCCGGACAGGAAGTGGATTTCCGTTTATGCCTTGTAGTGCGATCCGTCCGTGATTCTGTAAAGCGCGACCTACAGGAAGGGTGATTAAAGTCATTCACCCTTCGTTATCGAACCCGCGAATTTCTCCTTTCTGTCACCTGCTTCCTGCACGCTACTGTCTTGTTCCCGGCCGAGTTTTGCTAAACTGCGCAGCCTGCCAGGAGCTGCCATGAATTACCGTCACGCCTTCCACGCCGGCAACCATGCCGATGTGTTCAAACACCTGACCCTGACTCGCTTGATCGCCCTCATGGCGCGCAAGGAGCAACCTTTCGCCTACCTCGACACCCACGCCGGGTTGGGGCTCTACGACCTCAAGGGCGATCAGGCCACCCGTACCGGTGAGTGGCTGGAAGGTATCGGACGTCTGTGGAATGCACCGGATCTGCCGGCACTGGCCGCCGATTACCTGCAAGTGCTGCACGACATGAACCCCGATGGCGAACTGCGCTATTACCCGGGTTCACCGGAGCTGGCCCGGCGCCTGACCCGCGAGCGTGAGCGGGTGCTGCTCAACGAGAAGCATCCCGAAGACGGGCAGTTGCTCAAGGAGAACATGAAGGGTGACCGTCGGGTGGCCGTGCATCTGGGCGAAGGCTGGCATGTGCCACGCGCCTTGCTGCCGGTTGCCGAGAAGCGTGCGGTGATGCTGATCGACCCACCGTTCGAGCAGCTCGATGAAATGAAGCGCTGCGCCGTCGCGCTCAAGGAAGCCATCAGCCGCATGCGCCAGACCGTGGCCGCCATCTGGTATCCGGTCAAGGACCAGCGCCAGCTCAAGCGTTTCTATCAGGACCTGGCCGAAACCGGCGCACCGAAGCTATTGCGCGTCGAGTTGTATGTTCATCCTCTCGACACGCCCGCCAGCCTCAACGGCTCGGGTCTGGCCATCGCCAACCCGCCCTGGGGCCTGGAAGAAGAACTGCGCGAACTGATGCCTTATCTGGCCAGCAAACTGGGACAGACCCAGGGTGGCTGGAAGATGGACTGGCTGATTGCGGAATAGCCCTTTCGCGAGTGAGTTCGCTCCTGCGGCAGGAGCGAATTCATTCGCGAAGCTTCAAGCCGGCAAACAAACCCCGGTTCCGCCCAGCCCGCAATAACCCTGCGGATTCTTCGCCAGGTATTGCTGGTGGTACGCTTCGGCGTAATAGAAGGTGGGTGCCTGGTCGATCTCGGTGGTGATCTCGCCCAGCCCGGCCTTTTGCAATTCGGCCTGGAACGCCTGTTCGCTGGCCTTGGCCGCGTCGAGCTGTTCAGGTTTGGTGCAGTAGATCACCGAGCGGTACTGAGTACCGATGTCGTTGCCCTGGCGCATGCCCTGAGTCGGGTTGTGCGCTTCCCAGAAGATCTTGAGCAGTGCTTCGTAGCTGATCTGCTCTGGCTCATACACCACCAGAACCACTTCGCTGTGGCCGGTCAGGCCCGAGCAGACTTCTTCATACGTCGGGTTTGGCGTCAGGCCGCCGGCATAGCCCACAGCGGTGCTGACTACGCCAGGCTGTTGCCACAGGCGGCGTTCGGCGCCCCAGAAGCAGCCCATGCCGAAGATCGCGAATTCGACCGTGCCCGAGAACGGACCCAGCAACGGGTTGCCGTTGACGAAATGCTGTTCCGGGACAGCGATAGGCGTTTCACGACCCGGCAGTGCCTGCTGGGCGGTAGGGAGTACATTTTTGTTCACTAGAATTTCCGAGCGAAGAGCCATGAACCATATCCTCTCGATAAGTGAAAACAGATTGGAGGGATAAACAGTCTGACAGTGTGCCCGAGAGTCCGGTGCACAGGGAAGGGGGGTCAGGCCGACGGTAGGCGCGGATAGCGTTGCAGTTTTTCGATCAGTTCTTCGCCGGGGATCGGCTTGTCGAACAGATAACCCTGGCCCACGTCGCAGCGATGACGGCGCAGGAATGCCAGTTGAGCCGCGGTTTCTATACCTTCGGCCACGACCTTGAGCTTGAGGTTATGGGCCATGGCAATCACTGCCGAAGTGATCTCCATGTCGTCCTCGTTATCCGGAATGTCGCGGATAAAGCTGCGATCGATCTTGATCACGTCGATGGGGAATTTCTTCAGATAGCTGAATGACGAATAGCCGGTGCCGAAGTCATCCATTGCCAGCGACAGTCCGAGCTTCTTCAACGAATCGAGTTGCTGGCGGGTGTCTTCGGTGGCTTCCAGCAGCAGGCCTTCGGTCAGCTCCAGCTCCAGAAGCGAGGCATCGAGCGCTTCTTCTTCGAGGATCGAGGCAATCGAAGACACCAGGTCCGGGTCGGAGAACTGCTTGGGCGAGACGTTGATCGCCACCTGCAGCTTGCCGAACCCGGCAGCGGTCAGTGCCTTGCTCATGCGGCAGGACTCGCGGGCTACCCATTTGCCAATCGGGATGATCAGGCCGGTTTCCTCGGCCACGCTGATGAACTGATCCGGCCGGATCATGCCCTTTTCCGGATGATTCCAGCGCAGCAGTGCTTCCATGCCCAGCAGGCGCCCGGTGAGCAGGCATAGCTTGGGTTGATAGAAGACTTCAAGTTCGTTCTGGGTCAGGGCCCGGCGCAGGTTGTTCTCGACGAACAGCTTGTAGCTGGCTTCGGCATTGAGCGCTTCGGTAAACACCTGGACCTGATGCTTGCCGTTGGCCTTGGCCTTGTGCAGCGCCAGACCGGCGTTTTTCATCAGGGTCTGCGGGTCGCGGCCATGCAGCGGCGCACAGGCCAGGCCTACGGAGCCGGTGACGCTGATGAGCTGGTTGTCGACGAACATCGGCTTGTCCAGCGTCGCCAGTACCTGACTGGCCACGTTTTGCCCGGCCTCCGGCCCGGTCTGGTCGAGCAGGACGGCAAATTCGTTACTGGCAAAGCGCGCCAGTATGTCGGACGGGCTCAAGGTATTGCGCAGGCGCCGGGCCAGGCTGATCAGCAGCTTGTCGCCGGTCTGGTGGCCGAGGCTGTCGTTGATCCGCTTGAAGTTGTCGATATCCACCAGCAACAGGCTCATGGGCGTGTCGCTGTCACGGGCAAAGCGCTCGTCCAGGTTGCGAATGAAGGCTGGCCGGTTGCCCAGGTTGGTCAGGTTGTCGGTATACGCCAGGCGCTCGATGCGCTGCTGCGCGAGCTTGCTCTGGGTGATGTCTTCGTAAATGCCGATGTAATGGGTCAGTTCGCGGTTGTCGCCATAGACCTTGGAAATCGACAACTGGCCCCAGTAGGGTTCCAGGTTCTTGCGCCGGCTCTTGAACTCGCCTTGCCAGCTATTGCTGTTGGTCAGGCTGGAGTTGGCGTCGAGCAGCAAGGCACTGAGGTTTTCCAGCGCCGGCAGTTCCGACAGCTTGTGGCCGTGGACTTCTTCGGAGCTGTACTGGGTGATGGCGGTGAAGCTCGGGTTGACGTATTCGACCACGCCGTCGCAGTTGACCAGCAGGAAGGCGTTGGCGCTTTGCTCGACAGCACGCTGGAACAGGTACAGCGCGTTGGTCGCGGCCCGTCGGCTGTGGTTGTTGATGACTTGCGCGAACTGGTCGGCCAGTTCTCCGGCGAAGGTGATCTCGTCGGGCTGCCACTCGCGTGTCGAACCGCTCTGCTCCAGGCACAGTACGCCGACCACCTGGCCGTCGATGCGGATACTGGCGTCGAGGATTGCATTGACGCCCTGCGGCAGGAGGGTTTCGGCGATCTCGCGGGTACGCGGGTCGTTCTGGACGTTACTGACATCGATAGCCCGGCTGTTATGCAAGGCTTCCAGGTAATTCGGGTAGTGGCTGATGTCCAGGGGCTTGCGCACCTGATAGTCGCAGCTTTGCCGGTGATAGTCGGCAATCGACTCCAGTCGCTGATTATGCAGGCTCCAGATGCCGACCCGGTCGACATCATAGATATCGCAGGCGCTCTTGGTGATCAGCTCTGCGGCTTCGAGGACCGAGTTGGCGGTGCTGTAGCGATGCCGGGTCAGCAGCAGGATCAGTTCCTGCTGGGCGCGGACCCGCTCCAGGTGCGCGAGTTGGTCACGTTGTGCCCGCTGGTTGAGTTCCAGAGCGATCTGCAGGCGTGAGTTCTGGGTTTCCAGATCCGGGCCGAAGGTCTGTTCGCTATCGTCAAGCAGGCCTTCGACGACCAGGAAATAGCCGCGCAGCAGATGACGATTGTGTTGCTTGTAGGCTTCGCCGAGTTCCAGAAGGCCTAACGGGCCTTTGGGGGTGTGCAGGGTATAGCGGACCAGATAATACGGAGCGGATGCCAGTTGTAGCTGGATCTCGTCATGCAGTTGATAGCGTGCCTCCGGCTCCATCAGGCTGGCGTAGGGCGAACCGATCAGGGCGCAGAGTTCCACGGCAGGCAGGCCGAACTGTTTTTCGCAGTTAGGATCGAGAAACAACAGCGCCCAATTGGCTTCATTAAGCCGCTCGAAACGCAGCATGCCCAGGCGCGAAGGCACTGGCAATTGCGTTACTACCTCGGCTGCCGTTCTGCCGGCAGCATCGGTTTGGCTTTTCATGAACAAACTCGCTTCCGGAATACTGATCGCGGTGGGGGCATAGGGCCCATATTACTTTCGCGTATGGCAAGGTTGCATCATGCAGCTCGGGCTTACAAGAGAACGCGGTGGCTTAGTGCTATAAATATCGGCCGGTTGTCCGGGCTCTGTAATGCAATTGGTCGGTTGGCAAAAATTCAGTGTGCAGCCAGAAGGTCCGGGCAAAAAAAAGCCCCGCTTGAAGGCGGGGTTGAGGTTCGAGCGTGGCAGCTCGGAAACACATGGCAAGGCCCGCCAGCGGCGGGCCTGTCCGGGCTTACAGCAGAATCGTGCGGATATCCGCCAGCAATTCGCTCAAGCGTTTGGTGAAGCGTGCTGCTGCTGCACCATTGATCACACGGTGATCGTAGGACAGCGACAGTGGCAGCATCAGTTTCGGCTGGAAGGCTTTGCCGTCCCAGACTGGCTGGATGGTTGCCTTGGAAACGCCGAGGATCGCCACTTCCGGTGCATTGACGATCGGCGTGAAGCCGGTGCCGCCGATGTGACCGAGGCTGGAGATCGTGAAGCATGCGCCTTGCATGTCGTTCGCGGTCAGCTTCTTGTTGCGCGCCTTTTCAGCCAGTTCGGCTGCTTCGGCTGCCAGTTGCAGCAGGTTTTTCTGATCGACGTTGCGGATTACCGGGACCAGCAGGCCGTCCGGAGTGTCCACGGCGAAGCCGATGTGCACGTACTTCTTGCGGATCACGGCCTTGCCGCTTGGTGCCAGCGAAGCGTTGAAGTCCGGCAGCTCCTTGAGCAGGTGCGCGATGGACTTGAGCAGCAGTGGCAGCACGGTCAGCTTGACGCCAGCCTTCTCGGCTGCGGCTTTCTGCGCAACACGGAAAGCTTCCAGGTCGGTGATGTCGGCCTGGTCGAATTGCGTGACGTGCGGGATGTTCAGCCAGCTGCGATGCAGGCCGGTAGCGCCCAGTTGCATCAGGCGGGTCATCGGCACTTCTTCGATTTCGCCGAAACGGCTGAAATCGACTTCCGGAATCGGCTGGATGCCCATGCCGCCGCTTGCGCCGCCGGCTGGAGCTTCCTTGGCCTTCTGCATCATGGCCTTGACGTAAACCTGTACGTCTTCTTTCAGCACACGGCCGTGTGGGCCGGTGGCGCTGACAGCGTTCAACTCGACGCCGAACTCGCGAGCCAACTGACGAACCGCCGGGCCTGCGTGAACCTTGGCACCGCCTGGCGCTGGGGCCGGAGCCGGAGCCGGAGCAGCCTCTGTTTTCGCAGCAGGTGCGGCAGCCGGTGCAGGTGCAGCTTCAGCCTTGGCCGGAGCTGCGGCTGGAGCGCTGGCAGCCTGAGCTGGAGCAGCAGGTGCAGCGCCTGCGATCTTCAGTTTGAGAATCAGGTCGCCAGTACCGACTTCCTGTTCCAGCTTGACTTCAACGCTCTCGACCACGCCGGCGGCTGGAGACGGGATCTCCATGCTGGCCTTGTCGGATTCCAGGGTGATCAGCGATTGATCGGCCTGGATGCTGTCGCCCGGCTTGACCAGGACTTCGATGATCTTGGCCTTGCCCGACGAACCGATATCAGGAACGTGGATGTCCTGAACGGTAGCGGCTGCAGCAGGTGCAGGCGCCGCCGCAGGAGCTTCAGCAGCCGGCTTCTCGGCAGCTGGCGCCGGTGCCGCTTCGGCAGCAGGAGCCGCCGGGGCAGTTGCTTCGCCTTCAACTTCCAGTTCAAACAGCTCGTCGCCTTCTTTCAGGCGGTCGCCCAGCTTGACCTTCATGACCTTGATGACGCCGGCCTTGGGAGCAGGGATTTCCATGCTCGCCTTGTCGGACTCAAGCGTCAGGATGCTCTGGTCGGCTTCGATGCGATCACCGGCCTTGACCAGCAACTCAATGACTTCACCTTCACCGTTGCCGATGTCGGGTACGCGAATTAACTCACTCACAATGTATCTCCTTCGCAGAACCTGTTCATTCTCGATGGCGCCGTATCCAGTTGCAACGAAACAGCGTTGGATGCTCATTTACAGATGTAAATTCCGCATCCTCGGCTGTTTCACGCTCTTGATCAGCGCAGGTTACCGATGTTGAAGCAGGCTCTTAACAGTCCAGTGGGTTGCGTTTTTCAGGATCGATACCGAACTTGGCAATGGCCTCGGCCACGACTTTAGGTTCGATGTCGCCACGGTCAGCCAAGGCTTCCAGGGCTGCCAGCACCACGAAGTTGCGGTCGACTTCAAAGAAGTGACGCAGCTTGCGGCGGCTGTCGCTACGGCCGAAACCGTCGGTGCCCAGCACTTTGTATTCCTTGGATGGAACCCACTGACGGATCTGGTCAGCGAACAGCTTCATGTAGTCGGTCGATGCGATGACCGGACCCTTGCGACCGCTCAGGCATTGCTCGACGTAGGTCTGCTGAGGCTTCTGGCCTGGGTGCAGGCGGTTGGAGCGCTCTACTGCCAGACCATCGCGACGCAGTTCGTTGAAGCTGGTAACGCTCCAGACGTCAGCGCCGACGTTGAATTCGTCGCGCAGGATCTTCGCTGCTTCGCGGACTTCACGCAGGATGGTGCCCGAGCCCAGCAACTGGACGTGGTGCGCCGCGGCCTTGGTGTCTTCCTCGAGCAGGTACATGCCCTTGATGATGCCTTCCTCGACGCCGGCCGGGATGGCTGGCTGGGTGTAGGCTTCGTTCATCACGGTGATGTAGTAGAAGATGTCCTGTTGTTCTTCGGTCATCTTCTTCATGCCGTCCTGGATGATCACCGCCAGCTCGTAGCCGTAGGTCGGATCATAGGTGCGGCAGTTCGGCACGGTGGCGGCCAGGATGTGGCTGTGACCGTCTTCGTGCTGCAGGCCTTCGCCGTTCAGCGTGGTACGGCCGGCGGTGCCGCCGATCAGGAAGCCACGGGTGCGGCTGTCGCCAGCGGCCCATGCCAGGTCACCGATCCGCTGGAAGCCGAACATCGAGTAGAAGATGTAGAACGGCAGCATCGGCTGGTTGTGGTTGCTGTAGGAAGTACCGGCAGCGATGAACGACGACATGGCGCCGGCTTCGTTGATGCCTTCCTCGAGGATCTGGCCCTTCTTGTCCTCGCGGTAGAACATCACCTGGTCTTTATCGACTGGCTCGTAGAGCTGGCCGACCGACGAGTAGATGCCCAACTGACGGAACATGCCTTCCATACCGAAGGTACGGGCTTCGTCCGGGATGATCGGAACGATGCGCTGGCCGATTTCCTTGTCCTTGACCAGTTGCGCGAGGATCCGCACGAAGGCCATGGTGGTGGAGATTTCACGGTCGCCCGAGCCGTCGAGGATCGCTTTCAGCGTTTCCAGCGGAGGTGTCGGGATGCTGAAGCTCTTGGCGCGACGCTGTGGCACGAAACCGCCCAGGGCGCTGCGGCGCTCGGCCAGGTAACGGGCTTCGGCGCTGCCTTCTTCCGGACGGAAGAACGGCAGTTTTTCCAGGTCGGCGTCCTTGATCGGCACGTCGAAGCGGTCACGGAAGTGACGCAGGCTGTCGACATCGACCTTCTTGGTGTTGTGCGCGGTGTTCTTGGCTTCGCCTGCACCTGTACCGTAACCCTTGATGGTCTTGGCCAGGATGACAGTCGGCTGTTCCTTGTGGTTGACCGCCTGATGGTAAGCCGCGTAGACCTTGTACGGGTCGTGGCCACCACGGTTGAGCTTCCAGATTTCGTCGTCGGACAGGTCTTCGACCATGGCCTTGAGTTCAGGCGTGTTGAAGAAGTGCTCGCGAACGAACGCTCCGTCCTTGGCCTTGTAGTTCTGGTACTCGCCGTCGATGACTTCGTCCATGCGGCGTTGCAGTGCACCGTTGGTGTCCTTGGCCAGCAGCGGGTCCCAGAAACGGCCCCAGATGACTTTGTTGACGTTCCACTGGGCACCACGGAACACGCCTTCGAGTTCCTGGATGATCTTGGCGTTGCCGCGAACCGGGCCATCAAGACGCTGCAGGTTGCAGTTGATGACGAAGATCAGGTTGTCGAGCTTCTCACGACCGGCCAGAGCGATTGCGCCCAGGGATTCCGGCTCGTCGCACTCGCCGTCGCCCATGAAGCACCAGATCTTCTGCTTGCCGGCAGGGATGTAGCCACGGCTTTCCATGTACTTCATGAAACGCGCCTGGTAGATCGCCTGGATCGGGCCCAGACCCATGGATACGGTCGGGAACTGCCAGAAATCAGGCATCAGCCATGGGTGCGGATAGGAAGACAGACCTTTGCCGTCGACTTCCTGACGGAAGTTGTTCATCTGGTCTTCGGTGATGCGGCCTTCGAGGAACGCACGAGCGTAGACGCCCGGGGAAGCGTGACCCTGGAAGTAGATCAGGTCGCCGCCGTGCTCGTCGGTCGGGGCCTGGAAGAAGTAGTTGAAACCGATGTCATACAGCGTCGCGCTGGAAGCGAAGCTGGAGATGTGACCGCCCAGGTCCGGGTCGTTCAGGTTGGTTTTGACAACCATTGCCAATGCGTTCCAGCGTACCAGCGAGCGAATGCGGCGTTCCATGAACAGGTCGCCAGGCATGCGTGCTTCGTGGGTAACCGGAATGGTGTTGCGGTAAGGCGTGGTGATGGCGTAAGGCAGTTGCGAACCACTACGAGTGGCCAGTTCGCCCATACGGGTCATCAGGTAATGAGCACGGTCTTCGCCTTCTTTGTCGAGAACCGATTCCAGGGCGTCCAGCCATTCCTGGGTTTCGACGGGATCGAGGTCTTGCATGGCTTGCTCCAGGGCGGAAAGGCTTCCAGAATCGGTTGCCTGAGTTTGCGACTGGCCTTGTGGGCAGACGACATAAATTCTTGGATTACCGGAGGTTGTTCCGGCGGCGTGTAGTTTTACTACAAATCGACGACCATTTCAGCCCTTCGAGTTACATGCCTAGTAGTAAAACTACAGAGAAGCGACCAAATCGCTCCTGTCGTGTTGTGAGATAAAACGTTACCGTTGATTGGAACTTTATATATCAAGGTGAAAAATTGGCGACTTGTGCTAGTAAAGCGAATTTTTCAGCAATTTATAACCTTTGTTCGACAGTCGGTGGTTGCGCATGGATCTTGCGGACATGGCAGGTAGTCCTTCGTACGCCGATCAAGGATAGACCATGAGCCTACCTTCGCTGGCCGATTTTCCGGCCATCCTGCTGCCTTTAGTTACCCGTGCACAACAGACATTTCGTACCGCGCTTGCTGCTTTGCCAGAGGATTCACTGGCTTCTTTCGAGGCATGGCCCGAGGCGCGGCGCAAGGCTTTCGACCGGGTCTGCGCGGCCAGTGACTTCGTCACCGAGCAGGTCTGTCGCGATCCTCGCATGCTGCTGGAGCTGGCCGAATCAGGCGAGCTGGAACGCAGTTTCAGTGCCGGCGAGTTGCGCGGGCAAATAGCTGCCGCAGTCCTGACTGCCAGCAGCGATGATGAGCTGGGGCGTAATCTACGTCGGCAACGCATGCGCCAGCAAGTGCGGATTATCTGGCGCGATCTTACCCGTCAGGCAGATTTGATCGAAACCTGCCGTGATCTGTCCGAGATGGCAGATGGCTGCATCGACCTGGCCTATCAATGGCTGTACGAGCGGCACTGCCAGTTGCTCGGCACGCCAACCGGGCGTCGCAGCGGCGAGCCGCAGCAGATGGTGATTCTCGGCATGGGCAAGCTGGGTGCCGTGGAACTGAACCTGTCTTCGGATATCGACCTGATCTTCGCTTACCCCGAAGGCGGCGAGACAGTCGGTGCGAAACGCGCGCTGGATAACCAGGAATTTTTCATTCGCCTGGGACAACGCCTGATCAAGGCGCTGGACCCGGTCACGGTCGATGGCTTCGTGTTCCGCGTCGATATGCGTCTGCGGCCCTACGGTTCATCCGGGGCGCTGGTGCTGAGTTTCAATGCGCTGGAGCAGTATTACCAGGATCAGGGCCGCGACTGGGAACGCTACGCCATGATCAAGGCCCGGGTGGTGGGCGGCGATCAGGTTGCCGGCGAGCAATTGCTGCAAATGCTGCGACCGTTCGTCTATCGGCGTTATCTGGATTTCTCCGCCATCGAAGCACTGCGCACCATGAAGCAGTTGATCCAGCAGGAAGTCCGGCGCAAGGGCATGGCCGAGAACATCAAGCTGGGAGCGGGCGGCATTCGTGAAGTGGAGTTCATTGCCCAGGCCTTCCAGTTGATCCACGGTGGTCGCGACCTGAGTCTGCAGCAGCGTCCCCTGTTCAAGGTGCTGAAAACCCTGGAAGGCCAGGGTTATCTACCGTCTGCGGTGACCGACGAGTTGCGCGAAGGTTATGAATTCCTGCGCTACACCGAACATGCGATCCAGGCCATCGCCGACCGCCAGACGCAGATGCTGCCCGACAATCAACAGGATCAGGCGCGCATAGCCATGATGCTGGGCTTTGCCGACTGGCCGACTTTCCATGAGCGGCTGATGCATTGGCGCAATCGTGTTTCATGGCATTTCCGCCAGGTGATTGCCGACCCGGACTCCGATGACGACGAGCAAGAGGATGACGGCGAGGTCATCGTCGGCGGTGAATGGCTGCCGCTGTGGCAGGAATCCCAGGATGAAGAGGCGGCTTGCCGCCAGTTGTCGCAAGCCGGGTTTGTCGAAGCCGACAAGGCCATCAAGCAACTGGCCAACCTGCGTGGCAGCCCGCAACTGCGTTCGATGCAGCGTCTGGGGCGCGAGCGTCTGGACGCCTTCATTCCCCGTCTGCTGGCTCAGGCGGTCGAGCATCAAAACCCGGATCTGGTGCTTGAGCGGGTGCTGCCGTTGGTCGAGGCTGTGGCGCGCCGTTCGGCTTATCTGGTGTTGCTCACGGAAAACCCCGATGCACTGCGACGTCTGCTGACCTTGTGTGCGGCCAGTCCGTGGATCGCCGAGCAGATTGCCCGCTTTCCGCTGTTGCTCGACGAACTGCTCAACGAAGGACGGTTGTTCAAGCCGCCATTGGCGCCGGAACTGGCCGCCGAGCTGCATGAGCGGTTGATCCGCATTCCCGAGGATGACCTGGAACAGCAGATGGAAGCCTTGCGCCATTTCAAGCTCGCGCATCGCCTGCGAGTTGCGGCGTCGGAGATATCCGGCAGCTTGCCATTGATGAAAGTCAGCGATTACCTGACCTGGCTGGCCGAAGCGATTCTGGAGCAGGTGCTGGCGCTGGCCTGGCGGCATACGGTGGCCCGGCACGGCACGCCTGCGCGGCCTGATGGCAGTCTGTGCGATCCGAGCTTCGTGATTGTCGGCTACGGCAAGGTCGGCGGTATCGAGCTGGGGCATGGTTCGGACCTGGATCTGGTCTTTATTCATGACGGCGACCCGCAGGCCGAAACCGATGGCGCCAAGCCCATCGACGGTGCGCAGTTCTTCACTCGCCTGGGCCAGCGGATCATCCACCTGCTGACGACCCAGACCAACTCCGGCCAGCTTTATGAAGTCGACATGCGCTTGCGACCTTCTGGCGCATCAGGCCTGTTGGTCAGTTCGCTGGGGGCTTTTGCCCGTTATCAGGAAAATGAAGCCTGGACCTGGGAGCATCAGGCGCTGGTACGTGCCCGGGTTCTGGTCGGCAGTTCCGATGTGGGCAGCGAGTTCGGCAAGGTTCGGGCTGCGGTGCTGGGGCGCGAGCGCGATCTGGACAAACTGCGCGCAGAAGTCAGCGAGATGCGCGCCAAGATGCGCGATAACCTCGGGACCCGGCTGACCACGGCGGGACGCGGAGCGAATGCTTTCGATCCGGCGATGGTGTTCGATCTGAAGCAGGACGCCGGTGGTATCGTCGATATCGAATTTATGGTGCAATACGCGGCCTTGGCGTGGTCCAGAGAACATCCCGCACTGCTGCGCTATACCGATAACATTCGTATTCTCGAAGGCCTGGAAGAGGCCGGATTGCTGCCTGGTGTCGATGCCAGCCTGTTGCGCGAAGCCTACAAGGCATACCGCGCGGCAGCGCACCGTCAGGCATTGCAGAACCAGGCCGGTACAGTGGCCGGTGATCAGTTCGAGGTCGAGCGGCGGGAAGTGATGCGGATCTGGAGTGAGTCGGGATTGACCTGACCCCATGAGGTGGGAGCGGATTCATCCGCGAAGGGATGTTCCTGTTGCTCTGGCCCTTTCGCGAATGAGTTCGCTCCTGCGTTTATCGAGCGCTATATATAGCTATGACAGGGAGGCGTCAGGTTGTGTGGGAAGGTCACGCAACCTGACAAGCCTCCCTGGCTGTTTTTGGATCGAGCATGAAAATTCTTATCGTTGGGCCGAGCTGGGTCGGGGACATGGTGATGGCGCAAACGCTGTTCCAGTGTCTGAAGCAGCGCCATCCCGAGTGCGAAATCGATGTGCTGGCTCCTGAATGGAGCCGTCCGCTGCTGGAGCGCATGCCTGAAGTGCGGGCTGCCTTGAGCTTTCCGCTGGGGCATGGCGCGCTGGAACTGGCAACCCGACGCCGGATCGGCAAGTCGCTGGCCGGTCAGTATGACCAGGCAATTCTGCTGCCCAACTCGCTCAAGTCCGCGCTGGTGCCTTTTTTTGCCGGTATCCCCAAGCGCACCGGCTGGCGCGGCGAGTTCCGCTACGGTCTGCTCAACGATGTGCGGGTGCTGGACAAACAGCGCTATCCGTTGATGATCGAGCGCTTCATGGCCATGGCCTTCGACAAGGGCGTCGAGTTGCCGCGTCCCTATCCCAGGCCGAGCCTGAAAATCGACACGGCAGTGCGTGATACGGCGCTGGCCAAGTTCGGCCTGAGCCTGGATCGTCCGGTACTGGCGCTATGCCCTGGTGCCGAGTTCGGTGAGTCCAAGCGCTGGCCGGCCGAGCATTATGCTCAGGTGGCCGAGTCGAGGATTCGTGAAGGCTGGCAGGTCTGGCTGTTTGGCTCGAAAAAGGATCATCCGGTCGGCGAGAGCATTCGCGATTACCTGATTCCGGGGCTGCGTGAAGAGTCGATCAATCTCAGCGGCGAAACCTCGCTGGCCGAAGCTATCGACCTGCTGTCCTGCGCCGACGCCGTGGTGTCCAACGATTCAGGGCTGATGCACGTGGCCGCGGCGCTGAACCGCCCGCTGGTGGCAGTCTACGGTTCGACATCGCCCGGCTTTACTCCACCGTTGGCCGATGAAGTCGAGATTGTGCAGTTGGGTATCGAGTGCAGTCCGTGTTTTGAGCGGACCTGCCGTTTCGGCCATTACAACTGCATGCGCCTGCTTGAGCCCGAGTCTGTGGTCCAGGCGTTGGGTCGCCTGGGCGGCACCCCGGTGGAGGTCGCCTGACTTTGCGGGTATTGCTGATCAAGACTTCTTCGCTGGGCGACGTGATTCACGCCTTGCCAGCGCTGACCGATGCGGCCAACGCGCTGCCCGGTATTCGTTTCGACTGGGTGGTGGAAGAGGGCTTTGCCGAGATTCCGACCTGGCATCCGGCTGTGGACAAGGTGATTCCGGTGGCGATCCGTCGCTGGCGCAAGAACCTCTGGCAAACTTTCAAGACTGGCGAGTGGCAGGGCTTCAAGCAACGTTTGCGCGAGACGCATTATGACGTGGTCATCGATGCCCAGGGCTTGTTCAAGAGCGCCTGGCTGACCCGTTATGTCAATGCGCCGGTGGCGGGGCTGGACAAGCATTCGGCCCGCGAACCGATTGCCAGCCGCTTTTATGACCGGCCTTACCCGGTGGCGCGCGGGCAACATGCGGTCGAACGGTTACGCCAGTTATTCGCTCAGGCGCTGGGTTACCCAGTACCGACAGACCTTGGCAATTACGGCCTCAAGCGTCTGGCGGCACTGGATGAAGCGCTCGAAGCACCCTTTGTGCTGTTTCTGCATGGTACGACCTGGGCCACCAAGCACTGGCCCGAGGATTACTGGCGGCAACTGGCAGAACTGATGGCCCTGCGCGGCCTGCAAGTGCGTCTGCCGTGGGGCAATCCGGCAGAAAAGGCCCGTGCCGAGCGTATCGCCGAAGGCCTGGATAATACGCAGGTATTGCCCAGGCTGAACCTGGCAGGCGTGGCCCGGGTGCTGGCCGGTGCCCAGGCCTGTGTGGCGGTGGATACCGGTATCGGTCATCTGGCCGCTGCGCTGGATGTGCCGACCATTTCCCTGTTCGGCCCGACCAATCCGGGCCTGACCGGTGCCTATGGCAAGTCGCAGGTGCATCTGGCTGCCGATTACCCGGCCTGTGCGCCCTGCCTGCAAAAGAAATGTACCTATCAACCGACGGCTGACGATCAGGCGCGGTTCGATCTGAAACGCGAGTGGCCCATGTGCTTCACTCGTTTGAATCCCGAGCGGGTAGCGAGCCAGTTGGGCGCGCTGTTGCTGGCAAAGGAACACCACTGATGCAACTGGCTTTCGTACTCTATAAATATTTCCCGTTCGGTGGCCTGCAACGCGACTTCATGCGCATTGCGCTGGAGTGCCAGCAACGCGGCCATCAGATCCGCGTCTACACCCTGATCTGGGAAGGTGATGTGCCTCCAGGCTTCGAGGTGCTGGTGGCGCCGGTCAAGGCGTTCTTCAATCATCGTCGCAACGAGAAACTCAGCGCCTGGATGGAAGCGGATCTGGCCAAGCGTCCGGTTGATCGCCTGATCGGCTTCAACAAGATGCCGGGCCTGGATGTGTATTACGCCGCCGATGGCTGTTTCGAGGACAAGGCGCAGAACCTGCGCAACTCGCTGTACCGCAAATGGGGCCGCTATCGCCACTTTGCCGAGTACGAGCGGGCAGTCTTTGCCAGAGAGGCGAAAACCCGGGTACTGATGATTTCCGAAGTGCAGCAGCCGCTGTTCATCAAGCATTACGACACTCCGCTGTCGCGCTTCCACCTGCTGCCACCGGGCATCTCTCAGGACCGCCGTGCGCCGGCCGATGCGCCAGCGATTCGTGCCGGGTTCCGCCAGGAGTTCGGTCTGGCCGACGATGACCTGCTGCTGGTCCAGATCGGCTCGGGCTTCAAGACCAAGGGCGTGGACCGCAGCCTCAAGGCGCTGGCGGCCTTGCCTGGCGAACTCAAGAAACGCACGCGGCTGTTTGTAATCGGCCAGGACGACCCCAAGGTATTCCAGCTACAAAGCGCAGCATTGGGCCTGGGTGAGCAAGTGACCTTCATGAAAGGGCGTAGCGATATTCCGCGTTTCCTGCTGGGTGCCGATCTGTTGATTCACCCGGCCTATAACGAGAACACCGGCACGGTGCTGCTCGAAGCGCTGGTGGCCGGTTTGCCGGTGCTGGTCAGCGCGGTGTGTGGCTATGCCCATTACATTGCCGAAGCCGACAGCGGTATGGTTCTGGACGATCCGTTCGAGCAGACACAGCTCAACCGTTATCTGGTAAAGATGCTCGAAGACGATGCGGCGCGTAGCACCTGGGGCCGAAATGGCCTGGCGTTCGCCGATACGGCGGACCTTTACAGCATGCCGCAGCACGCAGCCGATGTGATTCTGGCGGAGCACGATCAATGAAGCTGTTCCTCGCTGAACCCTTCAAGAGCCGTTGGGCCGGACGCGATGCATTCGCCGAAGTCGAAGCGCTGCAAGGGCTGGTCTATCGCGAACTGGAAGGGCGCAGCACGCTGCGCACCGAGGTCGATGGCCGCGGTTACTTCGTCAAGATTCACCGTGGTATCGGCTGGAGCGAGATCGCCAAGAATCTGGTGACCGCCAAGCTGCCGGTACTGGGCGCTGGCAAGGAATGGGAAGCGATAGCGCGACTGCATGAAGTCGGCGTGCCGACCATGACCGCCGTGGCCTATGGCGAGCGCGGCGGCAATCCGGCGGCTCAGCACTCCTTCATTATCACCGAAGAGCTGGCGCCGACCGAAAGCCTGGAAGATGTCAGCATCAACTGGCGCAACGAGCCGCCCGAGCCACGCTTGAAGCGGGCGTTCATTGCCGAAGTCGCGCGCATGGTCGGAATGATGCATCGGGCCGGGGTCAATCACCGCGACTGTTATATCTGCCACTTCCTGTTGCATACCGACAGGCCGGTGACGGCAGATGATTTCAAACTGTCGGTCATCGACCTGCACCGTGCCCAGACCCGCCGCGCTATCACCCCGCGCTGGCGTAACAAGGATCTGGCGGCGCTGTATTTCTCGGCGCTGGACATCGGTCTGACCAAACGCGACAAACTGCGTTTTCTCAAAGGGTATTTCCAGAAGCCACTGCGCGAAGTGCTGGCTCGGGAAGCCTCATTGCTGCGTTGGCTGGATAAAAAGGCGGAAAAGTTGTATCAGCGTAAATTGCGTTACGGAGATGCGCTCTGATGGCGGGTTGGACTCTTGAGCCGGAATACGCCTTTCTGGCTGAGGACTTCGGCAGTCTGGATGCGGTTTTTGCCTTGCAAGGCGAGCGCCTGACCAGCGACCTGCTCTCGGAGGTGATCCGGGTGGAGCGTGGCGGCGTGACCTATTACGTCAAGCGCTACACCGGCGCCGGTAAAGGCCTGCGGCGTTATCTGGGGCGGCCACGGGTCAAGTCCGAATGGCAGAACCTCAAGCGTTTCGCCAAATGGGGGATTCCGACCGCCGACGTAGTGGCCTGGGGCCTGGAGCGCAAGGGCGCAGCCTATGATCGCGGTGCCTTGATTACCCGCGAGTTGCCGCGTACCGAGGATTTGTCTGCACTGGCACTCGCCCGGGACCCGCGGCTTGCGGATCGTGCCTGGGTCGATGTGATCAGCCGCCAACTGGCGCGCTGCACCCGGATCATGCATGACGAGCACTTCACCCATAACGATTTGAAATGGCGCAATCTGTTGGTCGACGACCAGTCCAGGCTGTTTTTCATCGATTGCCCCAACGGTGCGTTCTGGCGCAGCTTCATGCTGCGCTACCGGATCACCAAGGATCTGGCCTGCCTGGACAAGGTTGCCAAGTATCATTTGTCCGCGACCCAGCGGCTGCGCTTCTACTTGCAGTACCGTCAGCGTGATCGCTTGAATGCTTCCGACAAGAAGCGCATCCGCCATATCGTCAGTTTCTTCGAGGGGCGCGAATGAGCGTTTTCATTGCCGGTTCCGAGCGTGCCTTGCTTGAGCGTCATGGTCTGGCCGATTTTCAGGCGCTGTGGGATAAAAAGCTCGATGCCGTCGATGAGCCCAACACCGGGCGCGGCGGCTGGAGCAGCGTGTGTCGCCTGGAGCTGGACGGTCAGGGCTTTTATCTGAAGCGTCAGAGCAATTACCTGACCCATACCCTGCACCATCCGTTTGGCGAGCCGTCGTTTTCCCGCGAGTTTCGTAATATCAATCGCTACCGGAAACTCGGTATCCCGGCCCTGCAGGCGGTGTTCTATGGCGAGAGCAAGGTCAATGGCGAGCGCCGGGCAATTCTGATGACCCGTGCGCTGGATGGCTGGACTGACCTGGATGCCTTGCTTCAGCAATGGTCCGGGCTGGATGCCGGTCAGCAGGTAGCGATTGTGCAGGCCTGTGGACAATTGGCGCGCACACTGCACCACGCCAGACAGGTTCATGGTTGCTTCTACCCCAAGCATATTTTCCTGCAGGCCCATGGCGATGCCTATCAGGCGCAACTGATCGATCTGGAGAAAACCCGCCCGGTGTTGTTTGGCCAGCGCGACCAGATCAAGGACCTGGAGCCTTTGCTGCGCCGTGCCGACGCCTGGGGCGACGCCGAGTTGCGCGTGCTGCTGGCCGCCTATCTACAGGCCGCCCCCGACAGCGCTCAGGTCGATGCCTGGCGTTTGCGCCTGGGCAAGCGCGGCAAGCACAAGCGCGATCTTCATCAACGTGACCACAAAGAGGCACGCTGATGCGTTTGTCTGAACTCAAGAATGTCGGGCGCACCCCTGAGCTGCCACTGAGCGTGACCCTGGCCGATGCAATTGGCGCGGCCGATCTGCAGCTCTTGACGCTGTTGCGCGTGCTGCCGGGGCAGCGTTATGTCGGCGCAGGCATCTGGCGTGGTCGCCCGGTGCTGGCCAAGCTGCTGGTCGGCAGCAAGGCGGCCCGGCATTTTCAACGTGAGCTGGACGGTGTCCGGCTGCTGGCCGAGCAAGGCCTGACAACCCCCTTGCTGCTGGCCGATGGCTTGCAGGAAGGCGAGGGCGGCTGGTTGCTGTTCGAGTTTCTGGATAATGCCGAGAGCCTTGGCAGCGCCTGGAGTCAGGTCGAGAACCTGCCGCCGCTGGCCGATGAACAGCAAGCGGTGCTGGCCGAGGCGCTGTCCGCCATTGCCTTGTTGCATGCCAAAGGCTTGTGGCAGGAAGACCTGCATCTGGACAACCTGCTGCGTCACCACGGCCAGTTGTATCTGATCGACGGCGCGGGCATTCGCGCTGAAGAGGCCGGCAAGCCGTTATCGCGGCAGGCGGTGCTGGAAAATCTTGGGGTGTTTTTCGCCCAGTTGCCCAAGACCCTGGAACCGTTCACCGAAGAGTTGCTGGTGCATTACCTGTTGAGCAACGCCGAACACGCCTTGCCCATGGAAGCCTTGCAGAAGCAGATCGACAAGGTCCGTCTCTGGCGCCTTAAGGACTACATGAGCAAGACCGGGCGCGATTGCAGTCTGTTCAGCGTCGAGGATAGCGCTTCGCAGTTCCGCGCCATTCGCCGTGAAGAAGAGGCCGCCATGCTGCCCGTGCTGGAGCAGGCCGACGCCTTGCTCGATCAGGGGCATCTGTACAAGACCGGTGGCGCCGCAAGTGTCGGGCGGGTCGAGGTCAATGGTCGCCCGCTGGTGATCAAGCGCTACAACATCAAGAGTTTCGGTCACTGGCTCAAGCGCTTCTGGCGCCCGAGCCGGGCCTGGTATTCCTGGCGAGAGGCCAATCGACTGATGTTTCTGGGGATCGCCACGCCAAAGCCGCTGGCGATACGCGAGCAACGTGTCCTTGGCCTTCGCAACAAGGCGTATCTGGTCACCGAGTTTCTGCCGGGAGAGGACATCATCAAGCGCTTCGCGCCTTATGAAGCCTCGGGTGATGTGCCGGAGCATGAGTTGCAGGCGCTGGAGCACTTGTTCACACAGTTGATCCGCGAGCGCATCAGCCATGGCGACTTCAAGGGCCATAACCTGTTCTGGCATGAGGATCGCTGGGCGCTGATCGATCTGGACGCCATGCAGCAACACTCATCGCCGGGCTCGTTCGCCAGCGCATTCGCCCGTGACCGGGCGCGCTTCATGCGCAACTGGCCGGCGGGAAGTGCGCTGCACCGATTGCTGGAGCAGCGCTTGCCGAAAGGCGAACAGCCCTGAGCCTGAACGCCCTGGCGCAGGTCAGGCCACGCGGGTGAGGAACATGTCTTCGAGCGCTTTTACCAGCATATCCATGTTGTCATAAGGCGTCAGGTGCACACTTGCCCAGCTTGGCCGCTCCAGATAGACCCTGCCTTCGGCATTGACGTGCACCGGAGTGCGATGAATGCGCGTATCGCGTGAGCGATGGACAACCGTTTGCAGACCGTCTTCCGACTGTTCGATGAGAAACATGCCGGGGTTGCTCAGGCGCTGCTCGATCGGCAAAGGCATGGGCGGGCGAACGGCTTGCACGGCGCCGCGCACTTCCATTTCCACCAGATAGTCGCCTTTGATCGGCACGGTTTCACTACCCAGGCCGATCCTGACTATCTCTCCGGGGTCGGCGATTACACCTCTGGACTGACCGGGCGGCACACCTGCAATACGCAGGCCGATCCCGCCTTCAAGTTCGGCGAGGCCGGGGACGATCTGTCGGAAGGTGTTGGAGTGGCTGTTGCCGACCAGGGCAATCCATTTGTGCTGTCCCATGATTTGCTGATGCTTGCGAATGGTGAGGGACGCAAAGTGGTTCATCATCTGCTGGCGCGTGGTCGGTGCATCGCCCAGGATGCCTTTGAGGTGGTAGCTTGCCGAGCAGTCGATGGCGCGGATCTCCACCCCGTGCTGCTGGGCCTTGAGCACCAGTTGCTCATAGTTGTAGATCCTGTTCGGGTCGGTTCTGTGTCCCCGGTCGAGTCGCTTCAGGTCATGCAGCAGGGTCTTGCTCATTTGCCCGGTCTCGAAGAATCGATCAAGGTCCGCCTGATGCAGATCGGCAAGCATGTGTTCCATGTACAGCGTCTTGACGTTTTGCTGCGACAACAGCGGCAGGTTGTCGATAATCAAGCGCTTGCTGACCACTGACGAATGCCCTTCGCCAATCACCAGGCCATCGGTGTGTTGATAAAGCGTTTGCAGAAAGTCGGGCAACGGGGTTTTCGGATCGATCTCGGGTATGGTCGGGCGTGGCGGCAGCTCGGAGGAGATGATCTCGCGGGCATCGGCTTGCAGCTTGCTGCGTACTGCGAAGAACTTGCCCCGCACCGTGCTCATGTCCGGGTCCTGGAATAAATAGTTCTGATCGAGCCCTTTGTGCTCGAAGTTGGCCAGTTGGTACAGGGTGCCCCGGTTTTCCAGCGGCAGTTCGTAGTTGGTGTCTGCCAATGACTGCTGGATCGCGGTCAGCGGGCTGTTGGGTTTCCATAGCTCGGGCTCGATACGCAACCAGCCATGGGTTTCATCCCAGCGAAAGCCGTATTCGCCGGCCCAGATATCCTCTGTGCCAAGGCTTGGCTTTTTGCCCAGTTCCTTGTACAGGGCCATATCCAGCAGCGTGCTCTGCGGCAGCGGTGATGTCGGAGCGATGATCAGCGGGTTGGCGAACTCTATCGTGAAGTCGCAACGCGATACCGAGTCGGCTGACGTCGAGCCGGCGGCAGCGCTTTTGATCCGGGTCGGACGTCCGCCTGCAACGTCCTGAATATGCACGCTGGGCACGCCTTCGAGTTCGGCAATGCCGGGCAGATGGCCCTGGGTGGTCGCCAGCTTTTGATCGAGCAGGGCAATCCAGCGCCTCGACGGATCGCCCGCCACGTCGCTGCTGATCAATTTGTGACCAAAGAAATTGCTCATCTTGTGGCCTGCGGCGACGTCGCCTGCGGCCGATTCGACAGGGTGCATGATCAGCGGATAGCTGATCGAAGAGCTGAACGGACGGACTTCGATGCCATGGCGGTGGGCGACCTTGACCAGGTGGTAATAGTCGTATTCGGTCGTCTTGTTATCCAGTGCCTTGTTGTTGATGTATTCAAGGTGATCCTTGATTTCATGGGAGCCGGAGCGGGTTTTCTTGCCCAGTTGGCGGTAGCGGGCCAGTTTTGGCAGATGTTTGTCGGTAAACAGATGCTCGATGTAGAGGATTTCGACCCGCTCCTTTACCAGCAGCGGCATGTTCTGGATGAGCAGGCGTTT
This sequence comes from Pseudomonas cichorii, assembly GCF_003700275.1. Taxonomy (GTDB): domain Bacteria; phylum Pseudomonadota; class Gammaproteobacteria; order Pseudomonadales; family Pseudomonadaceae; genus Aquipseudomonas; species Aquipseudomonas cichorii_B. The sequence continues at coordinate 182,991 of NZ_RBRE01000042.1, read as the reverse complement.
GCTGGCGACTGATTTTGGCGCTTCGCTCAGGACCAGCCCCTTGCTGTTGGCAAACAGGCTCTCGAACAGGTTGTCGAGCGTTGCTCCAGGTTCAAGGGTTGGCAATGGCGGACGCGGTGGCAGGGAGGGTGAGCCGAAAAATGCATTGGCATCCCGGTACAGCTTTTCCCTGAGCGTGCCGAACGTCTGGCGCATCTCGACAAAATAGGTTTCAAAGTACTGCATCATGCCAAGGCCGCTCGGGTCGTAGCCTTCCTTGCTGATAATCAGGTCCATGTGCGGCTGCATCGATTCCGGTAGCTGGTAATCGCCAAGGGTTGTGCCCGGATTGGCGGCTTCGTCTTCCGGCAAGAGGCGGTAATTCTGTGGCCCTTCCAGTCCGCCACCGCGTAACTGGGCCTGGTCTGTGAGCTGCCATTGGCCCTGTTCATCAAGACGCACCGGTTGTTTGCCGAAGAAGGCGAACGGGTTGTCCGGGTCGATGATTTGCCAGCAGCGTAGCTGGGCGTCGTACTGCACTTCAAAGGTCGTTCCGGACAGTTCGATGTAATGCTTGCCATTGAGGGTACAGACCCCTTTGCCGTGGCCGTCGCTCATGCGCGGCACGTTGCGCAGGGAAAGCCTGACTTCAAACCCCTTGGGCGCGCCCGCAGCCGAAGGACTTGCCGCGCCGAGCGACGGGCCTGTGGGCTGCCATGTGCCGTTGGCGCCGGGCCTGACGAACTGCCCGGTGTTATCGACCTCTGCCGAAGGCGCGCCGACATTGCGCAGTACCGGGAAGTAACCGTTGCTGTCCGGTTTGCCGACCAGGAAGGGCTCGTCGGACAGGTTGATCGGATACAGATCCTCGTAGCGCGGCAGTGACGGTGACTTGTGCACCGGGCGCAGCACGGAGTGAGGTGGCGGTGGCGGGCCGACCTGGCGAATCACGCCGCCGAAACCCTTGAGGCCTGAATGCAGGTCGCCAGCAGCACCGAAACTGTTGAGGATCGAAGTCAAAATATAGCCTCGGGCCGTTTCGCTATCGCCGTTACGCAAGGCCTGGAGGGCGCGTACGGTGTCATGCAGGGACAGCAGGACGCCCACGGCAAAGCTGGCAGGCGGAAAAGGCAGGGTAATCACGGTGGCGATCACCTCGATGCTGCTCCAGATCACCCTGGCCAGCATGTCGTTGCGCCCGGTAGTGGTTTCTTCCACGTCGCGCAGCTTGCGCATGATCGGGCGATTGAAGCAGGTGTCCGCGAAATCGGAAATGGACTCCCGGGGCAGGAAGGGCGCCTTGTTGGCATTGCCCTGGCGCATGTCGTTAAGGAAGAACGACAGGGTCTTGCCGGACTTTATCCGGCAGCGATCCTTGTAGTAATCGATCATGCCAGGGGTCTTGAGCGAATCAGTGAAGCTGCTGAACAGGCGGAATTCGATGCCGTCCGGCGCCAGCGGCGTGTACAGCAGCGCTGTCTGCCTGATGGACATGGGTAGAACGGCAATACAGCCTTGCACGGTTTCGATGTGGATGAGGTTGGTGTCGGGAATCACCAGTTGCTCGATGCCGTCCAGCCCCGAAGCGATAAAGGGTTTATCCACGTGGATCTGCAGGGGATACAGCGGATATTGCTCGCGGATCCGGGGATCGCTCAGGTGAGCATGGTCGATGGAGTCCCGCAGCCACTGATACTGGACCGCGCTGATATGGCCCTTGAGCAGGCTGCGCAAGGCGGCGGCTTTCATCTGCAACTGGGTCATCAGCAGGCTGGTCTTGCGACGGTACTCGTAGCCACGCGAAGCGGGGTTGAGCAGGGTGCTGTTGACGAGTGCGATGTAATCGTCGGCCAGCCATTTGTCGCGTACCGAGGCCGCGACACTCATGGGTGACAACACGCTGAGATTCACCCCGACCGGTCCGCTGAAGGTTGCCTGGGTATCGGCAGTGCTGTGGATGATACCGATGCTGTCGTCGTAGCCATTGAGCAGCATGTCGGTGTAGGTAATCGTCTCGCGTTCGCTGGTGATCACGATGAGATCAGGGTCTACGCTGCCGGTCGGCACGTTGAGCAGCTTGCCGATCTGTTCGCTGGCCCGCTCATGGACATAGGCCTTGAACGGCTGCATGCGGGTGTGCGGCCTGGCCTCGTAGTTCCTGAGCGCGCCGTTGGCCGCATCCTCCAGAGCCACCAGTTCCTGGCGCTGTGCGTGGCTGGCCTGGCGATACCATTGCGGCGTGTGGCGTTCCTGCTCGGACAGCGCCACGCGAACATGCTGTTCGGCGAGAATCCGCAGCCCCGCATCAAAGTCCGCCAGGCCGGGCAGCTCGATGAAACCTTTCGGCGGGTAAGGCTTGAGCTTCAGGGCGGACAGTTGCGTGGCAAGGTCTGTGCGTTCGGCAACCTCCACCTGCTTGAGCAGGTATTCGCACAGTGGTTCCGACACCACCCAGCCGATCAGTTCATGTCGTAGCTGGGTTTCATTGTCGAAGGCCCAGAAGCACTGGGAATGCGGAGCATCCACGGCAACCATGATCAGGCGTTCCAGCTGGCCGGCTGGCGTCTCCTGGCGAATCACCAGCAGTTTGCTCAGCACATGCCGGTCGAGCCTGATCTGCTGGATGTGCAGTCGGTAATCGGCGCTGTTCTGTAGCGGGGTCGCCACGGTTTCGACGAGGCTGAAATCCTCGGGACGGATATGCCCCTGCATCTTTGCCGCATAAGCCAGGGCGCTGATCTGTCGACGAGTCAGGAGTTGCATGAGCTGCTGGTTGTGCTCCTTGCGGTACTCGCTCTTCTGGAATTCGGCGAAGGCCAGGCGCAGCTCCAGGTCGTCGATGAGCTGGGCCAGGTAGGCCGGGGTCAAGGACGAATAGCCGGGGTCCAGCGGCTCGTCTTCGAGACTGAAGGTCGTGTGCTGGAGAAACTCCGAACCTGCCGTTCGGTCGTCAGGATGCAGGCCGTACAAGGCCAGATCCGTCAGGGAACGGGTCACCGTGTAGGGTTCGCCTGTCACGGCAAGGCTGCGGCGGGTGCTGACCTTTATCGCGCCGGGGTCCAGATCATGGCCCAGATCGTTGGCCAGGCGCATGCGCAGTTGTGCCCTGGCAAACTGCTCGGGAGACGCTGCCGCACTGAGGGCGCTGAGAGTGACGGTGCGGGCCTGATCGTATTGTCGCAGTCGTGCGGCGTAAGTATTGCGATCACCGTGACTGGCAAGCTTGATCCAGTCCGGCAGGCTGCGGCGATAGCGGCTTTCCAGGGCGGCCAGCTCGCGCAGTTCCAGCATGGCACCGGGACCGAACAGGCCGCGCATGCCAATCGCTTCACGGATCAGTGTCTGGTGTTTTTCCGCATCATCGAGCCGAGGTCGTGTGCAGGCGTAATGGACATCCCTGCGCTGCTTGTCGAGTAGCTGGTCCATGGCGTGGGCGTAGGGCGAGCCGATGACGGGCATGAGCAACAGGTCGGCGGCGCTGAACGGTTCGAGATGCAGGTCAGGATCGTTGTCGATCTCTCTCAGCAAGTCCTGCTGGCGCTGTTCGATGCTGTTGAGCAGCGCATCTTTCAAGGTCGGGGTATTGAGCCAGAGGGCGAGGGTTTCGCACATCTCTGCCTGACTGGTAAAACCCGTTGCGCCGATGCCGGGCAGCACCAGCAAGGTATGGCCCTGCTCCTGGGTCATTACCAGCGCGCCAGCCACTTCGACCTGCCGGTCCTCCTGAAGCTGTATCCGCAGGGCAAAGTTTTTCGCGGGAGTTGGTGGCGGGTCGTCCGACCGACGGCGCGAGGCGGGCAGGCAGGCAACATACCGGGCCGTCAGGTCGCGCTCGTGGATCTTGACGTTCAGTTCATCGCGCAGGGCTTGCTGCATGCCGCTCAGGAATTTCTCGTAGCGGGTTCCGTAAGCCGCACTGGGCGTATCCCAGAAATCGTTGATGCGCTGCAACAGGCTGGAGGTCTGCTGTTCCGTTCGTGGACTGTCCAGGTCGGTGATCGCATTCAGCAAGGCATCGTCGGGCATGGGCAGCATGTCCAGTTCGCCGAGCAGGCTGATGTTCAGCGCTGCGAGCCTCTTCAGTGCGGCCAAAGCGGCGGGCAAGGTATCGTCGGGAAATTCCGGGGAGGGAGGCAATGTCTGCATCGTGTTTACTTCCGTGAGCACTTCAAGCGCTGGGGTTTGATTGAGGGCCGTCGGGCCGACTGTGATGGGCCTCAATCAATCAGAAGTGGATAGTCACGCTGGTGTAGATAATTATTGGCCGGGAGAAACCTGCCAACGCCGGTCGCAGGGCTTTTCAGGCGTTACATCCGGTTATATCTTCCGATCCGCTTTCAGCCCCCGAGCCAAATCCCCGGTCATTACGCTATAATCGCGCGCTTTAAGTTGTCCCTGGCCCGTGTGCGGGGGGCACATCTTTTCTCGGGCGCCATGCGCCTGCATGCAGACTAAAGAGGCTAGACCCAGTGGCATTGACGATCCTTGGCCTGTCCGGCGCCCTTAGCCATGATCCTTCCGCAGCGCTTTATATCGACGGCAAGCTGATCGCGGCGGCTGAGGAAGAGCGTTTCGTTCGCGATAAACATGCAAAGAACCGCATGCCCTACGAATCGGCGAAGTTCTGTCTGGAACAGGCAGGCATCAAGCCGTCGGACGTCGATGTGGTTGCCATTCCGTTCGCCCCGATCAGCCTGTTCGGCAAGGCGCGCTGGCACTACGCCAAGCGTTACTGGTACGCCCCGGACCGCGCCCTCGATGCCTTGCTGATGGGTAATCGCCGCTACAAGCGCTATCGCAACAAGATTGTCTGGTGCCTCGAGCAATTGGGCTTCGATCCGAAAAAGATCAAGATCGAGCCGGTCGAGCATCACCTGGCCCACGCCTCCAGCGCTTACCACTGCTCCGGTTTCAAGGAAAAGACCGCGATCATGGGCATCGATGGCAAGGGCGAGTACGCCACGACCTTCTTTGGCTATGGCGAGAACGGCAAGATCTACAAGATCAAGGAGTTCTTCGATCCGGACTCCCTTGGTGGCCTGTATGGCGCGATCACCGAATTCCTCGGCTTCGAGATGCTCGACGGCGAATTCAAGGTCATGGGCATGGCGCCGTATGGCGATGCCAGCAAGTATGACTTCTCGCGTCTGGCGACCTTTGAAAACGGCGAACTGGTGATCAACACCGAGCTGGCCAACGTCATCGGTCTGCGTCGCTACAAGGAAAACGGCAAGGGTTTCTACTTCTCGCCGAAACTGATCGAGTGGCTGGGTCCAAAGCGTGTCGGCGATGTTGCCGACGAGCCTTACATCCACTACGCCGCCAGCATGCAGGCGCTGTTCGAGAAACTCGCGCTGCAGATGATGGATCACTACCTGGGCGACATTCTCAGGGAAACCGGCAAGATCGCCTTCGCCGGCGGCTGTGCGCTGAACGTGAAGCTCAACCAGCGCATCATCGCCCGTCCGGAAGTCAAGGAACTGTTCGTCCAGCCTGCGTCCGGCGATGCCGGTACGGCAGTCGGCGCGGCTGCCTATGTGTCTCACGCCCGTGGCGTGCCGGTCGAGAAGATGGAACACGTCTACCTCGGTCCGGCCTACAGCAACGAGGATGTGATCGCGGCCTGTGCCCGTCACCCGAGCAAGCCGGTCTGGCGCCAGATCGACAACATGCCCGAGCGCATCGCGAAGATCATGGTCGAAGGCAATCCGGTCGCCTGGTTCCAGGGCCGCATGGAGTTCGGTCCACGTGCGCTGGGTGGTCGTTCGATCATCGGTTGCCCGAGCATTCCGGGCGTCGCCAACCGCATCAATGAGCAGATCAAGTTCCGCGAGCGCTGGAGACCTTTCTGCCCGTCGATGCTCGACACCGTGGCACCCCAGATGATCACCATCGATCATCCTGCGCCGTTCATGACCTTCACCTTTGAAGTGGCGGAAGAGTGGAAGACCCGCGTGCCGGAAGTCGTGCACGAAGACGGCACCTCGCGTGCCCAGGTGCTCAAGCGCGAATACAACCCGCGCTACTACGACATGATGAAGGCGCTGGAAAACCTGACCGGCAACGGCGTGTCGCTCAACACCTCGCTCAACCGTCGTGGCGAGCCGATGATCTGTTCGCCGACCGACGCGCTGAACATGTTCTTCGGGTCTGACCTGCAGTACCTGATCATGGAAGATATTCTGGTCGTCAAGGACGGTGTGGAAACCTATGAGAATGCCTGAGCCACTGATCAGCGTCGTCATCCCGGCCTACAACTATGCCTTGTTGTTGCCGCGGGCGATTGATTCTGTACTGGCTCAATTGGCAGACGATGTCGAGCTGGTTATCGTCAATGATGGCTCCACCGACGATACCCGGCGTGTGCTCGATGATTATCAGGCTCGCCATGAAACCGGCATGACCGTGGTGCATCAGGCCAACGCCGGAGCGGCTGCGGCACGTAATCATGGTGTGCGTCTGGCTCGGGGGCGCTATGCTCTGATGCTGGATGCCGATGACGAGTTGTTACCCGATGCACTGGCCTTGTTGCGTCAGGCGGTTACTGATAACCCGGAGGCGGGGTTGGTGCTGGGAGGACAGGTTTCGGTCTATCCGGACGGGCGTGAACGTGTGCGCCAGCCGACTCCGGTTCAAGGCAGTGCGGATCAACTGGTTCGCCGTTATCTGTTGCAGAAGAAGATCGCCATTTCGCATTGCTGCACCCTTTTGCGACGTGACCTTCTGCTTGAGCGCCCTTATCCGCACAACCTGCGTTCGGGTGAGGATATACCGGTATTTGCCTATGTCCTGGTCAGTGCTCCTGTTGCTCTGGTACAGCAGCCGGTTGCGCGCATCTACAAGCATGCCGACAGTTTGCGCCATAGCCGTGCCGACGAAGAGAGCGTGGCTACAGGGCTGATCAAAGAGGTGTTTGCACACCTGCCGGACGAGTGTCAGTACCTTTTGCCGCGCTATTCGGCTCAGGTTTATCTCTCGTTGTTCCGTGCCGCTCAACTGGCTGGCGATTACCGGGTCGCGCGTCGTTACTATCTGCGCGCCATTCGTTTCAGTCCTGTGCAGGCGTTGACGTGGAGTTACCTGCGCAAGGCGCTCAGGTTCGGGAAGCGCTGATGCGCATTCTGGTCCTGAGCTGTACCCCGCGGGAGCCCGACAATCGCCAGCTGTGGCAGGGGCTCGAACGCTTTGCAGAAGTCGAGGTTCGCTACGTCGACCGTGAGCAGCACAAGCGCTTGGGCGATGTCCTGAAGGCCATCGATTTCTCGCAGTATGACCGGGTCGTGCTCGATCTGCTGTTTCGCTACCTGAGCAAACAGGCCGGCCGTCTCAAGCGTATTTCCGGGTTACTGATCTACGAGGAAGATGCTTGCCAGGAGTTTATTTCCGGCTCCAGGTGGCAGGGAAAGTTTTCAGCTTTCTATCGAAAAATACCCAACGCCAAAATCGTCATGACCGGCTTTCGAGTGGCTGAACGCTTTCGTGAAACGGGAGTTGATGCCTACTTTCTCGCCAAGGGCTATAACAGTTCCTCGTTGTATGCCAGCGGTGCCGAGCGTGATATCGAACTGGGATTCATTGGCCGCCTGGGCAGCGATACCTACCGTGAACGCCGGGATTTCCTGCAACGTGCTGTAGAGCAGTTTCAGTTGCAGCTCATGCGCACCGCCCCAGGCGATGAGTACCGCGAAGCGCTCAATCGCATTCGAGTATTTGTCAGTGCGGATATCGGGCTTGGCGAGTATATGGCGAAGAACTTCGAGGCCATGGCCTGCGGCTGCGTATTGCTTGCCTACCGTCAGGGGTACGGTGAGGAACAGGCGCTTGGTCTGGAGGATGGCGTCAATGCCATGCTCTATAGCGACGCTCAAGATTTTGCAGAGAAGTTGACGCTGCTGCGCAACGATCCCGCGCTGGTCGCCGGTATCGCGGAGCAGGGCAGGCTTTTTGCGACACAGCATCTTGATTACTTCAAGCAGTCGGCCGTGATTTACCAACATCTTTGCGCTGACTTTCCGGAAGTCGAGGACATGAGTCTTGTTCAGCGTTTAATGTCCAGGCTACTTCCGGGAAAGTGATCGCCCTGCCATCTCAGGCGGCTGCATCCTTTACTGCCAAATCATAGCAACGCATGAGTTCGTCCCACGGGAAGTCGGTAATCCTGCTGCGGCGCAGGTAATTCTGCAGATGCTGGAAGTTGCGTCTCACCATCGACTTGTTAAGCGGCTTGCGCTTGAAGCGGGTATCAAGGAAGTCGATCAGCCCGAAGCCCTGATCCGGTGTGCGCAGTACGTTGCCAAGATGCAGCGAGCGGAAGTAGATGCCGCGTTGATGCAGGGAGTGAATGTAGCGCGCAAGCTCCGGCAACAGGCTGGTGAATGCTTCAAGCGACTGCTTGTAGAGTGAGTCCAGAGGCATGCCGGGCAAGGGTTGATAGAGGCATGCGCTGATGCCTTTTGCAGGCTCCACCCAGAAATAATCATTGACCTGCGGAGTGCTGATGCCGCGCTCGCGCAGGCGACAGCTCTGCTGGTAAAAGCGCTGTGCATCGGGGTTCAGGCGAACCAGAAGCGGATGGCGTCTGCTGCGAAAAATCTTCAATAGCTCACCGCTGGCAAGGCTGATGACCTTGGGGCCATGGCTGTCTTTTTCCAGTACGGTCCCTTCGGTTAGCCAATCTTGCATTTGGTTCGCTGTTACAATGCGCATCTGTCTCTCTTTTGAATGGTACGGGGCGCGTTAATGGCCAATTCTACCCAGCAGTCAAGTATGAAAATCTATCTGAGATTGTTGAAATACGTCGTTCCCTACTGGAGAGCGTTTGCCGTAAGTATCGTTGGCTTTCTTTTGTTCGCCTCCAGTCAGCCCATGTTGGCCGACATGCTCAAGCACTTTCTCAACGCCTTGCAGGAACCGGACGGTGCCAAGTTTCTGGGTGTTTCCCTGATCCTCGGGGTGCCGCTGCTGATTGTACTCATTGCAGTCTACCAAGGCATAGGCTCATTTTTGGGTAACTATTACCTGGCCAAAGTGGCTCGCGGGGTTGTTCATGACCTGCGCTGTTCGCTGTTCGATAACTTGCTGAGCCTGCCCAATCCTTACTTCGACAACCATAACTCGGGTCACTTGATTTCGCGTATTACCTACAACGTGACCATGGTTACCGGCGCGGCTACCGATGCAATCAAGGTCGTGATCCGGGAAGGTCTGACAGTCGTATTCCTGATCGCTTACCTGTTGTACAGCAACTGGAAAATGACCCTGGTGATGCTGGCCATCCTGCCGATCATTGCGCTCATGGTGAGCAGCGCCAGCAAGAAATTCCGCAAGCAAAGCAAGAAGATCCAGGAAGCCATGGGCGATGTTACCCACGTTGCTTCCGAGGCGATCCAGGGCTATCGGGTCGTGCGCAGTTTTGGTGGTGAAACCTACGAGAAACAGCGTTTTCACGATGCCAGCGCCAGCAACATGAATCGCAGCCTCGGCATGACTCGCACCCAGTCGATCTACACGCCTATGCTGCAACTGGTGATTTACGTGGCAATGGCAGTGCTGATGTACCTGGTGCTGTACATGCGTGGTGATGCATCGGCTGGCGAACTGATCGCCTACATCACGGCTGCCGGCCTGCTGCCAAAGCCGATTCGTCAGCTTTCGGAAGTCAGTGCGACCATTCAGAAAGGTCTTGCTGCTGCTGAAAACATTTTTGAACAGCTCGATGAGATACCTGAGCTGGACAGCGGTACCTGTGAGCGTGATCAGGTTTCCGGTCGCCTGGAAGTGCGCAACCTGACGTTCTCTTACGGTAATGTCGACACGCCTGTGCTCAATGACATTTCCTTTGTCGCCGAGCCGGGGCAGATGGTCGCGCTGGTGGGCCGCTCGGGTAGCGGGAAGTCCACGCTGGCCAACCTGATTCCGCGTTTCTACCATCACAGCAATGGGCAGATCCTGCTCGATGGCGTCGATGTAGAAGAATACAAGCTGAATAACCTGCGCCAGCACATCGCCCTGGTGAATCAGCAGGTAACGCTGTTCAACGATACCGTCACCAACAACATCGCCTACGGTGACCTTGCCGGCGCGCCGGACGAAGATGTCAAAAAGGCCGCCGAAGCCGCTTATGCCGACGAGTTCATCGTCAAGATGCCCCAGGGCTACGACACGCTGGTGGGCGAGAACGGTGTCCTGCTTTCCGGTGGCCAGCGCCAGCGTTTGGCTATTGCTCGTGCGTTGCTTAAAAATGCGCCGCTGCTGATCCTCGATGAGGCGACCTCGGCACTCGATACCGAGTCCGAGCGTCATATCCAGGCGGCACTCGATGAAGTGATCAAGGGGCGCACGACGCTGGTGATCGCTCACCGCCTGACGACCATCGAAAAGGCTGACCTGATCCTGGTCATGGACCGTGGGCAGATTGTCGAGCGTGGCACCCATCAGGAGTTGCTGGCTTTCAACGGTTACTACGCACGTCTTCACGAGAAGGATTTCAAGGAAGAAAGCCACGGCGTTACAGGAGGCGCCATTTGATTCTCGGGTATTTGCGCAGTTGGCGTGAACGCGGCTGGACCCCTATTGAAGCAGGTGAGTACGCCCAGGTCTGGGAGCGCTATGGTGGCAGTTTTGCCACCCACCCGCAGGTCATAGAACGATTGTCTTCGCTGGTCGGTATTCCCGTGCGTTATCTGGGTGTCGTGCGTGATGGGCAACTGGTCGCCGGGTTGCCTGCATGGGGCCGTCATATTGCCCTTTCGCGTGATGCCGCCAAGCGCCAGGGTGTGCGTGGCATGTATGACCTGGGTAATTCCGAGATCATTCTGCCGGTGGCCAAAGACTGCCCGGTGCAAGTGCGCCATCGCATGCGCTACGTCTCGGAGCTCGTCAAGGACAGCATCGGCAACCTGCGCATTCAGTCCGAAGGGTTGGCGCTGGCCCGCCGCCCGGAGGAGTACAGCAAGAAGTTTCGTTATAACCAGCGTCGCGAGCAGCGCCTGCTGGAGGAAGCCGGAGGCCTGATCCGGCCAATGAGCGAGTTGACCTCCGAAGAGCAGGCAGCCATCTACGCCGACCTGTTTCACAAGCGATGGGGTTTTGATGTGCCGGGCAAGGCGCATCTGGTCGAGGTGTTTTCGCTGTTGCGGGAATTCATGACCGGTTCGGTTATATATGTGGCCGATCGGCCTGCCGCCATCCAGGTGCTGTACCGCGCCGAGGCACCTGAATGGGTGAGCCTTGAATATGTGAATGGTGGTGTCGATCCGCAGTTCAACGAGCTGAGCCCGGGCAGTGTCCTGAGTTTCGTGAATACCCAGACGCAATGGGAATATGCCAACTCTGTGGGCAAGCCCTTGCGTTATTCGTTTGGTCGCGCAGACCGGGAATACAAGACCCGCTGGTGTAACACGCACCCGGTCTATCAGATTTGAAAGGAGGGCTGCCATGAGTGGACGTAAGGACGAGTTGCTGAAACGCCACCGGCGGCGCAAACGTTACTCGGCCGTTCTGGTGCTGAGTGTGCTGGTGCTGGCGGGGGTTCTTGTCGCGTGGTGGCTGCCACCGGTGCTCGCCGTTCTGGCGTGGGTGGCTCACGAAGCCTGGTTTGCAGATCACCTGTTCTACGAACCTGACAGCGACTATCGCTACGACTTTCCTGACAGTGCCCGAACCTTTGACGTCAGGCTGCGCAATGACCGGCTGGAGCTGGATGCCGGAGCCTCACTGTCAGGCAGCGACACGCTGATTCTGGCGGTTCGCCTGAAGGCCACCTGGCTGGGACGCTGGCTTGATCCTTATGTGCTGCTGGGTAACGATCGTCAGGACTTTGAGCGTGGGGTTGCAGGCCGGCGCTACCTGAACCTGTCCGGCCAGGAAGCGGCATTGCTGCAAGGCGAGCTGTCTCTTGTATCGCGACGCTGCAAGGCGTTGGGTTCTTTTACGCTGTATGCGATGCACAATCCCGACTACAGCGCGCAATCTCTGCTGGTGCTGGCACCGCATGCCGACGATGCCGAGCTGGCTGCTTTCGGTCTTTACAGTCGCGCAGCCGATGCGGCAATCATGACTGTGACTCAAGGTGAGATCGAAGCCGAAAACTATCGTCGCCTGGGTCTGGATTCCACGCAGGCTGCTGTGCTCAAGGGCCGCTTGCGGACCTGGGACAGTCTGGCAGTGCCCTTGTGGGGCGGTGTGGCACAAAGTCATTGCGTGCAACTGGGCTATTACTGTTTGCGTCTTGCCGAAATGCAGGAGCAGCCAGCGCAACCGTTCGGCTCCCGTGAGTCCGGCGAGAGCGATATTCGTAGCTGGCGCCGGGCTTCAGCCTTTGCCCTGCCTTCCGAGGCCGATGGTCTTCCTACCTGGAAGAATCTGGTGGATGACATTGTGCGGGTTCTGGAACATTTCAGACCGCAAGTAGTTGTCACGCCGCATCTGGAGCTGGATCCTCATCGTGATCATGTCGCGGCGACCGAGGCGTTGTTGCAGGCTATCGAGTTGAGTGAATGGCGCCCCGGTACCTTGCTGTTGTACGCCAATCATTTGCATGACAATGATCGCTGGCCCATGGGCCCGGCAGGCTATGGTGTTGCCTTGCCACCGGCGACTGTCCCGATGAAGCCGTTACCGGTCTGTAGCCTTTTCTTGAATGATGCCCAGCGCATTGACAAGGCAATGGCCCTGGCCATGCAGCACGACCTGCAGGGGCCGCAGCCTTTCAAGAAGCAGGTTCGGCGCTGGATCCAGCGTCTGCTGGCAGGCCGGAGCTGGCCCGATACGGGGGAGAGCGAGTTTTTCCGCAAGGCCGTACGGCGTCACGAGTTGTTCTGGGTGCAGGACGTCAAGCCTCGTTCTGCTGCTGAAAAGGTATAACTGCGTTAGCGTCTTGAGCCAAATTGGCTATGTTATGATCCGCGTCGTTTTTTGTCTTCGGAGTTTCCATGAAGTTGTCCATGCCGCGTTTCGATCAAGCGCCTGTCCTTGTGGTCGGTGACGTCATGCTCGACCGTTACTGGCATGGCGGTACCTCACGGATTTCTCCCGAGGCACCGGTGCCGGTGGTTAAGGTCGACCAGATCGAGGATCGTCCCGGTGGTGCGGCAAACGTCGCGCTGAACATCGCCGCTCTCGGCGCCCCGGCTGCGCTGGTTGGCGTGACCGGTGAAGACGAGGCCGCCGACAGTCTGACCAACAGCCTGAAAGCTGCCGGGGTGCGTGCGCATTTCCAGCGCATCGCCCATCAGCCGACCATCGTCAAGTTGCGGGTCATGAGTCGCCACCAGCAATTGCTGCGTATCGACTTTGAAGAACCGTTCATGACGGATTCCCTCGCTCTGGGCGTGGAAGTCGACAACCTGCTCGACGGCATCAAGGTGCTGGTACTTTCCGATTACGGCAAAGGCGCCCTGAAAAACCATCAGGTGCTGATCAATGCCGCCCGTGAACGCGGCATTCCGGTGCTGGCCGATCCGAAGGGCAAGGACTTCGCCATCTATCGTGGCGCGAGCCTGATTACCCCGAACCTGAGCGAGTTTGAAGCCATCGTCGGCCATTGTGTCGATGAGAGCGATCTGGTCGCCAAGGGCGCGAAACTGATGCACGAGCTGGAGCTGGGTGCATTGCTGGTCACCCGTGGCGAACACGGCATGACCCTGTTGCGTCCGGAGCAGCCTGCCTTGCATCTGCCTGCCCGTGCCCGTGAAGTGTTCGACGTGACCGGTGCTGGCGATACGGTCATCTCCACTCTGGCGGCGGCTATTGCGGCTGGCGAGGAACTGCCCCATGCGGTGGCGCTGGCGAATCTGGCTGCCGGCATTGTGGTCGGCAAGCTGGGGACCGCGGCGATCAGCGCCCCGGAGTTGCGCCGTGCCATCCAGCGTGAAGAAGGTTCCGAGCGTGGCGTTCTGGGCCTGGAGCAACTGCTGCTGGCCATCGATGACGCCCGTGCCCATCAGGAAAGGATCGTGTTCACCAATGGATGCTTCGACATCCTGCATGCAGGCCACGTGACCTATCTGGAACAGGCCCGAGCCCAGGGTGACCGACTGATCGTGGCAATCAATGACGATGCCTCCGTCAGCCGTCTCAAGGGGCCAGGGCGCCCGATCAACAGCGTTGACCGACGCATGGCGGTACTGGCCGGTCTGGGGGCTGTGGACTGGGTGATCAGCTTCCCCGAAGGCACCCCGGAAAACCTGCTGCGCCACGTCAAGCCGGATGTACTGGTCAAGGGCGGTGATTACGGTATCGATCAGGTAGTCGGTGCCGAAATCGTCCAGGCTTATGGCGGCGAAGTCAAGGTGCTGGGCCTGGTGGAAAACAGCTCGACCACGGCGATTGTCGAGAAGATCCGCGGGCAGTGATCGTACAAGCGAATTAAGTGTTGTGGTGTCTCTGGTACAGCGCGGTTAATGTTGTGGGAGGCAGCTTGCTGGCGACAAGGTGAAGTCGCCAGCAAGCTGCCTCCCACAGTCCGGTGACGGACTTGCAACACTTGATGCAGACAGAGCCAATGAATTTGCTACGGGTTATTTGCTCAGGCTCTTGCGCGCCATCTGCAGCAGTTCCCTGGCCTTGCCGGTCAGGTTCTTTAGACCACTCTTGCCTGCTGGCGCGGTCAGGCCCTGCTGGCGCAGCCAGTCTTTCCAGCGTATCCGCTCTTCACGCACCACCCAGCCATCCTGGGCGGCGAAGCTTTCTGCCAGATATAACCCGCGCGTGCTCACCGGGCTCAGCTTGTCCTGCTTGAGCGTATAGAGCTCGGGCAGCGGCACACCGTTTTCCAGGGGCATCAGATACAGGTCGGGCTTGCTGCGATTGAGGCGGGCGACCAGTTGCTCTTTTTCCAGCGTCTCATCGACGTGGAACAGGCTCAGCGGACGTGCCTCCTTGGGGATTTCCAGGCGCATGTCGTAAATCAGTTGCAGTGAAGCCGTCGGCAAATGCACGTAGGCCCGCGGACGTTCAATCAACGGCATATTGCCGCAACGTACCGGTCTGGCCGCGCCTGACAGCGAACTCAGGCGAAAAGGCATGGCTTCGCGATAATGCAGCGCCGCCGCATACGGCGCCGGCAGCCAGGTTTCGTTGAAGCGCCCGCTCAGCCAGCCTTGAGGTGTCTCGATCAGGCACTCTTCGGCAACTTCCTGAATGGCGGTGTGCAAGGGCAGGGTAAGCTCGTGAGCTGGCACGTAGCCGGAAATCAGCTTGAGCACCACATCGCCGCGGTCTTGCCGCCGTTGCCTGACCAGCACCCAGTAATCGCGATTCTGCCAATGCAGGGTCAGCCGTATCGACACGCCCAGATTGGCCAGCTCGGTCGCGAAGCGCTCGTTGTCCGGCACTTCGATCTTGCGCCGACGCTGCAGGGTCTGGGAGAAATTCAACGGCATCCCTCCGCTCTGATAGCTCAGACCGTCTGGAGTGGCTTCTACGAACAACGGCAGGGTCTTGAAGTCGCTGGGGTTTTTCCGGATCAGGGTTCGCGGCATATCGGCTCCTTCTTGCGTTGGGGTCGGCCGCCTACATCAGGCTTGACGGCGAATGACAGCAGCTGCGCTGGCAACGTTGTGGGCCAGATGCAGGGGATTGATGGTCCCGACAATAGCACTGGCAACACCCGGATGTTCAAACAGCAACTGGAAACTGGCTTGCACCGGATCGATACCGGGGCTCAGGCATATGTGACCACTGGCCAATGCTTTCTTCACCAGAATTCCCTTGCCGTGTGCCGCAGCGTAGTCCAGAACCGGTTTTTCACCCTGCTCATTGAGATTGTAGGTGACCATCGCACAGTCGCCTTCGCGCAATGCCAGCAGGCCTCCCTCGACGGTCTTGCCGGAAAAACCGAAGCCGCGGATCTTGCCTTCGCGCTTCAGATCGGCAAGCGCCTGATAGACGTCTGTGTCGTTGAGAATCGCCAGGTCATTGCCGTCCGAATGCACCAGAACCAGGTCGATGAAATCGGTTTCAAGACGTTTCAGGCTGCGCTCCACCGACAGACGCGTGTGCCCGGCACTGAAGTCGTGGCGCGATTGTCCGCTCTCGAATTCTTCCCCGACCTTGCTGACGATGACCCAGTCCTGACGCTGGCCGCGCAACAGCGGGCCGAGGCGTTCTTCGCTGGTGCCGTAGGCTGGCGCAGTGTCGATCAGGTTGATGCCCATGTCGCGGGCCATCTTCAACAGCATCTGCGCTTGTTGATCGTCGGGGATCGTGAAGCCATTGGGATACTTCACGCCTTGATCGCGGCCCAGTTTGACGGTGCCCAGCCCCAGAGGCGAAATGCTCAGGCCGGTGCTGCCCAGAGGGCGATGCAGTTCATGCAGGGTCTTTACGGTCATGGCAGCAGTTGATCCCAGACAGGTATCGCCAGAGGCGGTTTGGGCAGGTCGCTCATGGATGGCTGGGGTATTGGCTGGATAGCATCTTTTGCCAGCGCGGCCAGTACCCGGTCAGCGAAGTCCGGCGCCAGTGCCAGTTTGGTCGGCCAGCCGACCATGAGCCGTTGCTGGACATCCAGGAATGCGTTGTCCGGACGTACCAGGCCCGATTGCGCCGGTTCTGCCCGATCAACCCGCAAGGTTGCCCATTGAGCCTGGCCGAGATCGACCCATGGCAGCAACGATTCCAGTTCCTTTCTGGCCGCCGCGATCTGCGCTGCCGGCTCGCGAGCCACGCCATCGGCTTCGGCAAGATCGCCACCCAGATACCAGACCCACTGGCCATCGGCGGCCGGATGGGTGGTAACGGTAATCCGCGGCTTGGGTCCGCCGCCCAGGCAGTGGGCGAACAGCGGTTTCAGGGTCGGGCCTTTGACCAGCACCATATGCAGAGGACGGCGTTGCATCTGCGGTTGGGAAACGCCCAGGGCGGCAAGCAGCTCGGCATTGCCTGAACCCGCACTGAGTACGACGCGCTGGGCACGGATCTCGCGGTCATCGACGCGCAGACCGACCAGTTCGCCACTTTCGTGCAATGGCTCGATCTGCCGGGCGGCGAGCAGGCTGTCGCCCGCCAGTTCGGCAAGGCGCTCGATCAGGCTCGGCACGTCGACCACCAGTTCGGCCAGCCGATACACCTTGCCCTTGAATTTCGGATTTTGCAGGGCGGGCGGCAGTTGCTCGCCCTTGACCTGATCCACGCGGCCACGCACCGCCTTGCTGGCGAAGAAGCTGGTCAGGTTGCCGGCGATGGTGCCGGGCGACCACAGATAATGCGCCTCGGACAGCAGGCGCACGCCGGACAGATCCAGTTCGCCTGTGCCATCGAGCGATTCACGCCAGCGGCGCGGCATGTCGGCAATCGCCTCGGAAGCACCCGACAGCGCGCCATGCAGCGCGTACTTGGCGCCGCCATGGATGATGCCCTGCGACTTCAGGCTTTGCCCGCCACCCAGGCTCGCGCTTTCTACCAGGACTGTCGAGAACCCTTGACGACGTAACCGGGCATTGAGCCAGAGACCGGCAACACCCCCTCCGACAATCAGGACGTCAGTGGAAATAACAGATGGCATGGACACCTCAGTGGCGTGAAGAATGGGCCATTATAGGGGATCGTGTTTTCAATGCCCGGCGGTTTTCGAGAACAACTGGATCACCACCACGCCGAGCACGATCATTCCCATGCCCAGCAAGGCGGGAAGATCCAGTTTCTGCCCATAGATAAAGAACGCCGCGATGCTCACCAGGACGATTCCCATGCCCGACCAGATGGCGTAGGTAATGCCGACCGGGATGGTGCGCATCACCAGGATCAGCATCCAGAACGCAATCCCGTAGCCGACGATGACCAGCAGCAGAGGCAGCGGTGTGCTCAGGCCCTTGACTGCTTTCATGGATGTGGTGGCAATGACTTCGGCGCAGATTGCGATGGCCAGCAGATAGTAGGCAGTCATGGTGTTACTCCTTTTTCAGGCTGCGTATGTTAGCGACTTTGCTACGGGCCATGGCATCCCGGTGCGCCATGGCCTGATGTATTCACGTCGGCAGGTAAGCGTGGCTTTGAGCAGACGTGCTGATAAACTCCGCGCCCATGAATAGAACTCTTTATACCCTGCTGTTTCATCTTGGCTTGCCGCTGGTTGCCCTGCGGCTGTGGTTGCGGGCGCGCAAGGCTCCGGCCTACCGCCAGCGCATCGGCGAGCGTTTCGCTATTGGCTTGCCTGCGATGCAGCGTGGCGGCATCTGGGTGCATGCGGTATCGGTGGGCGAGAGCATCGCCGCCGCGCCGATGATTCGAGCGCTGCTGGCGCTTTATCCGCAATTGCCGATTACTGTGACCTGCATGACGCCAACCGGTTCGGAGCGGATCAAGGCGCTGTTCGCCAGCGAGCCGCGCATCCAGCATTGTTACCTGCCTTATGATTTGCCGTGGGCGGCAGGGCGCTTTCTCGATCATGTCCAGCCCCGACTCGGCATCATCATGGAAACCGAGTTATGGCCCAATCACATTAACCAGTGCGCCAGGCGCGGGATTCCGGTGATGCTCGCCAACGCGCGGCTGTCGGAGCGCTCGGCGCGTGGCTACGGCCGTTTTGCCGGACTGACCCGGCCGATGCTGGCGCAAATGAGCGGCTTTGCGGTACAGACCGAAGCTGAAGCCCAGCGCTTTCTTGAGCTGGGTGCGCGACCTGAATGCGTGACGGTGACCGGCTCGATCAAGTTCGACCTGAGCATCGACCCGCAACTGCTGGAGCGGGCTGCACAGTTGCGTGAGCAATTGCAGACCACCCGGCGCCCGGTGTGGATCGCTGCCAGTACCCATGCCGGTGAAGACGAGAGCGTGCTGTCGGCTCATCGGCAGATCCTGGTGAGTCACCCCGAGGCGTTGCTGATTCTGGTGCCGCGTCATCCCGAGCGCTTCGACAGTGTGTACGGATTATGTCAGCAGACCGGTTTCGCTACCGTGCGCCGCTCATCCGGGCAGGCAGTAACGCCGGACACGTCGGTATTGCTGGGCGACACCATGGGTGAATTGCTGTTTCTGTATGCCCTGGCAGACCATGCCTTCGTTGGCGGCAGCCTGGTGCCCAATGGCGGGCATAACCTGCTGGAGCCTGCCGCACTGGCCAAGCCGGTGTTGAGCGGTCCGCACCTGTTCAACTTCCTGGAAATTGCCGCGCTGTTGCGCAAAGCCGGGGCGCTGGAGGAAGTGAGCGATTCGGTCGGCTTGGCGGTTGCGATACAGCGGCTTTTCGATCAGCCACAACTGGCGCGCACCATGGCCGAAGCCGGGCTTGGCGTGATGAAGACCAATCAGGGTGCATTGCAGCGTCTGCTGGATGGAATAGCCAAATATCTGTGAATGTGGAGCGAATTCATTCGCGAATGAATTCGCTCCCACACCACTTGTGCAGTGTGCTTAGCGCTGTGCCGGCTTCTCGAAATTCTTCTGCGCGGCGGCTGCCAGATCCGGTGGCAGGAAGTCCTTGTCCGGGTTGTAGTCTGACTTCAGGTAGCGTGACAGGTCCTGCAAATCTCCCGGGTTCAGCGTGCCGGCGGCCTGTTTCAGGCGCAGGTTGTCGATGATGTAGTCGTAACGGGTGTTGTTGTAGTTGCGCACCGACGCATAGAGCTGACGTTGCGCATCGAGCACATCGACGATGTTGCGCGTGCCCACCTGATAGCCGATTTCCGTGGCTTCCAGCGCACTCTGGTTGGAAATGATCGATTGCTTGCGCGCCTGGACCTGCTCCACGTCGGTATTCACCGCACGATGCAGGTTGCGGGTGTTTTCCACGACCTGGCGACGCAGGCTTTCCCGGCGCTGCTCGCTCTGGGTCAGGCGCGAATAGGCTTCACGGACCTGCGAGCTGGTCAGGCCACCACTGTAGATCGGGATATTCAACTGCACGCCAATACTGCGCTGCTCGACATCGCCGCTGAAGTTGCGCCCCGTGTAGTTGGGGTTGTTGAAACCCAGTGCATCGTTGTCGCCGCGCTGGTAGGTGGCGACGGCGTCGAGAGTCGGTGCGTGGCCGGCCTTGCGCTGGCGCAGGGTTTCCTCGGCGGCGCTGACCGCATAGTTGCTGGCCAGCAGGTTCAGGTTCTGCTGGGCGGCGGTATCCACCCAGGCCTTGGCATCGTTGGGGATCGGCGCCAGCACCGGCAAGGTGTGGACGATGCCCTCGATGGAGTTGTATTCGCGATTGGTCAGGGTTACCAGCGCCTGAAAGGCATCGTCTACCTGACGCTTGGCGATGATCCGGTTGGCCCGGGCGGTGTCATAGCTGGCCTGGGCCTGCAAGACGTCGGTCTTGTCGGAAAGGCCGACATCGAAACGCTCGTTGGCCTGATCCAGCTGCCGCTTGAAGGCCGCTTCCTCGGCCTTGGTCGAGGCCAGGTTGTCCTGGGCGCGCAATACCGCGAAGTAGCTCTGGGCCGAATCCAGGATCAGGTTCTGCTCGGTGGCCGAGAGCTCCAGGGCTGCCTGCTCGTTGACAGCTTCGGCGGCTTGCAACTGGAACCAGCGGTCGGCGCGGAAGATCGGCTGGCTCAGGGTTGCCTGATAGACCGTGCCGCTGCGCGTCGTCGTGGCGCTGGGCTGGTCGATGCTGGTCCGGGTGTTGTTGGCCTGGGCGTTGGCCGACAGGTTGGGCAGCAAACCGGCGCGAGCCTGGGGCACGACTTCCTTGCGGGCTTCGTAGTCGGCACGGGCTGCCGCCAGGTCGGCGTTATTGTCCACGGCCTGCTGGTAGACATTGACCAGTCCGGTCTTGGTCGGAAGCGGCGCATCCGCTGCCCAGGTCTGTACGCTGTAGGCACATGACACGGCAATGACCAACGAAAGTTTGCGCAGCATGAGGCAGTCCCTGTTCATGGTAATGATGCCGGTTTGATGCAAAACCGGGTTAGCGAGTGTAGAGCCAGTTGTTGACTGCAACAATCGGCCATTAGCCATTTATCGATGGCGGCATAAATAGACTGGTGTTTCCCGGGCTGCCCATCATAGACTGGCGACGTTCTTGTCGGGGTGCCTTGCTATGAGGCTGAGATCGGTTAAACCGGATCCCGTTGAACCTGATCAGGTTAGCGCCTGCGTAGGGAACAAGATTTCTCGTCTCCCGGCGAGTCCTCTTGAGTGTCGTCCGGGGTCGATTGTTCAAAAAATGAACAGTAGCACGCCCGCCGATACTCAGCACCTGTAAGGGTGCGTCCGTCCGTTTATCAGGTTACTCCGACAATAAATTCGTCTGGAGAGCCGTGATGACTAAAAAAGCAAAAAACGCCCCCCACTTGAGTGAATCCGCCCAGGTCGATTCTGGATCGGTACAACCTTTTACCCGTTCGCAGAAAGTCTATGTCCAGGGCTCGCGTCCTGACATTCGCGTGCCGATGCGGGAAATCACTCTGGATGTAACCCCGACCGACTTCGGTGGCGAAATCAACGCCCCGGTCACGGTCTACGACACTTCCGGTCCCTACACCGACCCGAATGTGATCATTGATGTGCGCAAGGGCCTGGCCGATGTGCGTTCGCCGTGGATCGACTCGCGCAACGACACCGAGCGTCTGGCCGGCCTGAGTTCGCATTTCGGGCAGCAGCGCCTGAGCGATGCCGAGCTGACTGCACTGCGTTTCGCCCATGTGCGCAATCCGCGCCGGGCCAGGGCGGGTGCCAACGTCAGCCAGATGCACTATGCGCGTCAGGGAATCATTACCGCCGAGATGGAATACGTCGCCATCCGCGAGAACATGAAGCTCCAGGAAGCTCGCGCCGCAGGACTGCTGAAGCAGCAACACGCCGGGCACAGTTTCGGTGCCAGCATCCCGAAGGAAATCACCGCCGAATTCGTGCGTGAAGAAATCGCCCGTGGCCGGGCAATCATCCCGGCCAACATCAACCACGTCGAACTGGAGCCGATGATCATTGGCCGTAACTTCCTGGTGAAGATCAACGGCAATATTGGCAACAGCGCGCTGGGTTCTTCCATCGAGGAAGAAGTCGCCAAGCTGACCTGGGGGATTCGCTGGGGTTCGGACACGGTCATGGACCTGTCCACCGGCAAGCATATTCATGAAACCCGCGAGTGGATCATCCGCAACTCGCCGGTTCCGATCGGTACCGTGCCGATCTATCAGGCGCTGGAAAAAGTCGGCGGCGTGGCCGAGGACCTGACCTGGGAGTTGTTCCGCGACACGCTGATCGAACAGGCCGAGCAGGGCGTCGATTACTTCACCATCCATGCTGGCGTCCTGCTGCGCTATGTACCGATGACCGCCAAACGCGTCACCGGGATCGTAAGCCGTGGCGGCTCGATCATGGCCAAGTGGTGTCTGGCGCATCACAAGGAAAACTTCCTCTATACCCACTTCGAGGACATCTGCGAAATCATGAAGGCCTATGACGTCAGCTTCTCGCTGGGCGATGGCCTGCGTCCTGGCTCGATTGCCGACGCCAATGACGAAGCACAGTTCGGCGAGCTGGAAACCCTTGGTGAACTGACCAAGATTGCCTGGAAGCACGATGTCCAGACCATGATCGAAGGCCCGGGCCATGTGCCGATGCAACTGATCAAGGAGAACATGGACAAGCAACTGGAGTGTTGCGACGAAGCGCCGTTCTACACTCTCGGCCCGCTGACCACGGACATCGCCCCCGGTTATGACCACATCACTTCCGGTATCGGTGCGGCGATGATCGGCTGGTTCGGTTGCGCCATGCTCTGCTACGTCACGCCCAAGGAACACCTGGGGCTGCCGAACAAGGATGATGTGAAGACCGGGATCATCACCTACAAGATCGCAGCCCACGCGGCGGATCTGGCCAAGGGGCATCCGGGCGCGCAGATTCGCGACAACGCCTTGAGCAAGGCGCGTTTCGAGTTTCGCTGGGAAGACCAGTTCAACCTCGGCCTGGACCCGGACACCGCCCGTTCGTACCACGACGAAACCCTGCCCAAGGATTCGGCCAAGGTCGCGCACTTCTGCTCCATGTGCGGGCCGAAGTTCTGCTCGATGAAGATCACCCAGGAAGTACGCGAATACGCGGCCAACCAGAAGATCGAAGCGGTGGACCTGTCGGTCGAGGAGGGTTTGCGTGAACAGGCCGAACGCTTCAGGCAGGAAGGCAGCCAGCTTTACAAGAAGGTCTGATTCAGCCCTGTAGGAGCGAATTTATTCGCGAAAAACGTTGATTCGCGAATGAATTCGCTCCTACAGGGGGGGCATTAGCCGCGACCGGGGAACAGCTCCGGTTTGATGACGCCATTGAGCTGTGGATAAGGAATCTTCAGCTCAATGTGGCCCATGGAGTAGGGCGCAATGGTGGTCACCGGATACTTGAGGATCACCGAGCCGTAAGTCAGGGCAATGTTCGGCGTGCGCTTGAACGGCCAGGTCTGCATGAACTCGCTGTCCTGATTCATCTTGGTCGAAACCAGCCAGGCCTGATGGGCCAGTTCGGCCTTTTCCCAGAACTCGTTTTCCTTGCCCGGTACGACCATGTCGGCCAGGGTCAGGACTTTCTGCTGCTGGCGCGAATAGTTGATGAACGCTCGGCCGGGGTTGCCGTGGGCGCCGCCGGTATCCAGATAGCTCGACAGCTCGACCACCACGATACCGTCATGCTGCTCGCGTACTTTGGCTTGCAGATAGCTGCTGTTGCGGCCCGTGGCCCGGCTCAGAAACTGTTCCTGATAGTCCTTGATCGAGGCTGGCAGCGGTGCGTTCGAGTCCGTGCGGGTCAGTTGCAGCAAGGTTTTCTGGACGATGGCGTCCAGCCTTGGTTCGTCGGGAAAGTGTACGGTGTCGATATTCACCAGCGGGCAATCGGTGCTGGTGCAGCCCGGCTTTATCAGCTCGGAAGCATCGCGCTGCACTTGCAGCGGTGCGCGCATGTTGGGCGTGAAGAGGCTTTGACAGGCGCTCAGTATCAGCCCCAGACAAGCCAGCGAAGTGATCCTCAATAACGACATGTTGGTCCTTGGCGGTATCAATGGAGGCGGTTGCGTTGTGCGTATGCAGGCTGCTTGGACTGCAAACCACGTGTTCGGTTCGCCACTTGGCGGATTAGAAGTGTTTTATGCCATGGCCGTCTACCCTGCATCTTCAGGGGGGCTGCATCCGGGTATCGATGCGCGTTAGGATGGTCCGCAGTCAAAGATCACCGCAAGCGAGAAACCTATGCCCCAGAACACCCGTTCAACGCCAACGGCGTTTGAGATTACCCGGCGCGAAAGCTGCTTTCGGGGTTTCTACAAGCTCGACAAGCTGTACCTGCGCCATGAGCTGTTTGCCGGTGGCATGGGCAAGGAACTCAGCCGCGAACTGTTCGTTCGCCATGACGCGGTGTGTGTCCTGCCTTATGACGCCAAACGCGATGAAGTGGTGCTGATCGAACAGTTTCGCGTGGGTGCCGTTGAGAAAAGTGGCAATCCCTGGCTGATCGAACTGGTGGCTGGCCTGATCGACAAGGACGAACAGCCGGAAGAAGTTGCTCATCGCGAAGCAGAAGAGGAAGCTGGACTTGTTTTCGGCGCCTTGTGGCCGATAACCAGATACTTCCCTTCGCCCGGTGGCAGTGACGAATTCGTTCATCTGTTCATGGGCCAGTGCGACAGTCAGGGGGCGGGCGGTCTGCACGGGCTTGAGTCCGAAGGCGAGGATATCCGCGTGACGGTCTGGTCGTTCGACGACGCAATGCAGGCTGTGGCTGACGGACGAATCATGAATGCGGCAACGATCATTGCCTTGCAATGGCTGGCGTTGAACCGTACGGAAATAAGGGGGTTATGGTCGTGAATCTCTTGCGCGAGCGCTACCGTGTCGATCTTTCCGGGCTACAGGCAGCGTGCGAGGCCAACTACGCGCGCTTGATGCGTCTGCTTCCCGACATGCGTAACCAGAAAAGCTCGCGCCGGGTGGCGATGACCCAGGGTGAGCAGATGCTCGGTGTGCTGGCCGTCGAAGTGCTGCTCGACTGCCCGTACACCACGACCCTGCAGGTTCGCCAGGAGCACAGTCTGCCCTGGCTGCCGGTCCCGCGCCTCGAAGTCCAGGTCTACCACGATGCGCGGATGGCCGAAGTCATCGGCGCCGAGCATGCCCGGCGTTTTCGGGGGATTTACCCGTATCCCAATGCCGACATGCACCAGCCGGACGAAAAGGCCCAGCTCAATCTGTTCCTGGGCGAGTGGCTGAGCCACTGTCTAGCCTGTGGCCATGAGTTTGAAGTGGTACGCTGAAACCTCCCCGCATACACAAATGTGACCTCAGGCCCGCTTTGCGGATTTACCTGCTCCTTTGCGCATCTCATAATCGTGCTGAATTCGCCTCAGGAGACGGCCTTGCCGAGCGCATCCCG
This sequence comes from Pseudomonas cichorii, assembly GCF_003700275.1. GTDB lineage: Bacteria > Pseudomonadota > Gammaproteobacteria > Pseudomonadales > Pseudomonadaceae > Aquipseudomonas > Aquipseudomonas cichorii_B. The sequence goes on along the minus strand of NZ_RBRE01000042.1, from coordinate 157,716 downwards.
ATCATCGTCAGTTTTAGTGGTGCAACTGTCCGACAGTCATCTGTTCGCCGAGACGGACGGCACGTTGCTGGGCATGAATACCCGGGACAGCCTGGAAAAGGTTGTCGATCTGGTGCTGGCCGAGCAATCGGCTGTCGACCTGCTGATTGCCAGCGGCGATATCTCCCAGGATGGCAGCGTGGAGTCTTACCAGGCCTTTGCCCGGCTCAGCGCTCAGATCGCGGCCCCGGCGCGCTGGTTGCCCGGCAACCATGACGAACTGCCGCAAATGGCCCATGCCGCGCAGCACAGCGACCTGCTGGAGTCTGTGGTGGATGTTGGCCAATGGCGCGTGACGCTGCTGGATTCCGCTGTTCCCGGCTCGGTGCCCGGCTTCCTGCAGGACTCGCAGTTGCAATTGCTGGAGCAGTCCCTGCGCGAAGCCCCCGATCGCCATCATCTGGTGTGCCTGCATCACCATCCGGTGCCGATCGGGTGTGACTGGATGGCGCCCATTGGCCTGCGCAATGCCGATGCGCTGTTCGCCGTACTGGACCGTTATCCACAGGTGAGTGCCGTGCTGTGGGGGCATGTGCACCAGGAATTCGATCAGCCGCGTAACGGCGTGCGCCTGCTGGCTTCGCCGTCCACTTGTATCCAGTTCGCGCCGGGCAAGGTGGATTTCACCCTCGATAGCCTCGCACCGGGCTATCGCTGGCTGCGCCTGCATGATGACGGACGGCTCGAAACCGGCGTGTCCCGTGTGGTCGGCCTGAAATTTGAAGTCGATTATGGTGGCACCGGCTATTGATCGATGTCGATCCAGGCATTCCAGTGAGGCCTTGAGCCGTTCATCCCTGTAAACTACGTGGTTTTGTTTTGGGCTCCGGGAGAGACCGCTTGATCAGCGACACACCAGCATTGCTGTACATTCACGGCCTGAACAGCTCGGCTCAGTCATACAAGGCCCGTCAGTTGCTTGCCCTGATGAACTCATTGGGATTGGGCGAGCGATTGCGTGTGCCGGAATTGCACCACCATCCGCGCCAGGCCATGGAGCAACTGGAGTCCGCGATACAGGCGCTTGGGCGGCCTTTGCTGGTCGGCAGCTCGCTCGGCGGCTACTATGCGACTCATTTGGCGCAACGGCACGGCCTGAAAGCGATCCTGATCAACCCGGCGGTCAATCCGCACCAGTTGTTCGATGGTGTCCTTGGCCCCCAGCAAAACCTGTACACAGGTGAGCTCTGGGAACTGAGCCACGATCACATCGCGGCACTGGCGGCGCTTGAAGTGCCTGCTCCCCGAGATCCGGAACGTATCCAGGTATGGCTGCAGACCGGAGATGAAACCCTGGACTACCGACGCGCCGAGTCGTTCTACCGTGCCTGCGCCCTGCGTATCCAGGCCGGAGGCGACCACAGTTATCAAGGCTTTGCCGAGCAGATGCCGGCATTGTTGAGTTTTGCCGGATTCAAAGTGCAGTAACGGGCGATCCGCTCACTCGCTGCCACGGTCCGTATCAACCCCATGAACAATTGATGATGAGAACCCATGGCCACTCCCAGCGCTAGCTCTTATAACGCAGACGCCATCGAAGTCCTCTCGGGCCTCGACCCGGTTCGCAAGCGTCCGGGCATGTATACCGACACCTCGCGGCCGAATCACCTTGCCCAGGAAGTGATCGACAACAGTGTCGACGAAGCGCTGGCCGGACACGCCAAGGCTGTCCAGGTGATTCTGCATGCCGACAACTCGCTGGAAGTGTCCGACGACGGTCGAGGCATGCCGGTCGACATTCACCCTGAAGAGGGGGTTTCGGGTGTCGAGCTGATCCTGACCAAGCTGCATGCCGGTGGCAAGTTCTCCAACAAGAACTACCAGTTCTCCGGTGGCCTGCACGGCGTGGGGATTTCCGTGGTCAACGCGCTCTCGACCCAGGTCCGGGTTCGGGTCAAGCGCGATGGCAACGAATACGAGATGACCTTTGCCGATGGCTTCAAGGCCTCGGAGCTGGCGGTGGTCGGCACCGTCGGCAAGCGCAATACCGGCACCAGCGTGTATTTCGCGCCGGACCCCAAGTATTTCGACAGCCCGAAATTCTCGGTCAGCCGCCTCAAGCATGTGCTCAAGGCCAAGGCGGTACTCTGTCCGGGGCTGCTGGTCAGTTTCGAGGACAAGTCCACCGGCGAAAAGGTCGAGTGGCATTACGAAGACGGTTTGCGTTCCTATCTGCAGGATTCGGTCAGCGATTTCCTGCGCCTGCCGGACGAGCCGTTCTGCGGCAGCTTCGCGGGTAACAAGGAAGCTGTGGACTGGGCACTGCTCTGGCTGCCCGAAGGTGGCGACAGTGTCCAGGAAAGCTACGTCAACCTGATCCCGACCGCGCAGGGCGGTACCCATGTCAACGGTCTGCGTCAGGGCCTGCTCGATGCGATGCGCGAGTTCTGCGAGTTCCGCAACCTGCTGCCGCGTGGCGTGAAGCTGGCCCCGGAAGACGTCTGGGAACGAATTGCCTTCGTGCTGTCGATGAAGATGCAGGAGCCGCAGTTCTCCGGCCAGACCAAGGAGCGCCTGTCGTCCCGTGAGGCGGCGGCTTTCGTTTCGGGCATTGTCAAAGACGCTTTCAGCCTGTGGCTGAACACCCACTCCGAGCTGGGGCTGCAACTGGCGGATCTGGCGATCAACAACGCTGGACGGCGCCTGAAGGCCAGCAAGAAAGTCGAGCGCAAGCGCATCACCCAAGGGCCTGCGTTGCCCGGCAAGCTGGCTGACTGTGCCGGGCAGGACCCGGCGCGCTCCGAACTGTTCCTGGTCGAAGGCGACTCTGCCGGTGGTTCGGCCAAGCAGGCGCGGGACAAGGAATTCCAGGCCATCCTGCCGTTGCGCGGCAAGATCCTCAATACCTGGGAAGTCGATGGCGGCGAAGTGCTTGCCAGCCAGGAGGTTCACAATATCGCGGTCGCCATTGGCGTCGATCCCGGGGCGACCGATATCAGCCAGTTGCGCTATGGCAAGATCTGCATCCTCGCCGACGCCGACTCGGACGGGCTGCACATCGCTACATTGCTGTGCGCGCTGTTCGTCCAGCACTTCCGGCCACTGGTGGATGCAGGCCATGTGTATGTCGCCATGCCGCCGCTGTACCGGATCGACCTGGGCAAGGAAATCTTCTACGCCCTCGATGAAGAGGAGCGCAATGGCATCATGGATCGCCTGGTGGCCGAGAAAAAGCGCGGCAAGCCTCAGGTCACCCGATTCAAGGGGCTGGGCGAGATGAATCCGCCGCAACTGCGGGAAACCACCATGGACCCGAACACCCGGCGTCTGGTACAGCTCACGCTGGACGACTTCGCCGCGACTTCGGAAATGATGGACATGCTGCTGGCCAAGAAACGCGCCGGTGACCGCAAGTCCTGGCTGGAAACCAATGGCAACCTTGTCGAGGTCCTGATTTGACGAGAAGCTGGCTTGCCGCCCTGATGCTGGTCGCTGCACCGGCTCTTGCTGCGCCATTTGAAGAACTGGCACTGGTGTCCGAGCATCCGGTAGACGGTATGGTCGGTGGCAACCTGTCCGGGCTGGCGATGTGCAATGGGCGCATGTGGACGGTGTCGGACCGTGACGACAACCTGCTTTATAGCCTCGATATGTCGCAGCAGGCCTGGAAGGCCGAGCCGCATTCCATGGTCGTGCCTGAGCCGGTCAGCTATCTGCCGCTGAATCTGCGCTCGCTGGCCAGCCTGTCGGCGGTGGTGCGCGGCGGCAGTATGGATTTTGAAGGCGTGAGCTGCGACGCAGCGGGCAATCGCTATCTGGTCAGCGAAGCCCACGGCACGGTGCTGAAAGTACCGGTCGCCGGGGCTCCGGTGTGGCTCGATCTGCCGCAGGCATTGGTGGATCAGGCTCGCGCCCAGGGCATGTTGCAGCGTTTCAATGCGATCTTTGAAGGGATTGCGGTGAATGCCGCCGGTGACCGCATCTGGCTGGCTGCCGAGCGCGAAAGCCGTGGCTTGCTGGTAGTGCGTCGTGAACAGGATAAATGGAGCTGCAAGGACAGCTGTGTGCTGCTTGCCGACCCCGGAAAGGTAACTCCACCGCCGCAATTGAAGGGCGACAAGTTATCCACCAAGGATTTTTCGGATATTTCGCTGTTCAACGGCAAGCTGTTCACCCTGGAGCGTTCGGTCTATCGCATCTGCCGTCGTACTCTGGAAACCGGTAAGGTCGAGCATTGTTGGTCGTTCGCTGCTGAAGCCTTGTTGCCCAGGCGCGTCTACGACCAGCCGTATGGCTTGACCGAGGCCCTGGTGGTCGATGAAAACGGTGCCTGGATCGGTATCGATAACAACTTCAGCGCCCGTGCCGATGGCGAGAAGCGCCCGATCGTCTGGCGCTTTGCGGCGCCGGCAGGTGGCTGGAGTGCCGGACAATGAGCGCGCCGCTTCCCGGCAAGCGGGCAGGCAAGGTATTGATGCTGCTGGCCTGGGGCGCCGGGCTGTTTCTGGCCACGCGCTTTTTCGGCGACTGGGAAGACCGGCAGCAGAACCCCAATACCCACGTCGCTTCGCAACGCGGCGAGGGTTATGTAGAAGTGCAATTGCTGGCTAACCGCCAGGGGCACTTCGTCAGTAGTGGCCGGATCAATGGCCAGCCGGTGGAGTTCATGATCGATACGGGCGCCACCGATGTGGCGATACCGGCTGAAATGGCCGACGACCTTGGCCTGCAGCGCGGCTTGCCGGTCACGGTAAGTACCGCCAATGGCGAAAGCCGCGGTTATCGGGCGGTGCTCGACAGCCTGCAGGTTGGCGATATTGTCCTGCGTAACGTGCGCGCCATTGTGGCGCCCGGCTTTCAGGGCGAACAGGCGCTGCTGGGCATGAGCGCAATGAAACAACTCGAATTTACCCAGCGCGGTGGCACCTTGCTGCTGCGTCAGACGACAAAATGATGAGGCCCGCATGAGCGACACCCTTGACCTCAGCCTGGATGGCGTAGAACGCCGATCACTGGCTGACTTCACCGAACAGGCCTATCTCACCTACTCCATGTACGTGATCATGGACCGTGCCTTGCCGCACATCGGCGATGGCCTCAAGCCCGTACAGCGACGCATTGTCTACGCCATGAGCGAGTTGGGCCTGGGTGCCGACGCCAAGCACAAGAAGTCGGCACGGACCGTCGGCGATGTGCTCGGCAAGTTCCACCCGCACGGCGACTCGGCTTGCTACGAAGCCATGGTGCTCATGGCCCAGCCGTTCAGCTATCGCTACACGCTGGTGGACGGGCAGGGCAACTGGGGTGCGCCGGACGATCCCAAGTCGTTCGCGGCCATGCGTTATACCGAAGCCCGTCTGGCGCGCTATTCCGAAGTGCTGCTCAGCGAGCTGGGCCAGGGCACGGCGGACTGGGTGCCGAACTTCGACGGAACCCTGGACGAACCTGCGGTTTTACCGGCACGTTTGCCGAATATCCTTCTCAATGGCACCACCGGTATCGCCGTGGGCATGGCCACCGATGTGCCGCCGCATAACCTGCGGGAAGTGGCCAGCGCCTGTGTGCGACTGCTCGATGAGCCGAAGACCAGCATTGAAGAGCTGTGCGAACACATCCTGGGCCCGGATTATCCGACCGAGGCGGAAATCGTCACGCCACGCGCCGATCTGCTGAAAATCTACGAAACCGGTCGCGGTTCGGTGCGCATGCGTGCCGTATATCGCGTCGAGGATGGCGACATCGTGGTCACGGCGCTGCCGCATCAGGTGTCCGGCGCCAAGGTGCTGGAGCAGATTGCTGCGCAGATGCAGGCCAAGAAGCTGCCGATGGTGGCTGACCTGCGTGACGAATCGGACCACGAAAACCCGTGCCGTATCGTGATCATCCCGCGCTCCAACCGGGTCGAACTCGACGAGTTGATGCAGCATCTGTTTGCCACTACCGAGCTGGAATCCAGCTATCGGGTGAACATCAACATCATTGGCCTGGACCGCAAGCCGCAGCTCAAGAACCTCAAGACCTTGCTCAACGAGTGGCTGGTATTCCGTATCTCCACCGTACGCCGTCGCCTGCAGTTTCGTCTCGACAAGGTCGAGCATCGCCTGCACCTGTTGGACGGTTTGCTCACTGCGTACCTGAACCTGGATGAAGTGATTCACATCATCCGGACCGCCGAGCATCCCAAGGCCGAACTGATCGCTCGCTTTGCCCTGTCGGAAATCCAGGCCGACTACATTCTCGATACCCGTCTGCGTCAGTTGGCGCGTCTGGAAGAGATGAAGCTGCGCAGCGAACAGGATGCCTTGCTCAAGGAGCAGGCCAAACTCCAGGCCCTGCTGGGCAGCGAATCCAAGCTGCGCAAGCTGGTGCGCAGCGAGCTGATTGCCGATGCTGAAACCTATGGCGATGATCGTCGCTCGCCAATCGTCGAGCGCACCGAAGCCAAGGCGTTGTCGGAAAACGAACTGATGCCGACCGAGCCGGTGACGGTAGTCATGTCCGAGAAAGGCTGGGTGCGTTGTGCCAAGGGCCACGATGTCGACGCTACGGGGCTTTCCTATAAGGCCGGCGATGGATTCAAGACCTCGGCCATCGGACGCTCCAATCAGTTTGCCGTGTTCATCGACTCGACCGGGCGCAGCTACTCGGTGGCGGCGCATACCTTGCCGAACGCTCGCGGTCAGGGCGAACCCCTGACCGGCAAGCTGCAACCGCCGCCGGGCGCGACTTTCGAGTGCGTGCTGCTGCCCGACGACGACGCGCTGTATGTGATCGCATCCGATGCCGGTTATGGTTTTGTGGTAAAAGGTGAGGACTTGCAGGCCAAGAACAAGGCGGGCAAGGCATTGTTGAGTCTGCCGACCGGCGCGAAAGTCATTCTGCCGCGTCCTGTTGCAGACCGTGAACAGAACTGGCTGGCAGCCGTGACCACTGAAGGTCGGTTGCTGGTCTTCAAGATCAGCGATTTGCCGCAACTGGGCAAAGGCAAAGGCAACAAGATCATCGGTATTCCGGGCGAGCGTGTCGCGAGCCGTGAAGAGTACGTGACAGACCTGGCGGTAATTGCGCAAGGCGCTACGCTGGTGCTTCAGGCCGGTAAACGCACTCTGTCGCTCAAGGCCGAGGATCTTGAACACTACAAGGGAGAACGTGGCCGAAGAGGGAATAAACTGCCAAGAGGCTTCCAGCGTGTGGATGCCCTGTTGGTGGAAAACAGCTAAGAATATTCATTTAGAGCCAGCGGTCTTCGTTTTGCAACGAAGATCGACGCATAATCGCTGGAGTCATGGCGAATATTCACGGATGATATGGTGTCTTGGGGTCTCTGCGTGGCGCTGTGCCTGCATGAGCCTGATAAGTATCTACACTGTGGCTGCCTGAGGCGGCCACCTGGATGGGACGATGAATTTTCTACGCCTTCCCTTTGTCTTGTTGATGACGGGCGTTTTAGGGTTGGCTGGTTGCAGCATGCATCAGCCGACCGCGCTGTATCAGCTCGATAGTGGTGAGCCCGGTCAGCCGAAACAGAGTTCCGGACTGGCAGTTTTGCTGGGTCCGGTTTCGGTTGCCGATTACCTGCAACGTGAAACCCTGCTGCAACGTCAACCTGATGGTACGTTGACTGCTTCACCGGATGGCCGTTGGGCTGGCAACCTGTCCTCGGACATCGACCAGCTTCTTCTGCGCCAACTGGCCTGGAAGCTGGATAGCCAACGAGTCGTGCTGGCACCTGCGGTCGCCAACTTCACGCCTGATGTTCAGGTCGTATTGTCGATCACTCGCCTGGATTCGGGCTCGAAGCAACCTGCAGTGCTCGACGCACAATGGCGTTTGCTGGACCGCAAGGGCAATGTCCGCGACAGCCGCCTGGTTCACCTCGAAGAGGTCCACAGCGGCAGTTCTGCCGATCAGGTAAGGGCGCAAGGCATTCTGCTGCAGCGTCTTGCCGAGCAGGTCAGCATTGCGGTCAAGCCGATTGCCTGGCAAGTGATCGACGAACCGAAGAAAGCGCCTGTCGCACGGGCCAAAGAACCCGAGAAGCCAAGGATCCCAATGGCTTCACCGATCCGGACAGATCTTGAAGTATTCCGCTTCTGATCCGGACCCAACAAAAAGCCCGCAGCGATGCGGGCTTTTTTGTGGGTAACTGTTGTATGCAATGGCTCTCAAGGCATCAATGGATGTCTCTAAATCGCATGGCTACTGCTGAAAGGTAATTCATGATCTTCTTGTCGTTCGCTTGGGTGTGAGCGCTAGGATGGAGAATGGCTATGAGTGAATAGTGATTCTCATCGTACAAGCCCTGCGTATATACCAATGCAGCATCTTGTGCAGGATTGCCATTGTTGGGGCATTTCCTGTCGGCTTGAGGCCTGTTTTTTGGAAAGACGACAGGGGGAATCGCTAGATGAATATGCATCAACCCTGCTTTATAGGCGCCTGGATGCTTGACGTAAGGAACATCACAACCAAAATAGCTCGGGATCTTCAGCCGGTTTGACTCAATGTAACCTTTGAAATCAGCGATAATCCCGCTTAGTAAATGAGGATATTGCGAGGTTATCGGCTGAAAAAGTGCTGCGTAGGTTTCTGCGTTGTAGTTGACGATCACTGTCATTTTGTTTTGCTTAACTGACAAGCTGCAGGAGCCGTCCTGAGGTCATGGTCGCCAGGCCGCCAATTCCACTGACATCCGTCTCGGTTTCAATTGTCTCGACAGGATGCCCCATCTGTTTAAGCAGCATCGAGTTCTGAGCCGCCCGCGACCTTGCAGTGGCAAGAGCTTTGCGCAGTGCTAGCACCTCATCGCCAATAATTGGCATATCGGTGAACTCAGCCCATTTAGGTGCCATGGCTGCTTCCAGGTCCCTGAGCGTGTTTGCGACTTGCGTAAAAGGCTCGGATTCTATGGCGGCAGGGCTCACTGGTTCCGTCATGATAATCCTGCAGGAGTCCTGCAGTGTGCTGTTGAGCTTTGCCAGCTGAGTGATGCCTTTTTTGATGCTACTCCTCAGTTTGCTCTTTTCGGAAGCAGACATTTGCGTCTTGTCTGAGTCTGATCGAGTCTCAAGGATGCCAGTGGCAGACACCGGAGTGGTGGCCACGAAAAGAAACGCTGCAGAGATTCCCAGGGCTAGCGTCAGCAACGCATCCCTGGCCTGTAAGTGGCCATTGGCCTTTTTCATGTTGCCTCCTCGCATCCGTGCGGTGCGCATTTGCGCAGTAATGGCTTAAACAGTTCGGGCGCCGATTATCGTTATCCAGCCACGGCAGTCAATACATTCCCGATCCGCGGGATAATGCTTTCTCGAGCAGTATCTCGAGAGATGCATAGTAGTTTAGTGGGGTGTTTAACGTATCGGTTCAACCATTTATTCGGCTTATGGAGCAGAATCTTTATGGCTATGGAAGGTGTGTCGCCTGTCTATGGCCCAGCAGACATCAAGCCAGGAACGGGCGGCCGGGCTTGTGTCTGTGAGCCAGAATCAGACCTTATGCGTCTCGTGCATGCGCGCCAGCTGGCGTTCGAGCATTGACGGGTAGGGTTCCATCAGGCGTTCGACGCAGCAGGCGCCTTCCGGGCTGGCGATCGGGCGGATGCGGGCGCGTTGGCGGATCAGCGCGTCATCGTTGATCTGGCGTTCCACCAGCAGCAGGTTGCGGCTGTGTTGTGACAGCGCCAGGGCGTCCTGGGCGGTTTCGGTCAGCAGCAGGTCGATCTGGCTCAGGCCGGACAGGCCTTCGCCCAGCGTCAGGCCCAGTTGCAATTGCAGGGTGATGCCGCTGTCGGCGACTTCGATCTGCAAGGCATGGCTGAGGGCGCGCAGCAGTTCGCCACAGCAGATTGCATTGGTCAGGTAATCCTCACCGCTTTCCTGGCTGTGGAACAGCATCAGGGTGCTGCCGTCATTCAGGGTGTGCAGTTCGCTGTCATACAGCGAGGCTGCCTGATCGAGGCAGTCGCGATAGCGTTGCAGCAGGTCGGTCAGGCGCGCACGGGGCAGGCGGCGCAGTTGATCCTGAGCACCCAGTTGCACGGCCAGAACCGCGCTGTGCTGTGGCTCGCTCGGGGTCGATGGCGCGGCAGCCGGGCGAATGGCCGGGGCGTTGCTGGAGCTGTCACGAAGATCGGCAAACGGATCGTCGCTGTCGTCTTCATCTTCTTCGGCCACGAAATGACGTTGCACCGGTGCGGCAATCACCCGAGGCCTTGGCGGTTCATCAAAGCCGGTATCGCGTGCGGAAAAGGCCGGTTCCGGCTTGTCTTCGGGTTCCGGATAGGAATCGTCGTCCTCGCTGTACTCGGGCTCTGGAGGCAGCTCGGGCTCCGGAGCCGGTGGTGCGAAGGAGGTGCGCAGTTGCCGGGCCAGATCGCCGATTTCATCCTGACGGTCGGTGGCGGGCGTGTACGGGTCGATATCGCGCAGCCAGATCCGCAGTTGCAGCAGCGGCGTGGAGATATGACGGCCCAGGCGCAGGCTCAGGGTCAATGCCAGCGCGAGCAGAATGCCGGCCAGAATGCCCATGCTTTGCAGGCTGATGGTCATCGGTTGCTGGAATTGCGACATGTCCAGGCTGATGCGCAGGTGGCCAGCCATCACGTCCTGAAAGGTGATTTTTATCTCATACAGCCCCTGGGCTTCACCCAGCAGGCTGTTTTTCGGGCGTTGCCCGGCCTCCGCGAGGATGCGGTTGTCCACGCTGTAGATAGCGGCGTGTGCCACCAGCGGGTTCTTGACCAGGTTGCCCAGCAGCACATTGAGACTGAGGATGTCGTTGGACACCAGCAGCTCGGTCGCCGAGGTTGCGGTCTGCGTGGTCAGGGCCTGGCCCAGCGCATCGGCCTGCTCATGCATTGCCTGCTTGAATTGCAGGCCCATGACGCCGGCGTAGATCACCAGCGCCAGAGCGACCAGGATCACGTTATGGCTGGCAATACGCAAAGCGATCGGAACACGGCGGTGACGCAATGCACGAAAGATCAGCAGGAAGAAATTATCGGTTTTAACGGGCGTGGGCCGGTTCACAGAGCACGGCTCTTTCGGTGAAGTTGCGCGCAGTATAACGACCGTCCCTGTAGCGGCAAAGCGCTGGCTGTGCCCGACGGTCACAGAAAGTGGTTAGAATGCGGTTTTTTTCCACTGCTGGGGTGCGCCTTGCGCGAAATCGTCCTGATTAACATCACTGGTGTCGACCGTCCGGGTCTCACTGCGGCCATCACCGGCGTTCTCGCCCAGGGCGGCGTGAATATTCTCGATATTGGTCAGGCAGTGATTCATGACACCTTGTCGTTCGGCATTCTGGTCGAGATTCCGGATACCGAGCAGGGTTCTTCGGTCCTCAAGGACATCCTGTTCACGGCCTACAAGCTCGATCAGCAGGTGCGTTTCACTGCGGTGTCCGAAGAGGACTATCAGCAATGGGTCAACGGGCAAGGCAAGGCGCGGCATATCGTGACCCTGCTGACGCGCAAGGTCACCGCCGAGCAGTTGCAGTGTGTCAGTTCGATCACTGCCAAATATGGTTTGAATATCGACCATATCGACCGTCTGTCCGGACGCATGCCACTCGACACGCCGGCTGACAAAGGCAAGGGTTGTATCGAGTTTTCCGTGCGCGGCGAGCCGGCGGACCCCAAGGCCATGCAGGCCGAGTTTCTCAGCGTTGCCCAGGAGCTGAACGTCGATATCGCGTTCCAGCAGGATTCGCTGTTCCGTCGTAACCGCCGTCTGGCCGTGTTCGACATGGACTCGACACTGATCGAGGCCGAAGTCATCGACGAGCTGGCCAAGGCGGCAGGCGTAGGTGAGCAGGTTTCGGAAATCACCGAGCGCGCCATGCGCGGCGAACTGGATTTCCGCGCCAGCTTCAAGGAGCGTCTGGCGCTGCTCAAGGGCCTGGATGTGAGTGTACTGGATGAAATCGGTGCTTCGCTGCGCTTGACCGAAGGCGCTGAAACGCTGTTCGCCGAACTCAAGCGTCTGGGTTACAAGACGGCGATCCTGTCGGGCGGCTTCACCTACTTTGCCAGGCAGTTGCAGGCCAGACTGGGCATCGACTATGTGTTCGCCAACGAACTGGAAGTGGCGGACGGCAAGGTTACCGGCGTCGCTGTCGAGCCGATTGTCGATGCGCAACGCAAGGCCGATCTGCTGCGTGAACTGGCGCACAAGGAAGGCTTGAGCCTGGAGCAGACCATCGCGGTGGGTGACGGTGCCAACGATTTGCCGATGCTGGCGATTGCCGGTCTTGGCGTTGCGTTCCGTGCCAAGCCGCTGGTCAAGCAGTCGGCCAGGCAGGCAATTTCGACGCTGGGGCTGGACGGGGTTCTCTACCTGCTGGGCTTCCGTGATCGCGAAGGGCGCGGCTGACAATCGGCAGCCGTCGCAGCCTTTGCAGGGTTGCGGCGGCTACAGCGAACTCCACAACGAATCGAATTCCTGGCCGGGCTTCGGCTTTTCATTCTCGGTCGCCTTGGGCGCATCGTAGATCTTGTACTCGAACTGGTTATAGCTGGCACTGCTGATGTGTCGGTTGCTCAGCGCTGCCCGGCGTTCTTCGCCGTTGACGTTGATCATGACCTGGCTGCCTTCCTGGAACGGCAGGCGTGGCGCCAGCACGGTCGGCGGCTTGCCCATGGCGCGGACTTCCGGAAGCATCAGGGTACGCAGGTACTGGCTGCTCTGTTCTTCGCGTATCAGTTGCATGCCGCAGGGCTGGGCAAATGGCGCGACCAGTTCGATCCCCATCTGGGTTCCGCCGCTGCGCACCTGCCTGACCCAACGCACGATGGCAATGCTCCAGCCTTGTCCCGAGTCATCCTGAATCCCTACCAGTTCACCCGCCTGCAACTGTGGCGGGACTTCCTTGGGCCAGGCCAGGCAATAGCCGCCGGGACTGTGGTTGACGATATTCAGCTCGAAGGTCGCGAACACATGCTGGGAATTGGATGCAGATTCGTTGTCGCTCTCCGCAGACTGGTATTCGATTTCTTCAAAGGGCAGCAGGACCGATGAGGTATTGCCGCGCTGTGTATCGAAGGCGTTGGACCACGGATCGTCGGAATTCTCGTTGACGACCTTGAGGCTGAAATCCGCAACGCTGACGACAGGCAACAGCAATTGCTCGCTGAACGATTTCTGGCCGCCGACGTAGTAGTGCAGGGCACTCATGCCGATGCACAGCTTCAGCGTGCCCTGGCCCGCGGTGCGCTGAAAGGTTCGCTCTGCCACGTCGCCCCATGCCGCCGCCAGATGTTGCAGCAGGTCGGTGGTGATACGCGGCGGCATCAGCAGTTTCGACTGCGAGCGTTGCTCGACAGGCAGCGACAGGTATCTGTTGATCGCCTCGGCCAGCGCCAGAGAGTTGATCCCCAGCAGGGCGGGCAATTGCTCCTCGGTGAACAGCGTGCGGTACAGCGGCGGCTTGTCGGACGCGGGATCCAGAACGAACAGGCTGCTTTCATTGGCAGGTGATTGCAGCGTGACCACTGCGCTCCAGGCTTCGAGCGCATCCGCCATTTTGCCAATATTCAGTTGGCGCATCTGGTTACTGCGTGAACAACCCATCAGCAGCGCGATGCAATAGGTCTGTTCGATGCTCAGGGTGCGCGTGTGGGCGGCCAGTGGTTCGTTTACCGGCGTGGTGTGCAACTGGTATTGGCGAGCGATCTGATAGATATGGTGCAGTTCGAGCCAAAGACCGTCCTGAACCGGGCAATACAGCTGGCTGGCGCGAATCAGCGGGCCGTTGAGGGCATGCAGGGCGCGTTGCAGTGCGGTGGTGAGCAGTGCTGCGCGTTCCTTGCTGTAGCGCGCCGTCACTCTGAGGATGATCTGTTTGTAACCGGTTGCCAGGTGGTTTTGCAGGGCCTGGCAGAGATTGGCGACCTTGCGCGGACGCTCATCGAGGACGATGGCCTGATTGAGAAAGTGCCGCTCCAGATGGCTGCAGACGAAATAGACTTCCGGGCGCAGCAGCTCCAGCAACTGCAGGCGGTTTTCGCTGGGGGTCAATAACTGGTTGAGTTCGGACAGCCCTTGATAGAGCTGGCGGGCCATCTCGCCTATGTTTGCTTTGGGCAGGCTGGAGATCCAGCGTTTCAGGTCGCGGGGATTGGATTCACAGAATGACAGGCTCGACTGTGTTGGCGTGGGGGCACGCAACAACAGAGGTAAGCTCAAATTACTCATGTGACAGGCAAACTCCATCTACTCCACAGGCCCGGACGGTGGCTTTCAATTGGCGAACTTCCTGCTTCTTTGCAGGAGTATTTAACGTCTGTGCGCCAATAAAGTGCGATGTGTCCCTCTGCACCGATGTGCCGACTTTAACAGCATCGACGTTTTCACGCAGCTTTTGTGGCCTGATGCCAGTATTCGCTTGCCGGTTCGAAGGCACAAGCCCCGTCGGGCCTGTGCACTTCAAGTCAGGGCAGGTTTCAGACCTGTGCCGGAGCAGCCATTGCCTGGCCCATTTGTACCTTGGAGCCAGCCAGCAGTTCTTCAGACCATTTGACCTGATCCGGGCCAAACAGAACGATTGCGGTCGAACCCAGTTTGAAGCGGCCCATTTCTGCGCCTTTCTCCAGATGGATCGGCGCGCGTGCTGCTTCGTCGTAGCTCACGGTTTTCAGTTCGCGCTTGGGTGGCGTGACCAGCCCGGCCCAGACGGTTTCGACCGAAGCGACGATCATCGCGCCGACCAGTACGACCGCCATCGGCCCGCGCTCGGTATCGAACAGGCACACCACGCGCTCATTGCGGGCGAACAGCTCGGGAACGTTTTCGGCGGTGGTCTGGTTGACCGAGAACAGGCGGCCTGGCACGTAGACCATTTCACGCAGGGTACCGGCCAGAGGCATGTGTACCCGATGGTAGTCCTTGGGTGACAGATAGACTGTCGCGAACTGGCCGCCCATGAATGGCGCGGACAGTTTCGGATCACCGCCCAGCAGTTCGAGGGCGCTGAAGCTGTGGCCCTTGGCCTGGAAAATCCGGCCATGCTCAATGGAACCCAACTGGCTGATGGCGCCGTCGGCCGGGCACAGGATTGCGCCAGGGGTGGTATCCAGTGGGCGCGCATCGGGTTTCAGGGCGCGGGTGAAGAAATCGTTGAAGTGCTCGTAGGCGGTCAGGTCTTCAACCTGGGCCTGAGACATGTCTACCTGATAGCGGCGGGCAAACCATGCAGTGAATGCATTCTTGAACCAGCGCACCCGGCATTCGGCTACACAGCCCGCCAGGCGGGACAGCAGGTGGTGCGGCAGCAGGTGTTGACTGAGGATGAACAGACGCTCTTTCATTGATATTCCTAAAGCTTGAAGGGATTGCCGACTCGTGTGCTGAAGTGTTCTGGTCACTTCTCGACAGGTGTGTCCGGATGATTGCCCCATTCACCCCATGAGCCTGCGTAAGCCTTGACCCGTGGATAACCGAGTGCCTTGGCGACCAGATAGGTGAAGCCGGAGCGGTGGTGGGTCTGGCAGTGGGTGATCACTTCCTTGTCGGGGGTGATGCCCAGGTTTTCCAGAATCTGTGGCATGTCCTGGCGGATGCGCAGGTTGCGCGCCTTGTCCATGCCGGCAGTCCACTCGAAGTTGACTGCGCCGGGAATGTGACCGCCTTTGGCCGCCACGACCTTTTCGCCCGAGTATTCGGTAGGGCCGCGAGCATCCCAGATGGCCAGGTCGGCAGCACCGAGGCGGGACTGCACATATTCGCGGGTCGCGGTGGGCTCTGCATGTACAGTCAGTGCCACGGCAGGGCCTGCAATTGCCGGAATATCTCTACTCAGCGGCAGTGCCTGTGCTTCCCATGCCAGCAGGCCGCCATCCAGGTAGTGATAATTGCCGTGTCCGATGACGTCCAGCAGCCAGATGAAGCGTCCGGCCCAGCCACCGCCTTCGTCGTCATAGACCACGTAGACGGCGTCCGGATTGTGGCCCAGTTCGCCGAACAGGGTTTCCAGATCCGCCAGGGCAGGTAGCAGGCCCGGTACGGGAGGCTGGCCCAGTTGGGTGCGCTTGGGTTCGACGAAACGTGCGCCGCGGATATGACCAGCCTCGTAACGGGCGCTGCTGGTCAGATCGACGAGGATCAGTTGCGAGGCGTCAAGGCGCTCAAGCAGATCTTGTGGCTCGATGACCAGCGGCAAACCTGTGAAGACGGACATTTGCAGCCTCCAGTAAAAGGAAAGTGCGAATTGTACGCCAGCCCTCAGGCTTTGCGTTGGCTAAAGATGGTCAGGGATCGTTCAATACATTGCGCGGTTTTTCCGAATGCCTGAACGGATATTTCCGACAGCGGGCCTCCACCCTGATCCGCGACCACCAGCATCAGCACCTTGCCGTTGTTGCTGAGCGAACGGATCAGCCAGTGCTCGCCGTTGAACACCCCCTGGAGAGAGGCGGGCAGCAGTGCAGAAAACTGCGCGTGGTTGGTCGGAGTGATACGCAACTGGGTCGCCTGGATCAGCAAGCGTTGCAGAACCGTGCTCTCCTTTATGAAGAACTGCATGCCGGCAGTTTCCTTCGGCAGGCCGCCAATCAGGTGCGCGCGCAGGACGCTGGCAGTCTTGTCCGCCATCAGCAGCATTACCCGCTCCATACCGCAGGCCATGAAAGCATCGCGGGCGGCAGTGGTCAGGTGCATGGAGTTTATGAACGGCGTGGGCTCGGTCAGCAATTCGGCGCACTGTTTGCGCCATTGTTGCAGCGCATCGGCCGACGGTGGCGGCGCAGGTTCGTTGTCGCGTCGGATGCGGCGGGCTTCCCAGGGCCAGATCAGCGCTTGGGCCGGGTGCCACAAGTCTGCTTCGGCATGCACGCGCGCGCTGCTGGCGGCGTTCTGGTGCGCCTGTTGCTGGACTTCCGCCAGTGGCTGTTGCAGATAAAGGCTGGCAAGCCGCTCCCAGCGCAGGCAATGCGGCGTATCCCAGGCCTGTTGTGCGGACAGCGCCAGGCCATTGCCCAGCAGCACGGTGTTGGCCGGCTGATTCAGCCAGCGTCGCAGGTTGGGGTCGGCATCCATCAGTTGCTGCTGGCGCAGCGGGTCGTGATCCTCGCGGGCGATGTGCAGGGCCTTGATCAGCTCGCGCCGTTCATTGATCAGCACTTTATAGCCGCGGGTTACCCATACCGGCAGGCGCCAGAATTCGGCCAGCGCCAGGCACAGGTCCAGCAGGCTGACACCGAACAGTTCCTGCTCGACGTCGCGACTGGATTCGCCCTTGTGAATGACCCGCAGTTCCCAGTCTTCCAGAAGGCCCGGATGGGCAAGTGCCATTGGCCAAAGCGGAGACAGAAACAGCAGGCTGCCCAGGTGAATGTCCTGCCATAGCCGGGCCAGTCGGCTGGCGAACAGGCCGTTGGCCTGTTGCGTGGCATGCTGGCTGATGAGGATCAACTGGCGGAAGGCGGTCGGTATGTCCTTGGGTTCTCTGGCGGGCAGGCGGCCCAGCAGTACTTCGGTGCGCGCCAGCCCCAGGCGGTTGATTGCAATCTCCAGGCTTTCCGCAGGCTCCACCATGCCGTGGCTTTTATGGTTGGCCTCACGCAGCACGCTCAATACCAGCTCCGGGCTTTCCTGCATCATGTCGGCGATGTCGCGCAGCGAGCGACGGCTGTCTTTCAGGGCCTCGCGGACATGATTGTGGTTCTCCACCGGAATGGGCAGATCCACAGCATCCAGATGCCGGATCCAGGCATCGAGGGTTTTGGGTGTCGAGTGCTTCGTGGAGCTTGCTGGCGACATTCGAGGGCCTTTACAGCTGGATTTTTTTTAGCAGCGCAGGCTGCGATTCTTCAGGGCTGGGCAGCTGTTTTCAAGCCCTCGTTTGCGGCTTGAACTGGTTTTTAACAAGAACTGACTATAGTCTGGACCAATGAGGCCGATACGTAGAATAAGAGTTTCCGCACCTGTCCCTGAACCCGACTCGATAAGTATTTTCTATCTATGGCTAAAATTATCGGCATCATCGTCGTTTTCGCGAGCGTGCTCGGCGGATACGTTCTATCCCACGGCCAGGTCGCAGCGCTGTTTCAGCCCTATGAAGTGCTGATCATCGGTGGTGCAGCCCTGGGGGCATTCCTCCAGGCCAACCCTGGCTATATGACCATGCACGTCTTCAAGAAGTCCTTGCAGATGTTCGGTACGCGTTTTACTCACGCCTACTATCTGGAAGTGCTTGGTCTGGTCTACGAGATTCTCAACAAGAGCCGCCGCGAAGGCATGATGGCGATTGAAGGGGATATCGAGGAGCCGGCTTCCAGCCCGATTTTCGCCAAGTACCCTGGCGTGCTCAAGGATGTACGCATGACGGCCTACATCTGCGACTACTTGCGGATCATGTCGTCGGGCAACATGGCGCCCCACGAACTCGAAGGCCTGTTCGACATGGAATTGTTGAGCATGAAGGAAGAGCTTGAACACCCTTCCCATGCCGTTACCGGTATCGCCGACGGTATGCCTGGTTTCGGTATCGTGGCAGCGGTACTCGGTATCGTGATCACCATGGCTTCCCTGGGTTCCGGCGACAAGGCGGCCATCGGTGCGCACGTAGGTGCGGCTCTGGTAGGTACTTTCTTCGGTATTCTGGCGGCCTACGGCTTCTTCGGCCCGCTGGCCACTTCCCTGGCCCACGATGCCAAGGAAGAAATGAACGTCTATGAATGCATCAAGGCTTCCCTGGTGGCTTCGGCTTCCGGCATGCCACCTTCGCTGGCCGTGGAGTTCGGTCGCAAGGTTCTGTATCCGGCACATCGGCCCAGCTTCAGCGAGCTGGAACAAGCGGTTCGCGGTCGTTAAGTCATGGAAAATAATCAGCCGATAATCATCAAGCGCGTCAAGCGCTTTGGTGGTGGACACCACGGTGGCGCCTGGAAGATTGCCTTCGCCGACTTTGCGACAGCAATGATGGCGTTCTTCCTGGTGCTGTGGCTTTTGTCTGCTGCCACACCGGAGCAGTTGATCGCGGTCGCTGGTTACTTCAAGGACCCGGTCGGCTTCACTGACAGTGGCTCGCCTTATGTGATCGATCTGGGCGGCTCGCCCGAGATGTCACCGAACCAGACTCTCAACCCCGAGGTCAAGACCACGCCGTCCCCGGATACCGTGCCTATCGAGTCGGATACTTCCGAATCCAAGGCCGAGCAGGTCGAGCAGGAGCGTCTTGAGATGCTACTGCAGGAACTGCAGAACAAGGTTGAAGAGAATCCGCAACTGCAGAAGTTCAAGGATCAGATCCTGTTCGAGATTACGCAGGATGGTCTGCGGATCCAGATCATGGATGCCGACAACCGGCCGATGTTCGACTCTGGCAGTGCGCGTCTGAAACCGTATTTTGAAGATATTTTGCTGGCCATGGCCGACACCATCCGTACGGTGCCGAACAAGACCAGTATCAGTGGCCACACCGATGCCAAGCCTTATGTAGGCAGCGGTGAGTTCGGCAACTGGGAGCTGTCGGCAAACCGTGCCAACGCGGCCCGCCGGGCACTGGTTGCAGGCGGTTATCCCGATCCGCAAGTGGCGCGAGTCGTTGGCTACGCTTCTTCGGCACTGTATGACCGCGAGCATCCGTTCAATCCGGTGAACCGTCGTATCGATATCGTCGTGCTGACCAAGAAAGCCCAGCAGCGTATCGAGGGTGACCAGAACACCGGCGGCGCGCCGCAGACACCAGCAGCGCCGGCACCGGCTGCACCGGGCGCACCGGGCGCGTCGACCACGACACCGCCCGATCCGCAGGCGTATGCCCAGCCTCACGAGATTCGGCAAAAGCTGAATATCTTTGAAGAAGGCCAGTTGCGCGCCGAACCGGCCAGGAACTGAGTGTGACAGATGCAAGAACGCCGCGATGATCGCGGCGTTCTTGTGTGTGGCTCAGTAGCTGTCTTGCGGCAGGCTGGCGATGATCGAGCGGTAGCTGTTCATGCGCTGCTGCTGGACCCTGCCATCTTCAAGGGCCATGAGCAGGGCGCAGCCCGGTTCGCGGTCATGCTTGCAGTCGCGGAAACGGCAAGTGCCGATCAGGTCGTTGAACTCGATGAAACCGGCTTCCACATCGGCCCGGCTGACATGACCCAGGCCGAACTCGCGAATGCCCGGTGAATCGATCAGGTCGCCGCCACGCGGGAAGTGGAACAGGCGGGCGGTGGTCGTGGTGTGCGTGCCCTGGCCGGAAAGCTCCGACAAAGGGCCGACCCGTGTACCGACTTCCGGCAGCAGGCTGTTGACCAGCGAGGACTTGCCCACGCCGGACTGGCCCACGAACACACTGATATGGCCATCGAGACGCGCTTGCAACTGCTGCATGCCGTCGCCCTGATGTGCCGAGACTTCCATGACCGGATAACCCAGAGTCCGGTACACCGCCAGCAAGGCGTTGAGTGCCGTAGCGTTCTGTTCGTCGATCAGATCGGCCTTGTTGAGCAGCAACAGCGGATGAATGCCGGCATGTTCCGCCGCAACCAGATAGCGGTCGATCAGGTTGGCGTGAGGCTCGGGCATGGGCGCGAAGACAATCACGATCAGATCGACGTTGGCGGCTACCGGCTTGAGCTGGCCACGAGTGTCCGGGCGGCATAGTTCGGTGCTGCGTGGCAGTTGCGCCACGATAACCCCGATGCCCTGATTGCCGGCCCGCCAGACCACCTGGTCGCCGGTGACCAGCGCTGGCAGGTTGGCGCGCAAGTGGCAGCGAAAAACCTGGCCACGCTGGTCGCCGTCCTGGGCTTCGACTTCAACCTGCACACCGAAGTGAGCGATCACCAGCCCGGTCTGCTCAGGGCCCAGATCGCCGCCCTCCAGAGTTTCCAGAGCCTGCGTCTCGCGTTTGGCAGCGCGGGCAGCGCGCTCGCCCTGGATCTTTTCGATGCGCCAGTTCTGGCGGCGATTGAGTTGGCGTTTGGCCATGCGTGTTCCGAGTCGATAGAGCGGATGGTTGAATCGGGCGGAGTCTAGCACGCCGGGGTGAGCTAAACTGCGCACCAATGCCTAGGAGACCACACATGCAGAATAAGCAAAACCTGATCTGGATCGATCTGGAAATGACCGGTCTGGACCCGGACACCGATGTCATCATCGAAATGGCCACGATCATCACCGACAGTGAACTCAATACCCTGGCCGAAGGCCCGGTGATTGCGGTGCACCAGAGCGACGAGAAGCTGGCGGCAATGGACGAGTGGAACACCCGTCAGCATGGCGGTTCCGGTCTGACCCAGCGGGTTCGCGAAAGTACCATCAGCATGGCCGAGGCCGAGGCGCAGACCCTGGCGTTCATCAAACAGTGGGTGCCGGAGCGCAGTTCGCCGATCTGTGGCAACAGCATCTGCCAGGACCGCCGCTTCCTGTATCGCCATATGCCGGCTCTGGAAAACTACTTCCATTACCGCAACCTCGACGTTTCCACGCTCAAGGAGCTGGCTGCACGCTGGTCGCCGGAGTTGCGATTCAAGAAGGGCAACACCCATCTGGCGCTGGACGACATTCGTGAGTCGATTGCCGAACTGCGTTTCTATCGCGAAAATTTCATCAAGTAACGGGTTGGCCGCAAGTGCGGCGAATAAACTTCGCTGCACTCTTTCAGTGCGTTGATCCGCTGGTTAGACTGCGCGCCTTTGTCGCAGGTGTAGTCGCCATGTTGCTGATGCTTTATCTGATCGCCATCACTGCTGAAGCCATGACCGGCGCCTTGTCTGCCGGTCGCCGCGGCATGGACTGGTTCGGTGTGGTGCTGATCGCCTGCATCACTGCGCTGGGTGGCGGTTCGGTGCGCGACGTGCTGATCGGGCATTACCCGCTGACCTGGGTCAAACACCCGGAATATCTGGTCCTGACCAGCGTGGCGGCACTGGTGACAATCTTTATTGCCCCGTTGATGCGCCACCTGCGCTCGCTGTTTCTGGTGCTCGATGCATTGGGGCTGGTGGCCTTCACCCTGATCGGTTGCATGACCGCCCTGGAAGCCGGGCACGGCATGCTGATCGCTTCGGTTTGCGGAGTGATTACCGGGGTGTTCGGCGGCATTCTGCGCGATATCTTCTGTAACGACATTCCCTTGATCTTCCGCCGCGAGCTCTATGCCAGCGTTTCCTTTCTGGCAGCGTGGTGTTTTTTGCTTTGCCAGTATCTGCAATTGCCAGCGGAGCAGGGCGTGCTGATTACCCTGTTTGGCGGATTTCTGCTGCGCCTGCTGGCGATTCGTTTCAAGTGGGAAATGCCGAAATTCGTGTACAAGGACGAACATTGAGCAGGAGCCAATTCATTCGCGAAATGCCCTTTGCGCAAATGAATTCGCTCTTACAGGTTGTGTTGTTTCAGCGCCCATTCCACATGCTCGCGGACCATCTGCGACGGATATTCGCGTCGTGCCTGCAGCGCCTGGAGCACAGGGATCGTGGACGGTGCGTTACCCAGCCCGACAGCCAGATTGCGCAGCCAGCGTTCATAACCGGCACGTCGCAGCGGTGAGCCTTCGGTATTGCTGAGGAATTTTTCTTCATCCCACAGAAACAGTTCGGCCAGCCCCGCATTGTCCAGGTTGTGGCGTGGTTTGAAGTCGTTCTGGTCGGTCGGGCGGGCGAAGCGGTTCCAGGGGCAGACAATCTGGCAGTCGTCGCAGCCAAATACCCGGTTGCCGATCAAGGCGCGCAGTTCTTCGGGAATGGCGGTCTTGAGTTCGATGGTCAGGTAAGAAATGCAGCGCCGGGCATCCAGCACATAGGGGCCGACAAAAGCGGCAGTGGGGCAGATATCCAGGCAGGCCGTGCAGCGTCCGCAATGCTCGGTCGCATGAGGCTGGTCCACAGGCAGCGGCAGGTCGACGAACAGCTCGCCAAGAAAGAAAAAGCTGCCCGCCTTGCGGTTCAGTACCAGCGTATTCTTGCCGATCCAGCCCAGTCCGGCCTGTTCGGCGATGGCCTTTTCCAGCACCGGTGCACTGTCGACAAAGGCCCTGAAGCCAAACGGCCCGATAGCCTGCTGGATGCGTTCGGCCAGTTGCTGGACGCGCTTGCGGACCAGCTTGTGGTAATCGCGACCCAGTGCATAACGCGAGACGTAGGCCTTTTCCGATTCGGTCAGGCGTTGCGCCATTTCGGTATCGCCCGGCAGATAATCCATGCGCAGCGACACCACACGCAAGGTCCCCGGCACCAGTTCCTCGGGGTGGGAACGTTTGCTGCCGTGGGCTGCCATATAGTCCATTTCGCCGTGATAACCCGCTTCGAGCCAGCGTTGCAGATGCTGCTCGTGCTCTGCCAGATCGAGCCCCGATATGCCGACCTGTTGAAAGCCCAGCTCACGGCCCCACTCCTTGATCGATTGCGCAAGGGTGATGAGATCGTCGGAAGTTACAGGTTCAGCAGTAATAGCAGGCATGCGCAGAGAGAAACCGGGTCCAAGGTGCGTATAATTCTGCCAGACATCGGAGCCCGGATACGCATGTTCGACACTAAACCTCATTTACCCGACGCGCTGTACAGTGCTGCGCAAGTCCGGGATCTCGATTCCCGGCTGATTGCAGCGGGTACGCCGGGCCTGGAATTGATGCAGCGTGCCGCCCATGCGACCTGGCGCGCGATCCGCCGACAGTGGCCTCAGGCAGAGGTCCTGACCGTACTGGCCGGGCGCGGCAATAACGCGGGCGACGGCTATCTGGTTGCAGCGCTGGCCCACAAGGCCGGCTGGCAGGTGAAAGTGCTGACTGTCGCTGATCCGGCAGGGCTGTCGGGCGATGCGGCTACGGCCCATGGCGAGGCGCTTGCAGCGGGTGTCGATATTCAGCCGTGGGCTTCTCAAGCACTTTTCGGTGTGGTGCTGGATGCCTTGCTGGGCACCGGCTTGAGCGGCGAGGTGCGCGAGCCTTATTTGTCAGCGATCAAGGCCATCAACGCCGGTGGCCTGCCGGTCGCGGCCGTGGATATTCCCTCCGGCCTGAGTGCCGATACCGGGCGTGCGCTGGGTATTGCCGTGCGGGCTGAGCTTACCGTGACCTTTATCGGGCTGAAGCTGGGGCTGCTGACCGGCGATGCAGTGGATCTGGTCGGGCAGCTGGTTTTCGATGATCTGCAGGCCGATGCGGCTTTGGTTGCACAAACACCGGTCAGTGCGAAACGTCTGGATGCCTTCAGTCTTCCGGTTTTGGCAGTGCGTGCGCAGGGTGCTCATAAAGGCCTGTATGGGCGAGTGCTGGTCATCGGTGGTGATCGTGGATTTGGCGGCGCGGCCCTGTTGAGTGCCGAAAGCGCCTTGCGCAGCGGCGCGGGTATGGTCACGCTGGCGACCCGCAGTGAACATGTTCCGGCGGCGCTGGCGAGAATGCCGGAAGTCATGAGCGCGGGCATACATTCGGCCAATCAGTTGCTGGCCTTGATCGAGCCGGCGGCGGTGCTGGTGGTCGGTCCCGGCCTGGGGCAGGCGAGCTGGGGCCGCAGCCTGTTGTCGGCGGCGAGCAATGCACAGCGCCCGCAAGTCTGGGATGCCGATGCCTTGAATCAACTGGCGGGCGGTCACGTGAGCCTGCCGCAGGGTAGCGTCATCACCCCGCATCCCGGCGAAGCTGCACGATTGCTGGGTATCGGCACTCGGGAGGTTCAGGCCGATCGCCCGGCGGCGGCCCATGCCCTGGCCCGCAAATTCAATGCCGTATGCGTGCTCAAGGGCAGCGGCAGCCTGATCGCCGATGCCGACGGGCGACTGGCCTTGTGTGACCGTGGCCATCCGGCCATGGCTACCGCAGGTCTGGGCGATGTACTGGCCGGGCTGATCGGCGCACTGATGGCGCAACACATGGCACCGTTCGATGCGGCTTGCCTGGCTGTCTGGCTGCATGCCAGGGCAGGAGAGCAAGCCGGTGTTTCAGGCCGTGGGCTGGCGGCAAGCGATATGATTCCAGCCATTCGTCAGTTATTGGAGGAGTTACAACCGTGTCAGAGTTAACGCTGCATTTGACTGGCGAAGAGGCCATGATGGGCTTTGGTGCGCGTCTGGGCCAGATCACCCAGGGCGTTGGCGTGATTTTTCTCGAAGGTGATCTCGGTGCAGGCAAAACCACGCTTTCACGCGGTCTGATCCGCGGGCTTGGGCATGTCGGTGCAGTCAAGAGCCCGACCTTTACCCTGGTCGAACCCTATGAAATCGGCTCGATACGGGCCTTTCACTTCGATCTTTATCGTCTGGTGGACCCGGAAGAACTGGAGTTCATGGGCGTGCGCGATTACTTCGACGGGGAGGCGCTGTGCCTGATCGAATGGCCTCGTCGTGGTACAGGCTTTTTGCCAAAGCCGGACCTGACCATTACCATTAGGCCGCATGAGCAAGGTCGGTCTGTAACATTGAGTCCGCAAGGCTTGCGTGGCGAAACCTGGTGTGCCGCTTTGGCGTTGGAATTCAAATAGATATGGGGTTAGGTATGCGCATGCGCGCGCTGGTTACTGTAGTGGGTCTGCTGGTGATGGCCGTGGCCGTCGAAGCGCTGGCCGCTACCCAAGTACGAAGTGTCCGCTTATGGCGTGCACCGGATAACACCCGGCTGGTGTTCGATCTGTCCGGGCCTGTCCAGCACAGTGTCTTTACTCTGACATCGCCTGATCGTCTGGTCATCGATATCAACGGGGCAACCCTTGCCGGCCCCCTGAATGTGGCCACGGCCAATACGCCGATCAGCAGCATGCGTTCGGCCCAGCGTACTCCGACCGATCTGCGGGTGGTCATCGACCTGAAAAAGGTGGTCACGCCCAAGAGCTTCACTCTGGCGCCCAACCAGCAGTACGGCAATCGTCTGGTGGTGGATCTGTTCGACAATGCTGCCGACGCCAACCCGACGCCGACCATTCCCGATAACGTTGCCAATACCGCGCCTGCGGTTCCGGTGAGCCCGGCCAAGCCCGAAATCAAGCTGGCGCCGGTGCCCAACGGCAAGCGCGACATCGTGGTAGTGATCGATGCCGGACACGGCGGCGAAGACCCGGGCGCTTCCGGCGGCCGTGGTCAGCAGGAAAAACATGTGGTGTTGTCCATCGCCAAGGAGCTGCAACGCCAGATCAATGGCGAGAAGGGCTATCGTGCCGAGCTGACCCGCACCGGCGACTACTTCATTCCTTTGCGTAAACGTACCGAGATCGCCCGTGCCAAGGGGGCCGACCTGTTTGTTTCCATCCACGCCGACGCCGCGCCTTCAAAGGCAGCATTCGGTGCTTCGGTATTTGCCTTGTCCGACAAGGGTGCGACGTCCGAAACGGCGCGCTGGCTGGCGGACAGTGAAAACCGTTCCGACCTGATCGGCGGTGCCGGTGCAGTGAGCCTGGACGACAAGGACCGGATGCTGGCGGGCGTGTTGCTGGACCTGTCCATGACAGCCTCGCTGTCGTCGAGCCTGAACGTCGGGCAGAAGGTCCTGAGCAATATCGGGCGCGTGACTTCGCTGCACAAGTCCCGTGTCGAGCAGGCCGGGTTCATGGTGCTCAAGTCCCCGGATATTCCGTCGATCCTGGTGGAAACCGGCTTCATTTCCAATGCCAACGAAGCCAACAAGCTGACTACCGCTTCTCACCAGCAGGCACTGGCACGCTCGATCAACTCGGGCGTCAAACAGTTCTTCCAGCAGAACCCGCCACAAGGCACCTACATCGCCTGGCTGCGCGACAACGGCAAGCTGGCGCAGGGGCCGCGTACGCATGTCGTGCGCTCCGGGGAAACCCTGGCGATGGTCGCTGCCCGTTATGACATGAACGTGGCGACCTTGCGCAATGCCAACAACCTGAAGACCGATGCTCTGCGCATTGGCCAGGACCTGAACATCCCGAGCACGGAGGTCGCGGCGCAATAATGAGTGACCTTCTTCTCGATGGCGATGAGTCCGACGCCGCGAGCGCGGCCTTGAGTGCTGCTGCCCGCATCGAACTGCTCAGCCCGCGACTGGCCAACCAGATTGCCGCTGGTGAGGTGGTGGAGCGGCCGGCCTCGGTAATCAAGGAGCTGCTGGAAAACAGCCTGGATTCCGGTGCCCGACGCATTGACGTCGATGTCGAGCAGGCAGGCGTCAAACTGCTGAAAGTCCGTGATGACGGCAGCGGTATTTCTGCCGATGACCTGCCGCTGGCATTGGCGCGCCATGCCACCAGCAAGATTCGTGAGCTGGAAGACCTTGAGCGAGTGATGAGCCTGGGCTTTCGCGGTGAGGCGCTGGCTTCGATCAGTTCCGTGGCACGTCTGACCCTGACGTCCCGGACTCGTGGTGCCGACAAGGCCTGGCAGGTCGAAACCGAAGGTCGCGACATGGAGCCGCGCGTGCAGCCCGCCGCGCATCCGGTCGGTACATCGGTGGAAGTGCGCGACCTGTTTTTCAATACGCCGGCGCGCCGCAAGTTCCTCAAGGCCGAGAAGACCGAGTTCGACCATCTGCAGGAAGTCATCAAGCGCATGGCGCTGGCGCGTTTCGACGTCGCCTTCCATCTGCGGCACAACGGCAAGACGGTACTGGGTCTGCACGAAGCCCATGACGATGCCGCACGGGCGCGACGTGTCTCGGCGATCTGCGGGCCGGGCTTCCTGGAGCAGGCGCTGCCGATAGAGATCGAGCGCAATGGCTTGCATCTGTGGGGCTGGGTTGGCCTGCCGACTTTCTCGCGCAGCCAGGCCGACCTGCAGTATTTCTTCGTCAATGGGCGTGCGGTGCGCGACAAACTGGTGGCGCATGCTGTCCGTCAGGCCTATCGCGACGTGCTGTTCAACGGCCGCCATCCGACTTTTGTGCTGTTCTTCGAGATCGATCCGGCTGCAGTGGACGTCAACGTTCACCCGACCAAGCATGAAGTGCGTTTCCGTGACGGGCGCATGGTGCATGACTTCCTGTACGGCACCCTGCACCGTGCCCTGGGCGATGTGCGTCCCGACGACCAGTTGAGCAGTGCGCCGATACCTGTGGTCGAGCGTCCTTCCGGGCCGCAGGCCGGTGAGTTCGGGCCACAGGGTGAAATGCGCCTGGCCAACAATGTGCTGGAACAGCCGCAAGGCGAGCCTTATGCGCGGCCAACAGCTGGCGGTTCGGGCGGCTCGGGCAGTGGCTATCAATATCAGTACTCGCCACGTCCGGTGTCTGCTCTGCCGACCGCTGAAGCGCAAAGTGCCTACCGCGAGTTTTTCGCGCCGTTGCCCGAGACGGCACCGGCTTCTCTGCCCGAGTCGCAGAGCGATATTCCGCCATTGGGTTACGCACTGGCGCAGCTCAAGGGCATTTATATCCTCGCTGAAAACGCTCACGGGCTGGTGCTGGTGGATATGCATGCTGCCCACGAGCGGATCATGTATGAGCGCCTGAAAATCGCCATGGCCAGTGAAGGCCTGAGCGGCCAGCCGCTGCTGGTGCCCGAATCGCTGGCGGTCAGTCAGCGTGAGGCTGATTGTGCCGAAGAGCATGTCGCGACGTTCCAGCGCCTGGGCTTCGAGTTGCAGCGTCTTGGCCCGGAAACCCTGGCGATCCGGCAGATTCCGGCACTGCTCAAGCAGGCCGAGGCGAACCGGCTGGTCAGCGATGTGCTGGCCGACCTGATGGAATACGGCACCAGCGACCGGGTGCAGGCGCATATCAACGAACTGCTGGGCACCATGGCCTGCCATGGCGCGGTTCGGGCCAATCGCCGCCTGGCCATCCCGGAAATGAACGCTCTGCTGCGCGACATGGAAAACACCGAGCGCAGCGGCCAATGCAATCATGGTCGACCAACCTGGACCCAGATGGGACTGGACGACCTGGACAAATTATTCCTGCGCGGTCGTTGAATGAATGCTTTACCACCGGCCATCTTTCTCATGGGGCCAACCGCCGCTGGCAAGACCGATCTTGCCATCGAGCTGACCAAAGTCCTGCCCTGCGAACTGATCAGTGTCGATTCGGCGCTGGTCTATCGCGGCATGGACATCGGTACTGCCAAGCCTTCCCGGGAACAACTGGCTGAATTTCCCCACCGGTTGATCGATATCATCGACCCGTCGCAAAGCTATAGCGCCTCCGATTTCCGTACTGACGCACTGGCCGCTATGGCCGAAATCACCGCACGAGGAAATATTCCTTTGCTGGTGGGCGGCACTATGTTGTATTTCAAGGCTCTATTGGACGGGCTGGCTGACATGCCCGCCGCCGATGCCCAGGTCAGAGCCGAGCTTGAAGCCCAGGCAAAGGCCCATGGCTGGCAGGCTTTGCATGACCAGTTGGCTGCTGTGGACCCGGTGTCTGCGGCACGCATCCATCCCAACGATCCGCAACGTCTGATCAGGGCTATGGAGGTTTATCGTGTCAGCGGGATGAGCATGACGGCCCATCGCGAGCAACAATCTGAGCAAACTGCTCAAGCCGCTGCGTCCGGGCGTCAGCAATTGCCCTATACTGTGGCCAGTCTCGCGATAGCTCCGGCTGATCGCAAGGTGCTACATGACCGCATCGCGCTACGCTTTTTGCAAATGCTGGATCAGGGGTTTCTGGACGAAGTACTGGCTTTGCGCTCAAGAGGAGACCTGCATTCGGGTTTGCCATCGATACGAGCTGTCGGTTATCGCCAGGTCTGGGATCACCTGGATGGAAAGCTGACATGGGATGAAATGCAGGAACGGGGCATCATTGCAACGCGCCAGCTGGCCAAACGGCAATTCACCTGGTTACGCAGTTGGGAGAATTTGCACTGGTTGGACAGCCTGGCACGCGACAATCTGCCACGTGCCTTGAAATACCTGGGATCGGTCTCCATATTGAGCTGAGTCCCTGCAATAGCCGTCTATCCTTGGGGGGTGGCGGTTCAAGCCAATTGAATTCGTTTTATTATTATTGATCCTTAAAGGAGTGCGGCACATGTCAAAAGGGCATTCGCTACAAGACCCTTACCTGAACACCTTACGTAAAGAAAAGGTCGGGGTTTCGATCTACCTGGTAAACGGCATCAAGCTGCAAGGCACGATCGAGTCTTTTGACCAGTTCGTCATTTTGCTGAAAAACACTGTCAGCCAGATGGTCTACAAGCACGCCATTTCCACCGTTGTTCCAGTTCGCCCAATTCGCCTGCCTAGCGCTACCGATTCCGATGCGGGTGACGCTGAGCCAGGTAACGCCTGATAGGAGTCTGCCTTGTTCTTTGAGCGCCACAGTGGTGGTGAGCGGGCAATTCTCGTTCACTTGGATGGTCAGGACCCTGAGGCGCGTGAAGATCCGCAGGAGTTTCAGGAGCTGGCCATATCGGCTGGTGCCGATACCGTCGCGTTTATCAACGTGCCGCGTCATCGGCCATCGGCCAAATACCTGATTGGCACTGGCAAGGTCGAAGAGCTTCGCGACCAGGTCAAGGCTGAAGAGGCCGATCTGGTTATTTTCAATCACACCCTTTCGCCCAGCCAGGAACGTAACCTCGAACGTGCTTTCGAGTGTCGCGTGCTGGACCGTACCGGTCTGATTCTGGATATCTTCGCGCAGCGTGCGCGCACTCACGAAGGCAAGCTGCAGGTCGAACTGGCCCAGCTTGAGCATATGAGTACCCGTCTGGTTCGCGGCTGGACCCACCTTGAGCGTCAGAAGGGTGGTATCGGTCTGCGCGGCCCGGGTGAAACCCAGCTGGAAACCGACCGCCGCCTGCTTCGGGTTCGCCTGCGGCAGATCAAGGCGCGTCTGGAGAAGGTTCGCAGCCAGCGCGATCAGGCTCGCAGAGGGCGTCGGCGTGCCGATATCCCTTCGGTTTCACTGGTGGGCTACACCAACGCCGGCAAATCGACGCTGTTCAATGCAGTGACGGATTCCGATGTGTTTGCGGCCGATCAGTTGTTCGCCACCCTCGATCCGACCCTTCGCCGTCTGCAACTCGACGACCTGGGGCCGATTGTGCTGGCCGACACCGTGGGCTTCATTCGCCACCTTCCGCACAAGCTGGTCGAAGCATTCCGGGCGACGCTCGAAGAATCGAGCAACTCGGATCTGCTGTTGCATGTCATCGACTCCCATGAGCCCGATCGCATGTCGCAGATCGAACAGGTCATGGCGGTGCTGGGCGAGATCGGTGCCGAGGGCTTGCCGATCCTTGAGGTGTATAACAAACTCGATTTACTGGAAGGGGTCGACCCTCAGATACAGCGCGATGCCGATGGCAAGCCGCAACGTGTCTGGTTGTCTGCCCATGACGGTCGAGGGCTGGACCTGCTCAAGCAGGCTGTAGCCGAACTGCTGGGCGACGATTTGTTTGTCGGGACCTTGCGTTTGCCTCAGCGTTTTGCTCGACTGCGCGCACAGTTTTTTGAGCTGGGTGCGGTGCAGAGCGAGGCGCATGACGAGGAAGGTGCCAGTCTGTTGGCAGTACGTTTGCCGCGCGTTGAATTCAATCGTTTGGTGAGTCGCGAAGGACTGCAGCCGCTGGAATTCATCGAGCAACACACTTTGCAATAAAAGCGCGTTAAAGCCATTGTACGGCTTTAACGGGCATTCTGTAGCATTGGTCGGCGCGCCGTGGGCGCGTCTTTGCTTTATCAGATGGAGAGCGCTATGGCTTGGAATGAGCCGGGTGGCAACTCGAATAATCAAGATCCCTGGGGTGGAAAGCGCCGTGGCGGCGACCGCAAGGGACCACCTGATCTCGACGAGGCCTTCCGTAAGCTGCAGGAAAGCCTGAATGGGTTGTTCGGCGGCGGTAAGAAACGCAGCAGTGACGGCAATGGCGGTGGCTCGGGTGGTGGCGGCGGTGGCTTCGGCCTGCTGGGCATCGGCCTGGTCGTGCTTTTCGCTTTCTGGCTGTACAACGCCGTCTATGTCGTTGATGAGCAGGAGCAGGCTGTCGTGCTGCGTTTCGGCCAATACTACGAAACCGTCGGTTCGGGTCTGAATATCTATTTCCCGCCGTTCGATCGCAAGTACATGGAAAACGTTACTCGCGAACGTGCCTACAGCAAGCAGGGCCAGATGCTGACCGAAGACGAGAACATCGTCGAAGTGCCGCTGACCGTGCAATACAAGATCAGCAACCTGCAGGACTTCGTGCTGAACGTCGATCAGCCTGAAATCAGCCTGCAACACGCCACCGAAAGTGCGTTGCGCCATGTCGTGGGTTCCACGGCGATGGATCAGGTGCTGACCGAAGGTCGTGAACTGATGGCGAGCGAAATCAAGGAGCGCCTGCAGCGTTTCCTCGATACCTACCGCACAGGTATCACGATCACCCAGGTGAACGTGCAGAGTGCTGCTGCGCCGCGTGAAGTGCAGGAAGCCTTCGATGACGTGATCCGTGCCCGTGAAGACGAGCAGCGTGCCCGCAACCAGGCCGAGAGCTACGCCAATGGCGTGATTCCTGAAGCCCGTGGTCAGGCACAGCGCATCATCGAGGATGCCAATGGCTATCGCGATGAAGTGGTTTCCCGCTCCAAGGGTGAGGCTGACCGCTTTACCAAGCTGGTTGCCGAATACCGCAAGGCGCCTGAGGTTACCCGTCAGCGTCTGTATCTGGACACCATGCAGGAAGTCTTCAGCAATACCAGCAAGGTTCTCGTGACTGGCGATAAAGGCCAGAACAACCTGCTTTACCTGCCGCTCGACAAGATGATCGAAAGCAGTCGTGGCGGGAGTGCCGGTAATGCTGCGGGTTCCGTTAATCCGTCCGCGAATGGAACGGATGTCGGTACGCGAGCGACCGATACTCAGCAGCGCGATGTACGTACCAGGGAGAGTCGCTGATGAGCAATAAATCGCTGATCACCCTTATTGTTGGCGTAGTGCTGGCAATCGTTGCCTGGAACAGCCTCTATATCGTGTCCCAGACCGAGCGTGCGGTGTTGCTGCAATTTGGTCGTGTGGTCAAGACTGACGTGCCGCCAGGCCTTCATGTGAAGATTCCTTACATGAACCAGGTGCGCAAGTTCGATGGTCGCCTGTTGACCCTCGATGCGCCTACCCAGCGTTTCCTGACCCTGGAAAAGAAAGCGGTCATGGTCGATGCCTACGCCAAATGGCGTGTGAAGGATGCGGAGCGTTTCTATACCGCTACTTCCGGCCTCAAGCAGATTGCCGACGAGCGTCTGTCGCGTCGTCTGGAGTCCGGCCTGCGTGACCAGTTCGGCAAGCGCACCCTGCACGAAGTTGTGTCGGGTGAGCGTGACGCACTGATGGCTGACATCACCGGTTCCCTGAACCGGATGGCCGAGAAAGAGCTGGGTATCGAAGTGATCGATGTCCGGGTCAAGGCCATCGACCTGCCCAAGGAAGTCAATCGCAGCGTGTTCGAGCGTATGAGCACCGAGCGTGAGCGTGAAGCGCGTGAGCACCGTGCCAAGGGTAACGAGCTGGCAGAAGGTATTCGTGCCGATGCCGATCGTCAGCGCCGCGTGTTGCTGGCAGAAGCCTATCGCGAGTCTGAAGAGACACGCGGTGATGGTGATGCCCAGGCTGCTGCGATCTACTCCAAGGCTTATGGCCAGGACCAGGAGTTCTATGCGTTCTACCGTAGCCTGCGTGCCTACCGCGAAAGCTTTTCGAGCAAGAGTGACGTGATGGTGCTTGACCCGGACAGCGATTTCTTCCGCTTCCTGGAAAAGGCCAAACCGTAATTCATCAACCCGCCGGGCGGCAAAACCGCCCGGTGGGGTGATCGTACGGTGAAACGTGTGTATGATGCGGCAGCCGGGAAATTCCCGGCTTTTTTGCGTCTGCACGATTGATTGGCCGCAGCCCGAATGGGCGGGCGGCAAGATTTTTCGAGGAGAGTGGTCTGCAAGGCCTGTCTCGGGTGTTTGTCGTGCCCGTCATACGGGGCGACCACTCTCTGCTTCACTCAAGGCTTGCCTCACGGCGGGCCACCCGGATCATAGGGGAATGGCGTAATGGCAACGGTTGACCGCTGGCTGCTACCAGATGGCATCGAAGAAGTACTGCCACCAGAAGCGGCGCGTATCGAAGTAGCGCGCCGTCAGGTGTTGGATCTGTTCCAGAGCTGGGGCTATGAGTTTGTCGTCACCCCGCATATCGAATATCTGGAGTCCCTGCTCACGGGAGCAGGCTCCGATCTGGATCTGCGCACCTTCAAGGTGATCGATCCGCAGTCGGGTCGGCAAATGGGCTTTCGTGCCGATATCACGCCGCAGGTGGCGCGTATCGATGCGCATACCCTCAAGCGTGAAGGGCCAAGCCGTCTCTGCTATGCGGGCAGCGTCCTGCATGCCCAGCCGCGCGCACTGTCATCCTCGCGCAGCCCGATTCAGCTGGGCGCCGAGTTGTATGGCGATGCGAGCCCGAGCAGCGATGTCGAAGTCATCAGCCTGATGCTGGCGATGCTGCAACTGGCGGATGTGCCGGATGTGCACATGGACCTGGGGCATGTCGGTATCTATCGCGGTCTGGCGCGTGCTGCCGGTCTGTCGGGCGAAGTCGAGCAGCAGCTTTTCGATGCGCTGCAACGCAAGGCCATCGCTGAAGTGATTGCCCTGACCGCCGATCTGCCGCAGGAACTGGCCACCATGTTGCGTGCGCTGGTCGATCTGTGTGGTGGTCGCGAGGTTCTGGCGGCTGCGCGTGATCGCCTGGCCGGTGCGCCTGCACCTGTGCTGGCTGCGCTGGACGATCTGCTGAGCATCGCCGAGCGTCTTTCGGTGCGTTTCCCGCAGTTGCCTCTATATTTCGACCTCGGTGAGCTGCGCGGCTACCACTACCATACCGGTGTGGTGTTCGCAGTGTTTGTACCGGGTGTGGGTCAATCGATTGCCCAGGGCGGTCGTTATGATGATATCGGCGCCGACTTCGGTCGCGCCCGTCCGGCCACCGGTTTCTCCACGGACCTGAAAACCCTGGTGACACTGGGGCGTGCGGAAATCGAACTGCCATCTGGTGGTATCTGGATGCCGGACAGCACGGATGCAGCGCTCTGGCAGCAGGTTTGCCAGTTGCGCAGCGAAGGGCAGCGTGTGGTTCAGGCTTTGCCTGGGCAGCAGGTGAGTGCAGCGCGTGAAGCCGATTGCGATCGGCAATTGATTCAGCATGGCGAGCGTTGGCAGGTAATGCCGCTGGCTTCTTGAGTATTCCTGCCGGCCGCCGCCGGCACCAAGTTTGCGTGAATGAGGACAAGTGTTATGGGTAAGAATGTCGTAGTCCTGGGCACCCAATGGGGTGATGAGGGCAAAGGCAAGATCGTTGATCTGCTGACCGAACATGCTACCGCCGTAGTTCGCTATCAAGGTGGCCACAACGCAGGTCACACTCTGGTGATCGATGGCGAGAAGACCGTATTGCACCTGATTCCGTCCGGTGTACTGCGCGAAGGCGTGCAGTGCCTGATCGGTAACGGTGTGGTGGTTGCACCCGATGCGCTCATGCGCGAAATCATCAAGCTTGAAGAGAAAGGCATTCCGGTGCGCGAGCGTCTGCGCATCAGCCCTTCCTGCCCGCTGATCCTGTCGTACCACGTTGCGCTGGACCAGGCGCGTGAAAAGGCTCGTGGCGAACTGAAGATCGGCACCACCGGTCGCGGTATCGGCCCGGCCTACGAAGACAAGGTTGCCCGTCGCGGCCTGCGCATCGGTGACCTGTTCCACCGTGAGCGTTTCGCGGCCAAGCTGGGCGAGCTGCTCGACTACCACAACTTCGTGCTGGTCAATTACTACAAAGAGCCGGCCATCGACTTCCAGAAGACTCTCGACGAGTGCATGGAGTACGCCGAACTGCTCAAGCCGCTGATGCTCGACGTCACCGCTGCGCTGCATGACATGCGTCGCGACGGCAAGGACATCATGTTCGAGGGCGCCCAGGGTTCGCTGCTGGATATCGACCACGGGACCTACCCGTACGTCACCAGCTCCAACACCACGGCTGGCGGTATCGCTACCGGTTCGGGTTTCGGTCCGATGTACCTGGATTACATCCTGGGCATCACCAAGGCCTACACCACTCGCGTCGGTTCGGGTCCTTTCCCTACCGAGCTGTTCGACGATGTCGGTGCTTTCCTGGCCAAGCGTGGCCACGAGTTCGGCGCTACCACTGGTCGTGCCCGTCGTTGTGGCTGGTTCGATGCCGTCATCCTGCGTCGCGCTATCGAAATCAACAGCATCTCGGGTCTGTGCCTGACCAAGCTGGACGTTCTCGATGGCCTGGAAACCATCAATATCTGCATCGGCTACGAAAATGAAGACGGTGCCGTGATCGAAGCGCCTACCGATGCCGACAGCTACAACGGTCTGCGTCCGGTCTACGAGCAGATGCCAGGCTGGAGCGAATCCACTCTGGGTGCCAAGACCCTGGAAGAGCTGCCTGAGAATGCGCGTGCCTACATCAAGCGTGTGGAAGAGTTGGTAGGCGCGCCTATCGATATCATCTCCACCGGTCCTGACCGCAACGAAACCATCGTTCTGCGTCATCCGTTTGCCTGATCGAGCTCGATGAGCTACTAAAGAAGGGCCGCATATTGCGGCCCTTCTTCGTTTCCGGCTGTTGGTCATTCGGGGCACGGGATTGTGCTTGCCGAACGGCACGCCGCTTGCTACATAGAAGCGTCAGAAAGGTGCCATTATTTTAATGTCACCCATGGTGGAGGGATTCTCCTGTGTCAGCTGTGCTCTCTCTTTTACGCAGCCGCTTGCTGCGTCCGGTTTTCATTGCGCTTGGCATTGCTCTTTTGGTGCAGGTGCTGGTTGCGGTTGCTCTTACCCGGAGCACCGTCAAGGCGCTCGAGGCGGATCTTGCCAGTCGCCTGGGGGTAGATTCGCAACATCTGTCCTCTGAGCTGGAGCGAGCGAGTAGCGAGGTGACATCCAGTCTCGATGCGCTGTCGGCCAGTACGCGCCAGCGCTTGAGCGCGGGGTTGTCCACGCGCCTGAAGGATGAACAGGGGCATTTGCGCGCCACCCTGGAAAAGAGTCTCAAGGACTCGGCCACCGATATGGCCGAACTGCTGGCAGCGGTAGCGCCGCGGGCCATGTGGGATAACGATACGCCGACATTGTCCGAGTTCGCCCGGCGTGCCCAGCGCAATCCCAATGTGCTGTTCGTCGTCTACGACGACGCCGCCGGAGAGCACCTGACCCGCTATCTGAATCGTGACAATGCCCTGATCAAGGCGCTGCTTGCCAAAGGTGAAGGCGAGCGGGCCATGGACAAGGTTCTGAATGCCGCGAAAAACGATCCTTCGGTCTACTACATCGAGGCGCCTATCAGCCCTAATGGCGTAGAAATCGGCAAGGTGCGCATGGGGGTTTCCACGGCGACGGTCGAGGAGAATCTGGTGGCGCTGGACAAGCGCTTCTCGTCCCTGATCACCAATGGCGAGCAATTGGTTTCCGAGAGCCTGGCCAGTGCCTCGAAAGACAGCTCGGCGGCGCTGCGTACCCGTTTGCAATCTGCTCAGTCAGCGGCGACGGCGATGACCAGCAATACCAGCCTTGCGGTACAGGGCGCGGCCGAGGACTTGCGCTGGAGGATCGGCCTGGGTCTGGCGTTGGTCGGCCTGGGTGTCTTGCTGTTGCTGGCGGTCGTGCTTGGCCGTCGCGTGGTCAGCAAGCTGCATCTGTTGATTGCTGCCCTGAATGATCTGGCGGCGGGTGAGGGCGACCTGACCAAGCGTGTCAAACTCGACAGCAATGACGAGATTGGCGACATGTCGGCGGCGGTCAACCGTTTCATCGACAAGTTGCAGCCTATCGTCCGCGAGGCGGGTGAAGTGGCCCAGCGCACTGGTGTTGAAATCAGTGTGATGAGTGAGCGTAACGCTGGTGCGGATGCTGCGGCCGAACGGCAGCGTGACGAAGTGGCTGCCAGTCTCAAGGCGCTGGAGCAGATGGCCGAAGAGGCGCAGTCGGAAAGTCATGTCATGCAGGCGGCCTTGCGGCAGGTGGTCGATATCAAGCAGGCGACCGACGAAAATACGCGCACCTCGAATCAGGTAGGCGGTTTGATCGAAGCGCTGGCCGGTCAGGTGGAGAACGGTGCGCAGGTGATCGAGCGTCTGGCCCAGCAAAGCGAGCAGATCGAAGTCGTGCTTGAGGTTATCCATGGGATTGCCGAGCAAACCAACCTGTTGGCCTTGAACGCGGCAATCGAGGCGGCGCGGGCCGGGGAAACCGGGCGTGGCTTTGCGGTGGTGGCCGATGAGGTGCGGGCGCTGGCCAGCAAGACGCAAAGCTCTACCGGAGATATCCAGGAGCATATTGGTGCATTGCAGCGTGGTGCCAAGGAAGCAGTGGCTGCCATCGGCGTTGCCGGGCGTCAGGCCAAGGAAGGTTTGGCGGTCCTGCGTAGCAGCGCGAAGCTGCAGCAGACGGTGCAGGAGTCGGTCGAGCAGGTGCATGCGGCAATCGGTTTGGCAACCAAGGCAGCCGAGCATCAGGCGGAAGGTGCCCAGGCGGTGCGTGGCCGGGTCGAGGTGATTCATGCCCAGGCCGAGCGTGCTGCCAAGGCCGTGGTCGAGACGACAGCCAGCGGCAAGGTGCTCAATGGCCTGGCTGCGCAGTTGAAGGCCAGTCTGGGGCAGTTCCGCGCCTAAGTCGTGTGGGAGCGAATTCATTCGCGAAGACGGTATGAATCAAAACCGCTTCGCGAATGAATTCGCTCCTACAGTTTTCAAACCCCGAAAAGCACAAAACCGAGCACAAGGCTCGGTTTTGTTTGAATTGGTGCCCAGAAGAAGACTCGAACTTCCACGACCTTGCGGTCACCAGCACCTGAAGCTGGCGTGTCTACCAATTTCACCATCTGGGCAGCATCTTCAGCGTTGTACGCCGTTGATGGGGCGCACTATACGGAGAGCGTTTCGATCTGTAAACCCCTGTTTTGGTTTTAATAATCAAAACCCGAAAATGCAAAAACCCGCTTTCGCGGGTTTTTGTGGGAGTCTGAAGATTAAGGTAATCTACAGCTCTGAATTGGTGCCCAGAAGAAGACTCGAACTTCCACGACCTTGCGGTCACCAGCACCTGAAGCTGGCGTGTCTACCAATTTCACCATCTGGGCAGTATCTAGGGGCGTTTGCCTGTCGATGGCGCGCACTATACGGAGCGTCTTTTGAGCTGTAAACCCCTGATGCCAAAAATAATTGGAAAATTTCGCAAGTGGCGTCCAGCGCGGTTTTTCGCGCCTTGCGGAAGGTTTTTTAACGGGTGTATGAGTCTGAAATTTCCCGTTTCAATGGGTGTATGCCAAACTAACCCGCATATAGACAAGGTGAAAACTCTCTAATGGCCGATTGGCAGTCCCTCGATCCCGAGGCCGCTCGTGAAGCGGAAAAATACGAAAACCCTATTCCCAGCCGTGAGCTGATTCTGCAGCACCTTGCCGAGCGCGGTTCGCCGGCAAGTCGCGAGCAACTGGTCGAAGAGTTCGGCCTGTCCACCGAAGACCAGTTCGAGGCCTTGCGCCGTCGTCTGCGGGCGATGGAGCGTGATGCTCAATTGATCTACACCCGTCGCGGCACCTACGCGCCGGTGGACAAGCTGGACCTGATCCTCGGCCGCATCAGCGGGCACCGTGACGGTTTCGGCTTCCTGATTCCTGACGACGGCTCTGATGACCTGTTCATGAGCCCGGCACAAATGCGTCTGGTGTTCGATGGCGACCGTGCCCTGGCGCGTGTTTCGGGGCTTGATCGTCGTGGTCGCCGCGAAGGCGTCATCGTCGAAGTCATCTCCCGTGCTCACGAAACCATCGTGGGTCGCTACTTTGAAGAGAGCGGCATCGGTTTCGTCATTCCGGACAACCCGAAGATCCAGCAGGAAGTGCTGGTCACGCCGGGTCGTAACAACAACGCGAAGATCGGTCAGTTCGTCGAGGTGAAAATCACCCACTGGCCTACGCCGCGCTTCCAGCCGCAAGGTGATGTGGTCGAAGTGGTGGGCAATTACATGGCGCCCGGCATGGAAATCGATGTCGCGTTGCGCACCTACGACATTCCTCACGTCTGGCCCGAAGCGGTGCTCAAGGAAGCTGCCAAGCTCAAGCCGGAAGTCGAAGAGAAGGACAAGGAAAACCGCGTCGACCTGCGGCACTTGCCGTTCGTGACCATCGACGGCGAAGACGCTCGCGACTTCGACGATGCTGTTTACTGCGAAGCCAGGCCCGGCAAGCTGCGCCTGTTCTCCGGTGGCTGGAAGCTATACGTGGCAATTGCCGACGTATCGAGCTACGTGAAGATCGGCTCGGCGCTGGATGCCGAATCCCAGGTGCGCGGCAACTCGGTGTACTTCCCCGAGCGCGTGGTGCCGATGCTGCCGGAGCAGCTTTCCAACGGTTTGTGCTCGCTGAATCCGCTGGTTGATCGTCTGGCCATGGTTTGCGAGATGACCATCTCCAAGACCGGCGAAATGACCGACTACGTATTCTACGAAGCGGTGATTCACTCCCATGCCCGTCTGACCTACAACAAGGTCAGCACGATCCTGGAGCAGCCGAAGACTGCCGATGCTAAGGCGCTGCGCGGCGAATACGCCGAAGTGGTTCCGCATCTCAAGCAGCTTTACGCGATGTACAAGGTGCTGCTGGGTGCGCGCCACGTGCGCGGTGCGATCGATTTCGAGACTCAGGAAACCCGGATCATTTTCGGTTCCGAGCGCAAGATTGCCGAAATCCGTCCGACCACTCGCAACGATGCGCATAAACTGATCGAAGAGTGCATGCTGGCGGCGAACGTGGCGACGGCCGAGTTCCTGAAAAAACACGAAATCCCTGCGCTTTACCGTGTCCACGATGGTCCGCCGCCGGAGCGTCTGGAAAAGCTGCGTGCTTTCCTGGGTGAGCTGGGTCTGTCGCTGCACAAGGGCAAGGAAGGGCCGACGCCGAAGGATTATCAGGCGCTGCTCGAAACCGTGCGTGATCGCCCGGATTACCACCTGATCCAGACCGTTATGCTGCGTTCGTTGAGCCAGGCTGTGTACAGCTCGGACAATAACGGTCACTTCGGCCTGAATTACGAAGCGTACACGCACTTCACCTCGCCGATTCGTCGTTATCCCGACCTG
Source organism: Pseudomonas cichorii (assembly GCF_003700275.1). GTDB lineage: Bacteria > Pseudomonadota > Gammaproteobacteria > Pseudomonadales > Pseudomonadaceae > Aquipseudomonas > Aquipseudomonas cichorii_B. Next base: position 116,785 of record NZ_RBRE01000042.1, on the reverse strand, counting down.
CTCACGCACCGCGCTATCCGCAGCGTGATCCGCTCGAAGCAGGATACGCCGCATGTCCGCCGTGCCGGTGCTGCGACGATTCCCAAGGCGCGTATCTATCCTTACGACGAAGCGATACTGGAGCAGTTGGGCGAACAGTGCTCGATGAGCGAGCGCCGTGCCGACGAAGCTACACGCGACGTGGTCAACTGGCTCAAGTGCGAGTTCATGAAGGACCGCGTGGGCGAGTCGTTCCCGGGCGTGATCACTGCCGTGACCGGCTTTGGTCTGTTCGTCGAGCTGACCGATATCTACGTCGAGGGTCTGGTCCACGTGACCGCCTTGCCGGACGATTACTACCACTTCGATCCAGTGCATCACCGCCTTGCGGGTGAGCGCAGTGGTCGCAGTTTCCGTCTGGGCGACACCGTTGAAGTGCGGGTCATGCGCGTCGATCTGGATGAGCGCAAGATCGACTTCGAGATGTCCGACAAGACAGCCACCGCACCCGTCGGTCGCAAGCGTCGTACTCAGGAAACGGCACCGGCACCTGCTGCCGACAAGGGCAAGCCTGCTGCCAAGCCGGCCGGACGTCGCGGTTCTTCTGCCAAGGATGCTTCCGTCGAGGCCTATCGCCCTGGCGACGCCGCTGCGAAAAACGCCGAAGTGCGCAAAAGCCGGGAAATGAAGAAGGCTTTGCTGGAACAGGCAAAGACCGGTGGCAAGGCGTCTTCGGGCAAGTCCGACGCTGTTGCATCGAAACCCGGTAAACATCGTAAGGGCCCGTCCAAGTCGGGCTCTGCTCCAGCCGCGAAAAGTGGTGGGGCGCGTAAACCCAAGGCCAAGTCATGAGTCAGTTGGAAAAAATCTACGGCGTACATGCCGTGGAAGCGTTGCTGCGTCACCACCCCAAGCGGGTCAAGCATATCTGGCTGGCTGAGGGCCGGAATGATCCGCGAGTGCAGGTCCTGGTCGAACTGGCTGGCCAGAATCGCGTCACCATCGGCCAGGCCGAGCGTCGCGAAATGGATGCCTGGGTCGAAGGCGTCCACCAGGGCGTGGTTGCCGACGTCAGCCCCAGCCAGGTCTGGGGCGAAGCAATGCTCGACGAGTTGCTGGATCGTACCGAAGGTGCGCCGCTGATTCTGGTGCTCGATGGTGTGACCGATCCGCATAACCTCGGCGCCTGCCTGCGTACCGCCGATGCGGCCGGTGCGCTGGCGGTGATCGTGCCCAAGGACAAGTCGGCGACCCTGACGCCAGCAGTGCGTAAAGTGGCGTGCGGCGCGGCGGAGGTGATTCCGCTGGTTGCCGTGACCAACCTGGCGCGCAGCCTGGAAAAACTCCAGCAGCGCGGCCTGTGGGTCGTGGGCACTGCCGGCGAAGCCGAGCAGGAACTGTATCAGCAGGACCTGACCGGGCCGACCATCCTGATCATGGGTGCCGAAGGCAAGGGCATGCGCCGCCTGACCCGCGAGCACTGCGACTATCTGGTACGCCTGCCGATGGCCGGTAGCGTCAGCAGCCTCAACGTCTCGGTCGCGACCGGCGTCTGCCTGTTCGAGGCGATGCGTCAGCGTAGTGTGAAGGCTGCCGCTGGCAAATCTGGCAAATAAAGTCGGTACAGGCCGCGTAGGGGCGAATTCATCCGCAAAGGCTTTCGCGAATGAATTCGCTTCCACGCGGGTTGCTCAAATATTCACCAATATCCTTGCACCTCGCCCGGCCCTTCTCTACAATTGCGCCCCTTGCTGTCACGGCAGGCGCTTTCGTGTCTGTCCCTGAGCAAGACTAACAGTGTCATTCACTCCTTGTCTGACCGCTTTTGGCGGCAGGCTACAACCCGTAAGGAGCATTCATGCGTCATTACGAAATTATCTTTTTGGTCCACCCGGATCAAAGCGAGCAAGTCGGCGGCATGGTTGAGCGTTACACCAAGCTGATCGAAGAAGACGGCGGCAAAATCCACCGTCTGGAAGATTGGGGTCGTCGTCAACTGGCCTACGCAATCAACAATGTTCACAAGGCTCACTACGTGATGCTGAACGTTGAGTGCACTGGCAAGGCCCTGGCCGAGCTGGAAGACAACTTCCGTTACAACGATGCTGTGATCCGTAACCTGGTCATCCGTCGCGACGAAGCCGTAACTGGCCAGTCCGAGATGCTCAAGGCTGAAGAGAACCGCAGTGAGCGCCGTGAGCGTCGTGACCGTCCTGAGCACTCCGACAGCGCCGATGGCGATGACGGTGACAACAGCGACGTTAGCGATAACGCTGACGAGTAATCCACGGACCTTTTGAGGAGCCAATTACATGGCACGTTTCTTCCGTCGTCGTAAATTCTGCCGCTTCACCGCTGAAGACGTGAAAGAGATCGATTACAAAGATCTCAACACTCTGAAAGCTTACGTATCCGAAACCGGCAAAATCGTTCCAAGCCGTATCACCGGTACCAAAGCACGTTATCAGCGTCAGCTGGCCACCGCTATCAAGCGCGCCCGCTTCCTGGCCTTGCTGGCCTACACCGACAGCCACGGCCGCTGAGACCAGGTAGTCGACAAAACGTAACAAGGGATAGAACGCATGCGCGCCCTGGCTGAATTCATCATGCGCGGCCGTATGCAGGCCACTCTGTTAGTGGCCGGATGCGCGGCATTGCCGCTGCTGTTCTGGTTAAGTGCTGCCGCAGGTTGCCTTGTGCTCCTGCGACGCGGGTTCAGTGATGCCGTTGGCGTCCTGGCCTGGGCTCTGCTGCCGGCTTTGGCCTGGTGGTATTTCGGTGAACCGCGTACAGCCATGGTGCTGTTCGGGGCGCTGAGTTTGGCAATGGTTTTGCGTGCCAGCGAGTCCTGGGTCCGCGTGCTGCTCGTCAGCGTGGCGTTGGGTATGTTGTATGCAGTGATTCTGGGCACGGTTTTCCGCGAACCCATTGAAGCGATGTCGCAGGAGTTGCAGAAACACCTGCCGGCAATGCTCACGGGGCTCTACGAGCAAATGAACGTAGAGGAGCGAGCGCGTCTGGGAGCACTGATTACACCGGTTCTCAATGGCCTGATAGCGTCGTTGCTGCAAGTCCTTACAGTGCTGACCCTGATCCTGGGGCGCTACTGGCAAGCGTTGTTGTACAACCCGGGTGGTTTCGGGCGCGAGTTTCGTGCCCTGCGACTCCCGCTGATACCGACGTCGGTGCTGTTGGTGTGCATGCTGCTGGGGCCGAACTTCGGTCCACAGATGGCGATGCTGACACCGCTGTGCAGCGTACCGCTGGTATTCGCCGGGCTGGCCTTGATGCATGGTCTGGTGGCTGAAAAGCAACTGGCCAAGTTCTGGCTGGTAGGGATGTACATAACGCTGCTGGTATTCATGCAGCTGATCTATCCGTTGCTCGTGGTGTTAGCCATTGTCGACAGCCTGATTGATTTTCGCGGTCGCCGGAAGCCGAAAGACTCCGGAAAAGGCCCTGCGAACGGTGAAGGTTAAAAGTTAAGAGGATTTTCACATGCAACTGATCCTTCTGGAAAAAGTCGCGAACCTGGGCAACCTGGGCGACAAAGTAAATGTTAAGGCCGGCTACGGTCGTAACTACCTGCTGCCATACGGCAAAGCAACCGCTGCAACCGCTGCCAACCTGGCTGCGTTTGAAGAGCGTCGTGCAGAGCTGGAAAAACTGGCTGCAGAGAAAAAGGCTTCTGCCGAAACTCGCGCTGCTCAACTGGCTGAGCTGGAAGTGACTATCACTGCCACCGCTGGTGACGAAGGCAAGCTGTTCGGTTCGATCGGTACTCACGACATCGCTGATGCACTGACCGCCTCTGGCGTTGAAGTTGCAAAAAGCGAAGTTCGTCTGCCGAACGGCACTATCCGTAACGTCGGCGAATACGACGTTGCCGTGCACCTGCACAGCGACGTTGAAGCAACCGTTCGCGTTGTCGTGGTAGCTGCTTAAGCAGTCCAATCGTCTGGCGGCTTGTCCGCTAGAGGATTAACATCGGGCACGATCCTGTTTTGCAGGTCGTGCCTTTTGTTTTTCTGTCAGCCCTATTCTGTAACCCTCGAATTCAAGTGGCCATGAACGATATTTCCGCCCCCGAGCAATACGATCTGCAAACCGCTGCCCTCAAGGTGCCTCCACACTCCATCGAGGCCGAACAGGCCGTGCTCGGTGGTCTGATGCTGGACAACAACGCCTGGGAGCGTGTGCTCGATCAAGTGTCCGATGGCGATTTCTATCGGCATGACCACCGCCTGATCTTCCGCGCAATTACCCGACTGGCTGACCAGAACAGCCCGATTGACGTGGTGACCCTGTCCGAGCAACTGGACAAGGAAGGTCAGACTTCCCAGGTCGGTGGCCTGGCGTATCTCAGCGAACTGGCGAAAAACACGCCCTCGGTCGCCAACATCAAGGCTTATGCCCAGATCGTTCGCCAAAGGGCCACCCTGCGGCAGTTGATTGGCATCAGTAACGAAATTGCCGACAGTGCCTTCAATCCGGAAGGCCGCACCGCCGAGGAGATTCTCGACGAGGCCGAGCGGCAGATCTTCCAGATTGCCGAAGCACGGCCAAAGACCGGCGGTCCAGTGGGCGTCAATGACCTGCTGACCAAGGCCATCGACCGTATCGACACGCTGTTCAACAGTGATAACGCGATTACCGGCCTGTCCACCGGCTATACCGATCTGGACGACAAGACCAGCGGCCTGCAACCGGCCGACCTGATCATCGTCGCCGGTCGTCCGTCCATGGGTAAGACCACTTTCGCCATGAACCTGGTGGAAAACGCGGTGCTGCGCAGCGACAAGGTCGTACTGGTCTACTCGCTGGAGATGCCAGGTGAATCGCTGATCATGCGTATGCTGTCCTCGCTGGGGCGTATCGACCAGACCAAGGTTCGTGCCGGTCAGCTCGATGACGACGACTGGCCGCGCCTGACCTCGGCGGTCAACCTGCTCAATGACCGCAAGTTGTTCATCGATGATACGGCGGGTATCAGCCCGTCCGAGATGCGTGCCCGTACTCGCCGCGTTGCCCGCGAGCATGGTGATATCGCGATGATCATGATCGACTACCTGCAGTTGATGCAGATCCCGGGTTCCAGCGGTGATAACCGGACCAACGAGATTTCCGAGATTTCCCGCTCCCTGAAAGCCCTGGCCAAGGAATTCAACTGTCCGGTCATCGCTCTCTCGCAGCTCAACCGCTCGCTGGAGCAGCGCCCGAACAAGCGTCCGATCAACTCCGACCTGCGGGAATCCGGAGCGATCGAGCAGGACGCTGACGTCATCATGTTCGTGTATCGCGACGAGGTGTACCACCCGGAAACCGAGCACAAGGGCATTGCCGAGATCATTATCGGCAAGCAGCGTAACGGTCCTATCGGTACCTCGCGGCTGGCCTTTATCGGTAAATACACCCGCTTCGAGAACCTGGCCCCGGGTAGCTATAACTTCGACGACGAGTGATTTCCGGTTTTCAGGTGGGAGCCAATTCATTCGCGAATGAAATTGCCCCAACCTGTACTCAGTAATCCGACCACTATCGTCGGATTTGATCATTTTTTGTGCTATATTCCGCGCCCGCGATTTTTCCAACGTGCAAACGTAGGTCCTGACATGCAAGCAGCCAAGCCGTTATTTGACTATCCCAAGTACTGGGCCGAATGTTTCGGACCAGCACCTTTCCTGCCGATGAGCCGGGAAGAAATGGATCTGCTTGGCTGGGATTCCTGTGATGTGATCATCGTCACGGGCGATGCCTATGTGGATCACCCGTCTTTCGGCATGGCGATCATTGGCCGCCTGCTCGAAGCGCAGGGTTTTCGCGTGGGCATCATCGCGCAGCCTGACTGGCAGTCCAAGGACGACTTCATGAAGCTCGGCGAGCCGAATCTGTTCTTCGGTGTCGCTGCCGGCAACATGGACTCGATGATCAACCGCTACACCGCAGACAAGAAGATCCGCTCCGACGACGCCTACACGCCTGGCGGTATGGCCGGCAAGCGTCCGGATCGCGCCAGTCTGGTCTACAGCCAGCGCTGCAAGGAAGCCTATAAGCATGTGCCGATCGTGCTCGGTGGTATTGAGGCCTCGCTGCGTCGCATCGCGCATTACGATTACTGGCAGGACAAGGTCCGCAACTCGATCCTGATCGATGCCTGCGCCGATATCCTGCTGTACGGCAACGCCGAACGGGCGATTGTCGAAGTTGCCCAGCGCCTGTCCTATGGCCAGAAAGTCGAAGACATCACCGATGTGCGCGGTACAGCGTTCATCCGCCGCGATACGCCGGCCGGCTGGTACGAAGTCGACTCCACGCGCATTGACCGTCCGGGCAAGATCGACAAGATCATCAACCCGTACGTGAATACCCAGGACACCCAGGCCTGCGCCATCGAGCAGGAAAAGGGGCCGGTCGAAGACCCGAACGAAGCCAAGGTCGTGCAGATCCTGGCCAGCCCGCGCATGACCCGCGACAAGACCGTCATTCGCCTGCCTTCGGTAGAGAAAGTCCGTAACGATGCGGTGCTCTATGCCCACGCCAACCGTGTGCTGCACCTGGAAACTAACCCCGGTAACGCCCGGGCTCTGGTGCAGAAGCATGGCGAAGTGGATGTCTGGTTCAATCCGCCGCCCATTCCGATGACCACTGAAGAAATGGACTACGTGTTCGGCATGCCTTACGCGCGTGTTCCGCACCCGGCGTATGGCAAGGAGAAGATCCCGGCCTACGACATGATCCGTTTCTCGGTGAACATCATGCGCGGCTGTTTTGGTGGATGCACCTTCTGCTCGATCACCGAGCACGAAGGACGCATCATCCAGAACCGTTCCGAAGATTCGATCATTCGTGAAATCGAAGAAATTCGTGACAAGGTGCCAGGTTTTACCGGGGTTATTTCCGATCTGGGCGGGCCGACCGCGAACATGTATCGCATCGCCTGCAAGACTCCGGAAATCGAATCCGCATGCCGCAAGCCGTCCTGCGTGTTCCCCGGTATCTGCCCGAACCTGAACACCGACCACTCGGCGCTGATCCAGTTGTATCGCAGCGCACGTGCCTTGCCGGGCGTGAAGAAGATCCTGATCGCCTCCGGCCTGCGCTATGACCTCGCGGTCGAGTCGCCGGAGTACGTCAAGGAGCTGGTGACCCACCACGTTGGTGGTTACCTGAAGATCGCCCCGGAGCATACCGAGGAAGGTCCGCTCAATCAGATGATGAAACCGGGCATCGGCAGCTATGAAAAATTCAAGCGCATGTTCGAGAAGTATTCCAAGGAAGCGGGCAAGGAGCAGTACCTGATTCCTTACTTCATCGCCGCCCACCCGGGCACCACCGATGAAGACATGATGAATCTGGCCTTGTGGCTCAAGGGCAATGGCTTCCGTGCCGACCAGGTGCAGGCGTTCTATCCGTCGCCAATGGCTTCGGCGACCGCCATGTATCACTCGGGCAAGAACCCGCTGCGCAAGGTTACCTACAAGAGCGATGGCGTCACCATCGTCAAGAGCGAGGCGCAGCGTCGTCTGCACAAGGCGTTCCTGCGTTATCACGACCCTAAAGGCTGGCCGATGCTTCGCGAAGCGCTGGAGCGCATGGGCCGTGCCGACCTGATCGGGCCGGGCAAGAACCAGTTGATCCCGTTGCATCAGCCGACGACCGACACCTATCAGAGTGCCCGACGCAAGAACTCGACGCCTGCTGGCAGCCACAAGGTCGGCAAGAACACCAAGACCACGCTGATCCAGACTCAACACACCGGTCTGCCGCCGCGTGGCAGTGATGGCAGCAAGCCTTGGGACAAGCGTGAAGAAGCCAAGGCTGCAGCGCAGGCGCGTAACAAGCAGGCCGCCAAGGAACGCATGGAAGCTGCCAAGGGCGGGAAGGGCAAGAAGCCAGCCCGCAAGCCTGTGGTGCCGCGCTAAAACCGGTTCGCTCCCATGCAGATTGGCTGTAGATTGTGTGGGGGCGAATTTATTCGCGAATTGCAATTTTCGCGACTGAAGTCGCTCCTGTAGGGGCCTTGCGGATAAGTCCTTTCTTGCCTGAAAGGCCAATCTACCCCCCTTGCCTTATTTTCGTGCGTGGTTGGCGCGATCTTGGTGCTGTGCTTAGCTGATCCAGTCACTTCACTATCGCTGGCGCAGGCTTTGCTCCGCATGGCATAAGTCTTGCGCGGTTCAATGACCGTCCAGGCCGCAGGAGGCACGCCGTGTCGATTCATATTGCCTTGCACCATGTTACGCACTACCGCTACGAACGTGCCGTTGAGCTGGGTCCTCAGATTGTTCGCTTGCGCCCGGCCGCCCACAGCCGCACCCGCGTGCTGTCGTACTCCTTGAAAGTCCTGCCTGAAAACCACTTCATCAACTGGCAACAGGACCCCCAGGGCAATTACCTGGCGCGTCTGGTCTTCCCGGAAAAAACCACCGAGTTGCGGGTCGAGGTCGATCTGGTTGCCGAAATGGCAGTGTTCAACCCCTTCGATTTTTTTCTTGAACCCTATGCGGAAAAGATCCCGTTCGCCTACGCCAGCGAAGAACAGCGCGAGCTGGCGCCGTATCTGGAAAAGCTGCCGCTGACGCCGCGCTTTGCAGCGTACCTGGCAAGCATCAGCCGTGAGCCCGTGCCAGCCATCGATTTTCTGGTGGGTCTCAATCAGCGCCTGAGCCAGGACATCGATTACCTGATTCGCATGGAGCCCGGTGTGCAGACCCCGGAGTTCACCCTGGAACAGGCTTCCGGCTCCTGCCGCGATTCGGCCTGGCTGCTGGTGCAACTGCTGCGCCATCTGGGGTTGGCAGCGCGCTTTGTGTCGGGCTACCTGATTCAGCTCAAGGCTGACGTCAAGGCGCTGGACGGGCCGTCCGGTACGGATGTCGACTTCACTGACCTGCATGCCTGGTGCGAGGTCTATCTGCCGGGCGCCGGCTGGATCGGCCTGGATGCGACGTCCGGGCTGTTTGCCGGTGAAGGGCACATTCCTCTGGCCTGTAGCCCTGAGCCTTCTTCGGCCGCGCCGATCAGTGGCCTGGTCGAGCCTTGCGAAACCGAATTCAGCCATGAAATGTCGGTGGAGCGCATCTGGGAAGCGCCGCGTGTCACCCAGCCTTATACCGAGGAGCAGTGGCAGGCGATCCAGGCCCTTGGCCAACAGATCGACGCTGATCTGGCTGCCGATGACGTACGCCTGACCATGGGCGGTGAGCCCACGTTCGTTTCCATTGATGATCGCGATGGCAGTGAATGGAATACCGCCGCACTGGGGCCGAACAAGCGAGCCCTTTCGGCAGAGTTGTTTCAGCGCATGCGCACACATTACGCGCCCAATGGCATCGTGCATTTTGGTCAGGGCAAATGGTATCCGGGCGAGCAATTGCCGCGCTGGTCGCTCAATTGCTTCTGGCGCAAGGATGGCAAGCCGGTCTGGAGCAACAATGCGCTGATCGCCGAGGAAACCCGCGATTACGGCGCAACCGGTGAACTGGCTGGACGTTTTCTGGGCAGCGTTGCCGAGCGTTTGAAACTGCCGACCCGCTTCGTCTTCCCGGCCTACGAAGACAATTTCTATTACCTGTGGCGCGAAGGCGCCTTGCCGGTGAACGTGACTGCCGAGGATTCCCGACTGGGCGATGAGCTTGAGCGGGCGCGCTTGCGCAAGGTGTTCGAGCAGGGGCTGGATAAAGTCATTGGCCAGGTGCTGCCACTGGCGAGAACCGCAGCCGGGGATCGCTGGCAGAGTGGCCGCTGGTACTTGCGTGACAACCACTGTCGTCTGGTGCCGGGCGATTCGGCTCTTGGCTATCGCCTGCCGCTGGCTTCGCAGCCGTGGGTCAAGGCGGCCGAGTATCCGTTCATTCATCCGACCGACCACAATCAGGACTTCCCGGAGCTGCCTGAGCACGATGCGCTGCACTCCGAGTCTTCGGTCGACACCGACCAGCCGCAACCCGCCATCGACCAGTCCGCAGACTGGCTGACTCGCACGGCCTTGTGTGCCGAGGCACGTGACGGGCGCCTGTACCTGTTCATGCCGCCGTTGCAGAAGCTGGAAGAGTATCTGGAGCTGGTTGCGGTGATCGAAGCCACTGCCGAAGAGTTGCAGTGCCCGGTATTGCTGGAGGGTTACGAGCCGCCGAGCGATCCGCGCCTGAGCAACTTTCGCATCACGCCTGATCCGGGTGTGATCGAGGTCAACGTGCAGCCTTCCTCTTCCTGGGATCAACTGGTTGAGCGCACTGAATTCCTTTATGAACAGGCGCGCCTGACGCGCCTGACCACCGAGAAATTCATGATCGACGGGCGCCATACCGGTACGGGCGGTGGTAACCACTTCGTACTGGGCGGTGCCACGCCGGCCAACTCGCCGTTCCTGCGCCGTCCAGACCTGCTGCGCAGCCTGATCAGCTATTGGCACAATCATCCGTCCCTGTCGTATCTGTTCTCCGGCCTGTTCGTTGGCCCGACGTCCCAGGCGCCGCGCATCGATGAGGCACGCAACGATTCGCTGTATGAAATGGAAGTTGCCTTTGCGCAAATGCCTGCACCGGGTGAGGAAGTTGCACCGTGGCTGGTCGACCGTTTGCTGCGCAACCTGTTGATCGATGTTACCGGCAATACCCATCGCGCCGAATTCTGCATCGACAAGCTGTATTCGCCGGACGGCGCGACAGGGCGCCTGGGGCTGCTGGAGTTGCGAGCCTTTGAAATGCCGCCTCATGCGCGCATGAGCCTTGCCCAGCAATTACTGCTGCGGGCGCTGGTTGCCCGGTTCTGGCGTGAGCCCTATGCACCGGCCAGACTGGCGCGCTGGGGAACGGAACTGCATGACCGCTTCATGCTGCCGTATTTCATCGAGCAGGATTTTGCCGACGTCATTGCCGAACTCAATACTGCCGGTTATCCACTGCGCGCCGACTGGTTTGCCGCGCATCTGGAGTTCCGCTTTCCGAAGGTCGGCGATTACGCGGTCAACGGCATCGAGCTGGAACTGCGCCAGGCGCTGGAGCCCTGGCATGTCCTGGGCGAAGAGGGTTCGGGCGGTGGCGCGGTACGTTATGTGGATTCGTCCCTGGAGCGCCTGCAAGTGCGGATCAAGGGATTGCCGCCGCAACGCTACATACTGACCTGCAACGGCATTGCGGTGCCCTTGCAGCCCACCGGGCGGGTCGGCGAGTTCGTTGCGGGGGTGCGCTACCGTGCCTGGCAGCCAGCCAATTGCCTGCAACCGACCATCGGTGTTCATGCGCCGCTGGTCTTCGACCTCGTGGATACCTGGATGCAGCGTTCGCTGGGCGGCTGCGAGTATCATGTCGCCCATCCGGGCGGGCGCAACTATGAAACCTTGCCGGTCAACGCCAACGAAGCGGAAAGCCGACGTCTGGCACGGTTCTTCCGGGTCGGGCATAGCGCAGGCAAGTTGGAGGTTCCAGCGCTCAATATTAACGATGAGTTGCCGATGACGCTGGATATGCGCCTGCATTGATAAAAACGGCTCAGTCAGTTGGATGCACACGGACGTGTCCACATCGGTGTGACATCTGACTGCGCTAATCTGAAGTCCTTACGCTGTTTGCCGAGCCTTCCATGCCCGACCTGCTTGACCGTTACCCGCTTTCCGAGGGGACTTATCACGAGATGCTCGATGCCAGTGGGGCGGTCCGTCCGCACTGGCAACGCCTGTACGAGCACATGCAACGCAGTACTTCTGCGCAGTTGATCCAGCGTCAGGCCCTGTTGACCCGGCAGATCCAGGAAAACGGCGTGACCTATAACGTCTATGCCGATCCCAAGGGCGCCGATCGTCCCTGGGAGCTGGATCTGCTGCCGCATGTCATCGCCGCGGATGAATGGCAGCATGTCTCAGCCGGTATCGCCCAGCGCGCCCGCCTGCTGAATGCGGTGCTTGCGGATCTGTATGGTCCGCAGACCCTGATTGCCAATGGCCTGCTGCCTGCCGAGCTGGTGTTCGGCCATAACAACTTCCTCTGGCCCTGCCAGGGCATCAAGCCCCCGGAAGGCACGTTCCTGCATATGTATGCCGTCGATCTGGCGCGTACCCCGGACGGCCGCTGGTGGGTGACTGCCGATCGGACCCAGGCACCGTCGGGTGCCGGTTATGCTCTGGAAAACCGCCAGATCGTTGCGCGGGCGTTGCCTGAAGCCTATCGCGATCTGCAGGTCCGGCATTTGTCGGGTTTCTTCGGCGCCTTGCAGCAGACCCTTGCGCGTCAGGCCCCGACCAGCAACGAAGCGCCGCTGGTGGTGCTGCTGACACCGGGCCGCTTCAATGAAAGCTATTTCGAGCATCTGTATCTGGCCCGCCAGTTGGGTTATCCACTGGTCGAGGGCAGCGACCTCACGGTGCGGGATGCCACGGTTTATCTGAAGACCCTCAGCGGTCTGCGTCGGGTACACGCAATCATGCGTCGGCTGGACGATGACTTCTGCGACCCGCTTGAGCTGCGTACCGATTCCGCGCTCGGCGTGCCGGGGCTGCTGGAAGCCGTACGGCAAGGCAATGTGCTGGTGGCCAACGCCTTGGGCAGTGGTGTACTGGAGTCGCCGGGTTTGCTGGGCTTCCTGCCGAAAATCAGTCAGTACCTGTTTGGTGAGGACCTGATCCTGCCATCGGTCGCGACCTGGTGGTGCGGCGAGCCGCCGGTGCTGGCCCAGGCGCTGGAAAAACTTCCCGAACTGTTGATCAAGCCCGCGTTTCCTTCGCAGCGCTTCGCGCCGGTGTTCGGCCGTGATCTGGACGAAGAACAACGCAAGGCCCTGGCCGCGCGCATGCAGGCGCGGCCTTACGCTTATGTCGCGCAGGAGCTGGCGCAGTTGTCCCATGCGCCGGTCCTGCAACCTGACGGCCAGGGCCTGCAACCGCGTGCGATTGGCATGAGGCTGTATGCGGTGGCAGGAATGGAAGGTTACCGGGTGCTGCCGGGCGGCCTGACCCGGGTGGCCGCCGAAGCCGATGCCGATGTGATTTCCATGCAGCGCGGTGGTGCGAGCAAGGACACCTGGGTGCTGGGCGAGCATTACTCGCATCTCGGCGAGCCGTGGAAGGGCCAGCGCCCGCTGGGGGTCTACGACCTGATTCGTCGCGATCCTTATCTGCCGTCCCGAGTGGTGGAAAACCTGTACTGGTTCGGACGTTATTGCGAGCGTTGCGATGACAGTGCGCGGTTGTTGCGGATCATGCTGACGCGCTATATCGATGGCGATGATCCATCGGCCCTGCAGGCTTCCGTGGAGCTTGCCGAAAGCCTGAACCTGTTGCCTGAGGCGCAGGAAGACGAAGAGTTGCCTGAGCGCTTGCTTACCGCCTTGCTGGGCGATGACTGGGTCTTCAGTCTGCGCTCCAATCTGCAACGCCTGCAGTGGGCGGCGTCTCAGGTGCGCGGCAAGCTCTCCAGGGAAAACTGGCAGGCGCTGGTCGAGTTGCAGCGCGAAGCCGCGAGCCTGGAAACCGAAGATCCGGACTTCGGCGAATTGCTGGATTTCCTCAACCGGCTGGTGATGTCGCTGGCCGCCTTGTCCGGCTTTGCCCTGGACGACATGACCCGTGACGAAGGCTGGAGCTTTCTGATGATCGGTCGGCGCATCGAGCGCCTGCGGTTCCTCAGTTCGAGCCTGGCGGCCTTCCTGCGTGCTGCAGCGGTTTCCGACCATTCAGGTCTGGACTGGTTGCTGGAACTGGGCAACAGCAGCATTACCTACCGTTCCCGCTACATGGCGGTGCCGCATCTGATCCCGGTGCTGGACCTGTTGCTGCTCGACGAACAGAACCCGCATGCCGTGCTGTTCCAGCTCAAACAGGTAGAGCGCTCGCTGCGACGGCTGAACGACGACTTCGGAGCGCCCTGCGACAGAAGTCTTGCAGTGCTGATCCAGCGCCTGTCCAACTTCGATCTGGGCAGCCTGGAAAATCCATTGTTCGGTGAAAGCAGCCTCAAGGCTGTGCTGGAAGGGCTGGCGGATCTGCTGCAAAACATTGGCGATACCAGCGGTCAGGTTTCCGACCGCCTGGCGTTGCGCCATTTCGCCCATGTCGATGATGTCAGCCAACGTACGGTATCCGTTTGATGAGTGCCCATTACCAGATCCTTCACGACACCCATTACAAGTACGACAGCCCGGTTTCCCTGGCTCAGCAACTGGCGCATCTATGGCCGCGCAGCAGTCCATGGCAGCGCTGCACCGAGCAGCATCTGGAGATTCTGCCGACGCCCACCACGCGCCGCGACGAACTGGATGTGTTCGGCAACCCGCTGACTCGCCTGGCCTTTGAACGCCCCCATGACGAATTGCAGGTCAACGCCCGCTTGCGTGTGGAAGTGCTGGAGCGGCCGGAGCTGGATTTCAATCTCTCGCCTGAATGGGAAGTGACACGTAGCGCCCTGACCTACAGCGCCCAGAAAATGACCAGCGATATTCTCGAAGCCTGCCGCTATCGTTTCGAGTCGCCGTATGTGCACCTCAAGCGTTCGTTCGCCGAGTTCTCCGAGGATTGCTTTGCGCCGGGGCGCCCGTTGTTGCTGTGCGTGCAGGCCCTGATGGAAAAGATCTTCGAGGAATTCACCTTCGACGGTGAAGCCACGCAAGTGGCGACACCGCTGGTGGAGGTGCTGGAGAGGCGGCGTGGAGTGTGCCAGGACTTTGCCCACCTGATGCTGGCTTGCCTGCGCTCCCGTGGGCTGGCGGCGCGTTACGTCAGTGGCTATCTGCTGACCCAGCCGCCACCCGGCCAGCCACGGCTTATCGGTGCCGATGCTTCCCATGCCTGGGTGTCGGTGTTCTGTCCGGCATCGGGCTGGGTCGATTTCGATCCGACCAACAATATCCAGCCGGCGCTGGAGCATATCAGCCTGGCATGGGGCCGGGACTTCTCAGATGTCTCGCCCTTGCGCGGCGTGATTCTGGGCGGTGGCAGTCACGATCCCGAAGTGCGGGTGACGGTCATGCCGCTCGGCGATTAATTCCTCGGGCCTGTGAATCGTTCATTGAATGGCTACGCTCAATTATCGGGCGGCGCGGCGTGCCTGTTCGCAGGCATCGTGTGGGCAACTTGCAGTGGCTCCGCATGCATAAGCGGCAAGCAAACGGCGAAACAGGCTATTGAGCTGCATGATGACTCTCCATGGTGGGCAATGTGCCGATGGTAGAGTGGCGTGCTCGGGCTGGCTGTTTGATTGTTTCGATGATGGCGATAGTCGACATCATGCCGGCGCCATGGATTGAGAAGCCTACCTTGAGAGTCACGTTGACGCAGGTCATTGGAACCCGGCCGCGAATCGGGCAGTCTCTCATCACATTAATGAAGCACCCAGCCTTGGAGATTCATATGATTCGCAAGCTTGTAGCTATTTCTCTGTTGACGTTGGCCAGTGGTCAGTTGTTGGCTGCCGAGTGTTCGACCACCGTCGATTCGACGGATCAGATGTCGTTCAACACCAAAGCCATCGAAATCGACAAGAGCTGCAAGACGTTTACCGTCAACCTCACGCACTCCGGCAAGTTGCCAGCGCAGGTCATGGGCCATAACTGGGTATTGAGCAAGGCGGCCGAAGCTCAGGCTATTGCCACCGACGGCCTGGGCGCCGGAATCGACAAGAGTTACCTGAAGGAAGGCGACACCCGCGTTATCGCCCATACCAAGGTGATTGGCGCTGGCGAAACCGACTCGGTGACCTTCGATGTGGCGAAGCTTGATCCGGCCGAGAAATACCTGTTTTTCTGCACGTTCCCGGGCCACATCAGCATGATGAAAGGCACCGTTACGCTGAAGTAAGTTGCACGAGCCGGTGCAGATGTGTGGGAGCGTCCTTGGTCGCGAAGACAGCATGGAGGACGATGCCTTTCTGCTGACTGTACCGGCCTCTTCGCGAGCAAGCTCGCTCCCACGGGGCCATCATCGGTTGTCGTGCCCGCTACTCACGGTGCGTAAGGCAGCTCGCGCTTGTGCTGGGTCTTGGCGTAGGTGTCGCAAATGATCCTGAACGCCTCTTCGCGTATCGATTCGCCATGCAGAAACGCATCGATTTCCGCATAGGTCACGCCGTGGGAAGCTTCGTCCGGCTTGCCGGGTACCAGGTCTTCCAGGTCCGCCGTCGGTACTTTCTCGACCAGTGATTCCGGGGCGCCGAAATGGCGGGCGATGGCGCGTACCTGATTTTTGACCAGGCCACTCAGTGGCGCCAGGTCGCAGGCGCCGTCACCGAATTTGGTAAAGAAGCCCATTACCGCTTCCGCCGCGTGATCGGTACCGACCACCAGGCCCTGATAAGCCCCGGCGATGGTGTACTGGGCAACCATGCGGATACGCGCCTTGGTATTGCCGAGAACGAAGTCCACGGTACTGGCCGGTTTGCCGTCGAAGGCTTTTACTTCAGCGGCCAGCGCCTTGACGCTGTCGCCGATATTCACGGTGTGGCGCTCGTCCGGCTCGATGAAATCCACCGACGCCTGGGCTTCGTGTTCGTCATGTTGCACCACATACGGCAGGCGTACGGCAACGAAACGATAGCCGTCGTCGCCTGTGCTGCTGCGCAGTTCCTTGACGGCGCGCTGGCACAAGAGCCCGGCGGTCAGTGAGTCGACGCCGCCGCTGATCCCCAGTACCAGCGTCTTGAGCCGCGCATTGAGCAGGCATTCCTTGATGAAGTCGACGCGGCGGGCCACTTCGGCCTGCAGAGCGTTATGGTCGGCGAAAGGCGGCTGGACATTGAGTTGTTCAGCGATCTGCAGTTGTACGGCGTGCATGAGTCACTCCTTGCTAGTGGGGACAAATCAAACGGGTTTTTCAGGGGCAGTCAACGCCGGCACCTTGAACACGTGTCGCAGATACGAGACGAAATTCGGGTCCTTGCATTGCGCCTTGCCTGGCTCATCGGAAATCTTGGCCACCGGTTGTCCGGCGCAGGCGGTCATTTTCAGCACCATGTTCATCGGGGCGATACCCGGAATGTCGGCAGTGAGGTTGGTGCCGATGCCGAAGCTGACATTGATGCGTCCACGCAGGGCGCGGAAGATTCCCAGCGCCTTGGGCAGGCTCAGGCCGTCGGAGAACACCAGGGTCTTGCTGGTCGGATCGATGCCCAGCCTCTGGTAATGGGTAATGCATTTTTCGGCCCATTTCACCGGATCGCCCGAGTCATGGCGCAGGCCGTCGAACAGCTTGGCGAAATACAGATCGAAGTCGCTCAGGAACGCGTCGGTGGTGATGCAGTCGGTCAGGGCAATCCCCAGCAGCCCGCGATATTCGCGGACCCAGCAGTCGAGCGCGGCGATCTGGCTGTCGATCAGGCGCGGGCCGAGTTGCTGGTGGGCCATGATCCATTCATGGGCCATGGTGCCCAAGGGCTTGAGATCCAGTTCCCGCGCCAGATGCACATTGCTGGTGCCGACGAACTGGCCGGGGAAGTCGCGCTTGAGCACTTGCAGGACTGCTTCCTGCACACCGTAGGAGAAGCGACGGCGAGTACCGAAGTCGGCGACTTTCAGCTCGGCCAGTTCGTCAGCGCTGGCGTTGCTGGTCAGCCACTCGAACTTGTCGTAGAGACGTTCCCGAGCCTGGCTGAGCATTATTTCCGGGTAGCGATGACGGTTGCGCACTTCGCTGACGATCGCCAGGAGCGGCACTTCAAACAGGATCACATGCAGCCATGGGCCGTGCAGGCGAATGCACAGTTCATCGTTTTCGATGCTGGTCTTCACGTAGCGGGTATTGAAGCGGAACAGCCCGAGGAACCTGAGGAAGTCCGGTTTCAGAAAGCTGATGCGTTCCAGAAACTTCAGGTGCTCGTCGCTCAGCGACAACTCGCAGAGCAGCTCGATCTGGTGCCTGATTTCGGTCAGATAGGGCCGCAGGTCTTCGCCGTTGCGGCAACGGAACTCCCACTCCACATCGGTATTGGGATAGTTATGCAGTACCGCCTGCATCATGGTGAGCTTGTAGAAGTCGGTATCGAGCAGATTTTGCACGATGCGATTCGAGAAAGCGCTCCCGCTCATTGATTCGAGTCTCCAGGGCAGCCGATAACATTTGGCTCGCGAACCCGGATTGGAGTGCTCGCGGCCAGCAGGGTTCGCATTGTCACCCCTAACTTGCCTGATGATCCAACGGTTCCGCATTTCAATGCAGGAAAACCCCGGCAACATTTTCCCGTGCTTCCACTAACCTCAAATGGTGCGTCTCGTAGCGCATGCGCACCGGGGGTGTGCACTTCGGTGACGTGCCCGGTTACAGCCGGGTTGCACGTCTTGGGGCATATCGGTTGTCGTTTCTGTCTGGCGATGGTTGCGCCGATTTTTAGATTGGTTGCACCTTTGTCGTTACAGAGGGTTGCACGGCCCTTTTGCAAAGGGCTGAAGCGAGTGACGCGACTGCCGAATCCCGACATTTTTCTGAATGAAAAAGTGATGGCACGCCCCTTGCTCTAGGCAACTCTTGTAGTTGCAGTGCTAATTAAAAAACCTCAGGAGCACCACTCATGTCGCATACGTTTTACAGGAAAGGTTTTCTGGCAATCGCAGTGGCAACTGCATTGGGCGTGTCTTCGTTTGCACAGGCTGATGTAAAGATTGGCGTGGCAGGCCCGATGACCGGCGCAAACGCATCGTTTGGCGAACAGTATATGAGGGGCGCTCAGGCGGCTGCGGATGCCATCAATGCGGCAGGTGGTATCAATGGAGAGAAGATTAAACTGGTCAGAGGCGACGATGCCTGTGAGCCTAAACAGGCCGTGGCGGTTGCCAACCGTCTGGTCGATCAGGACAAGGTCGTGGGTGTCGTCGGGCATTTCTGCTCTTCATCCACGATTCCGGCTTCCGAGGTCTACAGCGATGCGGGCGTGATTGTCATTACTCCGGGGTCGACCAACCCGGCAGTTACCGAACGCGGTCTCAAGGAAGTATTCCGCATGTGCGGACGTGACGATCAGCAGGGCGTGGTTGCCGGTGATTACATCGTCGATGTGCTCAAGGGCAAGAAAATCGCGGTCATCCATGACAAGGACACCTACGGCCAGGGTCTTGCCGATGCGACCCGTGCGCAACTGGCCAAGCGCGGCGTGAAAGAGGTTCTTTACGAAGGCCTGACCCGTGGCGAGAAAGACTTCAGCGCTCTGGTCACCAAGATCCGCTCGGTAGGTGCCGATGTCGTCTACTTCGGCGGCCTGCACCCGGAAGCCGGTCCATTGGTGCGCCAGTTGCGTGAACAGGGTCTCCAGGACATCAAGTTCATGTCCGATGACGGTGTCGTGACCGATGAACTGGTGACCACTGCCGGTGGTGCCCAGTACGTAAATGGCGTGTACATGACCTTTGGTGCCGACCCGCGCCTGCTACCGGACAGCAAGACTGTGGTCGACGAATTCCGCAAGTCCGGCTACGAGCCTGAAGGCTACACCCTGTACGCCTACGCCTCGATTCAGGCCCTGGCGGCCGGTTTCAACGGCGCCAAGTCCAACAAGGGCGATGCTGCTGCCGAGTGGCTGAAAGCCAACCCGGTCAAGACCGTCATGGGCGAGAAGGCCTGGGATACCAAGGGCGACCTGAAAGTCTCCGACTATGTGGTTTACCAGTGGGACGCTACTGGCAAGTACAAGCAGCTCGAACAGCAGAAGTAAGATAGACGCAGCGTCGAACCTGTCCCTGAGGCGGGTTCGGCAGGGTAATGGGCTCACACCTCAGCGGGCCCGGACTTTTCTGTTACCTGACGGCCTGCTCGTTGTACCTGGCAAGGTATGGCGAGCAGGACCCTGAGCGACCTTCAAGTTTGTGAGCGTGCGTGATGGACGGTATTTTCCTGCAGCAAATGGTCAACGGACTGACTCTCGGGTCTGTCTACGGCCTCATTGCCATCGGCTACACGATGGTCTACGGCATTATCGGCATGATCAACTTCGCCCACGGCGACGTTTACATGATTTCCGCCTACCTGGCCGCAATCGGCCTGGCGGTCCTGTCTTTCTTCGGTCTGGAGTCCTTTCCATTCCTGATTCTGGGCACGCTGGTCTTCACCATCGTAGTGACCGGTGTCTACGGTTTCGTCATCGAGCGAGTGGCCTACAAGCCGCTGCGCAACTCGACCCGCTTGGCACCGCTGATCAGCGCCATCGGTATTTCCCTGATCCTGCAGAACTATGCACAGATCAGTCAGGGTGCACGGCAACAGGGCGTACCAACGCTGCTCGAAGGTGCCTGGCGCTTTGAGATCGGTACCGGCTTCGTGCAGATCACCTACACCAAGATCTTCATCCTCATTGCGGCATTCGCCGGCATGGCGCTGCTGACCTACATCATCAAGTACACCAGGCTGGGCCGCATGTGCCGCGCGACACAGCAGGATCGCAAGATGGCTTCGATTCTGGGGATCAACACTGACCGGGTCATTTCCTACGTGTTCATCATCGGTGCCGCCATGGCTGCGCTGGCCGGTGTGTTGATCACCATGAACTACGGCACCTTCGACTTCTATGCCGGCTTCATCATCGGCATCAAGGCATTCACCGCTGCGGTGCTGGGCGGCATCGGATCGCTGCCGGGCGCGATGCTCGGTGGTTTGATCCTTGGGGTTGCCGAGTCGCAGTTCTCCGGCCTGATCAACTCCGACTACAAGGATGTATTCAGTTTCGGCCTGCTGGTCCTGATCCTGATTTTCCGTCCTCAAGGCCTGCTGGGTCGCCCACTCGTGGCGAAGGTATAAGTATGTCTGCTCCTATCGCTAAACCCATCGATATCAAGAAAAGTCTGATCGACGCCGTGGTTGCCGGCCTGCTGGCGCTGATTGTCTTCGGCCCCATCGTCGGTATCGTGCTCGACGGCTACAGCTTCAATCTGCAACCGGCCCGGGTCACTCTGCTGGTGGCGGTGGTCATGGCCGGCCGGTTCCTCATGAGCCTGTTCCTGCAGACGCCCAAGGGCATTCGCATCAGCCAGAGTTTCGAGAGTTCCGGCTCGGGCGTGCATGTGCTCAAGCCTGATCACAAATCGAGCCTGTACTGGATCATCCCGCTGCTGATCGTGATCGCCATCGTGTTCCCGATCTTTGCCAACAAGTACCTGCTGACCGTGGTCATCCTCGGGCTGATTTACGTACTGCTGGGGCTGGGTTTGAATATTGTGGTCGGTCTGGCCGGATTGCTCGACCTGGGTTACGTGGCGTTCTATGCCATCGGTGCCTATGGCCTGGCGCTGGGCTATCAGTATCTCGGGCTGGGATTCTGGTCGGCATTGCCACTGGCGGCCATCGCGGCGGCATTGGCCGGATGCATTCTGGGCTTTCCGGTATTGCGCATGCACGGCGACTATCTGGCCATCGTGACTCTGGGTTTCGGTGAAATCATCCGTCTGGTGCTCAATAACTGGCTGTCCTTCACCGGCGGCCCGAATGGTGTGCCAGTACCGTCGCCGACCTTCTTTGGCCTGGAGTTCGGGCGTCGCGCCAAAGAGGGCGGGATTCCGATTCACGAATATTTCGGTTTCGATTACAACCCGGACCTGAAATTCCTGTTCATCTACACCGTGCTGTTTCTGGTGGTTCTGGCGGTGCTGTTCATCAAGCATCGTCTGACCCGCATGCCGATCGGCCGCGCCTGGGAGGCCCTGCGTGAAGATGAAATCGCCTGCCGCTCGATGGGTCTCAACCATGTGCTGGTCAAGCTCTCGGCGTTCACCATCGGCGCTTCGACGGCCGGTCTGGCAGGGGTGTTCTTCGCCAGCTATCAGGGCTTCGTCAACCCGACGTCGTTCACCTTCTTCGAGTCGGCGCTGATCCTCGCCATTGTGGTGCTGGGCGGTATGGGCTCGACGGTGGGCGTGGTGATCGCAGCTTTTGTGCTGACGGTGGCGCCCGAGCTGCTGCGCAGCTTTTCCGAATACCGGGTGCTGCTGTTCGGCATCCTGATGGTGCTGATGATGATCTGGCGACCGCGTGGCCTGATTCGCATCAGCCGTACCGGCGTGGTGCCGCGCAAAGGCGTGCTGGCCAAAGAAGGAGTGGCATCATGAGCAATGAAGTCATTCTCTCGGTAGAGCATCTGATGATGCATTTTGGCGGCATCAAGGCGTTGAGCGATGTCAGCCTGCAGGTGCGGCGCAACTCGATCTTCGCCCTGATCGGCCCTAACGGTGCCGGCAAGACCACGGTCTTCAATTGCCTGACCGGTTTCTACAAGGCAACCGGCGGGCGTATCGAACTGCATACCCGTGGCAAGACCACCGATGTGATCAAGCTGCTGGGCGAGTCGTTTGCCGCGACAGACTTTGTATCGCCGAAAAGCTTCTTCAGTCGCGTGTACTACAAGATGTTCGGCGGCACCCATCTGGTCAACCGGGCCGGGCTGGCGCGTACCTTCCAGAACATCCGGCTGTTCAAGGAAATGTCGGTGATCGAGAACCTGCTGGTGGCTCAGCACATGTGGGTCAACCGCAGCCTGATCAGCGGCATCCTCAATACCAGGGGTTATCGCAAGGCCGAGGAGGACGCGCTCAATACCGCGTTCTACTGGCTGGAAGTGGTGGACCTGGTGGATTGCGCCAACCGTCTGGCCGGTGAACTGTCCTACGGCCAGCAACGCCGCCTGGAAATCGCCCGGGCGATGTGTACCCGCCCGCAGGTAATCTGCCTCGATGAGCCGGCTGCCGGCCTCAACCCGCAGGAAACCGAAGCCCTGAGCGGCATGATTCGCCTGCTACGTGACGAGCATGACATGACCATTGTGCTGATCGAGCACGACATGGGCATGGTCATGGGCATTTCCGACGATATTGTGGTGCTCGACCATGGCAACGTGATTGCCACGGGAGGGCCGGAGCAGATCCGCAACGACCCGAAAGTGATCGCTGCCTATCTGGGCGCTGATGAAGAGGAATTGGTATGAACCAGCCGATCCTCGAAATGAAAGAGATCGATGTGTTTTACGGGCCGATCCAGGCCCTCAAGAAGGTCTCGCTGCATATCGACCATGGCGAAACGGTCAGCCTGATCGGCTCCAACGGTGCGGGCAAGTCCACGCTGCTGATGTCGATCTTCGGCCAGCCGCGGGCGGCCAGCGGGCAGATCATCTATCAGGGCACCGACATCACCCAGAAATCGTCGCACTACATCGCCTCCAACGGTATCGCGCAGTCGCCGGAAGGGCGGCGGGTATTCCCCGATATGTCGGTCGAGGAAAACCTGCTGATGGGCACCATTCCCATCGGTGACAAGTATTCGGCCGAAGACATGCAGCGCATGTTCGAGCTGTTCCCCAGGCTCAAGGAGCGTCGCAACCAGCGGGCCATGACCATGTCAGGTGGCGAACAGCAGATGCTGGCCATTGCCCGCGCCCTGATGAGCCGTCCGAAACTGTTGCTGCTCGATGAGCCGAGCCTTGGCCTGGCGCCGATCGTCGTCAAGCAGATCTTCTCGACCCTTCGTGAACTGGCGGCTAGCGGCATGACGATCTTTCTGGTCGAGCAGAATGCCAACCATGCGCTCAAGCTTTCCGACCGTGCCTACGTGATGGTCAACGGGGAAATCCGGCTGTCCGGGACCGGCCAGGAATTGCTGGTAAATGAAGAGGTCAGGAACGCTTATCTGGGCGGACACTGATTCAGTCAAAAAAGCAGCACTTTCCATCGGCGCCCTGCGTGTTTTACACGCGGGGCGCTGTTTTTTCCATTTGTGGAAAACAATTTTGACATGGCTCTCAAGCGCGACATAAAGCCGCTGCAAACGGTTGTTTTGTCACGGTTTTGACTTGTTCAGGTTTACTGTGGAAGTGGCTGTTAATAACTTGGGAGTATTTGCCTGGAGCCCTTTATATATAAGGGCTATAGCGGTGTGGTTGTTTTTTGATCAGGCTTTTTTGGATGTCCTTGGCGGGGTTTTGTCAACGTCTGAATACCTGGTTGTTCATACAGTTTCCATGTGGCGCCAGCCTGTGGATAAGTCTGTGGGCAAGCACTGGAAATAGTCGGCAAGGCGTTATCCTTGGTGGCCTGGAGAGCGATGCAGGTTTTTTCCTGTTTTTCGGGGGCCAGTCTGTCGCTTGCAAAGTCAAGGGAAAAACTTCTTCAGGTCCGCTACAGCCCTTTAAATGCAAGCCATTCAGGGTTTTACACTTACCCCCGGAGATTGTGGGCTTGACTGTGGATAAGGTGGGTAAAACAGCGTGCAGCCCTTATGGAACGTGGCTTTGCTGGTGTTGATCGTTTTTTGTACAGTTACTGCTTTTGCCGGGCGACGTTATCCACATGCTTGATCCAGACGGCTCCGGGCGGGCATTCTGCCGCTCTTGCCGAGAACTTATTAACAGGCTGCGCTTTGATTGCGCCATGTCAGGAGAACGAAATGACTTCCACTGTATTCATCACGGGCGCTACTTCCGGGTTTGGCGAAGCCTGCGCCCGCCGTTTTGCCGAGGCGGGCTGGTCGCTGGTGCTGACCGGTCGCCGTCAGGAGCGCCTGGACGCCTTGAGCGCCGAACTGTCGAAGCAGACCAGGGTGCATACCCTGACACTGGATGTGCGTGACCGTGCCGCCATGGAAAGCGCCATCGCGGATCTGCCGGAAGAGTTCTCGACCATTCGTGGACTTATCAACAACGCCGGTCTGGCTCTGGGGATCGATCCGGCACCCAAGTGCGATCTGGATGACTGGGACACCATGATCGACACCAACGTCAAAGGCCTGGTCTACACCACGCGCCTGCTGTTGCCGCGTCTGATCGGTCACGGGCGTGGCGCGAGTATCGTCAACCTGGGGTCGGTGGCGGGCAACTACCCGTATCCGGGCGGCAACGTCTACGGCGGCACCAAGGCGTTTGTTGGCCAGTTCTCGTTGAACCTGCGCAACGACCTGATCGGCACCGGCGTGCGGGTTACCAATCTGGAGCCGGGTCTGTGTGAAAGCGAGTTCTCGCTGGTGCGCTTCGGCGGCGATCAGGCCAAGTACGACGCGACCTATGCCGGCGCCGAGCCGATCCAGCCGCAGGACATTGCCGACACGATCTTCTGGATCATGAATACTCCGGCGCACGTCAACATCAACAGCCTTGAACTGATGCCGGTCAGCCAGACCTGGGCCGGATTCGCGATTGACCGCAATCGCGGTTGATCGGCTGTGGGAGCCAAGTCATTCGCGAAAATTGCGTAATCGCGAATGACTTGGCACCTACAGGGTGTCGGCCAATCCGATGTAACAGGTGGCCAGGTGATAAGGCGTTGTTGAAGGCATATCGCTGCGGCTGATCTGGCCATTGGCGTCCAGGCATTCATGCCAGCCTTTGGCATGCAGGAAGCGCTGTTGCAGCGCAATCATCTGATTACCCAGGCGGCTTCTGCTCTCCGGGCGCAATGCCAGGGCTCGCAGATATTCGGCCTGTGCCCAGATTCGCTGGGTGCCATCAAGTACCACGCCATCAAGCGTCAGCATCGCACCGACCGCACCGGTTGTGCTGTCGACACCCTGAGCCTCGGCGAAAGTGAATGCCCGCTCCAATGACGCATGCAGGGCGCTGCCGCGCATCTCGGGTGTTGAGTGCAGCAGAAAGAACCACTCGAACTGATGCCCGGGCTCATACCAGTTATCCACAGCGCCCAG
This sequence comes from Pseudomonas cichorii, assembly GCF_003700275.1. Classification (GTDB taxonomy): domain Bacteria; phylum Pseudomonadota; class Gammaproteobacteria; order Pseudomonadales; family Pseudomonadaceae; genus Aquipseudomonas; species Aquipseudomonas cichorii_B. Next base: position 91,221 of record NZ_RBRE01000042.1, on the reverse strand, counting down.
CGGTTTCTCCAGCATCACGCCAGTCGCCGGATCGACGAAACGACGCTGCATGTGAGTCACCAATCCATCCAGAGCCGTCTGGGTCCTTGGATCGGGGCGTACCGACAAGGTGGCCAGAAACGCTTCGGCCAGATGCATCAACGGATTCTGCAACGGCCCGCTTCCCAGCGCTGACCAGTCCTCGTCCAGGCTGGCTTCATAAAGCCCTGCGCCATCGGTAAAGCGCTCGGCGACCACGCTCAGCGCGGCATTGAGTACCGATTCGGCCAGCGGCTCCTTGACCCGGGCCCAGTAGTGGGCGCAGGCAAAAATGATGAAGGCGTGGGTGTAGAGATCCTTGCGCCGGTCCAGAGGCTGGCCTTGGGGATCGATACTGTAGAACCAGCCGCCATGCTCGCCATCATGAAAGTGCTGCTGCAGGGAACGAAACAGCGCGCTTGCGCGGGTCGCCGCGTTTGGAAAGTCCGGATTGCCGATCAGGCTGGAAAACAGGAACAACTGCCGGGCACAGGCCATTGCCCGATAGCGTTGCGGCGGCAAGGGCTGATGATTGGCGTCCAGGGCTTCATAGGGCAACGCCAGTTGCGCATTCCAGCCGGGACCTTGCCACAGCGGCACGACTACCTTGAGGAAGTGTTCCTGAAGGCGGGCAAGGAAAGCGGTCGGTTCAGGCTGTGTGGCAGAGCTGGAAGCATCGGGCATCGGCTGGAGTCATGGCAGTGTCGAGATGCGGGCCATGTTAACAGGCGGCGGTTTATCCGGCTCGGGATTGTGCTGATGCCCCGCGTGACACTGGGAGCCAATTCATTCGCGAACAGGCCCTTGAACAATCACGACTTGCCCAGCCCCGCATAAAAACCCGGCCGCCGATCCTGGAAATAGGTATTGATCGCTCGCGAGCGTTCCATCAATGAGCGGTCCAGTGTGCCAGCCAGCAACACCTCATCCCGGCCAGCGATTACCGGGCGGCAGCCATCCGGTGCGCAAAGGCTGCTTTGTCCGCAATAATCAATCTCGCCCTCACTGCCACAGTAATTGGCATACAGCAGATAACACTGATTCTCGAACGCACGGGCGCGCACGGTAACCTCACAGACGAAATCGTAAGGCACCATGTTTGCCGTGGGCACCAGAATCAGCTCGGCACCGGCCAGGGCCAGACGACGGGTGTTTTCCGGAAACTCCACGTCGTAGCAAATCAGCAGGCCCAGACGCCAGCCATTGAGTTCGACCACCGGAAAGTCGTCTTTGCCTGCCGCGAACATGGACTTGTCCAGCTCACCGAACAGGTGCGTCTTGCGGTAATTGCCCAGGCTTTTCCCGTGGCTGTCGATCAACTGCGCGGCGTTGTAAATCTGTCCATCCGTACCAAGCTCCGGATAGCCATACACAATCGCGATGCCATTGGCGCGGGCGATCTCGGCAACCCGGGCGGCAGCCATCCCATCCGCCGGCTGCGCCAGTTTGCGGGCCGTCTCTGCGCCGATGTTGTAGCCGGTCAGAAACATCTCCGGGCAGACCAGCAGCCCGGCCTTTTGCAGCGCAGCGGCCTGGGCCTGCTGCTCCAGGCGCAGCAGGTTGCCAGCAATATCCAGCGGCAGAGGCGGGCATTGATACAGCGCGATGCGCATGGCGGTTATTCCTTCTGATCAGTCAGCAAGTGCGATGGGGCCGATCTCGTGGAACACATCGCCGGGTCCGGGGTTTTCGGCGAATGTCTTGCCACCAAAATGAGTCATGATGCCCCACACGGCATTCAACGACGTCTGCACCGCGCCTTCAACCCAGGCGGGCGTCCAGGAAATATCGTCGCCGGCCAGAAACATGCCGCGATGTTCGCCAGGCATGTCCTGCTGCATGAAGTGCGAATACATCCTCTGGTTATAGCGGTAATGCCCCGGCAGTGCACCTTTGAAGGCACCCAGAAAATGCGGGTCGGCTTCCCATGAAATCGTGATCGGGTCACCGATGATCCGGGCGGCGATATCCACTTTCGGGTAGATCTTCTTCAAGGCATCCAGCGCCAGTTTGACCCGCTTGTCGATAGGTTGCGGCAGCATCTTCAGCGCATCGCTCATCCACGAATAGGACAGGCAGATCACTCCTGGCCTGTCGTCGCCGTTATCGAACAGATAGGTGCCGCGTGTCAGGCGGTCAGTGAGGGTCATGCTCATCAGGTCTCGACCGGTTTCCGGGTCCTTGTCCTTCCAGAACGGACGATCGACCATGACGAAGGTTTTCGAGGATTGCATATAGCGGGTGCGATCCAGAGCCATCCACATCTTTTGTGAAAACAGCGACTCTTCGCACTCGATCTGGGTGGTCAGCAGCCAGCTCTGGCAGGTGGTCAATACTGCCGAATAGTGGCGGGTGTCGCCCCAGTTGTCGGTAACGGCCAGGTTGCCGTCGTCGGCTCGGGCAATGCGTTTCACGCCGGTACGCGGTGCGCCACGATGCAGCGATGACAGGCTGGTGCCTTGCGGCCAGTGTGCGCAACGTTCCGGCACATGACGCCAGATGCCCAGCGGCACCTGTTCCACGCCGCCGACAATCAGATGCTGATGGTCGTCGCAGTTGGTCATGACTACGCGAAAGATTTCCAGCATCGAATTGGGGAAATCCGAGTCCCAGCCACCGGTGCCGAAACCGACCTGGCCGAACACTTCACGATGGTAGAACGACAGCTTGGCGAACGCTTTCGAGGTGGCGACAAAGTCATAAAAGGTGCGGTCGTCCCACAGCGGAACCAGTTTGTTCCACAGTTCCTTGAGGCGCGGCACATCGCGGTCGCGGATGGCCTGCTGGATATCGGAGAACTGCGAACCGGCTTCCAGCGCATCGGCCCAGGCGTCGGCGACTTCCTGAAATATCACCGGCAAGTCCGACAGTTTTTGTGCGTAGTAGGTCGTACCTTCCAGGTCGATGACGGTGCTGCCGGAAGCGGCTGTCAGCGGATTGGGAAAGGGCCTGGACTCAAGGCCCAGCTTGTCGACGTAGTGATAGAACGCCGTGGACGACACTGGAAAACGCATCCCGCCCAGTTCCGCAATGATCCCTTCAGCGCCTTCAAAGGCCTGGGAGCGCAGGCGGCCGCCCATTTTCGAGGCTTCGTACACAACCGGTTTGAGGCCCAGTTTCATCAGTTCATAAGCCGCCACCAGCCCGGCGATGCCGGCACCAATGATCGCCACTTCCTTGCCGTGATTTTCTTCCGGGATGCTGCCCAGGCCTGCCGGGTGCTCGATCCACTCATCAAAGGGAAAAGGAAAGTCCGGACCAAACATGGTGATCGGCTTTTTGCCGTCCTGGGGATGACGATTGTTTTTCATGACGGACCTTGATCGGCTACAACGAAAAACAACAGTCTAGATAAGCATGAGCACGTTAATAAGACGAAAAGTGTCGTCGTAATGAAGTGTTTTTATGCGATATGACGAAGCAGGAAGTCATTTTGCGTGTCGGCCGCTAAAGAGGCTGCCCGCGATCAATCTTGCTGCTGAGGATGATCGAGGTGGTGGTCTTTTCCACGCCATCGATGCTGCCGATCAAATCCAGCAACTGGTCCAGTTGCTCCGGCGAGTCAGTGCGCAGCCAGGCGACATAATCGAATTCGCCACTGACCGCACACAACTGCTGGACCTGCGCCAGAGTGCCGAGGCGGCGTAGCACTTCCTTGCCCGAGCGAGGTTGCACGGTAATGCCGACATAGGCTTGCAAGCCACCATCGACGACCCGCTGACTCAGCCGTACACCATAGCCGGTGATGACCTTGGTGCTTTCCAGGCGCGCCAGACGGGAAGTGACCGTCGTCCGGGCAATCCCCAATTGTCGAGCCAGCATGGCCACGCTCTCGCGGGCGTTGAGCTGCAGGGCCGCAATCAATTGACGGTCGATATCGTCGAGGGCGAGAGGGCGGCTATCGGGCACAACGGTCTCCTTCAAAACTTCCAGCGCCTGGCGGTCTTGGCCAGACGCTCTTGCAGGCCATCCAGGTTGTGCGCCAACTGTTGGGTCATCAAGTGATAGCCGGTCAGCTCGGCCGGTATCACCGACTGGGTGGCCGCAGCCTCGGATGGACGTGCCAGGCGTTCGGTCGCGCCGGTTTGCAGGGCGCGGGCCATGCCGACCAGCTGCCGACGGATCTGGCGGTAGTCCGCGTCCATGGTGGTCTTCAGGGAAGTGCCGGCGGCTTGATCGAGATCAACTGGCCGAATGTTGGAAAGGATTTCCAACGTGCTCAGGCACATGCGGAAATGCCCCTGTATGGCGTCCAGCTCGACCATGGAAATCTTCACTTCCTTGGAAACCGACGGCAGCAACGAGCGCAATTGCAGCATCGTGGCATTGAGCCGGGCGGTCAGCTTCAGATGCTCGTCGGCGGTGATCGGTTCGCCTTGATGGATGCGCCCGTAAACCTTGGCGCAATCACGCAGCCCGCTGGCCAGGTTGTAGCGCCAGGAAAAGACTGCATACAACGGCAAGGCAAAGGAGAAGGCCAATGCCAGCGCGATACCGATCATGATATCCAGCGTGCGCCACAGCCCGTCACTGATCGGGTTGACCCCGTGACCGGCCACGATAAACAGGGTAATCGCCGACAACAGCGCGGTGTAACCGCCCTTGCCGATCGCGTGATAAGCGAAGAAACCGCACATCACCGACATCATCACGTAGGTCAGCAACGGGATTTCCAGATAGCCCTGCTGCACCACCACAAACAGTCCAAGGCCTGCACCAATCAGCGTGCCATAGGCGCGCTCCACGGACTTCTTGCCGATGTTGCCATGATGCTGCAACCCGCCGATCACGATCAGCATGGTCACCGAGGCCCACTCGCCGTGGGGCATGTTCAGGCCCGACGTCAGCAGAATCGACACCAGCAGTCCGACCACGATTCGCGCCGCATGAATCAGCCGCGCATGCCGATAGCGGCGATACGGATCGAGTACAGGGCGCAGAACAGGGCGAAGCCAGGAAGGGATGAAAACAGAGCGCGAATTCGTCATGCGTTAAAGACCGCGAGGCTGGTAAGGGGTCGATGCTTTGATGATGGTGAGGTCCAGTAAGCCACAAGTTAAGGGTGAATTGTTTATTGCTTGCACACTTTGAGTCATTGTTAGAGGTAACCAGTTTCTACGGAAAAGCCGATGCCCCATCTCACAATCACCCCGCTTGACGCACTTCTGGACGAGCCGCGACGTATTTGTGTAAGCGGCCTGGCGGCTGGTCAGCAGATTACCCTGACGGCTACTACCTGCCGTGGTGCCGGGCAACCCTGGCAGAGCCATGCGACCTTTGCGGCAGATGCTCAGGGCGTTGTAGACCTTGAGCGGGACGCGCCGATAGCGGGTGACTACGCTAATGTCTCGGCCATGGGCTTGCTCTGGAGCCAGCGCCCGCAGGGTGAGGCCAGCAAGGACATCTTCCCGGACTCGGTGCTTGAACCGCTGCAAACCGAGGTGCGGCTTTCGGACAGCGATCAGGCCGTGACCATGATCCAGCGTCTGGCGGGTGAAGGTGTCAGCCGCCGTGAAATCCGCGAAGACGGGCTGGTCGGTACATTGTTCATGCCCTCTGGGTTCATGCCCTCTGGCGTACGGCCGCATCCTGCGGTGATGGTCCTCAACGGTTCCGGTGGCGGTATCAACGAAGCGCGGGCAGCGCTCTACGCCTCGCGAGGCTATGCCGCCCTGGCGCTGGGCTATTTCAAGGCGCCGGGCTTGCCGGCCTACATCTCCAATACACCGCTGGAGTATTTCCAGCAGGCGTTGCTCTGGATGCGCCGCGAACTCAAGCCGGCCCATGATTTCATCGCCCTGAGCGGCCAGTCCCGTGGCGGCGAACTGGTTCTATTGCTCGGCAGCCTGTTTCCTGAGCTGGTATCCGCCGTGATCGGCTATGTTCCCAGCGCACTGGTGCATGGCGGCCAGGCCGCTGCCGATCCCGCCGTGGGCCGTGACGGCCCGACCTGGTTGTATCGCGGCCAGCCGCTGGTTCACGTATGGAACAACAATCGCACCGCTTCCTGGGAAGCCCGCGATGCCGGACGCCGCAATGCCGAATCGATACTCACCGCCCTCGACGACCCCGAAGCCGTGGCGCGTGCCGTCATCGAAGTCGAGCGGATTCGTGGGCCTGTCATGTTGCTCTCTGGCAGCGACGATGCTGCATGGCCTTCCAGCCGTTTTGCGCGCATGGTCGAACAGCGCCTGCAGGACCACCAACACCCCTGGCCGGTCCAGCGCCTTGATTTCCAGGATGCCGGACATAGCATTCTCTTGCCCTATATCCCGGCAACTTATAGCGATGACGGCAATCCCGAGGCCAACGCGCTGGCCAATGAGCAGTCATGGAGTGGGGTGAAATGCTTTTTGCAGCGGGCAGTTGCCGGAGTACAGGCTTGATCGCGACAGTGGCGTGTCTACGAAAGCATGAGCGATTCCAGTAACATTGCAGGGATATATAAACCGGGCCCAGCAGTCTTGAACCCGGTAATCGCTGTTTTCAGTTAAAAGTACTGAAGGCCGCACAGAGGCAACCCAGGGGATTTTTTATGTGTGCTCAACGTCAGGATGTCACTGATACACCATTGGTGACAGTGATCATCGCTTCCTACAATCATGCACGCTATATAGAGGACAGCATCAACAGCGTCATCAATCAGACCTACCCGAATATCGAACTTTTGGTGGTTGACGATGGCTCCAAGGACGAAAGCCCGGAACTGCTGAAAAAGCTCCAGGAACAGCACGGTTTTGATTTGCGCTTTCAGGCCAACCAGGGCCTGGCCCGTACGCTGAATGACGCGATTGAACGTGCACAAGGTGAGCTGATCGTGCCGTTTGGCTCCGACGACATCATGTTTCCCCATCGTATTGCCACCCAGGTGGAATACATGAAGGACAAGCCCGAAGTGGGCATCTGCGCAGCCAACATCGAAACCATCGACCAGGATGGCCAGATCATGGGCGCGCGTGAGCAGCGCAACCGCAACCTTGCATTCCGCCGTCTGGATTTCGATGATCTGTTTCTCAATCGCAAGCCGGGACCGGCGTCAGCCACCCTGATGTTTCGACGGGAAGCGCTGGACAAGGTCGGCTGTTTCAACCCTGAGATTCGTCTGGAAGATATCTATATCGAACTAGCGATTGCACGCGCCGGTTACTTTATCGACATACTTGGCGAGGTGTTGGCGCAGTACCGTGACCACCCGAGTAATACCTTCAAGAACGGGCGGTTCATGGTCGAGAATGTTTTGAAAACCTACGAAGTGTTCAGTGATCACCCGCAGTACGAAAGAGTGTGCATGAACTTTCGTAATTCCACGGTGCTCAAGTACGCCAACCGCGACAAGACCCTGGCCCGGGAAGTCCTGGCGGAGATCCCGGTCAAGTACTGGAACAGGAAAACCCTGCGCGGTGTTTGGCGGTTGATTACTTCCTGAGTGCGCGCTCCTGCTTCCAGTGAATCAGCGACTGGGCATAGATCAAGGCCAGCGGCATCCAGATAAGGAACCAGTGTTCCTTGGGGCGTGACATGAAGGCATTGCCTTCAGTCAGCCCGGAAGCAAATCCAAAAATAAGCCAGGTCGCCGCGATGGTGACGGCGGCGTTACTGCGGTAGATCCAGCAGAAACGGATCGCCAGGCCATACAGCGTCATCCACAGGGCCAGCCCTACGATACCGCCCGAATAGAGCACACCCAGCTCCATATTGTGTGGATCGGCAAGATTGAAGGACAGGCCCGGAATGACCACTGTCATCGATGTGCCGAAACCGTGGCCTAGCCAAGGGTGTTCGCCGATCTGGCGCAGCGACTCCATCCATATCGCGGGCCGGTAGGATAGACCGCGTTGTGTGATTGCGTCTGGGTGAATCAGCAGAACAGCAATCAGGACAGCAACAGCTGCTCCTATGGCCAACAGGCTGCGGCGTCGGTCGCCCACGAGTAACAGCCACCCCAGAGCGGCCGCGAGCCCGATCAAGGGCGTCCTTGATCCGGTGGCCATGATGGCTGCGCCTAGAACCGCCAGACAGATAATCGGTACCAGATTCCAGGCCTTGCGCGCCTGAAACCATGTGGCCAGCCAGAATGCAGCGAATGCGCCCAATACATGAGCGGTGAGCAACGGGTTTTCGAGCACGCCGTAGCCATTCAGGCGTTTTTCACCGGCCGGCATCTCGAAAGCCAGGAAATAGAGCAGTGACAGGCCTGCGACCAAGGCCGCAACCATAGCCGAAAGACGTGTGTACTGCTCCAGCCGTGCAGGGTAATGCAAGGCAATGAGGCCGGTAGAAAACAACAGCAACATGACGTACATCGGGCGCTTGATAAGGCCTGGCAGATCATCTTCCGTCACGGCCCACGCAATGCTGATGAGGATATATACACTGAAGGCACTGAATGCGATGAATAACGGGTTACAGGTCAGGGCCTTCAGCAAGCGTGGCTGCAGGACCAGCGCCAGAAAGGTGGGGAAGGCCAGGAAAATATAAAAAAGCTTGTGGTAGAGCGCTCTATCCCAGATCCAGAAAATCCCTGTCAGAGTAATCAGCCAGCCTAGCGGTAATAAGTATTTGGTGATCAGATTGCTCAAACGGTGGTTTCTACTCTCTAGTGATACATCAACTGACATTTTTCGTGCCCATCTATATAAACCCTGTAATTGTATGGGATACGCCTTTGATTTATCAGGAGTATCTTGCGGGCTGTTTTAGTCTTCATGAAAACGGTTGGCCGTGTTTTGCGCCAAAGAAGTTCAAAAATTACCGGTCTTTATCGCAGACCGGTGGTCCTCAATTTCCGAACAAGCCAGCGTCCCCAACATTGCCGGCGCCGGTAGCTTACACGTCAGCGGGTGAAAAGGGCGTGAGGCTTTATTCAAAATCATTGCAAGCTCATCATTTATATAGAGAAATCCCCGGTTAGGAGGGTGAGATGCTCGCATGAGGCGATTCGACACCTGTGGGCGGGAGATTTTCAGAGAGCTACGCACGAGTGCTGGGAACGCTGGACTGTGAGCCCTCGGTTATACCAGCTGTCATGCCGACGCTTGATGAAATTCATGGGGTGTTTGAATGGTGACGACCTTGCCGCAGGTTGCGACGCCTGAGCGCTCTGCTCAGAGACATATCGGCACTGGCTCTCGCCAGGACACATGCGCTTTGTCACGTATGCACATTAGCCATCTGTTGGCGTATCTCAATGGCAGTCTTGCCCTTGGTTTCAACCATCGTGCCCGATGTCTGAATCTGTGCAATATCCGCATCGTTCAGGCCCAGGCTGCGCAAGCTGTCAATCCACCGCTGCAGACGTCCTGGAGCCGTATGCCTTGCATTGGGGCCCTTGGCCTTCAGGCAAGAATTGCACATGTCATCAGGAAACGGTCGGCTTTCCCATGTGCCCGGTCGACGGTATTCAAACAGCCCGCAATCACAGCGGCACCACCAGAGAGTTCCCTTTCCTGACCGACTTGGCCGATACCAGGCTATCGCAGTCATCTTTCCACGTCGCTTGCCGGTGTAATCGGCAGCGTTTTCGGGGCGGGGAGAGACGGGTGGCAGACGATTGAGGATGGTTTGGCTCCTTGTAGTGTTCATGCATGCTTCCTTGAGTAATTGCTGTCTTTCAGGCAGGTAAGCCTTTGGTTCAGTAGTGGTAAATTGATGACGTAGGACATATGCCAACTGCTTAAGGCTAGCCCCGAAACCAAGTGGGTTTGTCTTGAATAGGAAATATACTTCCTGTTCTGGGTTTTGTGCAACGTGTTGAATGCTTATTTTTGAGCAGCCCCTGATGGACTACAACGTTGCCTTTGGCACAACCTTCAAGCGCTTGCGACGCCTGAAACGCATGACCCAGGAAGATTTCGGAGCGGTGGTGAGCGAGCGCTATGTTCGGATGTTGGAGAAGGGTGAATACTCGCCAACCTTAGGGACTGTTGCCGATCTTGCTCAGGTTTTGCAGATGAGCCCGGTCACGTTGATTGGGTTGGTGCAGGCGGAGTACTTGGGTGTAGATGCGGAAAAGCTGATGGAAGAGGCTCTGAGTGAGGCGCAGGTTTTTGGTGAACTTGACTCATTGAGATGATGCAGGGCTTGTGACGATTTGTTTTGTGCGGTTGCCATATGATTGGCGAAGTGGATTCTGAGGTGGGTGGGGGCTGCGCCGTCTGGGCCATAGTCGCCGACAGCGGTTTTTCATTGGTATTTCTGAACGCCGAAAAGAAGAAGGCCAGCTCTGAGGCTGGCCTCTCTTTGATCTGGTGGGCCCACACGGACTCGAACCGTGACCAAAGGATTATGAGTTGCTGGGCGAGCAGGTATGCCTAGAGAAATCGTACGTAGGTGAACGTAGGTTGGCATAGCTGGAGGCCCCGTGGTTACTGATGTTGAGCGTAGTTTTGAGAAGGTTGGTCAAGCTGGGTACTGTACCGTGGTTGTACTGATTTTGCAGCGTATGAGCTTCGACTTAATGTAACGCGGTTACCATGTTCAATTCTGAAGAGGCGAATGCTTGGCCTCGAATGGGCGCTTGGCATTGGTAGCGGCTGAGCCCGGCTTCCGGTTACATCAGGAGGCCGCAATCTGTCGCAGCAAGCTCCCTCTTGAAGCACTGCCCCAGCCGGATCATCATTCGGGATGCGCATTCTCTGCTTTTGCGCCTTAATGTCGTTCATGCTGAGAAATTGGTACGGCACCACTTTCCGTGAACACCTCGGCACGCGAGTCTGTAACCTATTCAGGAGGCCCCTTGCTAACTCTCTCAGGATCGCTCGCGATTCGTCACCAATCCTGACAAGCCCCATGACTGCATCCATCCGCCGAGCAACATCCCTTCGCCCTGGACAATTCAAACACTTAATCCGCGTAGCATCTGTGACTGGCCGTTTACCAGAGCGCGACGTGATGCTTTTGTGGCTCACACATACCACTGGGGTTCGCGTCACCGAATTGGCCTTGCTGGAGGTCGTTGATGTGCTGTATTCCAGCGGGGCTATCAAGCCCGAAGTGTATCTACGCGCAGAAATCACCAAGGGCTGTCGACCGCGCAATGTGTACCTGACCAATCCACGATGCCTGCGCCCATGTTCAAAACTGGTCACTACACACAAGGGCCAAGCATTTGAATTGGCGTTGAAGCACCGCGAGCTGGACAGTGGGCTGGGCCTGTGATTCGCTCCAACAGACAATCAGCAGGCTTTATCGGCAGGCGGGCATAAAGCAAGGTTCATCGCACAGCGGACGGCGCTCATTGGCGGCAAAGGTGCTGGCTGCGACTGGCGACGTGGAGACGGTACAGACCATCCTCGGTCATGCTTGCCTTGATCACAGCAAACCCTATTTGACTGTGGATCAAGCAACAATCCGACATGCTTTTGCGATTGCGATGGCATAGTGCTATCGATAGTATTAATTGGATCCATTTTTCCCGGGGTCGAAACTACCCTTAAGCCTGCAATATTGTGGGCTATTGGAGTAAACGATTTAATTTTAAGGAGAGGTCTTATGGCTCTTAAACCAGGCCCAAAGCCAATTGCTAAATCAACCGGCGAAGTAGATAAGCGTCGTCGTGACAATAAAGATACACAAGGAAATAATCCCGATTTAAAGCCTAGCAAGTCCTCAAAGAAATAGGTTTTTAGCTGACAGAAGCTACCATGATGGTAGCTTTTGTCATTGGATCATGCCCCCACGCTTGCAGGTATTGATCGACCAGGTGGGTGCAGATGAGATTGGCTACAGCGGCCTTGCAAGCGGTGTAGAGCTGTTGAACGATGCGCTGTCGCAAGGCGATCACTCAATGGCTGAGACGTGGGCTAAAAGGATGATCGAGCGACAGCGCAACATCCATGCCCGGAAGACCAACACTACTCAATCAAACTGACCACGGAAAAATCGATGAGCGCGTTGAGTAGCTACAAGAGTCAGATCCATCTGATGCGGCAGATTCACGAAGCCATATACTACATCAGCAGAGCAGAAGAGCTAGGCGATCCTAATTTATGGACCTCGTACCCCCCGTCCTAGAGTTCTTTGGCCACTTCAAAAGTGCGGTCAACTCGTATGCCAAATGCTTTATAAGCGCTGGGAAGGGACGCCGAAAGCTAGAAGCTTCTTCGGTATTTGAATCTAAGCCCACGTATTTGGATCAGCACAGCAGAATCATTGACTTGCGCCATACTTACGTCGCCCATAATGACGAAAACGCGTTTGAGACGGTAACAGTTCGCGAAGAGGATGCACCAGGAGAGCTTGCGCTGCACCTCCAGTATGCAATCTCCTTTCCTTTTGACCGCCTTTACGAACTGCGTAAGCTGATCCGGCTGGTTGAACTTCACATTGTTGATCTTCAGAAGGCTCATCTCGCCGCCATTGAGCGTGAGGTAGGTAAGCCTGTACGACTCATAATAGATGGGAACGCAGACACTGCGCTCTGATACTTAGGAAAACCGCATAGGGACGCCGATTTCGCGTCCACGATATTGCAGGGGCGATTCGATATGGCGTTAATCCAGTGGTGGACCAGCATATCTTCATCAGAACAAGCAGCTTGGATCCAAGCTGTAGGATCGGTAGCAGCAATCTGCGTAGCTGTGGCAATTCCCGCCATTACTAGCTTGAGCCAAAGACGGGCAAAGACAGCTGACAATGCAGAAAAGGCGAAAAACCTAATCCTCAGCTTCTACCCGTCGTTGCTCAGAATGAACCGATCATTAGACCGATTCATAGAAACAAGCGACTCCGCATATTCTGAGGACGATGGTGTCATCAACATCGATCCCGATGACGGCGACTTTCAAAAGCACATTCCAGATCTGTTGGCCGCAGCTACTTCGCTCGCACAATTTTCCTCAGCCGTCGCTGGGCCTCTGAGGGCATTGTTGTATCGCTTGATAGACATGCAGCACTGGCTCGAATCCATTCCTGCAATCCAGCGTTCTGGGTCGCCAGGTTTCTACAGAAATAATCTGGATGACATTCGCGAGCGAGCGATTGAACTGAATGTGCTGACAGGCGAAGCACTTGAAGCGTGCTCCACCTCGCTCCAGGAAAAACCGAATCATTGAGGAAAAAGCGGCGATGAGCGAAAAAGTGCGGAAAGTTAAACCGACCCAGCCTGCGGCAGACACGCCGATTGACTGGCCTCGCTCAGATCCCGCCGCCCTGGCCAGCTTCGACCCTGCGACAAAGACGTGCAACATGAACTGCGGCCCGCATGCGCAAGACCGCGCTGTTGTAATGAGCGCCTCTTGCTATGTAGCGATTGCTAGCTAAGCAGCGACCCCTGAAGCCGCTCATGTGGGGCCGAGGACGTAGAAGGACGTCCGTTTCGCGTCCACGAAAACAAGGAAGCAGCATGTTCAAACTGAAGTTGAGTACTTATTTGGCTGTTTTAGCTGCCATAGCTGTGATGGTACTGCTTTACGGCGCTCAGAAAGAATCTGAGAAAATCAGCAGAAGCGGCAGACTGAAACGTCTTCGCAAAATGCAGCCGTTCAGGAACGTATTGCGGATCAACCTAATTAGCACGGAAAATCATGATCAAACGTCTGACCAAAATTGCATTTTTATCTTGCCTAAGCGCGTCGGTAATCAGTCTTATCTTAGGCGTATGGTCCGTTTGGGAGTTGCCCGCCTTCAGCGGCAAGCTAGTGACCTCGGGAGGTATTTTGATGGCTCTGGCTGGTGTGCTTCAGCTGGAGATCAGCAATTTTTTTCAAAACCTTTTTTCCGATTATTCAGACTTGGAGCGGTATCCTAGATGGGCCCCATCACGCGTTGCACGACAGGTCATAGACAACCCAGACCGACCCATAGCCACCAAGTTACGTAACCTCTCGTTCTTCAACGTCCGCACGGCTCTATGTGCGCGTTTACTGCAGCCAGCAACCGACGTTCCTCCTCGGCAGATAAGCGCCGATCTCTGCCTTCGCCGGGGCTTGGCTTGCGTATGTTCAGCACCAGGTTGAAACTTATCCCCAACCCCCACTCTTGGATTGCCACGGTGTACAGGTGGCTCAGGAGAGCAAGCTCCAGACGCACAGTGTTGTTGCTTGTTGGCTTGCCGCGATTGGTGATCGAGGCTAGGCGCGTATCCCGGTAATTGGCGATGATTTCTGCGGAGAGTGCAGCCATCGAGTACTTGCCTAGATGACTGATTAGCTGCTGAGCCTTTGTTGCCTCGACGCGCTGAGTTGTCGGTTTCTTCGTCGGGCTGATTTCGGCCAGATAGCGTTTCAATGCCATGGCCAGAGTCATACGTTCGGACCCACTTCGCTGGATATACACGCCTCTGACCATTTCATCTTCTGTGCGACGGGTCCAGTCTTCGGCATCACGTTTTGTACGAAAGGTCTTGGCGTTGGCGGGCCAGCCGGTTTTCCGCACCAGGGCTTTCCAAGTGCCGGCGTCTGTTTTGACGATGGTGGCCATGCTATTTCTGCTCCAAAAACGTACCGTTGTTTTGGCACTGTACTGATTTTGTACCTGTGGACCATAGGACTGGCAGCTGTTTTTGTCGCAGACAGCAAAAAGCCGCGCAATGCGCGGCTTTGAGTTTGGTGGGCCCACACGGACTCGAACCGTGGACCAAAGGATTATGAGTCCTCTGCTCTAACCAACTGAGCTATGGGCCCTCAGTAGGCCGCGGATTATAACGGCGGTTTCGCGGCTGTGCTATCCGAAAAATCCGAAAGATTCATAAGAAGAAATCTGGAGCAGAATTCTTCCGGTGGCAAGGGCAGGCTGACGATGTAGCCCTGGATCTGTTCGCAGCCGTGTTCAGCGAGGAATTTCTGTTGGTCGCTGTTCTCCACGCCTTCGGCGATGATGGTCAGTTGCATGCTGCGGCCCAGGGCGATGATGGCGCGGACGATGGCTGCGTCGTGGGTGTCTTCCGGGAGGCCGCGGACGAAGGACTGGTCGATCTTCAGGATGTCCAGCGGCAGTCGCTTGAGGTAGCTCAGTGACGAATAGCCAGTGCCGAAGTCGTCGATGGCCAGCTGGACGCCGAGTTTTTTCAGTTTGTGCAGCACCGACAGGGCTTCTTCGGTCTGGCTCATGATGAAGTTTTCGGTGATTTCCAGTTGCAGGCAGCCGGGCTCCAGGTCGTTGTCCGTGAGCAGTTGTTCGATGCGAGCGAGCAGGTTGGGCTGGCGCAACTGGGCGCCGGCCAGGTTTACCGAGAGCGGGCCGAAGGGTTCGTACACCTTGCGCCATTCACACATCTGGCGGCAGGCGTGTTCCAGTACCCAGTCGCCTATTTGCAGGATCATGCCGTTTTCTTCTGCCAGCGGGATGAAGTGCTCGGGCGGTACTTCGCCGAAAGTCGGGTGGCTCCAGCGAATCAGGGCTTCGGCGCCGACCATTCTGTTGGTCAGCAGGCTGGTCTTGGGCTGGTAGGACAGGCTCAGTTCGTTGCGTTCGATGGCGCGGCGCAGTTCCTGTTCGAGGGCGATTCGTTCGCTGGCCTGGGAGGTCAGGTCACGGGTGTAGCTTTCGATCCGGTTGCGGCCCTTGGCCTTGGAGCGGTACATCGCGGCATCAGCGTTCTTGACCAGTGTGGCGACGTCGCTGCCATCGGTCGGGAACAGGCTGCTGCCGATACTGGCGCTCATGAAGAACTCATGTTCGCCCGCCTGGAATGGCGCGGTGAAGCAGGCCAGGAGCTTGTTACCGATGGTTTCCGCGTCGCTGGGTTGCAGCAGGCCGGGTAGCAGGACGATGAACTCATCGCCGCCGATCCGGGCCACGGTGTCGATATCGCGCAGGTTCTCCTTGAGGCGCTGTGCGATGCCTTTGAGGAGCAGATCGCCCACCGGATGGCCGAGGCTGTCGTTGATATGTTTGAAGCGGTCCAGGTCGAGGAACAGCACGGCTCCCAGGCTGCCCGACTCTTCGCTGTGCAGCAGCGCGGATTGCAGGCGGCTTTCAAACAGGGTGCGGTTGGGCAGGCCGGTCAAGGGGTCATGATGGGCCTGGTAGTCCAGGCGGGCCTGGGCATGCTTGAGGCTGGAAATATCGGCAAACACGGCGACGAAGTGGGTGATGAAGCGGTCCTTGTTGCGCACGGCGCTGATCGTCAGCCAGCACGGGTAAAGCTCGCCATTCTTGCGGCGGTTGCAGATTTCGCCCTGCCAGTGCCCTTCGGCGCCCAGTTGATGCCACATCGCGGCATAGAACGCGCTGTCATGCTGGCCGGAAGCGAGCAGGCGAGGGGTCAGGCCCAGGGCTTCGTTTTCGCTGTACCCGGTAATATTGCTGAACGCCCGGTTGACGGCGTTGATGCGCTGGCGGGTATCGGTAATCAGTACGCCTTCGGCGGTGCTCTCGAACACGGTGGCGGCCAGGTGCAGCTTTTCCTGCATCTGTTGGCGTTCGGTTATGTCGCGGGACAGGGTCATGATGCATTCTTCGCCGGCAATCAGCAGAGGGTGCGATGACATTTCGCACAGCCGGATCTGGCCGTCCAGGCGCCGGATCTGGCCGCGAAAGTCCCGTACGACGCCATTCTGTTGCAGTTGCCTGATCAGTTGCTGGCGCTCGTTCGGGTCGACCCAGATCTGCAGGTCGAGGCTTGAGCGCTCCAGGCACTGGCTTTCGCTGTAGCCAGTCAGCAGACAGAAGCCTTCGTTGACATCCATCAGCACGCCGTCGCGGCTGCGGGTGATAGCCAGGCCGTCGGGCGAGGAGTGGAAGGCCTTGGCGAATTTTTCTTCGGAGAGTTGCAGTTGCTGCTGGGCCTGCTTGAGCGGCGTGATATCGATGAGGGTGAGCAATACGGCTTGCGTTGCACTCATCTCGAAGGATTCGGCTGACATCAGGCAGGAAAAGCTACTGCCGTCCCGGCGGCGCAGAGGCATTTCCAGGTTGCGGATCCCGCCTTGCTGCAAACGCTCCAGCAGGCCCGGGCCAATGCCGGGAACAGCCCACAGGTTGATTTGCGTCGCGGTCTTGCCGATCACTTCGTCGCAGGTCATGCCGGTCTGGGTCACGAAAGCCTGGTTGGCCTCAAGAATGATGCCGTCTGACAGGCGGGCGATTATCAGGATATCCGGGCACTGGGCAAAGACCGAGGCGAATTTCCCTTCCGACAGGCGCAAGGCTTCCTCGGTTTTCTTGCTGTCGCTGATATCGATCATCAGCCCGCGTCTGACGGGTTCTGCGCCGCGCTTGATCAGGCTGACGATGTCGCGGATCCAGAGGACTCGGCCTTCGGCATTGCAGACTCGATAGTCGAGGCTGTGAGCGTTACCGCTCAGGGTCTGTTGCTTGCAGAAGGCTTCGGCGGCCTCGACATCCTCCGGGTGCACGATGCTGCGCCAGAAGCCGGGCGTCAGCCATTTTGCCAGTGGATAGCCCAGCAGGCTTTCTGCCTGCGGCGATACGTAGTTGTACGTCAGGTCCTTCGGGTTGGCTTCCCAGGCGACTGCCGAAAGGCTTTCAACCAGCCCGCGATAATGATGTTCGCTGCCGCGAAGCTTTTGCTCCAGCTCGACTCCGCGAGAGATTTCCAGGCTGAGTTTTCGGTTGTTGCGAATGACTACTGCAAGAGCCGCTGAAAGCAATAACAAGCCGGGCAGGCCATATAGAAGGAAATTTTCCCAATGCACCGGGTGATGGGGCGCGTTGTTTTCCCATCTGTCGATTTCCGGTTGCTGGGTGCTTGTGAACGTTGTGTCCGATGCCAGCAACAGGTTTTTCGAGTCTTGCCGGGTAAGCCTGAATTCCGGGCTTTCCAGCTCCGCAGGGCGGTGGGAGGGCATCTCGTTGTGCAGTTGTGCGCTGACGTGATTGGGCTTGAAGGCGGTGTCCGGCAGGTCCGGAGTGTTGGCGTGTGCTATGGAGCCGATCAGGAAAAAGAGTGTAATGGCCGACAGTCGTAACATGGCAGCCTCATAGCGGCGGATAGTAATGAGACGAGTGTAGACGGGGTTGGAAAAGGCGTGAAAAAACTCGACTGCCAGAAATCGTTACACCAGAAAAGCAAAACCCCCGGCGGGCCGGGGGGTTGTTTACTTGCTTGCTCGATTACTCGTCAAGGAACGAACGCAGGTGTTCGCTTCTTGTCGGGTGACGCAGCTTGCGCAGTGCCTTGGCTTCGATCTGACGAATCCGCTCGCGGGTTACGTCAAACTGCTTACCAACCTCTTCCAGAGTGTGGTCGGTATTCATGTCGATGCCGAAGCGCATGCGCAGAACCTTGGCTTCACGGGCGGTAAGGCCCGACAGCACTTCGCGTGTGGCTTCTTTCAGGCTTTCAACCGTGGCTACATCGATTGGCGACTGCATGGTCGAGTCTTCGATGAAGTCACCCAGATGCGAATCTTCGTCGTCACCGATCGGGGTTTCCATGGAGATCGGCTCTTTGGCGATCTTCAATACCTTGCGGATCTTGTCCTCAGGCATTTCCATGCGTTCGCCCAGCTCTTCCGGAGTCGGTTCGCGACCCATTTCCTGCAGCATCTGCCGGGAAATACGGTTGAGCTTGTTGATCGTCTCGATCATGTGCACCGGAATACGGATGGTGCGTGCCTGGTCGGCGATCGAGCGAGTGATCGCCTGACGGATCCACCAGGTGGCATAAGTCGAGAACTTGTAACCACGACGGTATTCGAACTTGTCCACCGCCTTCATCAGGCCGATGTTGCCTTCCTGGATCAGATCGAGGAATTGCAGGCCGCGGTTGGTGTACTTCTTGGCGATGGAGATCACCAGACGCAAGTTCGCTTCGACCATCTCTTTCTTCGCGCGGCGGGCCTTGGCCTCACCGATCGACATGCGACGGTTGATGTCCTTGATCTCGGCAATCTTCAGGCCGGTTTCTTCTTCGAGCGCGGTCAGCTTCTGCTGGCAACGCTGGATATCCGGCTGCAGACGGGCAATGGCTTCGGCATATTTGCTTTTGCCTTTGGCCAGTGCGTCGGTCCAGCTTTCGTCGACTTCGTTGCCAGGGAACTGGCGCAGGAAGTCGGCGCGTGGCATGCGGGCGTCACGAACACACAATTGCATGATCGCGCGCTCTTGGGCACGGAGGCGATCAAGGGCACTGCGCACGCGCTCGACCAGGCCTTCAAACTGTTTTGGAACCAGTTTGATCGGCATGAACAGCTCGGCCAGGGCGACCAGCTCGGCGATGGCATTCTTGTCGTCACGACCGAACTTCTTCAGCGCCTTGCGGGTGATTTCCATCTGCTCGGAAACGGCACCGAAGCGCTGTTGAGCAATGACCGGATCCGGACCGCTTTCGGTTTCTTCTTCGTCGTCGGAAGAGTCGCCCGATTCGTCTTCCTCATCGTCGCCGTCTTCAGCCTTGGCTGCTTTTGCGTCGATGGGTGGAGGCACTTCGGCAGGCGGCGCAATGCCGTCGTCCGGGTCGATATAACCGCTCAGAACGTCAGACAGGCGGCCGCCTTCGCTCGTGACACGGTCGTATTCGGAGAGAATATGGTCAACCGTGCCAGGGAAGTGCGCGATTGCGCTCATCACTTCACGGATGCCTTCCTCGATACGCTTGGCGATTTCGATCTCGCCTTCACGGGTCAGGAGTTCAACGGTACCCATTTCGCGCATGTACATACGCACGGGATCGGTAGTACGACCGATGTCGGTTTCAACCGCTGCCAATGCTGCGGCCGCTTCTTCTGCGGCAGCTTCATCGGTATCGGCATCGGCCAGCATCAGGGCGTCTGCGTCCGGAGCACTCTCGTGTACCGGGATCCCCATGTCGTTGATCATGCGGATGATGTCTTCCACCTGCTCAGGATCTGAAATATCCTCAGGCAAGTGGTCGTTGACCTCTGCGTAAGTCAGATACTTCTGCTCACGACCCAGGGTGATCAACTCTTTGATACGAGATTGCTGTTGCGCTTTTCCGGACATAACACCCTATCCACTGAAGGTCTTGGCGGGCAAAAAACAAGCCGAGGATTATACCCGAGCTATGACCTCACGCGCCAGTTGAGGTCGGGTTTTGTGCAGAAACATTGCGACTAAGCAGCTGCAGCAATAGAGTTTTCTCTTCTGCTGTCAGGCCGACCTGACGATCTTTGATGATCAATTGATCAATGTTCCGCTCACGTTGGTTTGCCGATAGCCTAGTTATAGTGTCGAAAAACTGTTGTTCAAGGTTGTCGGCCTCGATCAACCATTCCTTCTCTGCCAATGCACGCAACAATCGGCCCTGTTCCGTGCCATGCCAGCGTGCTATCAACTGTAACGACCGAAGCTTCGGATTCTTTTGCCGGGCCTCGATCAGAGAAACCAGCAGTTGCGCCTGTACCTGGTCTTCTGCGGCGAAATGGCTGGCATTTTCGACCTTTTCGGCCAGTTCGGGATGGTGCAGCAGGGTTCTCAGTGCAGCCTGCATCGGCGGCTCGACGGCCGTGGGGATGCGTGGCGTGCGCGGTTCAAACTCCTGACGCTTGCCTTTTTTGTCCCAGGGTTTCTTTTCCCATTTTTTCTGATTCTGACCACCGGCTTTCTTCGGTGACCATTGCTGTTGCTCTTCGTAGCCGCCGTGCTGCTGGTAATCGGCGAAATCCGGCATTGCGTCGTAATCGACGTACGGATCGTAGCTGGGAGGCACATCGGCGGGTGCACTTTGTACCAGTTGGCTGACGGCTTCGTTGTTGAGGCCGGTGATTTCGCTCAGGCGCTGGCGCATGAGGGTGCGCAGATTGGCGCCGGGAACCTTGTCGATCAACGGTGCTGCAAGGGTGGCCATGTGGGCCTTGCCTTCGAGCGAGCGCGGGTCGGATTCCTTGGTCAACTGCTCAAAGAAATAGTCGGCCAGCGGCTGGGCGTGCTGGTTGATGCGTGCCTTGAAGGCGTCGGTGCCTTCGGAGCGCACCAGGGTGTCCGGGTCTTCACCCTCGGGCAGAAACAGGAAGCGTGCGCGCCGTCCGTCCTGCAGGCTCGGCAGGGTGGCTTCCAGTGCGCGCCAGGCGGCATTGCGGCCGGCCTGGTCGCCGTCGAAGCAGAACAGCACGTTGGGTACGACCCTGAACAGCCGTTTCAGGTGCTCTTCGCTGGTTGCGGTGCCCAGTGTGGCGACGGCATTGCGCAGGCCTTGCTGGGCCAGGGCAATGACATCCATATAGCCTTCGACGACGATGATTTCGTCGAGGTTGCGGTTGTACTTGCGTGCCTCGAACAGGCCGTAAAGCTCCTGGCCCTTGTGAAACACCGGGGTTTCAGGGGAGTTCAGGTACTTGGGCTTGTCGTCGCCCAATACCCGGCCACCAAAGGCGATGACGCGGCCGCGTGAGTCGCGGATCGGAAACATGACCCGGTCACGAAAGCGATCGTAGCGTTTGCCGGTTTCCGCGTTCTCGATCAGCAGGCCGGCATCGATCATGACCTTTTGCTGAAGCGTGTCGCTGCTCAGGTGCTTGTAGAGATTGTCCCAGCCGGGCGGGGCGAATCCCATGCCGAAGTCCCGGGCTATTTCTCCCGACAGGCCACGGCCCTTGAGGTAATCCACGGCGGCCTTGCGCATTGGGTGGCTTTTCAGGGCCTGGCGATAGAACTCGGCCGCGGCGGTGAGCAGCGGGTACAGCGGAGAGTCGGTCGGCTGGCGCGGTTTCTGGCCTTTGACGCTCTGTTCGCGCGGGACTTCCATGCCTGCGGCTTTGGCCAGGTCCTCGACCGCCTGGGGGAAATCCAGGTTGTCGTGGTCCATGATGAAGCCCAGCGCGTTACCGCCTGCGCCACAGCCGAAGCAGTAATAGAACTGTTTGTCGGGGCTGACGCTGAAAGAGGGGGTTTTCTCTTTGTGGAACGGACAGCAGGCGCTGAAGTTTTTCCCGGTTTTCTTCAGTTGCACGCGCGAACTGACAACATCGACGATGTCGGTGCGGTTCAGAAGGTCGTCAATGAAGCTTTGGGGAATTAGCCCTGCCATGGCGTTCTCGTCATCAGGCGTACTGCGAAAGTATCGTGGCGAATCTGCAGGCGTGCACTCACATATCTACCCGCGTTGTCAGCCATGTTAGCGACACGCAGACAGGTATCGGCATCCGATGATCGGGCCTGTAGCTTTGAAAGGAAATATGCGTGCAGCGATTTCATGTGAATTCGACAGCCTGTAGCTTCGGTGTTCACGTAACCATCGTTCACGTAGCTTCGAGAGAGACGCTGCCTTGGCTGAGCTTCTTGCGAAGTCATCAAGGCATGCTCGTCATGCTCATTGGTCAAGCCTGTCCGATGGACAGATCGATCAATGTTGCCTGAAGCAGGCTGGACGTGCTTTGACGGAGTGCTCTTGGTCGCATGTGCGACTTCAGGCAGTCTCTGTCAATCAAGCGTATTGCTGGTGTTCCAAACTGCCGACAGCCCGGCTTTGAGGCCGGGCAAGGCAGAAGCTTGCGACGTAAGGCTGTAAATTAATACAGACGAACGGCGCGGCGCTGTTCGCGCTGGACTTTCTTGGCGTGACGCTTGACAGCAGCTGCTGCCTTACGCTTACGCTCGGAAGTCGGCTTCTCGTAAAATTCGCGGCTACGAACTTCAGCCAGAACACCGGCTTTTTCGCAGGAGCGCTTGAAACGACGCAGAGCTACGTCGAAGGGTTCGTTCTCTTTAACTTTGACGGCTGGCATCCAGAGCTACCTTCATTCATTACCGGGGTCAACGCCTCGTGCAAACACTGCACAAAAGTACGTCGGTTTTTAAGGGTTGCGGATGTTAACCCCTCATTGAGAGGAATGCAAAGCCTCTGATCGAAAACCGCTGGTCGGAGCCTTGGACGACGACTATCATGCGCGCCTTCAAATCTGCCCCCTACAAGGCGCAAACCCATGTTAGTACTGGGATTAGAAACTTCCTGCGACGAAACCGGCGTCGCACTCTACGACAGCGAACGCGGTTTGCTGGCTGATGCATTGTTCAGTCAGATCGACCTGCATCGCGCCTATGGTGGCGTGGTGCCGGAGCTGGCTTCGCGTGATCACGTCAAGCGCATGTTGCCGCTGATTCGTCAGACTCTGGCCGAAGCGGACTGCGTTGCGACCGACATCGATGCCATTGCCTACACGGCCGGGCCGGGTCTGGTCGGTGCATTGCTGGTGGGTGCTTCCTGTGCCCAGGCCCTGGCCTTTGCCTGGGACATTCCGGCCCTGGGCGTGCATCACATGGAAGGCCATTTACTGGCGCCGATGCTTGAAGAGCAGCCGCCCCGGTTTCCGTTCGTCGCTTTATTGGTTTCCGGCGGCCACACGCAACTGGTTCGTGTGGATGGCATTGGCCGTTACGAGCTGCTGGGTGAAACCCTGGATGACGCCGCAGGCGAGGCTTTCGACAAGACCGCGAAGATGATGGGCCTGCAATATCCCGGTGGTCCCGAGATTTCCCGGCTGGCGACGCGGGGTGTGGCGGGGCGTTTTGCATTCCCGCGGCCAATGACCGACCGTCCGGGCCTGGAATTCAGCTTCAGCGGCCTGAAAACCTCTGCGCTCAATACCTGGCAGCAATGCCAGAGCGCTGGGGACGACAGTGAGCAAACCCGTTGCGACATCGCTCTGGCCTTCCAGCAGGCGGTAGTGGAGACTTTGACCATCAAGTGCAAGCGCGCACTCAAGCAGACCGGCCTCAAGAGCCTGGTTATCGCCGGTGGTGTGAGTGCCAACAAGGCGTTGCGAGTGTCGCTTGAGAGCATGCTGGCGGATCTGCGTGGGAATGTTTACTACGCACGTCCCGAGTTCTGCACCGATAACGGTGCAATGATCGCCTACGCCGGTTGTCAGCGGCTGCTGGCGGGGCAGAAGGAAGATTTGAGCATCAGCGTGCAGGCGCGCTGGCCGATGGAGCAGTTGTCGGGTATCTGATGCTGTTTGTCGGTTTGGCATGAAGTTGAACGGTTTTCATGCCGTCCATCAAAAATGCCGTTCGCGCCCGGCCAGCAGGTCGCGTAAATTGCCGCGATGGCGCCAGACGATCAGCAAGGTCAGGACACTCATGGGCAGCAGCGCCCGCGGTTCCTGCCAGGCCAGCAATGGCAGGGTCAATGGCGTGGCGATCAGCGCTGCCAGCGAGCTGGTGCGGGTCAGATAGAACGTCAGCAGCCAGGTGGTGATTGCCAAGGCAGCAGCGGGAGGGTAGAGCCCCAGCAGCATTCCGGCTGCGGTCGCGACGCCTTTGCCGCCGCGAAAACGGAAGTACAACGGAAACAGATGGCCCAATACGGCGCAAACGCCTATCCAGGCCTGTTGTCTGGGGTCCAGGCCGCCAAGGCTGGCAAGCAGCACAGGCAGCAGGCCTTTGCAGAGGTCGCCGAGCAAGGTCAGAACGGCCAGTTTTTTACCGGCCAGACGCAGCATGTTGGTTGCGCCGGCATTGCCCGAGCCGCTGGCACGCGGGTCCGGGCTGCCATTGAGGCGGCTGAGCAGGATGGCGAAGGACAGTGAGCCGAGCAGGTAGGCGAAAATAGCCAGTAACCAAAACATGCTAACCATTCCGGGCGAGGATGCCCTGATTCTAACGGCGCATCGCGCCCTTGTCGTGCAGTGGAGAGTAGTGCTTGGACAGAGTTTTCATCGACGGTCTGGAGGTCGACACGGTGATCGGCGCTTATGACTGGGAGCGTGGCATTCGCCAGTGCCTGCGACTGGACCTGAGTTTTGCCTGGGATAACCGGCCTGCCGCAGCGGGCGACGACCTGAGCAAGGCACTGGACTATGCGACCGTTTGCACCCGTATCCAGGCCTTTGCCGACGAGGCCCAGTTCCAGTTGGTGGAAACCTTTGCCGAACGCCTGGCCGAGGTGTTGATGAGTGAGTTTCATATTCCCTGGTTGCACCTGAGGCTGACCAAGCCGGGTGCGGTTGCCGCTGCTGCGGGCGTGGGCGTGGAGATTGAGCGCGGATGTCGCTGACTCGGGTTTTCCTCGGGCTCGGCAGTAATATCGAGCGCGAAAGGCATTTGCATGCCGGGCTGGATGCGCTGGACTCGTTCCTGAGCGACCTGACCTGCTCGCCGGTGTTTGAAAGTCATCCGGTGGGAATCAAGAGTGGCCCGTTCTTCAATCTGGTGGTGTCGGCCCTGACCGATCTGCCGTTGATGGACCTGGATCGCCGCTTGAAGATGATCGAAGCGGATAACGGTCGTTATGCCCCGGATCGCAAGGGATTGCCGCTGGATATCGACGTGCTTCTGTATGGCGAGCAGGTCGGCAATTTCGACGGCCTGATCCTGCCGCGTGCAGAGATTCTCAAGAATGCCTTTGTGTTGTTGCCCTTGTCGCTGATCGCGGCCGATCGGCTGCATCCCGGTGTTGGCGTGTCGTTCGCTAGGTTATGGGCCGAGGCGCAGATCGATCAGCAGCTCTGGCCTGTGGCCTTTGAGTGGCGCGGGATGCAATTGACGCCTTGAGCCATCTGTAGGAGTGAATTCATTCGCGGGAGGCCAGTGCTGCCGATGTGTTTTCAATGCCGTCTTCGCGGATAAATCCGCTCCTGCAGGGTGCAGCTCAAATCCCCGACTTGTGTTCAGCCTTGTACACCCTCAAGGCATCCAGTCGTTCGCTCTTCAGCGCATTGCCCAGTTCCTGACCCTTCAAACCCTTCTCCACCAATGGCTGGACAGCAACCGTCCGGGCCGCATGGGCTGCGCCGCGCAGGTATTCGGCCTGTGGGTAACTGCGTTGCTCGAAGCCGTCGCGTCCTCGGGCGTCCATCTCGCAGGCAGCAATGAATTCTTCAAAGCGCTGCGGACGGCGGTAGACGTCGAAACTCTGCAGCAACTCCAGCAGGGTCGAGGGTTTGAGTTCCAGCGCACGATGTCCGTGGGTGTGATACTGACCCACCAGCAGCGCCAGTTCCTGACATTCCTTTGGTGCCCGAAAGCGTTCGTTGACAGCTTTTATCAAGCGCAGGCCGGTGTGTTCATGGGCGATGTGCCGTGGCCATTCGGACTCTGGTGTCAGACCTTTGCCCAGATCATGCAGCAGGCAGGCCCAGCGCACGCTCAGCGGATGCTTATGAATGGCGGATTGCCCAAGTACGCTTAGCACGTGTTTGCCGGTGTCTATTTCCGGGTGATGGGCAGCAGGTTGCGGCACGCCGAACAGGGCATCGATTTCAGGAAGCAGTTCCTTGAGAGCGCCGCAGTCATGCAGGACCTGTATGAACACCTGGGGCTGGTTTTCCATCAGCGCTCTGGAGATCTCCTTCCAGCTACGCTCGGGTGTCAGGGCCTTGAGTTCGCCGGATTCGCTGAGTTGACGCATCAGCTCCAGAGTCTGTGGTGCGATGCTGAAACCCATGGGAGCATAGCGCGCGGCAAAGCGGGCCACACGCAGGACCCTGAGAGGATCTTCGGCGAATGCCGGGGAAACGTGACGCAACAAGCGCGCTTCGATATCGTTCTGACCGCCATAGGGATCGGTCAGATTACCGTCCTTGTCTTCGGCAATGGCGTTGATGGTCAGGTCGCGGCGAATCAGATCCTGTTCCAGCGTGACTTCCGGGCTGGCGTGAAAGATGAAACCGCCGTAGCCGACGCCGTTCTTGCGCTCGGTGCGGGCCAGCGCGTATTCCTCGCCGGTCAGAGGATGAAGAAAGACCGGAAAGTCAGTGCCGACCGGGCGATAGCCCTTGATCAGCATTTCTTCGGCGGTGGCGCCTACGACTACCCAGTCGGTGTCGGTAACGGGTTGACCCAGCAGGCGGTCGCGGACAGCACCACCAACTTTATAAATCTGCATAAAAAACCTCCGTAAGCACGACAGGATAAACCTGAGTCGCCCTCACGGAGGTTAAAACTTATCGATTACCCGTTAAAAACGTTTCATGGTAATGCGCTTCAGAGGTGAACGACCGCCAGATCGAGTCTCGGGTATTCGCCGTCAGCGTGCTCGCCTCGTGGCGGTACGTGGTGAGTTTTCATTACCTGATCGCCTTGCAGGGTTTCCAGATGAATATCGAAGCCCCACAGGCGGTGCAGGTGTTTGAGCACTTCGTCCGTCGATTCCCCCAGCGGTTTACGGTTGTGTTGTTGGTGGCGCAGGGTCAGCGAGCGGTCGCCACGGCGGTCGATGCTGTAGATCTGCACGTTGGGTTCACGGTTGCCCAGGTTGTATTGAGCGGCCAGGGTTTCCCGGATGGTGCGATAACCGGCCTCGTCATGGATCGCGGGCACCAGCAGGTCGTCTTTCTGGTCGTCGTCCATGATGCTGAACAGCTTGAGGTCACGAATGACCTTGGGCGACAGGTACTGGAGAATGAAACTCTCGTCCTTGAAGCTGGACATGGCGAACTTGATTGCCGTCAGCCAGTCGGTGCCGGCAATTTCCGGGAACCAGCGACGATCCTCTTCGGTGGGGTGTTCGCACATCCGCCGAATGTCCTGATACATGGCAAAACCCAGCGTGTAAGGGTTGATGCCGCTGTAATAAGGGCTATCGAAGCCTGGCTGGTAGACCACGCTGGTATGCGATTGCAGGAACTCCATCATGAAGCCGTCGGTGACCAGCCCTTCGTCATACAGGTCGTTCATCAGCGTGTAGTGCCAGAACGTCGCCCAGCCTTCGTTCATGACCTGAGTCTGGCGCTGCGGGTAGAAGTACTGGGCAATCTTGCGCACGATGCGCACCACTTCGCGCTGCCATGGCTCCAGCAGCGGCGCGTGTTTCTCGATGAAATACAGGATGTTTTCCTGTGGTTCTGCCGGGAAGCGGGCGTTGTCTTCCTTGCTGCCCTTGTCGGCACTTTTCGGGATGGTGCGCCACAGGTCGTTGATCTGCCGCTGCAGGTGCTCTTCGCGATCCTTCTGCCGGCGCCGCTCTTCTTCGGCTGAAATCGGGTAAGGACGCTTGTAGCGGTCCACGCCGTAGTTCATCAGGGCATGGCAGGAGTCGAGCAGGTCCTCCACCGCATCGATGCCGTGGCGCTCTTCGCACTGCATGATGTACTGCTTGGCGAACACCAGGTAGTCGATGATCGAGCTGGCATCGGTCCAGGTGCGGAACAGGTAGTTGCCCTTGAAGAAGCTGTTATGCCCGTAGCAGGCGTGGGCAACCACCAGCGCCTGCATACAGATGGTGTTTTCTTCCATCAGATAGGCGATGCACGGGTCCGAGTTGATCACGATTTCGTAGGCTAGCCCCATCTGCCCGCGACTGTAGGATTTCTCGGTGCTGAGAAAGTGTTTGCCATAGGACCAGTGGTGATAACCCAGTGGCATGCCCACCGAGGCGTAGGCATCCATCATCTGTTCGGCAGTGATGACCTCGATCTGGTTCGGATAGGTATCCAGGGCATAACGCTCGGCAATACGGCTGATTTCGCGGTCGTAGGCCTGGATCAGTTCAAATGTCCACTCGGATCCCGTGGAGAGGGGTTGGCGTTTCTGCTCTCTAGCGGTCATGTCACTAACCTGCGCTGGAAGAGTTCACGGAATACCGGGTAGATATCACCGGCAGTGACCAGCTGCTGCTGGGCAAACGTGTCGGCAAATTCCTCGCCGATGCGTTCGTATTCAAACCATAGCGCCTGATGCTCGCGCGGGGTGATCTCCACATAGGTGTAGTACTGCACGAAAGGCATGATCTGCTTGGTAAGGATTTCACGGCAGATCGGTGAATCATCGTTCCAGTTGTCGCCGTCCGAAGCCTGGGCGGCATAGATGTTCCATTCGTTGCTCGGATAGCGCTCGGCCATGATCTCCTGCATCAGTTTCAGAGCGCTGGAAACGATGGTGCCGCCGGTTTCCCGTGAATAGAAGAATTCCTCTTCGTCCACTTCCCGGGCGCTGGTGTGGTGGCGAATGAACACGACTTCGATCTTGTCGTAGTTACGCTTGAGAAACAGGTACAGCAAGATGAAAAAGCGCTTGGCAATGTCCTTGGTCGCCTGGGTCATGGAGCCGGAGACGTCCATCAGGCAGAACATCACTGCCTTGGAACTGGGGTTGGGTTGCTTGACCAGCAGGTTGTACTTGAGGTCGAAGGTGTCCAGGTAGGGCACGCGACGAATCCGCGCTTTCAAGCGCTCGACTTCTCCTTCCAGTTCCTGGATATCGCCGAAGTTGTCCGGTTCTTCTCGCTTGAGTCGCTCCAGTTCGCTCATCGTTTCCTTGAGCCTGGCGCGGCTGCTGCCCGACAGGGCAATGCGCCGAGCGTGGGCTGAGCGCAGGGTGCGAATGATGTTGATGCGTGAGGGGTTGCCCTCGTTGCTGATGCCGGCGCGCACGGTCTTGAACGTGTCGGTGCCGGTCAGGTTGCGCTTGACCAGATTGGGCAGTTCCAGGTCCTCGAACATGAATTCGAGAAATTCTTCCTGGGTGATCTGGAAGACGAACTCGTCCATGCCTTCGCCGGAGTTGCTGGCCTTGCCAGGTCCCTTGCCAGCGCCGCCACCCTGGGGGCGGGCGATATGTTCGCCGCTGGAAAACTCCTTGTTGCCGGGGTGTACAACGGTCTGTTTGCCACCGCGGCCATGATGAAGCACCGGTTCGTCGATATCACGACCGGGGATACTGATCTGCTCGCCATGCTCCATATCGGTGATGGAGCGACGGCTGACTGCTTCTTCCACCGCTTTTTTGATGTGGTCACGATAACGCCGCAGAAAACGCTGGCGATTTACCGTGCTCTTGTTCTTGCCATTGAGGCGTCGGTCGATCACATAGCTCATAGGCCCTCCGGGCAGCCGCAAGTAGAAAGCAGCTTCAAGCCACAAGCTGGTGACGGTTGTATCGGTAGGTCCGACCGTTCCAGCCTGTTGCTTGAGGCCTGTAGCTTACCGCTGCATTACTGCGACTTGCGCACGCGCAGATACCACTCGGAGAGTAGACGTACCTGTTTGTCGGTGTAGCCCCGCTCGACCATTCGGGTGACGAAGTCGTTGTGTTTCTGTTGATCCTCTTTGCTGGCCTTGGCGTTGAAACTGATGACTGGCAGCAGGTCCTCGGTGTTGGAGAACATTTTCTTCTCGATCACCACCCGCAGTTTTTCATAGCTGAGCCAGGTCGGATTCTTGCCGTTGTTGTTGGCCCGGGCACGCAGCACAAAGTTGACGATTTCGTTGCGGAAATCCTTCGGATTGCTGATGCCGGCCGGTTTCTCGATCTTTTCCAGCTCCTCGTTGAGGGCAACACGGTTGAGGATTTCGCCGGTTTCCGGATCGCGGTATTCCTGGTCCTGAATCCAGAAGTCTGCATACAGCACGTAGCGGTCGAAGATGTTCTGACCGTATTCGCTATAGGACTCAAGGTAGGCGGTCTGGATTTCCTTGCCGATGAACTCGATGTAGCGCGGCGCCAGGTATTCCTTGATGAAGCGCAGATAGCGCTCACGGGTTTCGGCCGGGAATTGTTCCTGCTCGATCTGCTGTTCCAGCACGTACAGCAGGTGCACCGGGTTGGCAGCGATTTCGTGTGGGTCGAAGTTGAAAACCTTGGAAAGGATCTTGAACGCGAAACGGGTGGAAAGCCCGTTCATGCCTTCGTCGACGCCTGCGCTGTCGCGGTACTCCTGGATCGACTTGGCCTTGGGGTCGGTATCTTTCAGGTTTTCGCCGTCGTAGACCCGCATCTTGGAGTAGATGTTGGAGTTTTCCGGCTCTTTCAGGCGCGACAGGGTAGTGAACTGCGCCAGCATCTTCAGCGTATCGGGCGCGCAATGGGCCTTGGCCAGCGAACTGTTGAACAGCAGCTTGTCATAGATCTTGATCTCGTCGCTGACACGCAGGCAGTACGGCACCTTGACGATGTAGATCCGGTCGATGAAGGCTTCGTTGTTCTTGTTGTTGCGGAAGCTGTGCCATTCCGATTCGTTGGAGTGGGCCAGCAGGATACCGGTGAACGGTATCGCGCCCAGGCCTTCGGTGCTGTTGTAGTTGCCTTCCTGGGTCGCGGTCAGCAACGGGTGCAGGACCTTGATCGGCGCCTTGAACATTTCGACGAATTCCATCAGGCCCTGGTTGGCCCGGCAGAGAGCGCCAGAGTAGCTGTAGGCGTCGGCATCGTTCTGCGGGAATTCTTCCAGCTTGCGAATATCGACCTTACCCACCAGTGCCGAAATATCCTGGTTGTTCTCGTCGCCCGGCTCGGTTTTCGCCACGCCGATCTGGTTGAGAATCGACGGATAGAGTTTCACTACCTTGAACTGGCTGATGTCGCCCCCGAACTCAGCCAGACGTTTGGTCGCCCATGGCGACATGATGGTATTGAGGTAACGCCGCGGGATGCCGAAATCCTCTTCGAGAATCGCGCCATCTTCGGTGGCATTGAACAGCCCCAATGGCGACTCGAAGACTGGCGAGCCCTTGATGGCGTAGAAGGGCACTTTTTCGATCAGTTGCTTGAGCTTTTCAGCCAGAGACGACTTGCCGCCACCTACCGGACCCAGCAGATAGAGAATCTGTTTCTTCTCTTCCAGGCCTTGGGCTGCATGGCGGAAATACGACACGATCTGGTCGATGCATTCTTCCATGCCATGGAAGTCGGCAAAGGCCGGATAACGCCGGATCACCTTGTTGGAAAAAATCCGCGACAACCTGGAATTGGTGGAGGTATCCACCAGCTCGGGCTCGCCAATGGCCAGCAGAAGACGTTCTGCGGCAGAGGCGTAGGCGCTGCGATCCTGTTTGCAGAGCTCCAGATACTCCTGTAACGAGAGCTCTTCCTGACGTGTGGTTTCAAAGCGTTGTTGGAAGTGGCTAAAAATACTCATGACGTCACCTCGCTCGATACGTTGAGCCGGCGGCGGATCGTCAGTCGATGCTGGTAGCAGCTGAGTATCCAGATGCCGTTTACCCCCCAGAACACCATAAAAGTAACTACCGATGACCCACGCGCCGGTGTACCGGCTCTCCCCTGATTACGGATGGCCTGAGGCTAAGGATAGTTCGGATTCGCAAAGATAAAGAAGGGATGAGCAAGAAGACGGGCTGACCGTTCGTCACTTGAGGCGCGAACCCGCGCAGGACGCGGGATCAGGCGGATAAAAATATTTTTTCAGAGTTGTACCGGCTGTTTCTGCATGTCTGCACCAGCAGCCGTTCTGTCGTTAACCTTGCACTGTTTCGCCAGGGAAAGTGTTGCGCCACAACTCGAAGCCGCCGTCCATGCTGTACACCTCGGAGAAGCCCTGGCCAGCAAGGTAGGCCGCAGCACTCTGGCTGGAGTTGCCGTGGTAGCAGACCACTACCAGGGGTTTGTCCAGATCGGCCTTGGCGATGAAGTCCACGATCGAGTGGTTGTCCAGGTGACGGGATTCGGTGATGTGATTGCTGGCAAATGCCTGCGGATCGCGAATGTCCACCAGTACGGCACCCTGTTCGCGCAGGGCGTGGGCCTGTTCAGGGGGAATGCGTTTGAATTCGGTCATGGGTGAACTCCTGGGCTGATCTTTTAGCGCCGTGCCTCGCTGGGCTGTGGCGCAATGATAGGGGGCTTGGCCGGGCGACTGGCGGCATTGCCGGTAGCATCGCAATCGCAGCGATGACGTTCAAGGGTGTCGACATTCATCAGGGTCATCGCCCCGCCCCAGACGCAGCCGCTGTCCAGCGCATGGACGCCGGGTTCGTCGCACTGGCCTTCCAGGGCTGCCCAGTGGCCGAAGATGATCTGCAGGTCCCGGGTCTTGCGATTCTGGTGCCTGAACCATGGCTCGTAGCCCGGCAGCGCGGTTTCGATGCCTTCCTTGCTCTTGAGGTCGAGCTTGCCGTCGCTGGTGCAGAAACGCATGCGGGTGAAGTAGTTGGTTATCACGCGCAGTCGTGTCACGCCTTTCAGGTCGTTGTCCCAGCTAGCGGGATCATTGCCGTACATGCCATCCAGGAAAGGTTGGTACAGGTTGTCGTCCTGTAGCGCCTGTTCGACTTCGCTGGCGTACCTGAGGGCTTTTTTCAGCGACCATTGCGGAGGAATGCCAGCGTGCGTCATGGCGATATTGCGCTCGGCGTCGTAGTGCATCAGTTTTTGCCGACGCAGCCACTCCAGCAGCTCGGGACCGTCCGGCGCTTCAATGATTTCGCGCAGGGTGTCGGACTTCTTCAGGCGTTCGATCTTGCGGGATACTGCCAGAAGGTGCAGGTCATGATTGCCCAGGACACAGACCACCGACTCGCGAATGCTGTAAAGAAAGCGCAGGGTTTCCAGCGATTGCGGGCCACGGTTGACCAGATCGCCGACCAGCCAGAGCTGGTCCTTGTCCGGCTCGAAGCCGACATGATCCAGCAGGCATTTCAGTGGTTCAAGGCAGCCTTGCAGGTCACCCGCGGCATATACTGCCATCAGTGAAGAGAGCCCGGAACGGCGAGACGGAAAGGCGCAATCACCGCATCGAAGCGTTTGCCGTCCTCGGCGAGCATCTGATACGAGCCCTGCATGTTGCCGACCTTGGTCGTCATCACCGTACCGCTGCTGTAGGTATGGCTCTGGCCTGCCTTGATCAATGGCTGCTGGCCCACCACGCCCTCGCCACGCACTTCTTCCACATGACCGTCGCCGTCAGTGATGACCCAGTGCCGGGACAGCAGTCTGGCTGGCAGCTCGCCGTTATTGTGGACGGTGATGGTATAAGCGAAGGCGAAGCGGTTCTGCTCGGGTTGCGACTGTTCGGCGAGGAAGCGCGTGACGACGCTGACGTCGACCTGATAACGGGAATCGGGCATGCGGTAGACCTTGAAAGCTATAGCGGAAAAAACTGGAGCGTTCGATAGATAGGTCAGTCTAGGACAAGTAAACGAAAAAAGACTAATGGCACATGGCTGTTTACTTGTCCCTTCAGATTATTCCACCCCTGCCTTTTCGCTGAGTTTGTCCGCCAGGCGGACGAATGCAGCAAGATCCAGCTGCTCGGGACGCAGGCTGCCATCGACGCCGGCGGCTGCAATGTCATCGGCGCTCAGCAACAGCTTGAGCGTGTTGCGCAGGGTCTTGCGGCGCTGATTGAAGGCTTCGCGCACCAGACGTTCAAGCAGGCGGTGATCCTTGGCCGGGTGCGGCAGGGTTTCATGAGGCACCAGACGGACAATCGCCGAGTCCACCTTGGGCGGCGGATTGAACGCGCCTGGCCCGACGTTGAACAGGTGTTCGACGCGGCAATGGTACTGAACCATGATCGACAGGCGGCCCCAGTCTCCGCCGCCCGGTCCTGCTGCCAGACGCTCGACCACTTCCTTTTGCAGCATGAAGTGCATGTCGCGGATCAGGCTGGCGTTTTGCAGCAGGTGGAAAATCAGCGGCGTGGAGATGTTGTAGGGCAGGTTGCCGACGACGCGCAGGCTGTGGGGCGCAGCACCGAGGCTGTTGAAGTCGAACTTCAAGGCATCGCCCTGATGCAGGTTGAAGTTCGGCTTGCCGGCGAACTGGCTGTTGAGGATCGGGATCAGGTCCTTGTCCAGTTCAACCACATCAAGGTGTGCGCCGCTGTTGAGCAGGCCTTCGGTCAGGGCGCCCTGGCCCGGTCCGATTTCCAGCAGCCGGTCTTCGGCCTTGGCGCGAATGGCGCGCAGGATCTTGTCGATAACGCCTGCATCATGCAGGAAGTTCTGCCCGAAGCGCTTGCGCGCCCGGTGTTGGTATTGCTCGGTCATGAATGAGTCTCGGCCATCTGGTAGGCGGTTTGCAGAGCGACTTGCAGGCTGCCGGTGTCGATGTTTCCGCTGCCTGCCAGATCCAGCGCAGTGCCGTGATCGACGGAAGTGCGGATGATCGGCAGCCCGAGGGTCACGTTGACTGCCGCACCGAAACCTTTGTATTTCAGCACGGGCAGGCCCTGATCGTGATACATCGCCAGCACTGCATCGCAGTGCTCCAGATATTTGGGGGTAAACAGAGTGTCGGCGGGCAGCGGGCCTCGCAGGTCGATGCCTTCGCTGCGCAGACGCTCCAGGGTAGGTTCTATGATGTCGATTTCTTCGCGGCCCAGATGTCCGCTTTCCCCGGCATGCGGGTTGAGGCCGCAGACCAGGATGCGTGGCCGGACGATGCCGAACTTGTTGACCAGATCGGCATGCAGGATGCGCGTCACGCGCTCCAGACGTTCCGGGGTAATGGCATCGGCAATGTCGCGCAGAGGAAGATGAGTGGTGACCAGAGCCACGCGTAGATCGCCGGTCGCCAGCATCATCACGACTTGTTCGGTATGGGTCAGTTCGGCAAGGAATTCGGTATGCCCGGAGAAGGCGATGCCGCCCTCGTTGATCACGCCCTTGTGTACCGGGGCGGTGATCATCCCGCTGAACAGTCCGTCGAGGCAGCCCTGTGCCGCACGAGTCAGGGTCTGCAGCACGAATGCTGCATTGGACTTGTCCAGTGTGCCAGTGACCACCCTGGCCGCCAGAGGCGTATCCCAGACATACAGGCTGCCAGCAGGCGCCGGTACGTCGGGAAGGGTGTCAGGGGTGACTTCCAGCAGATTGACGCTCACGCCCAGTTGCGTGGCCCGCTCCAGGAGCAGGTCACGGCTGGTGATTGCGATCAGGGGGTGTGGCTGGGGCTGCGTGGCGAGCAGCAGGCAAAGGTCAGGACCAATGCCGGCCGGCTCGCCGGGTGTCAATGCGAAACGCCTTGGCTTCACTGTGCAGCCTGAGCCGCGCCAGGGAGCTTGATTTCAACATAGGCTTCGTCACGGATCTGACGCAGCCAGGTTTGCAGCTCTTCGTCGTATTTGCGGTTGCGCAATACGCCCAGGGCTTGCTGGTCACGGGCCTGGCTGGTGGCGTCAGTGGCACGGCGGCCAAGGACTTCCAGGATGTGCCAGCCGTAAGCTGTCTTGAACGGTTTGGACAAGGTGCCTTGCGGCGTTTCGCTCATTGCGTCGCGGAATTCCGGAACCAGGGAGTTGGGGTCAACCCAGTTCAGGTCGCCGCCATTGAGTGCCGAACCCGGATCTTCCGAGAAGCTCTTCGCCAGTTCGCTGAAGTCTTCGCCAGACTCGATGCGGTCATAAAGCTTGGAGGCCAGGCGACGGGTTTCTTCTTCGCTGCGGATTTCGCTTGGCTTGATGAGGATATGACGCACATGCACTTCGTCGCGCATCTGGGTCTGACCTTCACCGCCGCGCTTTTCCAGCAGCTTGAGGATGATGAAGCCACCCGGCGTACGTGCCGGTGGAGTGACTTCGCCCGGACGCATCGAACTGAGCATGTCACCGAACGGTGGTGGCAGTTGAGCTGCCTTGCGCCAGCCCATGTCGCCGCCTTCCAGTGCGCTTTCGCTGGCGGATCTTGCAACGGCCAGTTGAGCGAAGTCGGCACCTTTCTGCAATTGACCGTAAATGTCCTGAGCCTGACGGGCAGCAGCCTGGATTGCATCCGACGAAGCGCTGTCCGGAGTGGCGATCAGGATGTTGGCCAGATGGAACTCTTCGGACAACTGAGCCTTGCCCAGATCGGAAGCCAGGAAGTTTTTCACTTCCTGCTCGGAGACCTGGATACGCTCGGCAACACGACGCTGACGCACGCGGCTGATGATCATCTCGCGACGAACCTGCTCGCGGGCATCGTTGTAGGACAGACCGTCATGAGCCAGGGCTGCACGGAACTGCTCGACGCTCATGTTGTTGCGCTGGGCAATGGTGCCGATGGCCTGGTTCAGCTCTTCGTCGGTGATCCGGATGCCGGAGCGTTCGCCGATCTGCAATTGCAGGTTTTCCAGGATCAGGCGCTCGAGAACCTGCGACTGCAGCGCTTCGGCCGGTGGTGTGCCGGCTCCGCGTTTGGCAATGGTCTGCTGGACTTCGCGAACACGCTGGTCCATCTGGCTTTTCATGATCACGTCGTTGTCGACGATGGCCACTACGCTGTCCAGAGGTTGGACCGCTGCATGAACAGCGCCGCTCAGGAGTAATGCGCCCAGCATCAGCGGGCGCAGACAATCAGAAAGCTTGGTCTTCACGTTCACGATAACCTTGAATGCCTTTGTCGAGGAAGGTTTCTACTTTGGCGCCGGTAACGCCGCCAAGTCCCTTCAGCACAATTTGTAGGAATATGCCGCGGTCGCCTTTCTCGTTTTCAGGGGCTGCCTGGCTG
Organism: Pseudomonas cichorii; assembly: GCF_003700275.1. Lineage (GTDB taxonomy): Bacteria > Pseudomonadota > Gammaproteobacteria > Pseudomonadales > Pseudomonadaceae > Aquipseudomonas > Aquipseudomonas cichorii_B. The sequence continues at coordinate 54,241 of NZ_RBRE01000042.1, read as the reverse complement.
TATTCGTCGTAGTCGACCCAGTAGCGATTGATCAGACGCAGTTTCCAGCAGCAGTTGTCGTACTCGAAACCACCAAAGGCCTCAAGGGTACGGTTGCGGTTGTAGTCAAACTGCCAGCGGCTGATAAGGCTCCATTGCGGCACGATTGGCCAGATGACCGAGAAGTCGTGCTGCTGGATCTTGTAGTAGTCCTTCACGTAGCCCGGTTGGCCAGGTGTGCCATAGTCGCCACCGCCCACTGTCCAGCGACCGGTGTTTTCGTCGTAGCGGACCTGGTCGTTGCGATAGCGATAACCGGCGTTGATGATCTTGCCCGGATTATCTTCAGGCTGGTAATGCAGCATGGTGCTGCCCGAACGGGTGCTGCGGCTGTCCGGATCCCAGTTGAAGTCCGAGTTGACGCGCCAGTCGCGGTTGAAGCGATATTCGTGCTCCAGCGCATAAGGCGAAACCTTGGCCTTGGCATCGTCGCGGTCGGCGAAGGTGATGCCTGGCAGTTGAACCTTGCGATCTTTGAAGTACACCGCCTGACCAATGCTGAAGCGCTGACGCTCAAAGCCGCTTTCTTCGATCCAGCGGTTGGTGACACCGAAGGAAAGCTTGTTCTCGTCACCGATGCGGTCATAACCGGTAAAGCGGTTGTCACGGAATAGCGACGAGTAGTTGAACGTGCTTTCGCTGGTATCGAAAACCGGGATGTCGTCCTGGTCCTTCTCCGGTACATAGAGATAGAACAGGCGCGGTTCCAGAGTCTGGCGATAGTCCTTGCCGAACCACTGGGTATTGCGGTCGAAATACAGGCCGCTGTCGACGCTCACGATAGGCAGGCTGCGGGTCTGTTTGCTTTCAAAGTCAGGCACGGCGGCTCTGCCGCGGCTGTCCAGATCCAGATCGTACTGGGTGTAGGCATACTTCAGCTTGGGCGTCAGGAAACCATAGGTCCAGTTCATCGGCAGGCTGACCGACGGAGCCAGGTTCAGACGATCACCGTTGGCGCGAGCCAGGCCGCCTACGTTGGTGTCCAGGCGAGCTTCCGGGTTGCCGTCCCTGTCGAAGTAGGTGCCGCTCTGCAGGTCGCGCTCGAAGCGCACGGCTTCCGTCTCGTAATCGAAACGCAGGCCGGCCGGGTTAAATGGCAATGTGCCGTTGAGCGTGAGCTGTGGCACACGGTCGTACGGTGTAATGTTGGCGATCGATGCCAGCTTGTAGGCATGGACGTTGAACATTGCCCTGTAGCTGTCACCGCGATAGGTCACGGACCCTTGCTGGTTGAGGAACTCGGGTGTGTTTACGCCGATCTGGTCGGTGTCCAGATCCTGGAAGTAGTACGGATCGCTGATGTCGGTGTAATCGACCTTGGTCAGCCAACGGGAGTCCAGACCACCGGTGTGCTGCCAGTTGAGCATCCAGCGTTTCTTTTCGTATTCCGACTGCAGCCTGCGCTCGTCATTCTCGTCATTGAGAAAAGCGCCGCCGAACTGGCCTTCGCTGCTCTTGGTCAGATAACGGAATTCGCCTTCCATCAACAGGCCGCGGTCGGCCATGTAGCGTGGATACAACGTGGCGTCGTAGTTGGGCGCCAGGTTGAAGTAGTAAGGCGTGACCAGTGTGAAGCCGTTGTCGCCACTGACGCCGATGGTCGGTGGCAGGAAGCCGGACTGGCGACGGTCGTCGATCGGGAAGTAGATATACGGCGTGTAGAGTACCGGTATGTCCTTGACCCGCAGCGTAACGTTGGTCGCGGTGCCGAAACCGGTGGCCGGGTTCAGCGTGATGTTGTTGCCCTTGAGCGTCCAGGCGTTGCTGCCGGGTTCGCACGAAGTGTACGTACCGTCCTTGAGACGGATGATCGCGTTCTCGGCACGCTTGGCGTACCGGGCGTTACCGCGAATGTTCGACTTGTGCAGGACGTACTCGGCGTTGTCGATCTGGGCTTCGCCGGTGTCGAGTTGCAGCTCGGCCTTGTCGCCGACGATCAGGGCGCCGTTGTCGCGCACGCGGACGTCGCCGGTGAGTTCACCACGGTTCTCGGCCTGATACAGCGCAGCTTCCTGAGCCTGGGCCTGCATGCTGCCCTGACGCAGAACGACATCGCCAGCGAGTGTGGCGATCTGCTCTTCCTGCTGATAACGCGAAACCTTGGCACCGACGAACATCGGAGCATCGCTTTTCGGCGTCTTGTCATCCATGCCAGGGCGGATCGGCTCGACATAGGCACCTGAACAATAAGGCCCGGTTTCGGCCAATTGTGCAGGCGTGAGCTTTTCACGGGGAACCCAGTCAAGGTGGCTGTAGTCTGCACTGCGCGACTGCAGGCCTTTGCCTTTGGCTTCGGTGACCAGTTGGGTAGTGGCGGCAGACTTGCCAGCCGGGGCGCTTTCCGAAATCACGGTGCCGTTGGAACTGACCGCTGTCGCGTTGTGCACGGGACGTGGCGGTAGCTCTACAGCAGCCGTATTCGATTTCGGCGCACAGTTCCAGGCACCCGAAGCAGAGACTGAGCAGTCATACTGTTCCGCGGCAACCACGAACTGAGTGGCCAGGGGTTGCATCGCCAGCAGACTGCCGGTTACGAGCAACGGAAATTTTTTACGAAACGCGGGGGATTTCAATGCCATCTTATTAGTCCGGGCTTCCTGCGCGCCATCTGCCCGCGGGGGGGCCGCACGCCTCTCGATGGGCTGAAAAAGATCCCGGATAATAAAGCATGACCCGCTTGACGGCTAGCGCCGTCGGAGACCCTTGTAATGTCAGACCAAGATATACGCCTTCAATCCCTGAAAGTTTGGCTCGATGCGCAGTTGCCAGCGCTCTTCGCCGAACAGCAATGGGGCGCCGTACCCCCGGCCACGTTGACTGCGGCCAGTAGCGACGCAAGTTTCCGTCGCTACTTCCGCTGGGAAGGCGGTGATAAAACTTTTATTGTCATGGATGCACCTCCACCACAGGAAAACTGCAAACCCTTCGTGGACATCGCTCATTTATTGGCCAGTTCGGGCATTAATGTTCCGAAAATTTATGCCGAAGACCTGACGCAGGGCTTTTTGCTGCTCAACGATCTGGGACGTCAGACTTATCTTGACGTGATCGATGCGGATAACGCCGATGCACTGTTTGATGATGCGATCGCAGCATTGCTGGCTTATCAGCAACTGCCGATGGATGCGCCATTGCCCAGCTATGACGTAGCCTTGTTGCGCCGCGAGCTGGAGTTGTTCCCCGAGTGGTATGTGAAGCGCCACCTGGGTATCGACATGAATTCGACGCAACTGGCCGCATGGCAGCATGTCAGCGACCTGTTGATCGAAAGCGCCCTGGCGCAGCCCAAGGTGCTGGTACATCGCGACTATATGCCGCGCAACCTGATGATCAGCGAGCCCAATCCGGGTGTCCTGGATTTCCAGGATGCGGTCTACGGCCCGGTCACTTATGACATCACCTGTCTGTTCAAGGATGCCTTCCTGAGCTGGCCTCAGGAGCGTGTTACCGCCTGGTTGCAGACCTACTGGGACAAGGCACGTGCGGTGGGCATTCCGGTTCATGACGACTTCGCTGCATTTGCGCGTGCCAGCGATCTGATGGGCGTTCAGCGGCATTTGAAGGTCATCGGGATTTTTGCGCGTATCTGCCATCGTGATGGCAAACCGCGTTACCTGAGCGATGTACCGCGCTTCTTCGCTTATATAGAAGCGGTTCTGTCGCGGCGTCCGGAACTGGCGGAACTGGGTCAATTGCTGACCAGCCTGCAGCAACCCGCCGATGCGTCGGCGTGAGGCCGGATTATTTTGAAAAGGGATCGATTGTGTTGAAGAGGCTTGCATGAAAGCGATGATTCTCGCCGCCGGCAAAGGCGAACGGATGCGTCCGTTGACCTTGCACACGCCAAAACCCCTGGTACGTGCCGGCGGTACTCCATTGATCGAGTACCACCTCCAGGCATTGCAGCAGGCCGGGTTTCACGAACTGGTCATCAACCATGCCTGGCTGGGGCAGCAGATTGAAGACCATCTTGGCGACGGCCAGCGCTGGGGCCTGAATATCCGCTATTCACCCGAGGGCGAACCGCTGGAAACCGGTGGCGGCATCTTTCGTGCGCTGCCGTTGCTGGGTGATGAGCCATTTGTGGTGGTCAATGGCGATATCTGGACCGATTACCCGTTTGCCGGACTGCGCCAGCCGCTGAGCGGGCTGGCTCATCTGGTGATGATCGATAACCCCGAGCACAACCCGACGGGCGACTTTTCGTTGGTCGACGGCCAATTGCATGACCTCGCTACGGATGCGCCGCGCCTGACTTACAGCGGCATTGCGGTCCTGCATCCCCGGTTGTTCGCCGCTTGTACTGCTGGTGCCTTCAAGCTGGCGCCGCTGTTGCGTCAGGCGATGGCGCAAGGGCAGGTCAGCGGCGAACATTTCCGCGGGACCTGGATCGACGTCGGTACCCATGAGCGTCTTGGCGAAGTCGAGCGATTGCTTTCGGGGAGCCGCTAGATGCTATGGCCAGGCACGCTGATCGGCGCCGGAGCCGGATATGCCATCGCCAGCATTCCGGGCGCGATGCTCGGGGCGTTGTTGGGGCAGGCCCTGGATCGCCGTTTACAGTTGCACACCTGGGCGCATGTGCGTGAGCGTCTGGGTGGTCGGCCTGCGGTGCGCGACGAGGAACTGTTGTTCGTACTGTTGGGGCGTCTGGCCAAGAGTGGTGGCCGGGTTGCTGCCAGTCATATCCATCAGGCGCAGGCGGAAATGCGCCGCCTGAACATGGATGAAACTGCACAGCGTCTGGCCATTGCGGCGTTCAATCGCGGCAAGGACGGAACCGACGGGCTGCGCAGTTACCTGCGTCGTCTGCGCGGCCAGCCTGGCATGGCCGAAGGATTGTTGCGGGCTTGCTTGCGCATGGCCTGGGCCGACGGCCGGGTGACGCGCATCGAGCGCGAGCTGATCGGCGCGTGGGGCATGTGGCTGGGCTGGTCGGAGCTGAAAATCGAGGCGCTGGCTGCCGAGCATGACCCGATGAAAAGGACGCCGATCGGCAGCAAGGACGAATACAACGATGCCTTGTCCCTGTTGGGAGTGCAGGCCGATAGCGATCCGCAGAGCATCAAGCGTGCGTATCGTCGTCTGCTCAGTCGTCACCATCCGGACAAGATTGCGGGCGGTGGCGCCAATGCCTTGCAGGTGCGGGTTGCGACGGAACGAACCAGCGAGCTGCACGGCGCCTATCGGGTGATCAAGGCGCGTCGCGGGTTTCGTTGAGTGTGTCTGTTTGTTCGCGAAGGCATTCGCTCCCACAGTGATTGTGTGAGCGAATTCATTGGCGAAAGTCGTTATTGAGCCTCTATCCAGCCACGAATGCGGCGGAAGATCTGTTCCTGTTCGGCGTCTTCATTACCGGCAATATTGGTAATCCCGACCTGGGTAAAACCCGCACCCTTGGCGCGCTTGCTGGCCTGCAGGCGGTCATTGGCGGCACGGGCAGCCTGATTCCGGTAGACGAAATCTGCCGTTTTCATTTTCAGCGCCGGCACCAGTTCCAACAGTGAAGGCTTGCTGTCGACCGGCTCGCGGGCGGCGACCATCACCAACTTCTGAACCGCCGGTGATTGCCGCTCATTCAGAAAACGCGCGGCCCAGTAGGCGCCGCTGCTATGGCCGACCAGCACGATGCTGCGTGCCTTGTTCTGCTGGGCAAAGCTGATCGCGCTTTCGATACGGGCAAAAACATGTTCGGCCTCTGCCTTGACGCGCTCCTCAGCGGCGGCGGCCCTGGCAGTTTCGTCAGTGGCCTGCGTTTGCGCCTCGGTCAGTTTGGCGGCTTCGTCCTTGGGGGCCTCCTCGGGTTTCTCTTCGGTATCCGGTTCGCGAGGCATCAGGGCTTCGTCCTGTACGTCTGGCAATGTGATGCTCAACGTGGCCCAGCCGGTATCGGGGAACTTGCGCCGCAGCGGGCCGATGACATCCGGCCAGTCCGCGGATTCGCCGGCACCCGGCAGAAGAATGATCGCGCCTTGTGGGTCGGCGCTGTTGGCCGGTTTCCAGAGCGCCAGGAAGTTATCGTCGCCGGCCTGCAGTTGTTGCAGATCCTGCGCGGGCAACTGGCGTTCGAGGGCGAGGGCATCTTCCTGTGAGCGGGTCAGCAGTGGTGCGCGTTCCGCAGGCGCCTCTGTAGACGCTGCATCCTTGGCGGGTGCAGGATCGGCAGCCAGCGCTGGCAGGCCACAAGGTACTATCAGCGACAGGAGCAATGCGCTAAACGTTGCGCGAACGGTATGGGACATCGGATATTCCAGGCCAGAAACTATCCTGGCAGCCTAATGGGTTGATGGGTATTTGTCAGGTCTCTGGACTTCCTGTGACCGCCAAACGAAAACACACGAGAACGACACGTTGATGATTGCTCTTCTGCGCACCGGTTTTATCGGCTGCCTGGCTTTGCTCTTGATGGCTTTGGCAGTGAATGCACGGGCTGACGAGCCTGATGCCGCTGCAAAAGTCCTGCTGAGCCAGGAGCAGCGTACCTGGCTGGACCAGCATGGCCCGTTGCGGGTCGGCCTGGTGATGCATGCGCCTTATGCCCAGTTCGATCAGCGTCTGCAGCAATTGTCGGGTGCCAACGTCGATTTGATGAACGCGCTGGCGGCGGTCCTGCAAGTGGAGTTGCTGTGGCGCAACTTTCCCGATCAGGCAGCCCTGGAAAAGGCCGTGGCAGCCGGGCAGGTGGATCTGGCGCCCGGCCTGATGCAAACCCCGTCCGGGCTGCGCAGCTGGCTGTTTTCCGACCCTTACCTGCGGGTTTCGCAACTGGTGATCGGCGAGCGCGATGGCAGTTCGGCGGTCGATCTGGAAAAGGTCGATGAGCGTTCGCGGGTGGCCGTACGCATGCCGGGTCCGACCGCCGATTACCTGCGCAGCAATTATCCCCATCTGAATCTGCAAGGCGTGCCGCTCGAACGTCAGGCCCTGCAATTGCTGCTGAGCCAGCAGGCTCGCTATGCGGTGGTTGACGAGGCACAACTCAGCCGCCTGTTCCGCGAGCCGGAGTTTGCCGGATTGGCGGTGGTGGGCGATATCGGTCTGCCGCAACTGCTGCGCGTGGCCACCCGTCGCGATGCGCCGCAACTGGCGGCGATTGTCAGCGAGGGGTTGCATGTCATTCCGGCCAAAGAACTGGATCAACTGCATTCGCGCTGGATGCCGCTCAAGTCTTCGCGCTTCAGCGAGTCGCCCGGCCTGTGGCAGAACCTCTGCCTGTTGCTGCTGGTGATGTTGCTGGCGTGCTTTGCCATCGTCATCTGGCAGCGTCGTCAGCAGCAGGCCCTGGAATATGAACTGGTCGAGGCGCGTGAGGACATAGCGCGGCGTGTGGCAGGCGAGGAGGCATTGCGTCTGGCGCAGTTCTCCATCGACCAGAGCACGGTGGGCATTCTGTGGGTCAACTGGGACAGCCGCGTGCGCTATGCCAACCATGCAGCGGAATCCATGCTCGGTTATGCGCCAGGCGCTGTGGTCGACCGGCCGCTGATCGATTTCGAGCCCGGCCTGCATATGGACCGCTGGATGAATCTGTGGAAGAACGCACGCTCCAGTGAAGACAGTCCGCAAGTGTTCGAGACCAATTGCATCCGTGCCGATGGCAGTGTACTGCCCACGGATGTGTCCCTGAGCTTTCTGCGCTTTCGCGAGGCGGAATATCTGGTGGTGTTCCTTAGCGACGTCAGTGAACGGCGCCGTGCCCACGACCAGTTGCGTGAGTTGTCGGCGCATCTGGAGAGCGTCCGCGAAGAGGAAAAGGCCCGCATTGCCCGGGAAGTGCATGATGAACTGGGCCAGATGCTGACCGTGCTGAAGCTGGAAACTTCCATGTGCGAGCTGGCTTACGCTGGCCTCGATCCGGGGCTGGAAGAGCGCCTGAACAGCATGAAGCGTCTGATCGCGCAGCTCTTTCAACTGGTCCGCGATGTTGCCACCGCATTGCGTCCACCGATTCTCGATGCCGGTATCGCTTCGGCCATCGAATGGCAGGCCCGGCGTTTCGAGGCGCGTACGCAGATTCCGTGTCTGGTGCAGGTGCCGGACAACCTGCCGCCGCTCAGCGATGCCCGCGCCACCGGTATGTTTCGCATTCTTCAGGAGGCGCTGACCAATGTCATGCGCCACGCCCAGGCACATACCGTGGAGGTCAGCCTGACCTTGGACGACGATGTGATGTGCATGAGCATCGCCGACGACGGGCAGGGGTTTGTGATGCAGTCGGAGCGGCCTGCTTCGTTCGGTCTGGTGGGCATGCGCGAGCGGGTCCTGATGCTCGGTGGCAGACTGGAACTGGACAGCGAGGTCGGTGAAGGCACAACCTTGCGCGCATACATCCCGTTGGACCCTGTTGGACAGGAGCGAGAAAATTGATTCGTGTACTGGTAGCTGAAGACCACACCATCGTGCGTGAGGGCATCAAGCAGCTAATCGGCCTGGCCAGGGATCTGCAGGTGGTGGGCGAGGCCAGCAATGGCGAGCAGTTGCTGGAGACCCTGCGCCATGTGCCCTGCGAAGTGGTGCTGCTGGATATTTCCATGCCCGGCGTCAACGGTCTGGAGGCGATTCCCCGAATTCGGGCGTTGAGCAATCCTCCCGCGATTCTGGTGCTGTCAATGCATGACGAGGCACAGATGGCCGCCCGTGCATTGAAGGTCGGCGCGGCGGGTTATGCGACCAAGGACAGCGATCCGGCCTTGCTGCTGACTGCCATTCGTCGGGTCGCGGCCGGTGGCCGTTATATCGATCCGGAGCTGGCTGACCGTATGGTCTTCGAGGTCGGCCTGACTGACAGCCGTCCATTGCATTCACTGTTGTCGGAGCGCGAATTTTCGGTGTTCGAGCGCCTGGCACAGGGCGCCAACGTCAATGACATCGCCCAGCAACTGGCGCTGAGCAGCAAGACCATCAGCACCCACAAGGCGCGGCTGATGCAGAAGATGAACCTGCACTCGCTGGCGGACCTGGTGAAATATGCTATGGAACACAAGCTGCTGTGATCTAAAAACGACCCGTAGGAGCGAGTTCATCCGCGAGCAGGGCATGTATCCCGAAGCCAGAGAGTACGCCATTCCCGAATGAATTCGGTCCTGCGGGGGTTCGCCTGTACATGACACGGCATATTTGCACTTATCCAATCCCGTCATCCGTGTAGGGCAATCCCTACAGCGCCCCTTCCAGCCTGCCTAGGCAAATCTCTCATGGTCCCCGATTTGCGCGGTATGGGGGCTGTTCTAGTCTTGAACTCACGCAGATAAAACAAAGGTGTGGGTAATGAGCGACGTCGATTCAAGCGCTGGGGCGAATGATGTTCTGGTCAGCTTTCGTGGTGTGCAGAAGAGCTACGACGGCGAAGCACTGATCGTCAAAGACCTGAATCTGGACATTCGCAAAGGCGAATTCCTCACCCTGCTCGGGCCATCGGGTTCCGGCAAGACCACCAGTCTGATGATGCTGGCCGGTTTCGAGACGCCGACTGCAGGTGAAATCCTGCTCGGCGGCCGCGCCATCAACAACGTGCCGCCGCACAAACGCGACATCGGCATGGTGTTCCAGAACTACGCCTTGTTTCCGCACATGACGGTCGCCGAGAACCTGGCGTTCCCGCTGTCGGTGCGCGGCATGAGCAAGACCGATATCGCCGAGAAGGTCAAACGTGCACTGGGCATGGTGCAACTGGACTCCTTTGCGCATCGCTATCCGGCCCAGTTGTCCGGCGGTCAGCAGCAGCGTGTGGCACTTGCCCGCGCCCTGGTGTTCGAGCCGCAACTGGTGCTGATGGACGAACCCCTCGGCGCGCTCGACAAGCAACTGCGCGAATACATGCAGATGGAGATCAAGCATCTTCACCAGCGTCTGGGCGTGACCGTGGTCTACGTGACCCACGATCAGGGCGAAGCGCTGACCATGTCCGACCGGGTAGCGGTTTTCCATCAGGGCGAGATTCAGCAGATCGCTCCACCGCGCACCTTGTACGAAGAACCCAAAAACACCTTCGTCGCCAACTTCATTGGCGAGAACAACCGTCTCAACGGGCGTCTGCTCAGCCAGAGCGGCGAACGCTGTGTCGTCGAGCTGGAGCGCGGCGAGAAAGTCGAGGCGCTGGCGATCAATGTCGGCCAGACCGGTGCGCCGGTCACCCTGTCGATTCGCCCGGAACGCATCAGCCTCAACGGCCGTAGCGAAAGTTGTGTAAACCGTTTCTCGGGCCGTGTTGCCGAGTTCATTTACCTGGGCGACCACGTTCGCGTGCGTCTGGAAGTGGCAGGCAAGACCGACTTTTTCGTCAAGCAGCCTATCGCCGAGCTGGATCCGGCGCTGAGCGTTGGCGATGTCGTGCCCATTGGATGGCAAGTCGAGCACGCCCGCGCGCTCGATCCCTTGCAGCAAGTGCATTGATCTATCGATAAAAGCAACAACAGAGGCGAACGATCGCCCATCCCAATCGCTTACCAACACTGCTCGTGGAGAAAAGAATAAATGCTGAAATCATTGAAGTTCACCGCTATCACGTTGGGCATGATGTGCGCGGCGCAAGCCATGGCCACTGATCTGACTGTCATTTCCTTCGGCGGCGCCAACAAGGCCGCGCAGGAGAAGGCTTTCTATGCCCCGTGGGAAAAGGCTGGCAACGGCAAGATTATCGCTGGCGAGTACAACGGTGAAATGGCCAAAGTCAAAACCATGGTCGACACCAAAAGCGTTTCCTGGGATCTGGTCGAGGTCGAGTCGCCGGAACTCTCTCGTGGTTGCGACGAAGACATGTTTGAAGAGCTGGACCCGGCTCTGTTCGGCAAGGCCGAGAACTTCGTGCCTGGCGCACTGACCACTTGCGGTGCGGGCTTCTTCGTATGGTCCACCGTACTGGCCTACAACGCCGACAAGGTTGGCTCGGCACCGACCGGTTGGGTCGATTTCTGGGACACCAAGAAATTCCCGGGCAAGCGTGGCCTGCGCAAGGGCGCCAAATACACACTCGAATTCGCCCTGATGGCCGACGGCGTTGCGCCCAAGGACGTCTACAAGGTGCTGGCCAGCAAGGACGGTCAGGACCGCGCCTTCAAGAAGCTCGATGAGCTCAAGCCAAACATTCAATGGTGGGAAGCGGGCGCCCAGCCTCCGCAATACCTCGCTTCCGGCGACGTGGTCATGAGCTCGGCCTATAACGGTCGTATCGCGGCCGTGCAGAAGGAAAGCAACCTGAAAGTGGTCTGGACCGGTGGCGTTTATGACTTCGACGCATGGGCCATTCCAAAGGGCTCGAAAAACGCTGAAGCGGCGAAGAAGTTCATCGCCTATGTCCTGAGCCCGGAGCAGCAGAAGACCTATTCGCAGAACATCGCCTACGGCCCGGCCAACACCCAGGCGGTTGCCTTGCTGGACAAGGAAACCCTGCAGAACATGCCGACCACTCCTGAAAACATCAAGGATCAGGTGCAGATGGACGTGACTTTCTGGACTGACAACGGCGAGTCGCTGGAACAGCGTTTCACTGCCTGGGCAGCCAAGTAATCGCGTCAACCTGAGTTAGATCCAGGAGCGTTCCCGACCGCCGGGAACGCTCCCCCCGTTAAGATTTCGGAGTTCGCTATGGCCACCGCCGTGCCCCTGACTGAAGGCGCCAGCCCCAACTTGAAGCAACGCCTGGCTCGCGCCGAGCGAGTCAACCGCTGGAAAGCCCAGGCCCTGATCGCTCCGTTGGTCATTTTTCTGTTGCTGGTCTTTCTGGTGCCCATCGCTGCGCTGCTCTACAAGAGTGTCGGCAACCCGGAAGTCGTTACAGCACTGCCGAGCACCGTTATCGAAGTCGACAAATGGGATGGTAAAGGGCTGCCGCCCGAGTCGGTGTACAAGGCGCTGAGCCTGGACCTGGCTGAAACCCGCAAGAATTCGACTCTTGGCGAATTGTCCAAGCGTCTGAACATGGAACTGGCCGGTTATCGCAGCCTGCTGAGCAAGACCGCTCGCGCGCTGCCTTTCAAGACCGAGCCCGCTTCCTACAAGGATGCACTTGAAGCGCTGGATGAACGCTGGGGCGATCCCGCCTACTGGCAGGCGATTCGGCGCAATACCAGCAGTTTCACCCCTTATTACCTGTTGGCGTCTGTCGACCATCGGATCGATGACGTTGGCGAAGTGGCTGCTGCAACTCCGGATCAGGCCATTTATCTGGACATCTTTACCCGCACGTTCTGGATGGGGCTGGTGATTACCTCGATCTGTCTGGTACTGGCCTATCCGCTGGCCTATCTGCTCGCCAGCCTGCCGGCACGGCAGAGCAACCTGCTGATGATTCTGGTCCTGCTGCCGTTCTGGACCTCGATTCTGGTGCGGGTCGCGGCCTGGATCGTGTTGCTGCAATCGAGTGGCCTGATCAATGGTGCGTTGATGGCCATGGGCATCATCGACAAGCCGTTGGAACTGGTCTTCAACCGGGTCGGCGTCTACATCGCGATGGTGCATATCATGCTGCCGTTCATGATCCTGCCGATCTACAGCGTGATGAAGAACATTTCCCCGACCTACATGCGTGCGGCCATTTCCCTGGGCTGCCATCCGTTCACCAGTTTCTGGCGCGTGTACTTCCCGCAGACCTATGCCGGGATCGGTGCCGGTTGCCTGCTGGTCTTCATCCTGTCGATCGGCTACTACATCACTCCGGCATTGCTCGGCAGCCCGAACGATCAGATGGTCAGTTATTTCGTGGCCTTCTACACCAACACCAGCATCAACTGGGGCATGGCGACGGCGCTGGGCGGCCTGCTGCTGTTGGCGACTGTTGTGCTGTACCTGATCTATAGCTGGCTGGTCGGCGCCAGCCGCCTGCGTTTGAGCTGAGGAATCGTCATGCTGAATTCTTATTCGTCGCCCATCGAGCGCATCTGGTATTACGCGCTGCGCATCATCTGCGCGCTGGTGCTGTTGTTTCTGGTGTTGCCGGTGCTGGTCATCATCCCGTTGTCGTTCAACTCGGGCAGCTTTCTCGTCTATCCGCTGCAAGGCTTTTCATTGCAGTGGTATGAGGACTTCTTCAGCTCCGCCGAGTGGATGCGCTCGCTGAAGAACAGCATGATCGTCGCTCCGGCTTCGACACTGCTGGCGATGATCTTCGGCACCCTGGCCGCGATTGGCCTGACCCGTGGCAACTTCCCGGGCAAACCGCTGGTCATGGCACTGGTGATCTCGCCGATGGTGGTGCCGATGGTGATTGTCGGCGTTGCCAGCTATCTGTTCTTCGCGCCGCTGGGGCTGGGCAACAGCTACACCTCGCTGATCCTGGTGCATGCGGTGCTGGGCGTGCCGTTCGTGATCATCACCGTGTCGGCCACCCTGCAGGGCTTCAACTACAACCTGGTTCGCGCCGCTGCCAACCTGGGAGCATCGCCGCTGACCGCGTTCCGTCGGGTAACCCTGCCGCTGATCGCGCCGGGGGTGATCTCCGGTGCGCTGTTCGCCTTTGCGACCTCGTTCGATGAAGTGGTCGTGACCCTGTTCCTCGCCGGCCCCGAGCAAGCGACCCTGCCGCGCCAGATGTTCAGCGGCATCCGCGAAAACCTCAGCCCGACCATTGCCGCCGCCGCAACCCTGCTCATTGCCTTCTCGGTGATCCTGCTGCTGGTACTGGAATGGCTGCGCGGGCGCAGCGAAAAACTGCGTACGCAAGTGGAGTAATTGCTTTTACAGGAGCGGATTTATCCGCGAAGGAGGGCACTTCACGCCTGTTTCGCGAATGAATTCGCTCCTGCGCTCGCAGGAATTCATCCGCGAAAAACCATCCCCCAAGGCATATCCCGATCTCTTGGAGTACAATGCGCGCCACCGTGATTCTGCTCAAACAGGTGCGCCATGCAGCCCTTCGTTATTGCTCCATCGATCCTTTCCGCCGACTTCGCCCGTCTGGGTGAGGAGGTCGACAATGTGCTTGCCGCTGGCGCCGACTTTGTCCACTTCGATGTCATGGACAACCACTACGTCCCGAACCTGACCATTGGCCCGATGGTGTGCAGCGCGCTGCGCAAGTATGGCGTCACTGCACCCATCGACGTGCACCTGATGGTCAGCCCGGTGGACCGTATCATCGGCGACTTCATTGAAGCCGGTGCCACGTACATCACCTTTCACCCGGAAGCGACCCAGCACATTGATCGTTCGCTGCAACTGATCCGTGAGGGCGGTTGCAAGGCGGGTCTGGTGTTCAACCCGGCGACGCCGCTGAACCTGCTGGAATATGTCATGGACAAGGTCGACATGATCCTGCTCATGAGCGTCAACCCCGGTTTCGGTGGCCAGAAGTTCATTCCCGGCACTCTCAACAAGCTGCGTGAAGCGCGGGCCCTGATCGATGCTTCTGGGCGCGATATCCGTCTGGAAATCGATGGTGGCGTCAACGTCGCCAACATCCGTGAAATCGCCGCAGCCGGTGCCGATACATTCGTGGCCGGCTCGGCGATCTTCAATGCCCCCGACTACAAGGAAGTGATCGAGAAAATGCGCAACGAACTGGCGTCTGCACGCGCATGAGCGGCTTCGAGCAACTGTTTGCGGGCAAGTTGCCCAGGCTGATCATGTTCGATCTGGACGGAACCCTTGTGGATTCCGGGCCTGACCTGGCCGTGGCCGTGGACAGAATGCTGCTCGAACTCGGCCGTCCTCCGGCCGGCCTTGAGTCGGTTCGCCAGTGGATCGGCAATGGCGCGCCGGTGCTGGTGCGCCGTGCACTGGCCAACAGCATCGACCACAGCGGCGTCGATGACGCCCAGGCCGAGCAGGCACTGGAAATCTTCATGCAGGCTTATGCCGAAAAGCATGAGTTCACCGTGGTCTACCCCGGTGTTCGGGAAACCCTGAAGTGGCTGCAGAAGATGGGCGTTGAAATGGCCCTCATCACCAACAAGCCGGAGCGCTTCGTCGCTCCGCTGCTGGATGAAATGAAACTGGGGCGTTTCTTTCGCTGGATCATTGGCGGCGACACCATGCCGCAGAAAAAACCCGATCCGGCGGCCTTGTTCTTTGTCATGAAAATGACCGGTATTCCGGCCTCGCAATCACTGTTCGTCGGCGACTCGCGCTCTGACGTACTGGCGGCCAAGGCCGCCGGCGTGGCCTGTGTCGGGCTGAGCTACGGCTATAACCACGGCAGGCCCATCGCTGAAGAATCTCCGGCGATGGTGATCGATGATCTGCGCAAGCTGATTCCCGGTTGCCTGGATCAGGACGCTGAGATACTGTTGCCCGATATTCAACGTCCCTCCCTTAGAGATTCCATCGTGGTGGTCACCCGCAAGCTCTGGATGAAAGTCATCAAGGCCCTGGCCCGCTGGCGTTGGCGCGCCTGACTCGATCCCGGCCGCCTGCGCGGCATGCTTGCCTACCTGACCGTTTTACCCTCAAACCACGAGGCTGCTCATGAACCGTGAAGAATTCCTGCGTTTGGCTGCTGCTGGCTATAACCGCATTCCGTTGGCCCACGAAACCCTGGCCGACTTCGATACGCCACTGTCGATCTACCTGAAACTCGCCGATCAGCCGAACTCCTACCTGCTGGAGTCGGTGCAGGGCGGCGAGAAGTGGGGTCGTTATTCGATCATCGGCCTGCCTTGCAGCACCGTGATGCGTGTTCATGGTCACCAGGTCCGCGTGACTCACGACGACGTGGAAATCGAAAGCCTGGAAGCCGAAGACCCGCTGGCCTTCGTCGAAGAGTTCAAGGCGCGCTACAACGTGCCGACGATTGCCGGCCTGCCGCGCTTCAATGGCGGTCTGGTGGGTTATTTCGGCTACGACTGTGTGCGTTATGTCGAGAAGCGTCTGGCCAACTGCCCGAATCCGGACCCGCTGGGTGTGCCGGATATCCTGCTGATGGTTTCCGATGCAGTGGTGGTGTTCGATAATCTGGCCGGCAAGATGCACGCCATCGTACTGGTCGATCCGGCGCAGCCGGATGCCTACGAAAGCGGTCGGGCGCGTCTCGATGAGTTGATGGAAAAACTCCGTCAGCCGATCACTCCGCGTCGAGGTCTGGCGCTGGACCGTCCGCCTGCCGCCGAGCCGGTGTTCCGCTCCAGCTTCACGCAGAACGATTACGAAAACGCGGTCGATACCATCAAGCAATACATCCTGGCCGGGGATGTGATGCAGGTCGTGCCGTCGCAACGCATGTCCATCGACTTCAAGGCCGCGCCTATCGATCTGTACCGGGCGCTGCGCTGCTTCAACCCGACGCCTTACATGTACTTCTTCAACTTCGGCGACTTCCATGTGGTCGGCAGCTCGCCGGAAGTGCTGGTGCGTGTCGAGGACAATCTGGTGACCGTTCGCCCGATTGCCGGTACGCGTCCGCGTGGTGCCACGGAAGAAGCCGACCGTGCTCTGGAAGAAGACCTGCTGTCCGACGACAAGGAAATCGCCGAGCACCTGATGCTTATCGATCTGGGTCGTAACGACACCGGGCGCGTCTCGGAAATCGGTTCGGTGAAACTCACCGAGAAGATGGTCATCGAGCGTTATTCCAACGTGATGCACATTGTCTCCAATGTCACCGGCCAGCTGAAAAGCGGCCTGACGGCGATGGACGCCCTGCGCGCGATTCTGCCTGCAGGCACCTTGTCCGGTGCGCCGAAAATCCGCGCCATGGAAATCATCGACGAGCTGGAGCCGGTCAAGCGTGGCGTCTACGGCGGTGCGGTGGGTTATATGGCCTGGAACGGCAACATGGACACGGCGATTGCCATTCGCACCGCAGTCATCAAGAACGGTGAACTGCATGTGCAGGCGGGCGGCGGGATCGTGGCCGACTCGGTGCCGGCACTGGAATGGGAAGAAACCATCAACAAGCGCCGGGCGATGTTCCGGGCTGTGGCACTGGCGGAGCAAACGGCAGAGGGCTAAGCCGCAAGCTTCTGGCTGCAAGCAAACGCGGTGTCTGCCTTGGGGCGGCACCGCGTTTTTTGTTCAGGCAGCGCGGGCTTCTTCCAGGGCTTCGGCTGACAGTTGCCGGTTGTGGCGGTTGGCGTAGTTCTCGGCCATCACCGAGCAGACGATCAACTGCATCGGGTGATAGATCATGATCGGCAGCAGGATCAGGCCCAGGCCGGGATTTGCGCCGAAAATCAGGGCTGCCATCGGCGCGCCGGCTGCCAGGGATTTCTTGGTGGCGCAGAACACTGCCGCGACTCGGTCGCCATGATCGAACTTCAGGGCGCGGGCCGTGCGGGTGGTCATCAACAGGATCACGGCGAGCAGGATGGCGGTGCCGATAAAGGCTGTCAGAATCACGCTGCTGCCCTGAGCCTGCCACATTCCGGAAATCATCGAGTTGCAGAACGCGGCATAGACCAGCAGCAGGATCACGATCTTGTCGATCAGGTTGGTGTATTTCTTGTGCCGCGCAAAGAACTTGCCTGCCAGTGGACGGATCAGTTGGCCGAGGACCAGAGGCAGCAACAACATGGCGCACAGATCGAGCAGTGTGGAGCCCAGATCGATCCCGCCCGAGCCGGTGCCGACCACCAGGCTGACCAGCCAGGGCGTGATGAAAATTCCCAGTACGCTGGACAGGCTGGCGTTGAGAATCGCAGCAGGTACGTTGCCTTTGGCACTGCCGGTCAAGGCCACCGAAGAGGAGATGGTGGACGGCAGCGCGCAGAGGTAGAAGAAACCCAGCATCAGCAGGGCAGGGATGTGTGAGCCTAGCAACTTGTCGCCGATCAGCCACAGCACCGGGAACACCACAAAGGTGAACGCCTGGATCATCAGGTGCAGGCGCCAGTTCTTCAGGCCGTTCTTGATCTGCTCGCTCGACAGGTTGACGCCATGCAGGAAGAACACCACGAACACGCCGATATTGATCACGTACTCGGCATGCATGCCGCCGCCCGTGGCGCCGAAGTGGGGGAAAAAGTACGCCAGGACCGTGGCCAGGACCATTCCGCAGAGGAACCAGTCGGTCACGACGCGCTTGAGATGTTTGAGTGCTTGCATGGGAGGCTCGTGCATTCTTTGTAAAAATGAATGTCTGCAGGCTACTCTGTTGACCTGTAGCCGTCTTGCGACATAAGGCCATAAGATGCCGAGTAACGGACAAAACAACGTTCATCCTGTCACCGGCGAGCGGCAGATTCCCGTCCTGGAGGATTTGCCGCGTCCGCTCTATGCGCGTGCGGAAAGCTTGGGTGCCGGGTCCTGGACGCCGCCACATCGACATGACTGGGTGCAGTTTTCCTATGCCATCAGTGGCGTACTGGGCGTGCACACTGATGAAGGCAGCTTCTTCGCGCCGCCGCAGTGGGGTGTGTGGATACCTGCCGGGCTTGAGCATGAAGTGGTGACGTCCATGCGTGCCGAAATGCGCAGTCTGTATGTGCGAACCGAGGATTGCGCCTGGGCGCCGGAGCGATGTCGGGTGCTGGAAGTCACGCCCCTGGCGCGGGAGCTTATAAAGAGTTTCTGCCTGCTGCCAGTGACCTATCCGGAAGGCGATAGCCCTGAGGCGCGACTGGTACAGGTGTTGCTGGATCAGTTGTCCCATTTGCCCGAAGTGGGGTTTTCCCTGCCGTTGCCCAGGCACCCGCGTTTGTTGGCGCTGTGCAACGAACTGATCGAAAACCCCGCTCGACCGATTACCCTGCATGACTGGGCGGCACGTCTGGGGACCTCGGAGAAAACCCTGATGCGCCTGTTTCAGCGCGAAACCGGCCTGAGCTTTCGCGGCTGGCGCCAGCGGGCGAGATTGTTGTCCTCGTTCAGTGCGCTGGAGGAGGGCGGCAGTGTGACCAGTGCCGCGCTGGCGTGTGGTTATGACTCCACTTCCGCTTTCATCGCTGCCTTCAAGGGGCTTTTCGGTTACACGCCAGGGGAACTGTTCAAGTAGATTTCGGCACGAAAGAGCTTCGTATTGCTGTCTTTTCCTACAGCAAATGTTTTTGAATTCGTAATATCTTTCACTGAGCGTACGGCACGAAAGGTGCTTGAATCCGGGAGTTGAGGCCGTTTTCCACGAAAACTATTCAATCCCGACTGCCGTTACCCCTACTCGCTGGCGGAGGATTGCCGTATAACGGCAACAATCGCGTATCTGGCAACAAAGGACCCACAATAAAAGCTGATGAAAACTCCTAAACGCATTGAACCCCTGATCGAAGACGGTCTGGTCGACGAGGTGCTGCGCCCGCTCATGAGTGGTAAAGAGGCAGCTGTTTATGTGGTGCGCTGTGGCAAGGAGCTGCGGTGTGCCAAGGTTTACAAGGAGGCGAACAAACGCAGTTTCCGCCAGGCGGCCGAGTATCAGGAAGGCCGCAAGGTACGCAACAGTCGGCAGGCCCGGGCCATGGCCAAGGGCTCCAAGTTCGGTCGCAAGGAAACCGAGGATGCCTGGCAGAACGCCGAGGTTGCAGCCTTGTTCCGTCTGGCTGGCGCCGGTGTCAGGGTTCCCAAGCCTTTCGACTTCCTCGATGGCGTGCTGCTCATGGAGCTGGTTGCCGACGAGTACGGCGATGCGGCGCCACGTCTGAACGATGTGGTGCTGGAGCCGGATCAGGCACGTGAGTACCACGCTTTCCTGATCGAGCAGATCGTGCTGATGCTATGTGCCGGTCTGGTGCACGGTGACCTGTCCGAGTTCAACGTGCTGCTGGGGCCGAGCGGTCCGGTGATCATCGATCTGCCCCAGGCGGTCGATGCTGCCGGCAACAACCACGCTTTCAGCATGCTGGAGCGCGACGTTGGCAACATGGCTTCCTACTTCGGCCGCTTCGCGCCGGAGTTGAAGGAAACCCGATACGCCAAGGAAATGTGGTCGTATTACGAGGCCGGTACGCTGTCGCCGTCCACGGTGCTGACGGGCCTGTTCGAGGATACGCAGGAGGCTGCCGATGTGGGCGGCGTGTTGCGCGAGATCGAAGCTGCACGTCTGGACGAGGCACGCCGTCAGGCTGCCCGCGCAGCCGACGACGCACCACCGGGCAAGCCCAACGAAGAACCGCCTCCGCCCTGGATGCAGTAATACACACACTGCGCAGGAGCCAATTCATTCGCGAATGAATTGGCTCTGTCTGCATTAAGTGTTGCCAGTCCGTCAGAGGACTGTGGGAGGCAGCTTGCTGGTGACTTCATCGTTGTCGCCAGCAAGCTGCCTCCCACAGCATTACCCGCGCTGTACCAGAGACACCACAACACTTAACGAGGACAGAGCCAATGAATTGGCTCCTGCCGGTGGCCTGTTTATGGGGTGGCCGGGCTGCCGCAGTCGCGGCAAGACCGTATCTACCTGCTCTGAAGAGCGCTTCAGGTACAACAGCCGCCCGACGCCAGGTCCTTGAGGATCGGGCAATCGGGACGCTGGTCGCCGTGGCAGTGCTCCACCAGTTCCTGCAGGGTATCGCGCAGGCTCGCCAGTTCCTCGATCTTCTGATTCAGCTCGACGATATGCTTGTGGGCCAGCGCCTTCACATCGGCACTGGCGCGCTGGCGGTCCTGCCAGAGGGTCAGCAGCTTGCCGACCTCTTCCAGCGAAAAGCCCAGGTCCCGCGAGCGCTTGATGAACGCCAGGGTGTGCAAGTCTTCAGCACTGTACAGGCGATAGCCGCTGTCACTGCGAGAGGCGGCGCGCAGCAGACCGATGGATTCGTAGTAGCGAATCATCTTGGCGCTCAAGCCGCTTTTCCTGGCCGCCTGGCCGATATTCATCGCGTGTCTCCCATGTCATCCGGTTTCCAGGTTTTCAACAGCAGTGCGTTGCTCACCACGCTGACGCTGGACAAGGCCATTGCGGCTCCGGCCAGGACCGGGTTGAGATAACCCAGGGCTGCCAGCGGAATACCGATCAGGTTATAGACAAAGGCCCAGAACAGGTTCTGGCGGATCTTGCTGTAGGTCTTGCGGCTGATCTCCAGCGCTGCCGGTACCAGGCGTGGATCGCCACGCATCAGGGTAATCCCGGCCGCATGCATCGCCACATCGGTGCCACCGCCCATGGCGATGCCGATATCGGCTGCGGCCAGGGCTGGCGCATCGTTGATGCCGTCGCCAACCATCGCCACGACATGATCCTTTTTCAGGAAGTCCACAATCGCGGCCTTTTCGGCCGGCAGGACTTCGGCATGCACATTGTGGATGCCCAGCGCCTGGGCGACGACCCTGGCGCTGCCCGGATTGTCGCCAGTCAGCAAATGGCTGCTGATGCCCCGAGCGTTCAACTGCTGCACGGCCTGTTCGGCGCCGGGCTTGAGGGTGTCACCAAAGGCGAACATTCCCAGCACGGCCGGTTGCGGGTTTTGCTCGATCAGCCAGGACAGGGTCCGGCCTTCGGCTTCCCAGTTGCTGGCGGACTCGGCCAGCTCACCCATCTGCAGGTCACTTTCTTCCAGCAACCGCCGGTTACCCAGCGCCAGTTGGTGGCCGGCCACGGTCCCGGCGATGCCGCGTCCAGTGAGCGCATGGCTGTGCTCGGCGCTGTCGAGCTTCAGTTGCCACTCATGACAGACATCCAGCACCGCTTTGGCCAGTGGGTGCTCGCTGCCACGTTGCAGGGCACCGGCCCGCTGCAGCAATTGCTCCTCGTTGCCCTCTACCGCGCTCATGTTGGTAATGCGCGGGGTGCCGGACGTGAGTGTCCCGGTCTTGTCGAACACCACTGCATCGACCTCATGGGCGCGTTCCAGCGCTTCGGCGTCCTTGATCAGAATGCCGTAGCGCGCCGCAACGCCTGTCCCGGCCATGATGGCGGCGGGGGTCGCCAGTCCGAGTGCGCATGGGCAGGCAATCACCAGCACCGCGACGGCATTGATCAGGGCGACCTCCAGCGAGGCACCGGCCAGCAACCAGCCCGAAAGAGTGAAAAAGGCGATGACCAGCACGGTCGGTACGAAGACCTGACTGACCTTGTCCACCAGCCGCTGGATCGGCGCCTTGCCTGCCTGGGCGTCCTCGACCAGCCGAATGATGCGCGCCAACACGGTTTGCGTGCCCAGCGCCGTGGTTTTGATCAGCAGCACTCCTTCGCCATTGATGGCGCCGCCGGTGACACTGTCGCCGGGCTCCTTGGCAATCGGCAGGCTTTCACCACTGATCAGCGCTTCATCCGCATGGCTGCGGCCTTCCATGACCTGACCATCGACCGGGAAACGTTCACCGGGTTTGACCAGCACCAGATCGTCGATGTGCAAGGCACTGATCGCGACATCGTGTTCCTGGCCATCGATTACTTGCCGGGCGCGCTCCGGGCGCAGGGCTTCAAGGGCGCGGATGGCGCTGGCGGTCTGGCGCTTGGCGCGGCTTTCCAGATATTTACCCAGCAGCACCAGCGCAATGACCACGGCCGAGGCCTCGAAATACAGATGCGGCATATTGTCGGGCGCTGCATTGATCCATTGATAGACACTCAGGCCGTACCCGGCACTGGTACCGATGGCCACCAACAGATCCATGTTTCCGGCACCGGCCCGCAGGGCTTTCCAGGCGGCTACATAAAAGCGTGCGCCGAAGATGAACTGCACTGGAGTGGCCAGGGCAAATTGCGCCCAGGCGGGCAGCATCCAGTGCACGCCCAAAGGGCTCAACAGCATGGGCAAGACCAGCGGCAAGGCGAGGATCAATGCCAGCACCAAGGCCCAGCGTTCATGGTTCAAGTGGCGGATTTTTTTCTCGGTATCGACCTGCTGGTCTTGCACCAGGGTCGCGCCGTAGCCTGCCTGGCTGACGGCAGCGATCAAGGCTTGCGGTTCGGTCCCTGGCTGGGTCTGGACATGGGCACGTTCACTGGCCAGATTGACCGTGACGCTGGTAACCCCGGGTACTTTGGCCAGGGCACGCTCGACCCGCCCGGCACAGCTTGCGCAGGTCATGCCGGTGATCGGCAGGTCGAAGGTGGTGGGTTCATGCATCGTTTCACTCCCTGAAGGCTTGATGCCTGCAAGGTTCAACCTTGCCACATGGGCAAGGTCAAGGGCGAATCAATAGTTCAGGTCGGCTTTCTTCAGGTACATGCCGTTCAGGTCGGTCGCAATGCGGTACTTGAGAATGTCCCCGGCGCGCAGTTTGATTCTGGTGCTGCTCTGCGCCTCCATGCCGGCGGCACAGCCGACCACGGTGCCTGGCAGCCGGCGCAGGCGCACCGAGACATCGCCCGGCGGCAGGTTGAAGGATACGGAATCTTCCTGGAACAGGCGGCCGGCCAACTGGTCCTGAATATAGATACCGATTTCGCAGGAGGTCGCGACTTCCAGGCGCTCTCGGGAAATGATCAGGATGCCGTAGTCCTGAGCGGCCTGAACGCTGGGGGAAGTAGCCAAAAGACCGAGAATGCCGAAGAGGCTCAATACTGACCAGCGCATGGCTGATACTCCTGCTGTAGACGTCGATGACGAAGCTTGGCCCAGCACCGCGAGTAATACCAGCCCGGCAGGAAAAACAGAAACTTGACCTTGCCATGATGACAAGGTTGAAGATGCCAGCCATCCATTACTGAGGGAGTAGCAGCATGCAACTATTCAACGTACAAGGCATGACCTGCGGGCATTGCGTCCGGGCGGTAACCCAGGCCATCCACAGCGATGATCCGGCCGCCGAGGTGCAGATTGATCTGGCCAGTTCTCAAGTGCGTGTGCAGAGTTCTTTATCCACGGAGCGGGTCATCGAACTGATTGGCGAAGAGGGCTATCAGGCACAACCGGCTTGATCATCGGGCGCAGTTTCCATGTGGTCCTTCTGAAAAATGCTGAATTAATTTCCTGAGGTCGAGGTTATTGGCAAGGCAAGCCGGTTAGACTAGCCAGCTGCCTTGCACACGTTCATGGACCTCCGATGAATCTGAAAACCATCCTTATTCTGGGTGCCCTGAGCGCCTTCGGCCCTTTGGCCATCGACTTCTATCTTCCCGGCTTTCCGGCCATGGCTGCGTATTTCGCGACCGATGAACAGCATGTACAGCTGACCCTCGCGGCTTATTTCCTCGGCTTGTCGATTGGCCAGCTGGCCTACGGTCCGGTGGCGGACCGTTTTGGTCGGCGGGTGCCTTTGCTGGTCGGCGTGACGCTGTTCACCCTGGCTTCGCTGGCCTGCACTTTTGCCCCGAACCTGGAATGGCTGATCGGCGCGCGTTTCGTTCAGGCGCTGGGCGGTTGTGCCGGGATGGTGCTGGCGCGGGCCATCGTCGTCGACAAATGCAATGCTGTGGAGTCGGCCAAGGTCTTCTCGCAACTGATGCTGGTCATGGGGCTTGCGCCGATTCTGGCGCCGATGCTTGGTGGCGTGCTGGTCAATGCCTATGGCTGGCAATCGATTTTCGTCTGCCTGACGATTTTCAGTGTGCTGTGCCTTACCGCAGTGGCCGTCGGCTTGCCGGAAAGTATTCCGGCCGGCGTACCGCGCCAGCCGCTGCGAGGCGCGTTGAAGCAGTACGGCAACCTGCTCAAGGACCGGGTCTTCATCGGTCATGCCTTGACCGGCGGGATTGCCATGGCCGGGATGTTTTCCTATATCGCTGCCTCGCCTTTCGTATTCATCAAGCTGTATGGCGTACCGGCCGAGCATTACGGCTGGCTGTTCGGCATGAATGCGGCCGCTTTCATTCTGGTGGCTCAGGTCAATGCGCGCCTGCTACGGAAAAAGGGCCCTGCGCTGTTGTTGCAGCGCGCCGTGTGGGTCTATCTGCTGGCAGCACTTGCCTTGTTGGGCGTTGCCGGTCTGCGTACCGAACAACTGTGGCCGTTGCTGGTGCCTTTGTTCATCTGTATGGCCAGCCTGGGTTGCATCATTCCCAATGCTTCGGCCTGCGCCATGAATGGCCAGGGCGCGCGTGCCGGCAGTGCATCGGCATTGCTCGGTTGCCTGCAATTCAGTGTCGCGGCGGGCGCCGCCAGTCTGGTGGGAGTGTTGCACGACGGCACGGCCACGCCGATGGCCACCGTGATCAGCCTGTGCGGTGTGCTGGCGGTCGGCGCATCGGTGTATACGCGCCGTTTGCAGATGCGTCGTGAAGCGCTGGTTCAGTAACGAAACTACCTGACAGGCCACCGCGGTTGACCGCGCTGGCCTGTTTCAGGCGCACAACCGGTCAGAAACCTTCCAGCACGATCTTGCCCCTGGCCTTGCCGCTTTCCAGCAATTCGTGGGCTCGGCGCAGGTTGGTTGCGTTGATGGTGCCGAAGTGTTCGCCAAACGTGGTCTTCAACGTCCCGGCATCGATCAGCTCGGCAACCCGGTTGAGCAGGTTGTGCTGTTCGATCATGTCCGCAGTCTCGAACATCGAACGGGTGTACATGAACTCCCAGTGCAGCGACAGGCTCTTGCGCTTGAGCTTGGTAACATCCAGCGCCTTGGGATCGTCGATCAAGGCCAGCTTGCCCTGCGGCTGGAGCGATTCGACCAGTTGATCCAGATGCAGATCGGTCTGGGTCAGGCTGGCCACATGGCTGACCTGATGCTGGCCGATGCGCTTGAGTTCTTCACTCAACGGCTGGCTGTGATCGATGACCTCATGAGCACCGAGATCGCGTACCCAGCTTGTAGTTTCCGGCCGTGATGCGCTGCCGATGACTTTCAGCGAAGTCAGTTGCCGCGCCAGTTGCGTCAGGATCGAGCCGACACCGCCCGCAGCCCCGACGATCAACAGGCTTTGCCCGTTCTCAGCCTGGCCTTCGGCGATCTGCAGGCGCTCGAACAACAATTCCCAGGCAGTGATCGCGGTCAGCGGCAGCGCTGCTGCATGGGCGAAACTCAGCGAACTGGGCATGTGCCCGACGATCCGCTCATCCACCACAGGCAACTCGCTGTTGGCGCCCGGACGGGTCAGCGAACCGGCGTAGAAAACCTTGTCGCCCGGCTGGAACAGCGTCACTTCGCTGCCGACCGCCTTTACCACACCGGCCACGTCCCAACCCAGCACCTTGGCGGCGCCTGCTTCAGGCTGGACGTTTTGCCGGACCTTGGTATCCACCGGGTTCACGGAAATCGCTTTGACCTCCACCAGCAGGTCGCGAGGGCCTGCAACCGGCTCCGGCAGTTCAACATCCTGCAGCGCGTTGAGGTCGCTGACCGGCAGGGACTGGTAATAGGCGATGGCTTTCATGCAGTGCTCCAGAAGGTGAAAAGTGGATGAACGAATGATTGGTCATTTCCCTTGAAGATAAAAGCGGCTAAAACGGCAGTCTCTTTCAATTTTATTTTGATAATCGGGGCTGACATGTTGCGTTTCGATGACTTGCAGTTGTTTGTTCGGGCCGCAGATCTGGGCAGCCTGTCTGCGGCTGCGCGAGGCATGGACATGTCGGCAGCGGTCGCCAGCGCGGCGCTCAAGCGTATCGAGCAGCAACTGGGCGTGCGCCTGCTGGCCCGCTCCACGCGCAGCTTGCGACTGACCGCCGACGGTGAAGGGTTTCTGGAGTACGCGCGTGCGGCGCTGGGCAGCCTGGAGGATGGCCGACGCCTGCTGGCCAGCAATCAGGAAAGCTGCAATGGCGTCCTGCAACTCTCGGCACCCTCGGATTTCGGACGCAACGTGCTGTTGCCGTGGCTCGATGAGTTTCAGCAGCAACATCCGCAATTGTCCGTGCGCCTGCTGGTGGGCGACCGGGTGGACGATCTGTTTCGCCAGCCGGTGGATGTAGCCCTGCGCTATGGCGAGCCAGGCGATTCGAGTCTGGTGGCAAGGGCTGTGGCTCCCGACAATCGGCGGGTGCTGTGTGCTGCCCCTGATTATCTGGCACGTCAGGGTGAGCCGCAAAACGTCGGCGATCTGGCGCAGCATAACTGCCTGCTGCTGATGCTCGGTGACCGGGTTCACGATCACTGGAGCTTTCACGACGGCAAGCGCGAAGTGAGCCTGACCGTAAGCGGCAACCGTTTCAGCCCGGACAGTGATGTGGTGCGCCGCTGGGCACTGGCAGGTGCCGGTGTGGCGTACCGGTCCTGGCTGGATATCGCCGCCGATGTCCAGGCGGGGCGGCTGAAGGTATTGATGCCGCACTTGCACGGCGAGGCCGTGCCGCTGAACCTGTTATGTGCGCATCGAGTGCAACTCAACAAACCCGTCAGCCTGTTACTTGAAATGCTGCGTATTCGATGTGCGCAACTCTCTGTACCGGTAAATCGTTAGTTGTTTGTCGGTCTGGAAGACTTTGTGGAAAAGACTGACGGAAACTTCGGAAAATATAAAAGGTAAATACAGTTTTCAATTGCAAAGTGCCAACATAAGGAAGGTATTCAAGACGGCGACTGTCGAGCGCTGGCGGCATCGAGAAATCAGGAGATGTTCGACAAGTTCGTGAAAATGGTGGCCATTGTTTTACAAATGTGTCCGGCAGTGACCCGGCTGCCGGAACTTTTACCTGATCGGCTTGGAGGTCATAGAGTTTATACTTGTCATTTCAGGTTGGATGTACGTTCAACTTTACGGGAGCGGGATTGTCATCAATATGCCATCGCTATAGATGAATGTTTCAACAGGGAGTGAATACATGGAATATGCACCTTGCATCAGTCAGATCGCGACACTACTGGCCGACCCCAAGCGTAGCGCAATGATTTGGGCATTGATGGATGGTACTGCCCGTCCTGCCAACGAGTTGGCGTTACTGGCGGGGCTCTCTACATCTTCTGCAGGTGCGCATTTGGCACGACTGGCCAGTGGCGGGCTGTTGAAGCAGGAGGCACGGGGGCGCAAACGCTTCTTTCGACTGGCAGCACCGGAAATCGGCGCCGCCGTGGAGGCGCTGGCCAATGCGTCGCTGGTGAGTGCCGACCAGATCAGCCGCACGATGGCGCAACCCATACCTCCTTTGCCCATCCGCCGTGCACGGATCTGCTCCGATCATCTGGGAGGCGAAATGGCCGCCGAGCTTTACCAGCGCCTGCTGGGTGCCGGCTGGATCGAGCAGCAGGAGCAGCGCGTCGAGGTGACCAGCAAGGGAATGGCCAAGTTTGCCGAACGAGGCATTTACGTGCCTGCATTGGCGCTACGTCAACGCGAGACGGTCTGTGTCTGTCCGGACTGGAGCGAGCGCAGCCCGCATCTGGGCGGCGCGTTGGGAGCGGGGCTGTTGCAGTTGTTCATTCAGATGGGATGGCTGCGTACCACCGAGGAGTCCAGCACCCTGCAGGTGTCCTCCAACGGGCAGCGCGAGATCGGCAAGATCGCTTCTGCAGCTTGACGAACATTGCGGGCAGGCGGATTGCGCTGCTGCCCGCAAGCTTGCGGATTATGGCTTGACCAGACGCGCATCCAGGCTGTTTTGCGCCAGGCGTCTTGCCTGATCCTGGGTCATGCCCAGATGGGTATGCAACGCCTGGAAGTTCTCGGTGACATAACCGCCGAAGTAGGCCGGGTCATCCGAGTTCACGGTGACTTTCACGCCGCGCTCCAGCATGTCGAGAATGTTGTGCTGCGACATGTGATCGAACACGCACAGCTTGGTGTTGGACAGCGGGCAGACCGTCAGCGGGATCTGCTCGTCGATGATCCGCTGCATCAGGCGTTCGTCTTCGATAGCGCGCACACCATGATCGATACGCTGGATCTTCAGCAGGTCCAGGGCTTCCCAGATGTACTCGGGCGGACCTTCTTCCCCGGCATGCGCCACGGTCAGGAAGCCTTCGTTGCGGGCGCGGTCGAAGACGCGCTTGAACTTGCTCGGCGGATGGCCCATTTCCGAGCTGTCCAGGCCGACTGCCACGAACGCATCGCGAAACGGCAGCGCCTGATCGAGGGTTTTTTCGGCTTCTTCTTCGCTCAGGTGGCGCAGGAAACTGAGGATCAGGCCGCTGCTGACGCCCAGTTTCGACTGGCCGTCCTTCAGCGCTGCGGTGATACCGTTGAGCACCACTTCAAACGCGATGCCACGGTCAGTGTGGGTCTGTGGATCAAAGAACGGTTCGGTATGAATCACGTTCTGCGCCTGGCAGCGCAACAGGTATGCCCAGGTCAGGTCGTAGAAATCCTGCTCGGTGCGCAGCACGTCCGCGCCCTGATAGTAGAGGTCCAGAAACTCTTGCAGGTTGTTGAAGGCATAAGCTCCACGCAAGGCTTCGACATCGTTCCAGGGCAAGGCAATCCTGTTGCGCTCGGCCAGGGCGAACAGCAACTCGGGCTCCAGCGAGCCTTCCAGATGCAAATGCAGTTCTGCCTTGGGCAGGGCGTTCAACCAGTCGTACATGTCTTTTTCTCATCAGGTGCAGATGGCGGGCATTCTACAGATGCTTGTCCATTGCAGGGTAAAACCTGACCGGTAGTTCAGGTAATGGCCTCCTGCTCGCGCCGATAGGCATAGGTATCTGCAAAGCGTGACAGCAGGAATTGTGCGCAGGTCGTTGCAGGATAGCGTGCCGGGATGGTTTCGCTCTGACAGCCCGGCAGGCATTCGATGCGGGTGTCCGGGTGCGGTTCGGCGAAGAACGGCATGGAGTAGCGATCCACGCCCAGCGGGCTGATGACCCGGTGCGGTGTGGAGACATAACGGTCATTGCTCCAGCGCGCCATCATGTCGCCAAGGTTGACCACGAAGGTGTTTGCAAGCGGCGGCGCGTCAATCCATTCGCCACGAACGTCACGCACCTGCAGGCCGCCGGCTGAATCCTGATACAGCAGCGTGATGCAGCCATAGTCGGTATGCGCCCCCGCGCCTTGCTGTTCGGTGGATGTCGCGGTATGGCGCGGCGGATAGTGAATTATGCGCAGTACACTGACCGGATCCTTGAAACGCTGATCGAAGAAATCACGCTCGATACCCAGCGCCAGGGTCATGGCCCGCAACAGGGTTTGCGCCAGCGCCTGCATATCCAGGTAGTGCTGCTCCATCAGCTCTTTCCAGCCGGGCATGTCCGGGTGACGGTTCGGCCCACGCAAGGGTTTGCCTGCCAGTACATCGGGATGATCGGCATCCAGATGCAGGCCCATGTCGAAGGTTTCCTTGAGATCGCTGGGCAGGTTCGGGTCCAGTTGCTCGGTAGCAATCGCCCCGTAACCGCGATGATGAGTGCTCTGGGTGATATCGATCCTGAGTTTTTCAGATTCGGGGCGGGCAAAGAATTGCTTGCCGGCGTCCAGTACCTGCTCGATGCGCCGGGCCGTGATCGGGTGGCCCTGAATGTAGAAAAAGCCCCACTCGCGACAGGCCTGGTCGATCTGTGTGGCGACAGCCTGCCAGGCTTGCTCGTCGGGCGTGTAGAGCGGGGAGATATCGATAACGGGAAGCCGGTTCATGAACCATTCCTGAATGTCAGGTTATTTATTCGCGGGAGCATCCGCGAGCAGGCAAGCATTGCAGGCCTGCTCGCGAAGCGATTATTTCGGCAGTTCTGCCGTAATCCCTTCGACGTAATAGTTCATCGAGGCCAGTTCGGCATTGGTTGCCACCTTGCCTTCAGGAATCTTCACTGCGCCGGTCTGGTCCTTTATCGGGCCGGTGAACGGATGGAATTCACCGCTCTCGATGCTGGCGATGATCTTCTGGGCTTCGGCTTTCACGTCGGCCGGGACCAGATCGCTGATCGGCAACTCAACCGTACCTTCCTTGAGGCCGCCCCAGTAATCCTGTGGCTTCCAGCTTCCGGCGATCACACCTTCGGTGGCCTGGATGTAGTGCGGGCCCCAGTTGTTGACGATGGAGGTCAGTACCGCCTTGGGGCCGAAGTGCGCCATGTCCGAGGCATAGCCGACTGCATAGACGCCACGTCGCTCGGCGGTCTGGATCGGCGCCGGGCTGTCGGTGTGCTGGAATACCACGTCCACGCCCTGGTCGATCAAGGCATTGGCGGCATCGGCTTCCTTGCCCGGATCGAACCAGGAGTTGACCCACACCACCTTGATTTCAGTGCCGGGGTTGTACTTGTTCAGCGCCAGTTGGATGGCGTCGATATCGCGCAGGACTTCCGGGATCGGGAACGAGGCGACATAGCCGACCTTCTTGGTCTTGGTCATCTTCGCAGCAAGGAAGCCACCGACATATCGGCCTTCATAGGTGCGGGCCAGGTAGGTGCCCATGTTCTTGTCCTGCTTGTAGCCGGTAGCGTGCTCGAACTTCACTTTCGGGAATTGCTTGGCGACTTTCAGCGTCGGGTTCATGTAGCCGAAAGAGGTGCTGAAAATGAGGTCGAAGCCACCTTTGGCCATGTTGCGAATCACACGCTCGGCGTCGGCACCTTCCGGTACGTTCTCGACGTAACTGCTGCTGACCTTGTCGCCCAGCGCGGCAACCATCGCCTTGCGGCCTTGCTCGTGCTGATAGGTCCAGCCGTGGTCGCCGATGGGGCCGATGTAGACAAAGCCGACTTTCAGGGGATCGGCAGCCGCAGCGAGCAGGCTGGAACCCAGACCGACAACAGCGGCCATGGCGCACAGCAGTTTTTTCAGAGGACGACGTGGGTTGGTCAGGTGCATCGGGTCTAGCTCCTAGCGATCTTGTTGGCGTGGCCGACTGGGCGGGGTAAGCCAGCAATGCAAAAAACTGACCAGAAAGACAGTTTATGCCGCGCCGCCGCTTCCCGGCCTGTTGGCCTTCAGCGGCATGCAGCGCGAAGGTGCAGGAGTGTCGTGTTCGCTTCTAACTGGTGCAGCGCGTGCTGCGCTCGACAATGCACATCGGTGTGCCGGCCACCGGCTCGCGAAGGATCTGCACTTGCACATCGAACACCCGGCCAACCAGCTCGGCATCCAGCACCTCGTCAGGACTGCCGCTCGCCACCAGACGTCCGGCCTGCATCACCGCCAGGTGGTCGGCATAGCGGCAGGCCTGGTTGATGTCATGCAGCACAGTGATCACGGTCTTGCCTTCGGCACTGAGCTGACGCATCAGATCCAGCAGCTCGACCTGATGGCTGATGTCCAGATAGGTCGTCGGTTCGTCCAGCAACACGATATCGGCATCCTGCGCCAGAACCATTGCCAGCCAGGCCCGCTGACGTTGCCCGCCGGACAGGTCGGACAGCGGTCGTTCGGCCAGTGTTTCCAGCTCCATGCGTTTCAGGGCCTGATCGACACTGGCACGGTCGGCCCCACTCAAGCGTCCCCACAGGCTGTTGTGCGGGCTGCGTCCATAGGCAACCAGTTGGCGCACGCTGACGCCTTCCGGGATCGGCAGCACTTGCGGCAGAAAGGCAATCCTGCGCGCCAGCTCTCGCGGCGAAAGTTTTTCGTAGGCTTGTCCGTCGAGGCTCAGGCTGCCGGCCTGCGGCGTGAGAATCCGTGCAAAAGCCTTGAGCAGGGTGGACTTGCCGCAGCCATTGGGACCGATCAATGCCGTGACCTTGCCGGGCGGCGGACTGAACGACAGCGACTGCACGATGCGCGTCGCGCCGTAGCCGATGTCGAGTTGCTGTGCCTGGAGAATGCTCATGGAATCAACCTTTGAATCGTGCCAGCAGCCAGAGGAAATATGGAGCGCCGATTACCGCTGTGAGAATCCCGGCAGGAATCTCGCTGGGGGCGATCAGCGTGCGTCCCAGAGTGTCGGCCAGCACCAGCAGTAGCGAACCCAGCAACATCGAGGCAGGCAACAGATATTGATGATGACCGCCGACCAGACGCCGGGCCATGTGCGGCGCGACCAGACCGACGAAACCCACCGGCCCGATGATGCCCACGCCAAGGCTGGTCAGCAGCACCGAGCCACCCATCGCCAGCCAGCGGATGCGTTTCAGGCCGGTGCCGAGACTCTGCGCGGCCTCATCGCCCAGGCCGATCAGGTTCAGTGGCTTGGCCAGCAACAGGCAGGCCGGGATCAGCAGCAGAAACGGCAAGGCCAGCAGGACGTGATGCCAGTTACGGCTCCACAGGCTGCCGGTCAGGGCCAGCAGGGCCGTGTTGATATCCAGCGGATTGGAGAGGATCAGGAATTCGGTGATGCTCGACAACGTGACCGCAATCGCCACCCCGGACAGCGCGAAACGTACCCCGGAAAACTGTACGCCGGTGTTGTACAGCGCCAGCAGCAGCGCACCTGCCGCGCCACCCAGGCAGGCCACCAGCGGCAGCCAGACCACCGGCAACTGCGGTACACCGATGATCGCAATGGTCAGCGCCAGCCCGGCCCCCTGAGTGACGCCGAGGATTTCCGGCGAGGCCAGCGGGTTGCGGATCACGCCTTGCACGATAGCTCCGGCAAGGCCGAAGGCACTGCCGGTCAGAATCGCGATCAGGCCACGGGGCAGGCGATGGTTCCAGACCTCGAAGTCCTTGCTGTCGTGGGCGAGCAAGTGATCGAAGACTGCGCCGGGCGTCAGCCAGACCGTGCCCGCACTCAGGCTGAGCAGCAATGCCAACAGCAATAGCGCGAGCAGGATCAGCAATCTTGAGCGTGGCTGATTCATAGTGTACGCCTGGCCAGAAACAGAAAGAACGGTGCACCGATCAGCGCAGTGACAACCCCGGCGGGCGTCTCGACCGGAAAGGCCACGGCCCGGCTGATCAGGTCGGCGGCCAGCACAATTGCAGCACCCAGGCCAGCGCTGATCGGGATCAGCCAGCGGTAATCATTACCCAGCACCTGACGGGCGATGTTCGGTGCAATCAGGCCGACAAAAGCAATCGGTCCCACTGCGCAGACGCTGGCACCCACCAGCAGCAGGCTGACCACGAACACCAGAAACCGTAGCGCACCGATACGCACACCGAGCGAGCGGGCGGCGTCTTCGCCCAGGTTGATCAGATTCAGGCGCGGGGCACAGGCTATCGCCAGTACTGTACCGATCAAGGTACAAGGCCAGAGCAGTTGCAATTGCGCCGCGCCGACATTGGCCAGTGAGCCGGCCAGCCAGTTGAGGACGCTTTGTGCCTGGGCTTCGACGAGAATGACAGTCAGGCGGGTCAATGCCGCACATAGTGCGGCCACGGCGACACCGGCCAGCACCAGTCGTCCCTGAGCCGTGGCAGGCGACCACGCGCCGCCGAGGCTGAATACGGTAATCCACGCCAGCGCACCGCCGATGGCCGTCATCAACAAGGCGCCACCGGGGAATGGCGGTGCGACCAGCCCTGTGGAAAACAGCGCCAGCCCCAGTGCTGCGCCTGCGGTCACACCAAACAGCGACGGCGATGCCAGGCGGTTACGAGTGATGCCTTGCATCAAGGCTCCGGCCACGCCCAGGCAGGCGCCGACCAGTGCTGCACACGCCGCTCGCGGAACACGCAACTGCGCCACGATGTAGGCGATATTGCCGCCTTCGCGGCCGAGAGTGAACAGCCCGTTCCAGGCATCGGCCTGACGAATGCTGAACGGCGATAACGCGAACAGCGAAACCCAGAACAGGCCCAGACACGTCAGGGCGATCACTGTCGCCAGCAGCCAGCGGCGCATTTATGGGTTCAGTACGGCCTTGCCGCCCTTGAGAATGGCCAGCGCATCATCGGCGATCTGCTCGGAGGCCATGATGCCGCGATTGCGTGCCCAACTGTCGCCATCGACTTCTGCGACCTGCTTGTTGCGCACCGCACTCAACACCTGCCAGAGCGGCTGCTTGCTCCAGGTATCTACCAGGCTGGGACGACGGTAATGACCGACCAGCAACCAGCCGGGGTCCAGCGCCAGCAATTGCTCAAGGCTGACAAATTCGGTCGGGGCAGCATTCTTGCGCACTTCAGGGACCTGCAAACCGATGGCCTGCAATACGCTGCCAGCGTACGAGTGCGGACCGTGCACCGAGAAGCTGTCTTCCCGGGCCACCCCGAACAGCGCCTTGGTATTGGCCGGAATCTGTGCCGCGACCTGCTTGAGGTGCTGCTGGTTCTCGGCAATCCGCGCCTGCATCTGCGGACCTTTGCCCAGCGCGACGCCGATCAGCTCGGCGGATTTCAGGCTGCCCTGATAATCCTCGCCTCGCGACGGCAGCATCAATGTCGGCGCGAGGCTCGACAGATCGTTGTACAGCGCTTGATGACGACCCAGGTCGGCAATGATCAGGTCAGGCTTGAGGCGGGCGATCACTTCGATATTGGGCTGCGAACGCAGGCCCACCGATTGCCATTCACCCACGGCCTTGCGCACCTTGGGCAATACCCGGTTGGCATCGCCATCGTCGGCAGCCCCGACCGGCGTTACGCCGACCGAAGCCAGCCCGTCGAGAAACGAGAACTCCAGCACCACCACGCGCTTTGGCGCGTCCGGCAGATGGACCTTGTGCTGGCCGTCATCGATGTCGATCGGAGCGGCCCGGACAGTGCTGGCCGAAAGCACCAACAGGCTGCAAGCCAGCAGGCGGAAGAGGCGGGAAGTACGCATGGCGAATACCTTTGTAGCGGAAACAGTCGCGCCAGAGAGGCCACGAAGAAAACGGCGGGCACTATTTCATATCGAGACGGCAGGATCAAAAGTCATTTGCGCCTGAGGCTGGTTCTCAGCCCTGCGGCTTTATGAAACCTTTTGTCACAGACCGCACTCTCAACCACTTCATCGATGGTTACCTTCATGGAGGCCGCGCGACGATGCGTCGCAGGGCATGAGACACGTAATGGGCTCATTACTCAGGCAAGAAAAGTTTCTGCTGCTGGCGATCATCGCAACCTTTGTCGCCTATCCCCTGGAACACTGGTTGCTGGGCAATGGCCAGACGGTTGCGCTGTTGGCCGGACTGGCGCTGGTCGGGTTCATCGTCTGTGCCTCGATGCGCGTGGCGCACCATGCCGAACTGCTGGCCGAGAAGGTCGGAGACCCTTATGGCACGATGATCCTGACCCTTTCGGCGGTGCTGGTCGAAGTGGTGATCCTGGCGATCATGATGCGCAACGAACCGTCCCCTACATTGGTTCGAGACACGATTTATGCCGCGGTGATGCTGGATATCAACGGCATTCTCGGCCTGGCGGCCTTGATGGGCGGCCTCAAGCATGGCGAGCAGTCGTACAACGATGATTCGGCACGCACCTACAGCGTGATGATCCTGACCGCCATGGGCGTGTCGATGGTGGTGCCCGAGTTCATTCCCGAGGCTGACTGGAAGCTGTATTCGGCGTTCACCATCGGCGCAATGATCGTGCTGTACACCCTATTCCTGCGCATGCAGGTCGGGCCGCACAGCTATTTCTTCAGCTACAGCTATCCCGATAAAAAGAAGCGCAAGGACCAGCCGCAAGAACAGGATGAATCGATCAACCTGACCCGCTCCATTGTGACTCTGGTGCTCGGCGTGGTGGTGATCGGTGCGTTGGCGGAAGTGATGTCCAAGACCATCGATCTGGGCCTGGAAGGCAGCGGTGCGCCACCGGTGCTGACGGCGATTCTGGTGGCGGCGATTTCGGCGGCGCCGGAGATCCTTACTGCCCTGCGTGCCGCCCTGGCCAATCGCATGCAATCGGTGGTCAATATCGCCCTGGGCGCCTCGCTGTCGACCGTGATCCTGACCGTTCCGGCCATGGAAGCCATGGCGCTTTACAGCGGCCAGCCATTCCAGATGGCCATGACCCCGGTGCAAACCGTGATGGTGTTCATTACCTTGCTGGTCTGCGCGATCAACCTCAATGACGGAGAAACCAACGCTATTGAGGGCATGACCCATTTTGTGTTGTTCGCGACTTTCATCATGTTGTCGTGTCTGGGCTTGTAGATTGCGCTTCGCGAATGAATGGTTTTCCAGTTGAACCGCTGATCATATTTGGCACTGCTGGTTTACTCGTGGAACGCCGTCAGGGGCAGTGGGTGTATTACCGCCCAAATCCCGGTTTGCCTGTTTGGGTCACTGCGGTTTTGAACGACCGTGCAACTGATTCACCTCTCAACCGGATTAATGAAATGCTGATTGCCGTAGTGATCTTTATCGCCACCATCGTGCTGGTCATCTGGCAGCCCAGGGGGCTCGGGGTAGGCTGGAGCGCAATGGCCGGTGCCATCGTGGCGTTGCTGACAGGCGTCGTTACGCTGGCTGACATACCGGTGGTCTGGCACATCGTCTGGAACGCTACAGGGACGTTCATCGCGATCATCATCATTAGCCTGCTGCTTGATGAGGCGGGTTTTTTCAAGTGGGCTGCGTTGCACGTGGCCCGGTGGGGGGCTGGAAGCACCCGTAAGCTGTTCGCATTTATCGTTCTGCTGGGCGCGGCTGTGTCGGCGCTGTTCGCCAATGACGGTGCAGCATTGATCCTCACCCCGATCGTCATCGCGATGTTGCTGGCGTTGCGTTTTTCTCCCGCGGCGACGCTGGCATTCGTCATGGCCGCCGGTTTTATCGCCGATACGGCGAGCTTGCCACTGGTGGTGTCCAACCTGGTGAACATCGTTTCTGCCGACTACTTCAATATTGGCTTCAACGAATATGCCTTGATCATGGTGCCCGTGAACATGGTCAGCGTGGCGGCGACATTAGCCATGCTGCTATGGTTTTTTCGCAAGGACTTACCCAGGACCTACGACCTGAATCAACTGGATAATCCGGACGCGGCAATTCACGACCGGGCTACTTTTGTCGCTGGCTGGTGGGTATTGGCGCTGCTCTTGATCGGCTTCTTTGTGATCGAGCCAATGGGTGTACCGATCAGCGCCGTTGCAGCGGTCTGTGCGTTCATCCTCTTTGTCATCGCGGCTCGTGGTCAGGCCATCAACACGGGCAAGGTGTTCAAGGAAGCTCCATGGCAAGTGGTGATTTTTTCCCTGGGCATGTATCTGGTCGTCTACGGCCTGAAGAACGCCGGCCTGACTGACCACATCGCGCAGATCCTCAACGTATTCGCCGGGTATGGCATCTGGGGCGCGTCCCTGGGTACGGGCCTGCTGACAGCATTGCTGTCTTCGATCATGAATAACATGCCCACTGTTCTGGTCGGCGCCTTATCCATTCATGCCGCCGAAGTCGATGGCGTCGTCCAGCAAGCGATGGTGTACGCCAACATCATCGGCTGCGACCTAGGCCCGAAGATCACTCCAATTGGTAGCCTGGCCACGCTGTTGTGGCTGCATGTGCTGGCCAGGAAGAACATCAAGATCAGTTGGGGGTACTACTTCAAGACCGGCATCGTGCTGACCGTGCCCGTTCTCGTCGCCACCTTGTCCGCCCTGGCAGTGCGCCTCAGTTTCTGAGTTCAGCGGGTACCAGAAGGCGTAGAAGCGGTCGGCCCGGGAAGTCTTCCCCGTGGCCATGTGAATCGACGGGCATTGCAAACACTGGAGGCGACGGGGATTTTGTCCCTCAGCGGTATCTACGCCGACTGTATGAGTTGCCGGGCGGCCTGCTGGTGCTCGGCAATCAGTTTCTTCAGATCCAGCCCTTCGACCTGTCCATCGATCACCCGCCAATGACCGGCAATCATCACCCGATCAGCCCGGTCCGCTCCGCACAGCAACAAGGCCGAAAGCGGATCATGGCTGCCGGAAAAGCGCAGTTCATCGAGCTTGAACAGCGCCAGATCGGCCTGTTTGCCGACGGCCAGTTCGCCAATGTCCGTACGCCCCAGCAAGCTGGCCGAGCCCTTGGTAGCCCAGCCCAGCACAAGCTCCGGGGTTATCTCCCGGGCACCGTAGCGCAGGCGTTGCAGATACAGCGCCTGACGCGCCTCAAGGATCATGTTCGAGGCGTCGTTGGAGGCCGAACCGTCTACACCAAGGCCCAATGGCGCGCCTGCTGCGATCAGGTCGAGGGTCGGGCAAATCCCTGAAGCCAGGCGCATGTTCGAGCTTGGGCAATGGCAGATCCCGGTGCCAGCTGCGCCAAGACGGGCGATTTCATCCGGGTTGAAATGAATTCCGTGAGCCAGCCAGGTACGCGGTCCGAGCCAGCCGACGCTGTCCAGATAATCCACCGTGCGCAGCCCGAAACGTTGCAGGCAGAAATCCTCTTCATCCAGGGTTTCGGCCAGATGGGTATGCAGGCGCACGTCGAGTTTTTCCGCCATGGCGGCGCTCTCGGCCATGATCTGCGGTGTTACCGAAAACGGCGAGCAGGGCGCCAGGGCAATCTGGATCTGCGCCCCTGCGCCACGCTCATGGTAAGTCTCGATCAGGCGCTGACTGTCGGCCAGAATCACCTCGCCCTGCTGGACCGTCTGCTGTGGCGGCAAGCCACCGTCGGCTTCACCCAGGCTCATGGAACCGCGGGTCAGCATGGCGCGCATGCCCAGTTCGCGAACACTGTGCACCTGAATATCGATGGCCTGTTCCAGCCCGTCGGGAAACAGATAGTGATGGTCCGCTGCCGTGGTACAGCCCGACAGCAGCAACTCCACCAGCGCCACTTTACTGGCCAGCGCGAGTTTCTCCGGCGTCAGGCGTGCCCAGACCGGATACAGCGTCTTTAGCCACGGGAACAACGGCTGATTGACCACCGGCGCCCAGGCGCGTGTCAGGGTCTGATAGAAATGATGATGGGTGTTGATCAGCCCCGGCAGCAGCACATGCTCGCGGGCATCGAACACTTGGGTGCAGGGCCTTGAGGGTTGTTGGCCGGCAGCCAGCACTTCAACGATCACACCACCCTCGACCACCAGCCCACCACGGGCGTCCAGGTCATTGGCAGTGAATACGGCAAGGGGATTTTTCAACCAGATACGGATCGCAGGCATGGGCCGACTCCTCTGAAGTTATGGGTTCAGGTTAGCCAGCTCAGTGTTGCCCTGTCTGCTGATCCAGGGTTTATCGAAGTCGAGAGCAGATCTTAGCAGCACAATTTCTGATATGTGCAGGAAAATCAGTCCTGATTGTGGGGGCTCGGCGTTCATGGGCGGGTCTGTCATGAAGATCAAAACAGACTCCGTCCATTCATCGGTGTGCTACGTCACCAGGCAATCGTCTCGCCCTTGTAGTTGATGAAGTAATGCCCGCCCTTGCCTGCGTAGGCATCGAGCTGTTTGACCAGGCCGCTGGTGCTGGTCAGTACATCGATATCGGCACCTTCGCCGCCCATGTCGGTCTTTACCCAGCCCGGATGCAGGGAAAGCACAGTGGGGCGGTTGTCGCCCAGTTGGCTGACGAAGGTATTGGTCATGGAGTTGAGCGCAGCCTTGCTGGCCTTGTAGAGTCCTATTTCCGCACCGTCCGGGCAGGCGACGCTGCCCAGCCACGAGCTCATGAACGCCAGAACGCCGGTTTCGGGACGAATCTGCCCGACCAGACGCTCCGCGAGACGAATGGGCGCGACGGCGTTGGTCAGGAACAACTGGCCCAGTTCGGCAGCCGTGGATTGGGCCGCGCTTTGATGTTTTGGCCCCATGATCCCGGCGTTGACGAACAGCACATCGAACACTTCGCCCCTGAGCTTCTGGACCAGCACTTCCAGCGAAGCGATGTCGTCGATATCGAGTGTTTCAACGCGCGTATTGGCGATGGCCTTGAGCGCGTCGGCTTTTTGCGAATCACGTACTGTGGCCGTCACGTTCCAGCCTTGTTCGCTCAGACGCTGGACCAGCCCAAGCCCCAGGCCACGGGATGCACCGATAATCAGCGCGGTTTTGGTAGCAGTCATGAAAAAACTCCTTGGCAGTTGAAAACAGAAAATAGCTCAGGGACTCAGCGGACAACTCTGCTGCAAACGCTCCTGAAGCTCGCTGCGCAGTTCAGCAAGCTCGGCCATGCGCGTGTCGATCAGGGTGAGTTTGTCCCGAAGCAGTTGGGCAATCGCGATATCCGGCGCAGGTGCACTCCACAGTTCGGCCACGTTATGGCC
Source organism: Pseudomonas cichorii (assembly GCF_003700275.1). Lineage (GTDB taxonomy): Bacteria > Pseudomonadota > Gammaproteobacteria > Pseudomonadales > Pseudomonadaceae > Aquipseudomonas > Aquipseudomonas cichorii_B. The sequence goes on along the minus strand of NZ_RBRE01000042.1, from coordinate 13,639 downwards.
GATTTCGTTCAAGCTGAAACCCAAACGCTGCGCAACCTTGATGAACTGCACCAGTTGCACCGTCTCCACAGGGTAATGACGATAGCCGTTGCCGCTACGCTGGGCGCTGATCAACCCGCGTTGTTCATAAAAACGCAGGGTGTCACGACTGACGGCAGTGGCTTGAGCCAGTTCACCAATGCGCATGCAATCCTGTCCTTGAGGGCTTGACCCTGGAGCGTACTCCACCCTTTAGCCTGTTGGAATCTCAATCAGCAGGACATTTTTCATGTGGCAACTCCAACAATATCGCCAAGTGGTCCGCACCAGCGCCTGGTATGACCTGATCGTCACCGCAGCTTTCGCCACGCCCTGGAGTTTTGCCGCGCTGCATGGGTTTTTGACGACCCTGAGCCAGCACTGGAATCTGTCGGGGGATTTACCGGCATTCGAGCCCATGCATATGTTGATGGCAAACCTGCTGGGTTCCATCGTGTGCGTGTGGGCCATCTTGCGTATCCGCAATCCACAACCGCTGTTCGGACGTTATGACGCAGCAGGACGATTGCTGTTCGCAAGCTGGCAGGCCTATGCACTGATGCACGGAGCCAGCAGCCTGCTGATAGGGTTTCTGCTGATGGAGCTGGCCTGGGCGATTGTGCAGCTTTTGCCGATACAGAGTAGTGGTGAGCAATCATCTTGACATCATTTTTGGCTGTCAGTAGAAAGCATGGATATCCTTGGCCATGGAGAGGCTGATATTGATACCTGCCCCCGAAAAACTTTCCAACAAACGCCCCGTAAAGCCCAGGCATGACTGGGTCGCCCATGATGATTTCTATGATGGCGACTTCCTCCGGGGATGGCATTTCGCAGTCCATCGGGTGCATGCGACTGCCCTCGGTTACAGCCTCATACCTGCTGAAAAGTCAGGAATCAAAGGCTACAAACGCCTGCTCACTGAACAGAATTTTTCATTATCCAGCCGATCACTCATTTTCAATACGCCGCTCGCGGCCAGTGACTGGGACGCAGCCTTGAAAACAGAGCTACGAGCCATCCAGATTTCTCGCGCCGCCAAGGGCAAGGACGGCTACGCGCAAGTGACCTTGTATCGCCTGAACGACGCCAAAACAGGTCTTGTAAGTGAGCTGATTCTGGAAACGACGCAGAGTGCCGTGATCGCCTACCTGCGCCATGGAACCGAGTTGCCGCTGCCTGGAAAGACCGAGGTGTCCGCATGACGACTCTTGTTTATCGCCAGGTTACTGAACCACTCCGATCAGGATTGACTCACGCCCAAATCTGGGATGCCGAAGATAAAGGACTGATCCAGTGTTGGGAAAACGGACGTGAACATGCACTACTCCTCACTGAAATTGCCGAAAAATGCCGGGCAGGTCAATTGCCAATCCTTAACTGGAAAGGTGGGGTAGCGCACAAACTGAAACAACGCGAAAAATTCGGATCGCTGAAGTACTTGGCTCAATGGCAAGGATTGAGGGGAGAAGACCTCAATATCGATCTGGCCAAAGAGTACACATTGACCTGTGCAGCAACCGGCATGGTTATCACGTTTACCCTGGAGCAGTCGAAGTACCTCAGTAAGGCTGCTGGATCAGACAAGGATGGAGAAAAGGTCGATGGTCGACTTGCATCAGGAATTTCAGAACAGTCGCTTTTTTAATAAGGATCGTATGGATCGGCGATCTGTCGATGCCTTGCTGGGTATCAGTGCCGGTCTATGTGCGGACGGTACGATCAATCAGGCAGAGGCCGTATTTCTCAAGGAGTGGATCGAGGCCAATCTCACCCATCTTGACGACCCTGTCGTGAACCTGCTTTATCGGCGGCTGGACAATATGCTCAGTGACGGGATTCTGGATGCAGAAGAGTCTCTTGAGCTTTTTTCCCTGTTAAAGCAATTTGGCGGCGGGCAAAAACTCGCGTCGAGCAACTTTACGACGCCAGGCACCTTGCCACTCAATAATCCACTCCCGGCACTTTATTGGGATGATCGCACTTTCATGTTTACCGGGACGATGGCGTATGGGCCCAGAAAACATTGCGAGGAATTGGTTGTTGAGCGGGGCGGCCTGATTGGGGGCAGTGTGAGCAGGAAGATCAACTTCCTGGTCATTGGCAGTATTGGTAACGATCAGTGGCTGCACAGCAGTTACGGGCTCAAGATCAAAAAAGCCGTAGAGCTTAGAGAGTCTGGCGTTCCTATTGCGATTATCAGTGAAGAGCACTGGCAGCAGGCATTGTTTGGTTAAGCCTGGATCATCTTGAAGCAAGTCGCGGGCAAGCCCCCTCCCACAGGGCTTGCAGCGACAGTGGTGTTCCAGGCAACCAATAAATATGGGCCTCTGTAGGAGCGAATTCATTCGCGAGTGGCCGGTACATCCCATAAAAATTTACCAGCCCCGCATCAATCCGGTCCTGCAGACAATATCAATGCCCGGCCTGCCAGGGTTGGCCGAGGGATACCGGTGCATACAGCCGGGTTCTCAGGGCGTCGCGTGACAGCAGGACCAGCACGATGATGGTCGCCACGTAGGGCAGCATTGCCAGCAGGTTGGAGGGGATCGCCAGGCCGATGCCCTGGGCCACAAGATGCAGAATGCTCGCCAGACCAAACAGGTAGGCACCGAGCAGCAGGCGCCAGACTCGCCAACTGGCGAACACCACCAGTGCCAGAGCGATCCAGCCGCGGCCGGCGCTCATGTTTTCAGCCCACATCGGCGTGTAGGCCAGCGACAGGTAGGCGCCTGCCAGCCCGGCCATTGCGCCGCCGAACAGTACCGCGAGGGTGCGCACCCGCAAAACGGGCAGGCCCATGGCGCTGGCGGCGTCGGGGTTTTCGCCGACGGCCTGGATGATCAGGCCGATGCGGCTTTTGAGCAGCGCCCAGGCCACCAGTGCAAACAGGAGGAACGACAGGTAAACCAGCAGATCCTGAGCGAACAGCATGCGGCCGATCAGGGGAATGTCACTCAGAAAAGGAATGGCGACCGGCTCGAAACCGTGCAGGGGTTTGCCCACCCAGGCAGCGCCAACGAAGCTCGACAGCCCGACCCCAAAGATGGTCAGCGCCAGACCTGTCGCCACCTGATTGGCATTGAATGCCAGAGCGACGACGGCAAACAGCGCCGACAGCAGCATGCCCGCCAGCATCGCCAGTAACACACCCAGCCACAGGTTGCCGGTGCTCAGGGCGATGATGAAGCCAATCACTGCACCGAACAGCATCATGCCTTCCTGACCCAGGTTGATGACGCCGCTTTTCTCGCAGATCAGTTCGCCCAGTGCCACCAGCAACAATGGGGTGCCGCAGCGAATCATGGCGTAGAAAATATTGCTCAGCAGGTCGATATCCATCATGCGGCTTCCGCGACAGGCGCCATCTGGCGTTTGGCCCAGCGCAGTTTCAGGCGCGGGCGATAAAGGATCAGCACATCACAGGCCAGCAGGAAGAACAGCATCATGCCCTGGAATAGCTGAGTGATGGCCAGCGGCAGGTTCAGGGTCATCTGTGCCTGTTCGCCACCCAGATACAGCAGGGCGATCAACAGGCTGGAAAACAGGATGCCGACGGGGTTCAGCCGACCAAGAAAGGCTACGGTAATGGCCGCATAGCCATAGCCGGGTGACACCTGTGGGACCAGTTGACCGATCGGGCCGGTCACTTCGCTGACTCCGGCCAGGCCGGCCAGGGCGCCGCTTATGAGCAGTGCCAGCCATACCAGACGCTTTTCGCGAAACCCGACGAACCCGGCTGCGCGCTTGTCGAGCCCCAGCACCTTGATCTGGAAACCGACAAAACTGCGTTGCAGCAGCACCCAGACCGCCACCAATGCCAGCAGGGCGAAATACACTCCGATATGCGCGCGGCCGTCCTCCATCAAGAGCGGCAGACGGCTCGCCTCACCAAAGGAGGCTGATTCCGGGAAATTCATGCCAGCCGGGTCCTTGAGCGGCCCGTGCACGAAAAACAGCAGCAGGTTCAGGGCGATGTAGTTGAGCATGATGCTGGTCAGGATTTCATTGGCATTGAAGTGCGTGCGCAGCCAGGCGGTCACCCCGGCCCATGCGGCACCGGCCAGCGTGCCGGCGATCAGGATCAGCACCAGCGCCCAACGACTCTCGACTTCGATGACGTTCACGGCCACGGCACTGCCGGCCAGTGCGCCGAGCAATAACTGGCCTTCAGCACCGATGTTCCAGATCCGCGCCTGATAAGCGACCGCCAGGCCAAGGGCGCAGAGCAGAATCGGCAGGGTCTTGACCATCAGTTCCGAGAGACCGTACAGGTCGCTGACAGGAGCAATCAGCAAGGTATGCAGGGTGACCAAAGGGTCCAGGCCCAGGCCGATAAACAGCAATGAGCCGCATATCAGTGTCAGGGCCGCAGCCAGTAACGGCGAACACCACAGCATGGCGCGCGATTGCTGGCCGCGTGGTTCCAGAGAAAGCAGCATTTTCGGCTCCGTTAACCCAGCGCACTGGCTGAGGGATAAGAATGATCGAACTGTCCCGCCATCCAGCCGCCGATCTGTACGGCACTGGTCTGTCCGGTTGGAACCAGGCTCGACAACTTGCCGCTGCTCAGGGCGGCGAGACGGTCGCTGATCTGGAACAGTTCGTCCAGATCCTCGGAAATCACCAGAATCGCCGCGCCCGCATCCCGCAGGGCAATCAAGGCGCGATGAATGGCTGCCGCTGCACCGACATCGACACCCCAGGTCGGGTGAGCCGCTACCAGCAGTTTCGGGTTTTGCAGAATCTCGCGGCCCAGAATGAATTTCTGCAGATTGCCACCCGACAGGCTGCGTGCGGCGGTCTGGGCATCGGGTGTCTTGACCGCAAAGCGGCGAATGATTTCATCGGCCAGCGCCCGGACCTTGCTGCGCTGGATCAGCCCGTTGCTGACCAGACCCTGCTGGAAGGCTGTCAGCAAGGCGTTATCGGCCAGACTCAGTTCCGGCACGGCGCCATGGCCCAGGCGTTCTGCCGGAACAAAAGCCAAGCCGCATTTGCGGCGCGCATCCGGACGCAGGTTGCCGACGTTGTGCTCTGCAAATCTGATGGTCGCCGCCTGAGCCTTGGCCAGTGTCTGTTCGCCGCTGAGCAGGGCAAGCAATTCGTCCTGGCCGTTGCCCGCGACGCCGGCAATCCCGACGATCTCGCCACTGCGTACTTCCAGGTCGATATCCAATAGCGAGCAACCAAAGGGATCGGGGTTATGCCAGGTCAGTTTCTCCACTTGCAGAAAGGGCGCTGTGCCGGTGGCTTTTTCGTACTGTGCGGTCAGCCCTTCAGCATCGCCGACCATCAGACGTGCCAGTTGCAGATCGGTGCATTGCGCGGGGATACAGTGCCCGGATACCTTGCCGCCGCGCAGGACCGTTGCGCTATGGCACAAGGCGCGGACTTCGCCCAGCTTGTGGCTGATGAACAGAATGCTGCAGCCTTCTTCGGCCAGGCGGCGCAAGGTGACAAACAGCTCGTCGGCTTCCTGGGGCGTGAGTACCGAAGTCGGTTCGTCCAGAATCAGCAGCCGAATGTCCTGCATCAGGCAGCGGATGATTTCGACTTTCTGTCGTTCGCCAATCGACAGGCTGTGGACCAGTCGTCGCGGCTCCAGGGCCATGCCGTAACGTTGTGACACTTCACGAATGCGCGGCTCCAGCTGGCTGGGTGTGCCCGCTGAACTGCCCATGGCCAGCGCAATGTTCTGGGCGACGGTCAGGGTCTCGAACAGCGAAAAATGCTGGAACACCATACCGATGCCCAGCCCTCTGGCCTGAGCCGGGTTGCGCATGGCCAGCGTCTCTCCGTGCCAGATGATCGAGCCCTGGTCTGGCTGGGTCACGCCATAGATGATTTTCATCAGGGTACTTTTGCCGGCGCCGTTTTCACCCAGCAGAGCATGAATCTCGCCGGGCTGGATGCTCAGGTCGATAGCGTCGTTGGCCAGGCAGCCAGGGTATTGCTTGGTGATATGGCGCAGTTGCAGGCGCGGGACTGGCGCGTGGTTGGGCATGACAGGCTCGAATCATGGAATGGGTCGCCGGTGATAAAGCAAAATCCTGGCCAGTGAGTCAGGTTTGCGGCGAATGCTTTCAAACGTGCGTGCACAGGGCGCCATGAAATCTCTGAAGTGAGAGCAGCAAGTACTTTGGCACCAGTTCGGGGCGTGTGTGAGAGAGGAGGGTGCAACATGGCCCACAGGGTTGTGCAAAAAACGTACAGCGACCCGTAAGGGCGATACCCCAAGCGATTGCGCGACCCTTGCACCTGTTATCCACAGGTTGTTCCACAGTTACTGTGCGAAAGCTTAAAACCCGGTAATAAAGGAGCCGTCACTAGCTTCCAATGGTGCTAAAGAAGGTTAAAGGCCTGTTTTGTCTCGGCTTTTATCAACGAAGAGAGCGGTTGAGCAAAAATTGATCACTTCTCTGAGCCGTACGTCCGGCAAGGCGTGCAGCCTGATGTGCTCAGCTTATCCACAGCCGGATGCACAGTAGTTGTGGGCAAAATCCGGGAACGTCGGGTTAATGCTCACTGGCCGGATGAAGAAGAATTCTGCCCCGACTCAGGTCCGCCAGTTGCCGTTGCAGTGAGGCGAAGTGTTCCGGACCGATGGCAATCGACATTTCCACACCGTTGGCGGTGAAGTTTTCGGCTTCGACCAAACCCTTGCATTCGCCAAGCCGCACCTTGACCAGCGCCAGTTCGCTGAAGCTGCATTCAAGGTTGAAGTGTTCGCGGTTGATCAGCGGCAGACGCTCAGCCTGTTGCAGGCATTTGTTGGCGCCGCCGCCATAGGCGCGAGCCAGTCCGCCTGTACCCAGTTGAATACCGCCATACCAGCGGATCACCAGCACCACGACCTGGTCGAACTCCTGGGCTTCGATGGCTGCCAGGATCGGTCTGCCTGCCGTGCCGCCCGGTTCGCCATCGTCGTTGCTACGATATTGACCGCCCAGCTTCCAGGCCCAGCAGTTGTGCGTCGCATCCAGATCGCTGTGTTGCTCGATGAAGGCTTGTGCTTCGGCCGGGCTGGCAATCGGTGCCGCAAGGGTGATGAAACGGCTTTTGCGAATTTCTTCACGATATTCGCAAGGGCCGGTGAGGGTAAAAGGCATGGGTGTTTCCAGCAAACGACAAGGCTTGAATATTACAAGACCGGTGGCGTAAGCCCACACCCTTTGAGAATGATCTGGATCAGATTACTGCCCGCATCGTCCATGTCCTGTCTGGTCAATCGGCTGCGGCCGGTGACCTGGCAGATCTGCGTCGCGAAATCGGCATAATGCTGAGTGCTGCCCCACAACAGAAAGATCAGGTGAACCGGATCGATCGGGTCCATCTTTCCGGCATCGATCCACGCCTGGAAAACCGCCGCACGGCCTTGAAACCAGGTGCGGTAATCCTGGCTGAAATGGGTGCTCATGCACTCTCCGCCGCTGATGATCTCCATCGCGAAAATTCTTGAGGCCTGAGGATTGCGGCGCGAAAACTCCATCTTGGCGCGGATATAGCCGGCCAGTGCCTGGGCGGGGTCGTCTTCGACGCTCAGGGCGTTGAAAGTGCTGTCCCAGAGTTCGATGATGTTGCTCAACACCGCGACATACAGCCCAAGCTTGTTGGTGAAGTAGTAGTGCAGGTTGGCTTTCGGCAGACCGGCCTTCAGCGCGATGGCGTTCATGCTGGTGCCCTTGAAGCCATGCCGGGCAAATTCATCTTCGGCGGCCTTGATGATGGCTTCTTCGTTTTTCTGGCGAATGCGGCTCGCAGGCTTGGTGCAGTGAGTGCTGTGCGCTGGGACTTCAAGGGTCATGTGCAGGTCCGGACAGGTCATGGGGTGCAACGGGTGAACAGATAACGCACCCGCGTGAATCCGACAAGCGTTGGCGTAGGAAAATTATTCTTGCTGCTCAATGGGTTTGGCGTGCTGTGGGTAACTTTTTTCGGTGCCGACGGTTTTTTCTTCGGGAATCAGCAGGCACATGGCAATGGCCGTGATCCCTCCGCTGGTAATGGCCGAGTCGAACAGGTTCTGGATCAGTTGCGGCATGTGGTGCAGCAGCGTGGGTTGCGCGGCGATACCCAGGCCGACGCCGAACGAGGTGGCAATGATCAGCATGCTGCGCCGGTCCAGAGGGGCCTGGGCAAGGATCCGTACACCGGCTGCCGCGACACTGCCGAACATCACCAGGGTTGCGCCGCCGAGCACGGGCTTGGGAATCTGCTGCACGATGGCGCCAATGCTCGGGAACAGCCCCAGCATAAACAGCACCACTCCAATGTAGAGGCCGACATGGCGGCTGGCGACACCGGTCAACTGGATCACGCCATTGTTCTGCGCAAAGGTGGTGTTGGGAAAGGCGCTGAAGGTGGCGGCAATCATGCAACTGACGCCGTCGCCCAATACGCCGCCTTTCAGGCGTGACACATAGCCAGGCCCGCTGATGGGCTGGCGTGCCAGCATGCAATTGGCGGTCAGGTCGCCGACGGTTTCGATACTGCTGATCAGATAAATCAGCGCGACCGGCAGGAAAGCTGTCCAGTCGAAGCTGAAGCCGAATTTGAACGGCACCGGCACGCTGATCAGCGGCAGGTCATGGATCGGTTGCGGGATCAGCTTGCCGCACATCCAGGCTGCGACACTGCCAATGCTCAGGCCAATGATGATCGCCGACAGACGAATCCAGGGTGTGCTGCAGCGGTTGAGCGCAATGATGATCGCCAGCACGAAGACGCCCAGCGCCAGATTGATCGGCGCGCCGAAATCCGCAGCATTGAAGCCGCCGCCCAGATCGGTGACGCCGACCTTGATGAGGCTGATGCCGATCAGGGTAATGACAATCCCGGTCACCATCGGCGTGATGACACGGCGCAACTGGCCAATGAAACGGCTGAGAACGATCTGCACCCATGCGCCAAAGAAGCAGACGCCGAAGATCATCGCCATGATGTCTTCCGGGCTGCCGCCGCGTTGCTTGACGAGGAAACCGGCGGACAGGACCGCGCCGAGAAACGCAAAGCTGGTGCCTTGCAGGCAGATCATGCCGGCACCGATGCCGAACGGACGACGAGCCTGGATGAAAGTCCCTACGCCAGAAACCATCAACGCCATGCTGATCAGGTAGGGCAGGTAAGCACTCAAGCCCAGTGCCGAACCGATGATCAAGGGCGGGGTAATAATACCGACGAAGCTGGCGAGCACGTGTTGCAGGGCTGCGAGTGTGGCCGTCAAGGGTTTGGGGCGGTCGTCGAGTCCATAGAGCAGGTCATTGTTGTCGGAATTATCTGGCTGCATGTCGAGCGCTCGGAATGTATGTGGTCAGGTACTGCGTGTCGTTAGCCAATACACTGCAAAAAGCTGTCCACGTGCTCAGGTTATGTTTTATACCGCCTCTATATATCCATTCACTTCAAGCACTTGGCATGTCGATAAGCTGCTCCGGGTTTCTCGTGCAGGATGATATTGCGCTCGCCATGCGTTATCGCGTGGCAGCCAGACTCTCCAGAAAACTCTCCAGCACCAAATGAGGGCGACGGCCTTTTCGGGTCACGGTCACCAGACTCAGGTCATAAAACCGTGACTCCGCTTTCAAGGCTCGCACTCTGCCTTGCTGTACCCAGACGCTGGCGTAGTGGTCCGGCAGATAACCAATATAGCGGCCGGTGAGAATCAGGAAGGCCATACCTTCGCGATCCGATGCGCTGGCCGTGCAGTTGAGTGCCTGATAGTGAGTCTGGATATCGGTCGGCAAGCGAAAGGTGGGGGCAATCGCTTCCTGAGCGCCCAGGCGTTCATCTGCAAGTTCTGCATCGTTCACATAAAACAGGGGATGACCCACCGCGCAATACAGCAGCGACCGTTCGCTATACAGCGGCTGATATTCCAGACCACTGAGGGCGTAGGTCTGAGGGACGACGCCCACATGCAGGCGTCCGTCCAGCACACCTTGTTCCACTTCGCTGGGAGCGTTCATGCGGATATTGATATGGACGTCCGGGCCGCGCTCCTTCAATTGCGACAGGGCATGAGTGATGCGCATGTGCGGCAGGGTGACCAGATTGTCGGTTACCCCGATGTTCAGTTCGCCACGCAGATGGCGATGAAGGCCGTTGACCTCGGTGCGAAAGCTCTCAAGGGCGCTGAGTAACTGCAAGGACGAGTTATAGACCTCGCGCCCTTCATCGGTTACGGAAAAACCGGCGCGTCCTCGTTGGCAGAGACGCAAACCGAGGCGTTGTTCCAGATCGCTCATCTGCTGGCTGATGGCCGAACGGCCTATCCCGAGTGCGCTTTCCGCTGCCGAGAAGCCACCGGCTTCGACTACGCTTTTGAATATGCGCAGCAAGCGGATATCGAAGTCACTGATTTGTGCCAATGGATCGGGGCGGCGAATGCTCATTGTTTAGCCATCCATTAACTAAAGATCTTAAAAGTTGGATTTTTTCAAACCTTGTCGCCGTGGCACCTTGGCTGCAATTACTCCTTTCTTACACTTTGCGAGGCCTGTTCCAATGAATGCGTTCGAACCTTCCGATGTGCCGGTATCCAGCCAATTGAAGCTCGACGCTCACTGGATGCCGTATACCGCCAACCGTAATTTCCAGCGCGACCCGCGGATGGTGGTTGCAGCGCATGGCAGCTACCTGACCGACGACAAGGGGCGCAAGATCTACGATGGTCTTTCCGGCCTTTGGACCTGTGGTGCCGGGCACACTCGCAAGGAAATCCAGGAAGCGGTTGCCAGGCAACTGGGTGTGCTGGATTACTCGCCCGGGTTTCAGTTCGGTCATCCATTGTCGTTCCAGTTGGCGGAAAAAATCACCGATCTGACACCGGGCAATCTGAACCACGTCTTTTATACCAACTCTGGCTCCGAATGTGCCGATACTGCGGTAAAAATGGTTCGTGCCTACTGGCGCCTGAAAGGCCAGTCGAGCAAGACCAAGATGATCGGTCGCGCACGTGGCTATCACGGGGTGAATGTCGCCGGCACCAGCCTGGGTGGTGTAAACGGCAATCGCAAGATGTTTGGCCAGTTGATGGATGTCGATCATCTGCCGCATACCTTGCTGGCCAGCAACGCTTTCAGCAAGGGCATGCCCGAGGCGGGCGGCATTGCGCTGGCCGATGAAATGCTCAAGCTGATCGAGCTGCATGACGCCTCGAACATCGCTGCGGTGATTGTCGAGCCAATGGCCGGTTCGGCCGGCGTGATCGTTCCGCCTCAGGGTTACCTCAAGCGTTTGCGCGAGATTTGCGACCAGCACAACATTCTGCTGATCTTCGATGAGGTCATCACCGGCTTCGGTCGTATGGGCGCGATGTTCGGTGCCGACAGCTTTGGGGTCACGCCTGACCTGATGTGTATTGCCAAGCAGATTACCAACGGTGCAATTCCAATGGGCGCGGTGATTGCCAGCAGCGAGATCTATCAAACCTTCATGAGCCAGCCGACGCCGGAGTATGCGGTCGAGTTTCCGCATGGCTACACCTATTCCGCGCATCCGGTTGCCTGTGCGGCAGGCCTGGCGGCGCTGGAGTTGTTGCAGCGCGAGAATCTGGTTCAGCAGGCTGCAGAAATCGCCCCGCATTTCGAGAGCGCGCTGCACTGTATCAAAGGAACGAAAAACGTTATCGATATCCGCAACTACGGGCTGGCGGGGGCAATCCAGATTGCACCGCGTGATGGCGATGCCATCGTTCGCCCGTTCGAGACCGCCATGAAACTGTGGCAAGCCGGTTTCTACGTGCGGTTTGGTGGCGACACCCTGCAGTTCGGGCCGACCTTCAATTGCAAGGCGCAGGACCTGGACCGAATGTTCGATGCGGTGGGCGAGGCGCTCAACCTGGTTGATTGATTGAGTCCTGAACCCTTCTATAAAGAAAAGATAAGTAGACGCGAATTTCTGGAGTCATTTGCATGAGCAGTATCCAACACTTGATTGACGGTGAACTCACTTCCGATAACGGACGTACCGCGGCTGTATTCAATCCATCGACCGGCAAGGCGATTCATGACGTCGCGCTGGCCAGCCGCGAAACCGTGCAACAAGCCATCGACTCGGCCAGGGCGGCTTTCCCGGCCTGGCGCAATACGCCGCCAGCCAGGCGTGCCCAGGTCATGTTCCGTTTCAAGCAATTGCTGGAGCAGAACGAAGCGCGTATCGCTCAGCTCATCAGCGAAGAACACGGCAAGACTCTGGAGGATGCGGCGGGCGAACTGAAGCGCGGCATTGAAAACGTCGAATATGCCTGTGCTGCACCGGAAGTTCTCAAGGGCGAGTACAGCCGTAATGTCGGACCGAATATCGATGCCTGGTCTGATTTCCAGCCATTGGGGATCGTTGCCGGTATCACGCCATTCAACTTCCCGGCCATGGTGCCGCTGTGGATGTACCCGCTGGCGATTGTCTGCGGCAACTGCTTCATCCTCAAACCTTCGGAGCGTGATCCAAGCTCGACCCTGCTGATTGCCCAATTGCTGCACGAGGCCGGGTTGCCGAAGGGTGTGCTCAATGTCGTGCATGGCGACAAGGTTGCTGTGGATGCGTTGATCGAGGCGCCGGAGGTCAAGGCGCTGAGTTTTGTCGGTTCGACGCCGATTGCCGAATACATCTATAAGGAAGGTGCCGCACGTGGCAAGCGCGTCCAGGCACTGGGCGGCGCCAAGAATCATGCGGTGCTGATGCCGGATGCCGATCTGGACAACGCGGTCAGCGCCTTGATGGGCGCGGCTTATGGTTCATGCGGTGAGCGTTGCATGGCTATTTCGGTTGCGGTCTGTGTGGGTGACCAGATTGCCGATGCCCTGGTCGCCAAGCTGGTTCCGCAGATCAAGAGCCTGAAGATCGGTGCCGGTACCAGTTGTGGTCTGGATATGGGGCCATTGGTGACCGGGCAGCATCGTGACAAGGTCAGTGGCTATATAGAAGATGGCGTTCAGTCCGGCGCGACACTGGTGGTCGATGGTCGTGATATCCAGGTTGCAGGTCATGAAGAGGGCTTCTTCATGGGCGGCTGTCTGTTTGACCGGGTGACGCCGCAGATGCGCATCTATAAGGAAGAGATCTTTGGCCCGGTGCTGTGCATCGTGCGCGTCGACAGCCTTGAGCAGGCGATGCAACTGATCAACGAGCATGAATACGGTAACGGCACCTGCATCTTTACCCGTGACGGTGAAGCGGCGCGGCTGTTCTGCGATGAAATCGAAGTCGGCATGGTGGGAGTCAATGTTCCGCTGCCGGTGCCGGTGGCCTATCACAGCTTTGGCGGCTGGAAGCGTTCGCTGTTTGGCGACCTGCATGCCTATGGGCCGGATGGTGTGCGCTTCTATACGAGGCGCAAGGCTATTACCCAGCGCTGGCCACAGCGGGCCAGTCATGAAGCGTCGCAGTTTGCTTTCCCAAGCTTGTAAGCGATGGATGCCGGGCCGGTCTTGTTGAAGATCGGCCCCTGTTTATTGGGCTAGCAGAGTTTTATGACAGTATTTTGAAATTAACGGTTGACGGGCGATTTAATCTCTCTATAATTCGCCCCACTTCCGGCGCAGACGGAACTGAAAAAGCCTTGTAGATCAATAGTTTACAAGTGTTTAGTCAGGTCGGTCAGCGAAGAAGGGCTTCGGTC
>NZ_RBRE01000052.1 GCF_003700275.1 Pseudomonas cichorii | reverse complement strand
GCGTGATCCTGATCAACTTCATCAACACCGCCATGCTCTATCAGGACCTGACCCGCGATGGCGAATTCAGCGGCAAGGATATCGTCAAGGTCGGTTACAGCCTGGGTTATAGCGCCAACTTGCTGATGGCCGTGTTTGTCGAAGCGCCGTGGGCGGTGATTCGGGAGGCGAAGCCGGTGCTGATAGGTGGATATGAAGTCGGAATTCTGGATCGGTCTGCCGCTTATTGGAAAGCTCAGGGGAATACGGCCTGGGGAGATGCAATTCGTGGGTTCAGGGTAACGATGGTGGCCTTGGGGGCGTTTGGGATGGTGGCGGCGGTATTGGAGTTTTGGGATCTGAAGAATGATTACACCAGTGCCAAAACGTCAGAGGAAAAAGCAGCAATAATTATAAAGAGGATTGCTGTCGTCACCATGGGCGCTGGAGGTTTCATGCAGTTAATTACAGGCATTAGAATCTCTACTGAGCTGGCATTTATCGTAATGAATCCATGGTTCGCTGTAGGCCTTCTAATCGCTGGAGCCATTTATTTGTTTGCCTGTCTTTTCTTGAATCACGTCAAACAAGACAGTATTGGCTGGTGGTTAAAAAGTTGCTGCTGGTCACACTCAACAGAATTTCGTTACGCGAACACTCCAAAAGGCCACAGCGAAGAAAAGCGTAGGTTGCTTGAGATTCAGCTAAGCCCACAAGTCTTTGCCAAAAGTACGGTTATTTATGAACAACGCTACTTGGGCAAGGGGGACTACATGGAGATGGCTGTACAAAATGGCGCATGGATTCAAATTCAACTTCCCAACGCAACCCGTGGAAACCTCATTGAAGTTAATGTAATTGGTAGTAAACGCCCTTTTGAAGTACTGCCCACAGCCAGAACTGAAACCCCCATAAAACATATATTTGAAGAGCGTGGCCAATACTTTTCTACCAAGCAGTTTGGCAAAGCCAGTGACGAGCGCCCACCCTATAGGTCATCGACGATGCACTTTCCGCTTATTCCAGAAAACGAGGATATAGTCTGGCAGACCTGGATACCACTCGACCAGAATACAGACTATATCGAGTTACAGATATGGTACCCCACGGATGTGCTTGGTCATGACAAAGACAATCAGGGGTACCTTTATCAGATGGTACTCGACAAGCGCGGTAACAGGGTCGTTGATGGGCTGGCAACCACTCAGCTTTTGGTTAGCCTGGAAAACCGCGACCAAGCCTTGCACCTTGTCGTATTGGAATAAAAGTTATGCATAAAGAAAAAGCGTGCTCTTCTATAGAAAAATTTTCAGACACATCCAAAGCCCACCCTGCTTTTGATACCTCTCATGACAAACAGACAGAAAACAAAACCCTGTTTGAGTGGTCCGTCAAGTCTATAAAATTCCCACCAAAAGAAATAAGTGGGTTGCAGTTTCTTGTCTTGGGTGCCGGCACAGCCTTCGGCCTCTACAGTGCGTGGGTGATGAAAGGCCTGCCAAACTATGCAATTGAAGTAATTCTGGGTTTTGCCACTTCATACAGCATTACATTCTTACTCATACTATTACTCAGACAAAAAACCGTATTCATTTATAACGTCGGCTCTCAAAAAGCTTTACTTCAACATTATAAATACTACCCAAACTTCGCTGCCCCCCTCTTCAAAGGCATCGCTATTTTCACCATCCTGCTCTTTCTCGGCGTGGCCCTTTTCAGCGGCTCCCTGCTATTCCTGATCGGCCCTGCCGCGATTGCTCTCGGGTCAGCACGCTTTTTGCTGAATTGGGAAAATAAAATCCACCATGAACAAAGCCTGCCCTGGAACGAGCACAACTTTGTCACAGTGGATCGCAAACGCTCCATGATCATTATCCACTGCACGGACACCACGGTGGGATTTGAAGCCCGCCTCCCCAACGAGGACCTCTTCGAGCAGTACCTGCAATTTCTCCATTCCGTCCTGCCGCCCACCGCCGAGTTCACCGAAAAGGCCTGGGAGTGGTGATGGCAATAACCCTCCTGAAAAATCAAAACCCTGATAACAAAAACAAAGGTAATGCATATTTTTCATAATTAACTTAGACCAAAATCGAATTTCACAGGCAGTGCTGCATGACTTTAAGGTGCTATCCACTGGGTCGAACGGACCTCAACCATTGACAGGAGTTGTCATGAGCATCGAATTCATCGGCTATATCGCCACCCAACCCGGGTCTGAAATTCACCCGCGCAGTGGTCCGACCATTCAGCCCGATTACGTGGAAAAGGTTGCCAAGGCTCATGAGAACGCAGGCTTCGACCGGGCGCTGGTGGCTTATCACTCCAACAGCCCGGACAGTGCTTTTGTCGCCGCCCATGCCGCCAGTGTCACCACTAAACTCAAGTTCCTGATTGCCCACCGCCCCGGCTTCATTGCCCCAACGGTGGCTGCACGCCAGTTTGCGACGCTGGATGTCTTCAATGGCGGGCGCACGGCCGTGCATATCATTACCGGTGGCGACGACAAGGAACTGCGCGCCGATGGCAGTCATATCGGCAAGGACGAGCGCTATGCACGCAGCGACGAGTATCTGAGCGTGGTGCGTCAGGAATGGACCAGCGAGCAGCCGTTCGACCATCAAGGCACCTATTACCAGTTGGAAGGCGCTCATTCGCAGGTCAAATCGCCGCAGCAGCCGCATATTCCGCTGTACTTCGGCGGGTCGTCAGCCGCTGCGATAGCGGTGGCAGGCAAGCATGCGGATGTCTATGCGCTGTGGGGCGAAACCTATGAGCAGGTCCGTGACGTGGTCAAACAGGTCCGCGCCGAAGCTGCCAAACATGGCCGCAGCATTCGCTTCAGCCTGTCACTGCGGCCGATCCTGGCAGACACCGAGGAAAAAGCCTGGGCGCGTGCCGACAGCATTCTGGAGCAAGCCACGGCACTGGCGCAGAGCAATGGTTTCGTACGTCGCGAACCACCGAACGAAGGTTCACGCCGCCTGCTGGCTGCGGCAGCGCAAGGTGCACGCCTGGACAAGCGTTTGTGGACAGGGATTGCCGGCCTGCTCGGCGCCCAGGGAAACTCCACGTCGCTGGTGGGTACGCCGGAGCAAGTCGCAGAAGCCCTGCTGGACTATTACGACCTGGGCATCACGACCTTCCTGATTCGCGGCTTCGATCCGCTGGACGATGCCATCGATTACGGCAGGAAACTGATCCCGCTGACCCGCGAACTGGTTGCCCAGCGTGAGCGGCAGGCTCGGGAGCAGGTGGCCTGAAGAGGGTATGGATAACGCCTGCCTCGTCGCGGGCAAGCCCCCTTCCACAGGTTTGAATTGATCTCGCAGCAGGAGCGAATTCATTCGCGAAGACGGCATACAAAACGATAAATATGTATCGGATGTACCGGCCTCTCGCGAATGAATTCGCTCCCACTGGGGCCTGTTGGGGAATCAGGCCGCCGCTTGTTCCTGCTTCAACGAGCGCGCCACCAGGCTGCCGAACGACTCCACCGGACCTTGCAGGTTACCGAGGAAACGCGGGTAGACCAGCCACAGGTCCATCACCGGTTTGAAGTCCTTGAGCGGCAGAATCGCCAGTTGCTCGCGATGGACGCTGCGCTCCAGCAATGGCCGCGGCACCAGCCCCAGGCCCATGCCGTCGGCTACCAGACCCAGTTGCAGTTCGGTGCCGAAGGTTTCCAGGTTGACCTTCAGGTTCAAGCCCTGATCGGACAAGGTGCGCTGCAACCCTGCACGAAAGCCGCAGCCATCCGGGTTGAGTACCCATCCCTGCTCATAACAGTCAGCCAGCTTGCCGGGTTTCTTTGCCACGGTGTTTCTGGCACAGACCACCACCAGTTCCACCTTGCCGATGGACTGACCGATGATGTTTTCCGGGAATATCTTGCCTGCCGGAAACAGTGCAGCCGCAGCATCCAGTTCGCCATTCTCGATCTTGCCGATCAGGTTGCTGCCCCAACCGGTGACCACCTGGGCCCGCAGGTCAGGAAACTCGCCACGCAATTGCTTGAGGGCATCGAGCAGCACCACATCGCCAATGGTCTGGGGGACGCCCAGACGCAACAGGCCGCTGGGTGGCGTATCGCTGGCGACCAGCTCACGCAACGAGTCCATTTCCCGCAGGATCGCCAGGCACTTCTGATAGACCTGAATGCCTATCGGCGTGGGCTTGAGCGGCTTGGTGTTGCGGTCGAACAGCTCGACACCCAGCGCCTGCTCGAAATTCTGTACCCGGCGGGTAATCGCAGGCTGAGTCAAATCCAGCGAATCCGCCGCATGGCTGATCGACTGACAACGAATTACCGCAACGAAAGCATCGATATCATCAATTTTCATTCGGACCGCACATAAAAATATAAAAAGAACATAGGCAAAAAGCATAGTGCGATTTGCTGCTTCTGGATAGCTGCACGCCCACCGCTGGCGTCAATTGATGCATGAACGGTCACGCTCTGCAAAAAGCATTAAAGAGCTTTTCGTTATAACCTAATCATAAAAAAATAGCATATTAAGATTCCACATTATGTTTACATCTATTCAGGCACCTACTCGCCCTGGAATGGATATGACACAGACTCAACACCCGGAAAGACTCAGGGCCTTTATCGGCGCACTGGCCGAGCTTATCGATGGCAACCCGCACGAAGGCGATCTCTTGCATCGCGGCGGCAAACTGCTGTCGCAGCTGGTCAGCCATGACGACTGGCTGCCTGACGAATTCGCGATTCCCGATCCGACCCGTTATCAACAATTCCTGCTGCATGCCGACTCCCGGCAGCGCTTTTCGGTGGTCAGTTTCGTCTGGGGCCCCGGTCAGAGCACGCCGATTCACGACCATCGGGTCTGGGGCCTGATCGGCATGCTGCGCGGTGCCGAATACTCCCAGGGGTTTGCCCGCAGCCCCGAGGGCCGCCTGGAGCGCGAAGGACCGGCGATTCGTCTGGAGCCTGGCCATGTTGAGGCCCTGTCGCCGCGCAGCAACGATGTGCATCAGGTCAGCAATGCCTTCAGCGATCAGGTGTCGATCAGCATTCATGTCTACGGCGCCAACATCGGCGCGGTCAAGCGCGCCGTGTATGACCCGGACGGCAGCGAAAAACTGTTCATCTCCGGTTACTCCAACGCCTTTCTCCCGAATATCTGGGACCTGTCAAAAGAGAGCAAAGCCCAATGACCACAGCCTCGACCCGATCCTTTGCCGACATTCGCCAGGCGCTGCTGGAGCGCCGGGAAACAGCGCTGGTGGATGTGCGCGAAGAAGCCCCGTTTGCTGAAGCGCACCCGCTGTTTGCTGCCAATATCCCGCTGTCGAAACTGGAACTGGAGGTGTTCTCGCGGATTCCGCGCCGCGATACCGCCATCACCCTTTATGACAATGGCGAAGGCCTGGCCACCATCGCACTGCCACGCTTGCAGGCATTGGGCTACAGCGATGTGAAGCTGCTGGAAGGCGGCCTGCAGGGCTGGCGCGATGCCGGTGGCGAACTGTTCATCGACGTCAACGTGCCCAGCAAGGCCTTTGGCGAACTGGTGGAGCATCATCGCGGCACGCCTTCGCTGTCGGCCGAAGAGGTCAAGGGGCTGCTCGACGCCAAGGCTGATGTCGTGGTGCTCGATGCCCGTCGTTATGACGAATACCGGACCATGAGCATCCCGAGTGGCATCAGCGTACCGGGCGCAGAACTGGTACTGCGCGCCCGGGAGCTGGCACCGGACCCGAACACCCGGATCATCGTCAATTGCGCCGGACGCACCCGCAGCATCATCGGCACTCAGTCGCTGGTCAACGCGGGGCTTCCCAACCAGATCAGCGCCTTGCGCAACGGCACCATTGGCTGGCTGCTGGCCGGGCAGACGCTGGATCACGGTCAGGCACGACGCTTTGCCGCGGTCAGTGAGGACACCCGTGAAGTGGCCAGTGCCGATGCCCGCAAGGTTGCCGATCAGGCAGGCGTGCAACGCGCGACCCGCTCCGACCTGCAACGCTGGCAGGCGGATGCCAGCCGCACCACCTATCTGTTCGATGTGCGTACCCCGGAAGAGTTTGCCAAAGGCCACCTGCCAGCGGCCCGTTCCACACCCGGCGGGCAACTGGTGCAGGAAACCGATCATTTCGCCAGCGTGCGCGGCGCGCGCATCGTGCTGGTCGACGATGACGGTGTGCGCGCCAACATGTCGGCTTCCTGGCTGGCGCAACTGGGCTGGGAAGTCTTTGTGGTCGATGACCTGCAAGCGGCGGACTTCAGCGAACCGGGCGACTGGGATGCGCCGTTCCCGCCACCACCGCAGGTCGAGGAAATCAGCGTCGAAACCCTCGCTCAATGGCAGGCCGATGGCAATGTCGCGGTACTCGACTTCACCGCCAGCGCCAACTACGTCAAGCAACATATCCCCGGCGCATGGTGGACGTTGCGTGCGGATCTCGCCCAGGCCTTGGCCAAAGTGCCCAGCGCCGAGCGTTATGTACTGACGTGTGGCAGCAGCCGTCTGGCGCGCCTGGTGGTCGCCGAGGTTGAAGCCCTGACCGGCAAGCTGGTGTTTCTGCTCAAAGGTGGCACTGCCAGCTGGATCAAGGCCGGTTTGCCGCTGGAGCACGGCGAAAGCCGCCTGGCCTCGCCGCGCATCGATCGTTATCGCCGCCCCTATGAAGGCACCGACGCACCACGTGCGGCGATGCAGGCTTATCTGGACTGGGAATTCGGCCTGGTCGAGCAACTGGCCCGCGACGGCACCCATGGTTTCAAGGTGATCTGATCGCAGGAACGGATTCATCCGCGAAGGCCGCCGGCTCGCGAATGAATTCGTTCCTGCTGATTATCCAAATACATATCCAAGGAGCATTCGACATGAGCAAACAACGTCACTTGAAATTCGGAGCCATGGTGCACGGCGTCGGTCACGGCTGGGGCGAATGGCGCCATCCTGACGCGCTGGCCGATGCCAGCGTCAATTTCGGCTTCTACAAACAGCAAGCCGCGCTGGCTGAGGCCGCCAAGTTCGATTTCGTGTTCATTGCCGACAGCCTGCATATCCACGAAAAATCCAGCCCACATTACCTGAACCGCTTCGAGCCGCTGACCATCCTTTCGGCACTGGCTGCAACCACGCACAACATCGGTCTGGTGGCGACCGTCACGGTCAGCTACACCGAACCGTTCCAGGTTGCCCGCCAGTTCGCCTCGCTGGATCACATCAGCGGCGGTCGCGCCGGCTGGAACGTGGTCACTTCATGGTTGAGCGGCACTGCCGACAACTTCAGCAAGGGCGAACATCCGCCGCATCCGGTCCGCTATCGCATCGCCAAGGAACACGTTTCGGTGGTCAAGGGCCTGTGGGATTCCTGGGAAGACGACGCCTTCGCCCGCAACAAGCAGACCGGTGAATTCTTCACCCCCAACAAGCTGCATGCGCTCAATCACCAGGGCGAGTTTTTCCAGGTCAAGGGACCGCTGAATATCTCCCGTTCCCGCCAGGGCCATCCGGTGCTGTTTCAGGCCGGCACTTCCGAGGACGGGCGCAATTTCGCCGCGGAATATTCCGATGCCATTTTTGTCCATGCCGAAACCCTGGAAGACGCCAAAGCCTATTCCAGCGACCTGAAAAAACGTGCCGCCGGGTTTGGCCGCAACCCCGACGACCTGTCGATCCTGCCAGGCATCCGGCCTATCGTCGGGCGCGACCAGGCCGAAGTGGAAAGCCGTTACCAGCAGGCGGTGGAACTGGTGTCCATCGAGGATGCGATCGTAGCGCTGGGTCGCCCTTTCAACGATCACGATTTCAGCCAGTACCCGCTGGACGAGCCGTTTCCCGACGTCGGCGATCTGGGCTCCAACAGCCAGAAAGGCGGCTCGGACCGGATCAAGCAACTGGCCAGGGACGAAAACCTCACGTTGCGCGAAGTGGCGCTGTATTTCTCACGACCGCGCCGCGACTTCGTCGGCACACCCGAGCAGGTCGCCGATACCGTACAGGCCTGGTTTGAGCAAGGCGCAGCCGATGGTTTCATCATCAATTCGCTGCTTCCGGACGGCTTGCAGTTCTTCAGCGAACTGGTCGTGCCGCTGTTGCAGCAACGGGGGCTGTTTCGCAGCGAATACAACGGCTCCACCTTGCGCGAGCACTTTGGTCTGCCAGTACCGGTCAATCGTCATGCACCCGATGCGCAAACCGTCAGTTCCAGACAGGAAGCCGTGGCATGAGTCTTTCCCAGCTTCGTCCTCAGGAGCATTCCGACACGACCGAGCCCTTTGCACAGCGGCTGGCGCGGATCACTGCAACACTGGCCGAAACCGCCGAGCAATACGACATCAGCGGCGAATTCCCCCACGCCAACTTTAGCCTGCTGCATGAACAGGGCCTGCTGGGCCTTACCGTCCCCACCGATCTGGGCGGCGGCGGTGCCGATCTGGCTCAGGCCCTGCAGGCGGTCAGCGCCGTGGCCAGGGGCGAGCCTTCGACGGCGCTGATTCTGGTCATGCAGTACATCCAGCATTCGCGTTTGCAGGAGAACAGGAACTGGCCAGTAGACTTGCGGGTACTGGTCGCCAGACAGGCCGTGGAGGATGGCGCGCTGATCAATGCCCTGCGGGTCGAGCCGGACCTCGGCACGCCCGCTCGCGGCGGCCTGCCCGCCACTATCGCGCGCCGCACGGCGGAAGGCTGGCGCATCAGCGGCAGTAAAATCTACTCGACCGGCAGCCATGGCCTGACCTGGTTCAGTGTCTGGGCCCGCAGCGATGACCAGGACCCGCTGGTGGGTGCCTGGCTGGTGCACAAGGACACACCCGGCATCCGGATAGTCGAGGACTGGGATCATCTGGGGATGCGTGCCACCAGCAGCCATGAAGTGATCTTCGAGGATGTACTGGTGCCACTGACACATGCGGTCAGTGTCAGTCGCTGGAGCGCACCACAGTCGGAACTCGATGCCTCGGGCCTGCTGTGGATGGCGGTGCTGCTGTCGGCGGTCTACGACGGTATCGCGCAGTCTGCCAGGGACTGGCTGGTGCAATGGCTGGAGCAACGCAAGCCGTCCAACCTCGGAGCAGCACTGTCGACCCTGCCACGCTTCCAGGAAGTCATTGGGCATATCGACACCTTGCTGTTCGCCAACCGGAACCTGCTGCAATCGGCCGCCCAGGGCCAGGTTCCGGCGGCACATGCCGCGCAGATCAAGTACCTGGTGACCGGCAATGCCATTCGGGCAGTAGAGCTGGCCATCGAAGCCGCAGGCAATCCCGGGCTGTCGCGCAGTAATCCGCTGCAACGCCATTACCGCAACGTGCTGTGCGGCAGGGTTCATACCCCGCAGAACGATGTGATTCTGCAGGGCGTAGGCAAAGCGGTCTTTGCGGCTCGAAAGCCTGCGTAAGGATTAATCAGATCGCTTTTTCCGATGATAATGAATCTATTTAACAGGCGCTTTCACGAACAAGTTCGCGACAGCGCCCAGTTAAAATAAAAATGTCACAATCCATATTAAAAGCCCTACCCTTTCAAGCCGTTATCAACTAAAGAATTATTTCCCTCCCCACCTGCACACCTCTTTAATTTTCTCGTCTGCTAGTTGTCTTTTGCCGATAATAAATTCATCTAAAAGTCATATTAATCCATCCCCAAAAAGCGTTTTCAAACGCCAGCCCTTAATCCATTCACCTAGACCACCCCCCGCCCGCACACTCCTTGCACTTACCACCTTCCTCCCAAAGACATTGAATAATATGGTTTTTTCCTGACGAAGCGGTCAATCGAAAACTCAAGAAGCCCGGCATCGCTGCCTTACCGATTCAACAAGAGGATTAGGGGTTATCCCGATATTGACGCCAATTTACCATCGCTATTATCCCTTTTATCTTTAAGACAATCGAATGGATGCGAGGATGGCTATTTACATTGGTTTTTGGCTGGGTCTCGCAGTAAGTGCCAGCGGAATTGCACTGGCGCATAACATAGTTTCAGCCATTGGTCTGACTATTATTACCCTCGCGACTATTGCCCTGCATCTACGTGCCAGAACGCCTGCTGCTTCGATTACCGAGCAACACTTCGAGGCAGCCGCGACTCAAACCCAGAGTCAACCCGATGTGCCAGCGTTGCTGCACACCATCGTTCCCAGCTGGAGCGAGAGCATCAACCAGAGTCGTGAACTGCTGCAAAGCAATATCAGCGAGCTGTTCAACAGCTTCAGCAATATTGCGACTCGCCTGGAAGGTAGCCTCAACAATTCTGAAAACATTCTCGGCAACGGTGGCGTAGGCGCGAGCCTGCTGGAAGCCAATGAACGGCTCAAGGAAGTGACCTACTCCTTCAATGCCAGCAGCCAGCGCCAGCAGGAACTGACCGCCACCATCGGCAAGCTCGACAACTATGCGAGCCAGTTGCAACTGATGGCCAAGCGCGTCCAGGAAATCGCCAGCCAGACCAACCTGCTGGCCCTGAATGCAGCCATCGAGGCCGCACGTGCCGGCGAGCATGGCCGCGGCTTCTCGGTAGTCGCCGATGAAGTACGCAAGCTCTCTTCACTGTCCGCCGAAACGGGCCAGGGCATGGATACCAAGGTCGAGGAAATCAACAAGGCCATCCAGTCCACCATCGAGGCCGCCGCCGAGCTGGGCACCAGCGAACGCAACAATCTGGACTTTCTCAACGACTCGGTCACTCAGGTCATGGCGCGCCTGGGGGACAACCTCAACGAACTCTCCGACTCGTCCCATGCGCTGCAGCGTGATGCCCGCGATACCCAGACCGACATCCACGCGATCATGGTCAACCTGCAATTCCAGGACCGCGCCGACCAGATGCTCGATCACGTCCAGGCCGATCAGCAGCAACTGCTCAGCGCCCTGCACAGCCAGGACGAAAGCCTCGAAGACCCGCACGCCTGGCTGGAACGGCTGCGCCAGCGCTTCACCACAGAAGAAGAGCGCCACGGGCGACCACAGGCCGCAGCCAGCGAAATCACTTTTTTCTGATTCCAGCTTTTCCCTATACGAGAGTTCTAGACATGGCCAAGACCGTAATGATCGTCGATGACTCTTCATCGATGCGCCAACTGGTGAAAATGAGCCTGACCAGCGCAGGACATCAGGTTATCGAGGCTGTAGACGGGCGCGATGCGCTCAACAAGCTGACCGGGCAGAAAGTCAATCTGATCATCAGTGACGTGAACATGCCCAACCTCGACGGCATAGGCCTGGTCAAGGAGGTCAAGGCGCGTCCCGAATACCGTTTCACGCCCATCATCATGCTCACCACCGAAAGCGAACAATCCAAGAAAGCCGAAGGCCAAGCTGCCGGTGCCAAGGCCTGGATCGTCAAACCTTTTCAGCCCCAGCAATTACTCGCTGCGGTCGAGAAACTGTTGGGGTAAGCCCATGTTCTCGATAACCGACGCTACGCCAGACAGCCCGGCGCTGATGCATGTAACGGGCGACCTGACCATCTACGAAGTCAGACAGGCGCGCGAGCTGCTCATGCCCTTGCTGACCACCCAGACACAGAGTTGGCAGCTGGACCTGAGCGGCATTGATGAACTCGACAGCGCGGGTGCGCAACTGTTGCTGGCCTTGCAGCGCGAGCTGTCACTGGCCGGAACACCAGCGACAGTACGCGCAGCTTCGCCCAGCGTGATTGAAATGGCCGGGCTGTTGGCTCTGGATGTGCTCCAACCTGTGGCTCAGGCCGAGGATTGACCGATGCTCAGTGGCGAACAGTGGAATCAGTTACTGCAAGGCTTTCTGGACGAAGGCCGCGACCTGCTCAAGGATGCTGAAGACAGCCTGCTACGCCTGGAAACCACACCGGACGATCACGACGCGGTAAATGGTCTTTTTCGGGCCGTCCACACACTCAAGGGCTCGGCCGGCATCTTTTCGCTGACCCCGCTGGTAACCCTCACCCATCATCTGGAAAGCCTGCTGATGTCAGTGCGCGACGGGCAGCGGGTGCTGACCTCGGAACTGACCTCGCTGATGCTCAAGTGCATGGATGAGCTAAGCACGTTGCTGGAAAGCGTGGATCCCGACAACGGCCTGATGGAAGCCGACGAAAGCCGTCAGGCACCTTTGCTCGCAGCCCTGGCCAAGGCTCAGGGACATGATGTAGCCGACGCTGAAAATAACGCATCGATCAGCAGCGAAGCAGTTGCAGAGGCCGATGAACACGATTGGCAGATTTCCATCGCGTTTGCCAGGGAACTGTTCCAGAACGGTTTCGATCCGGCAGCGTTCGTGCGTTACCTCAAGAAGCTCGGCACCATCACCCGGATGCAGACCCTGACGTCCGGATTGCCCGCACTGGCGCAACTCGACCCCGAAGAGTGCCACATGGAGCTGAACCTGACCCTGCGCAGCAGTGCCCGGGCCAGCGAGATCGAGGATGTTTTCGAGTTCATTCAGGACTTCTGCACGCTGCAGATCGAGCAACTGGCGCAGCAGGATGAACCGGCAGCCAGCGAAACACCGGTCGAACATTACCCGGTGCTCGAACAGACTTCCGTTGTGCCAGCGCAGGCGGTAATTGCCGTGGCCGCTGCCGCATCCGAAAGACCGGCAGCGGCTCCCAACCGTGACCGTCGACCGGTGGAAAACACACTGGTCAAGGTCGCGGCAAACAAGCTCGATGAGCTGATCAATCTGGTCGGCGAACTGGTCATCAGTACTGCCGGTGCGCAGATGCAGGCCCGACTCAGCGGCCACAATGCCTGCATCGAAAGTACCCAGGCGGTTCTCCAGCACGTGGAGCAGATTCGTGAAATCGCCCTCAAGCTGCGCATGGTCGAAGTCGGCGAAACCTTCAACCGTTTCCACCGCGTGGTACGCGATGTCAGTCAGGAACTGGACAAGAAGATCCAGCTGACCATTCGTGGCGGCGAGACCGAACTGGATAAATCGGTGATCGACAAGGTTGCCGATCCGCTGACGCACCTGGTGCGCAACGCCATCGACCACGGCATCGAATCGGCTGCCGAACGCCTGGCGGTCGGCAAGCCTGCCGAGGGCAACCTGAGCCTGAATGCCTATCACGACTCCGGAATGATCGTGCTGGAAATCAGCGATGACGGGCGCGGCCTGAACACGGCGCGCATCCTGGAAAAGGCCATCGCCAAGGGCATGGTCGACGCCGATGCACAACTGAGCGACAGCGATATCCACCTGCTGATTTTCGAGGCCGGGTTCTCGACGGCCGAGCAGGTGTCCAACCTTTCCGGACGCGGCGTTGGAATGGATGTAGTGCGCAGCGCCATCGATCAACTGCGCGGCCTGATCGAAATCGATTCGGTGGCTGGTGAAGGCTGCACGTTCCGCATTCGTCTGCCACTGACCCTGGCAATCATCGACGGCTTTCTGGTCAGCGTGGGCCACGACAGCTTTGTCATTCCGCTGGATATGGTCACCGAATGCATGGAGGCCAGCGCGCCGCCGCTGGAAAACGGCTATGGCTATCTGAACCTGCGTGGCCGCCCCCTGCCCTGCATCGCGCTGGACAGCCATTTCGGCCTGAAAGCCGAGCCTTCACGCCGCCGCAACATTGTGGTGGTCAGCCAGGGCCGCCAGCAGGCCGGGCTGATCGTCGATCAATTGCACGGCGAGCTGCAAACCGTCATCAAGCCCTTGGGCAAGATGTTCCAGCACCTTCGCGGTATCAGTGGCTCAACCATTCTGGGTTCCGGGCAGGTCGCCCTGATTCTGGATATCCCGAGCCTGTTTCGTCATTTACAAGCGCAGATGGAAAGCGCCCACCAGACCAGTGTCGCCAGCGCCAACTAACTTTTTCAGCCTTCAGGAGATGTAAACATGCAGTTCATCCGCAATATGAAGATAGGCGTCAGGCTGACACTCGGCTTTCTGATAGTGGTGGCCTTGACTGCGACCATCGGCCTGCTGGGCATCCGTAATCTGGATGAGGTCAACAAGCTCTCCGACAAAATGTACGATGTCGACGTCGAAGGTATGAGCCAGTTGCAGGAAGCCAACATCCAGCTGATCTCGGCCGGTCGCTCCATGCGCCAGAGCCTGCTTTCGACCACTCAGGAAGACCGTGAAAAGGCGGCCAACCTCACCAACAGCACGCTGGAAACAACCCGCGCCCTGATCGTCAAATCCCGCGAGAGCTTCCTTACCAAGGAAGGCCAGGCCAGGGTCGATGCCTTGCTGGCGCCGCTGGGCGAGTACGAAACCCTTGCCAAACAGTTGCTGCTCGCCCATCAGCAGAGCGGCCAGCTTCAGGAGGCCAGCGAAGCTACCAACCTGCTGCCAAGGGCCATCTCGACTGGCGATGTCGTCGATCGCATGCTGGGCGAAGTGGTCGATTACAAGAAAGACCGCGCCGGGCAATCCAATCAGGAAATCACCACGATCTCGGAAAAATCGCGGGTACAGATGATTGTGCTGGTGGCCGTTGCGACTCTGCTGGGCATGCTGATCGGCGTGCTGGTCACCCGCAGCATCACCAAGCCGCTCAATGGCGCAGTGGAAGCCGCCAATCGCATGGCTGCTGGCGATCTGAGCAAGGATCTTGAGGTCAACAGCAAGGACGAAACCGGTCAGTTGCTGTCCGCCATGCAGAACATGGCCCTGCGTCTGCGCAGCATTCTCGGCGATGTACGCAGTGCCGCCGATTCGCTGTCCTCGGCTTCGGAACAGGTCAGCTCGACCTCGCAATCCCTGAGTCAGGCGGCCAACGAACAGGCAGCCAGCGTCGAGCAGACCAGCGCCTCGGTCGAACAGATGTCGGCCTCGATTGCCCAGAACACCGAAAGCGCCAAGATCACCGACGGGATTGCCGGCAAGGCCGCCAATGACGCCGTGCAAGGTGGCGGTGCGGTGGTCGATACGGTCCTGGCCATGAAGCAGATCGCCGACAAGATCAGCATCATCGACGACATCGCCTACCAGACCAACCTGCTGGCCCTGAACGCCGCGATCGAAGCCGCACGGGCCGGTGATCATGGCAAGGGCTTCGCGGTAGTCGCTGCCGAAGTGCGCAAGCTGGCAGAGCGCAGCCAGGTTGCCGCTCAGGAAATCGGCCAGGTCGCCTCCAGCAGCGTGCAACTGGCCGAACAGGCCGGACGCCTGCTCAACGAGATCGTGCCCAACATCCAGAAGACTTCCGACCTGGTTCAGGAAATCACTGCCGCGTCCCAGGAACAAAGCGGTGCTGCCGGGCAGATCAATATCGCCATGGGCCAGATGAACCAGATCACCCAGCAGAACGCTTCGGCCTCCGAAGAACTGGCGGCCACCGCAGAAGAGATGAATGCCCAGGCCGGACAACTGCAGGAACTGATCGGCTTCTTCCGCTTTGAAGCCCAGTCGCCATCGAGGCCTCAGCCACGCGCCAACGACAACTACAGCGGCACACCGCCGCCATGGTCGCGGGGCAAGTCGCAGGTCGATGAAGGCCAGTTTGTCAGTTTCAACTAAGGGGCGGCGACCATGACTCTTCCGCAAACTGTCGAGCGGTTATCCGATGCCGACATGATGAGTATCCAGCATCTGTCGTTTCGGGTGCGTGACGCGGCCTATGCCCTGCCCATCGATCTGGTACGCGAGATCATCGAGTACGACGAAGTCACCTCGGTACCGATGATGCCGGCCTTTATCCACGGCGTGATCAACCTGCGTGGCAATGTGGTGCCGGTGCTCGATCTGGCGGCGCGCTTCGGCTTCGAGCTGACGCACCCCGGCAAGCGCACCTGCATCGTGATCATCGAACTGACCCTGGAAGACCTTTACCAGCGCATTGGTCTGGTGGTGGATGCGGTGGACGCCGTGCTCGATATCGACCCGCAACAGGTAGTGCCCGCACCACCGTTCGGTGCCGGTATCCGCACCGACTTCATCGCCGGCATGGCTCGTCGCGAACAGACTTTCACCATCATTCTGAACATTGCACAAGTGTTGTCCCTGGATGACATTCGCCAGCTCAGTCTCGCTGTGCTCAAGGGAACCTGAGATGTCGGAAGCACTGAAGATGCCGGCACTCGGCGACACCGAGTTCCTCCATCTGCAAAAACTCATGGCCGATGCGTCAGGCATCCAGCTGGCGCCCAACAAGCGCCCGCTGGTTGCCGGGCGCCTGATGAAACGACTGCGCTATTACCGGCTCGACAGTTACACCGAATACCTGCAGATGCTCGAACAGCCGCAGTACAAGCAGGAGCGTCGGCTGGTAGTGGACCTGTTGACCACCAACGAAACCTACTTTTTCCGCGAGCATCCGCACTTCGAGTTTCTCGGCCAATGGCTGGCCCGGCGTCGTGGTTCGGTGCGGGTCTGGAGTGCCGCCTGCTCGTCGGGCGAAGAACCATACAGCCTGGCGATGGTACTCAGCGAGCACGCCACTACCCAGGACTGGTCAATCCTGGCCAGCGACCTGAGCCTGAGCATGCTGCACAAGGCCCACGAAGGCATTTATGACATTGCCCAGGCCAAGTACTTTCCCGCTGGCTGGATGCAGCGCTACTGCCTGAGCGGCGTCGGCGACATGAGCGGCCGCTTCCGGGTCCAGGCGGGCCTGCGCGACCGGGTCACGCTGCGCGAGGTAAATATCGTCCAGCCGCTGGCCGAGGACGTGGGCCAGTTTGATGTGATCTTTCTGCGCAACGTACTGATCTACTTCGACAACGAAGAAAAGAAACGTATCGTGCAGCGCCTCGTCTGTCAGTTGCGTCCCGGCGGGCTGCTGTTCATAGGCCACGCCGAAAGCATTCATGGTTTTGAGCTACCCGTACGACTGGTACGGCCCTCGGTGTACGAATGTCTGTAAATCAACCCATTTTCCTGCGCCCCGGCGACTACTTCTTCGGCCGTCACGACGGACCGGTCACGACGCTGCTGGGCAGTTGCGTGTCGATCATTCTCTGGCATCCACGCTGGCGCCTGCTCGGCGTGTCGCATTACGTCCTGCCCCGCGATCCGACCGGCAGTTATAACCAGGCACCTGCCAACGATCACGACACCCGCTACGGCGATGCCGTGTTCAAGCGCATGCACGCCGATATGGTGCGTCACGGCACCAACCCGAGCGAGTACCGCAAAGGCATTTTCGGCGGTGGCAGCCTATCGCGCTTCGAGGGCAATTCGCTGCGCAGGATCGGCCACACCAACAGCGATTTCGCCCGCAAGCAGTTCAGCCTGCGCCACTGGGCGGTGGATTTGTGCGACCTCAATGGCGAGCACTATCGCCGTCTGCAGATCGACGGCCTGAGCGGCAGGATCGACTGCCAGCGCAATGAAGTCACGCTGCCCGTCATGCAGCACTCAAGGACAGGTGGGCATATTCTGTGATCCGCGTATTCATCGTTGACGACTCGGCGCTGGTGCGCCAGGTACTGACCAATTGCCTGGCCAGCCATCCCGGCATCGAAGTGATCGGCCAGGCCAGCGATCCGCTGTACGCCATCGACAAGATGCGCCGCGACTGGCCCGACGTGGTGATTCTGGACATTGAAATGCCGCGCATGGATGGCCTGACCTTTCTGCGCCAGATCATGAGCGAACGCCCGACCCCGACGCTGATCTGCTCGACCCTCACCGAGTCGGGCGCCAGCGTGTCGGTCGAAGCCCTGGCGGCTGGCGCCGTGGGTGTATTCACCAAGGCGCGGCTGGGCCTGAAGCAGAGCCTGGAGCAGATTTCCGGGGATCTGATCCGCAAGATCGAAGAAGCCGCCCGGACTCGTCCCGGCGCATTCCGCCCGCCTGTCCGGGCACAGGTTCAGGAAGCGCCAGCGCCGGTCAGTCCGCTGCTCAGGACCACCGACCGGGTGGTCGCACTGGGCTGCTCCACGGGCGGCACCCAGGCACTGGAATTCATTCTTCGCCAACTGCCACGTGACTGCCCGGGCATTGTGATCGTTCAACACATGCCGGAGAAATTCACGGCCGATTTTGCCAGGCGTCTCGATGGCCTCTGCCAGATCGAAGTGCGTGAAGCCAGACATCTGGATCGCGTTCACAGCGGCCTGGCCCTGATTGCTCCCGGCGGTCTGCACATGCAGCTCAAGCGCAACGGGGCGCACTATCAGGTCGAAGTCCTCGATGGCCCACCGGTCAACCGCCACAAGCCCTCGGTGGATGTGCTGTTTCGCTCCATGGCCCGCCATGCAGGCGCCAATACGCTGGGCGTGATCATGACCGGCATGGGCGACGATGGCGCGCGCGGCCTGCTGGCCATGCGCGAAAGCGGGGCTCATACCGTGGCTCAGGATGAAGCCAGTTGCGTGGTGTTCGGCATGCCCAAGGAAGCCATTCGCATGGGCGCAGCACAAGCGATAGAACCGCTGTCCAGAGTACCGATACTGATCCAACAGTTTGGTGACAGCGCACGGCATGGCTAACGGAGTGCCATCGCCGATATCCGGGATAGGGATGTCCTTTCCGTGGGCGCTTCATGCACGGATGCAGCCAGCAATTAGCGGGCTATCATCCATTCTCACGGGAGAACAGTAATCGTAGCTATCACTCGTTGGCCGCTATCCACTTCCCATGCGACACAGGCCGTCAATATGCCTTGCCGAATTCTGCTCGCCGATGACTTCCCGTTGTTTCGGGCTGGTATACGAGCACTACTGGAAAAACAACACGAATACGAAATCGTCGGGGAAGCCGGCGATGGAGACAGCACCATTCAGCTCGCGTGCCTGCTGATGCCGGACATCGTTCTGCTCGACATGTCCATGGGACGATCATGCAGCCTTCAGGCACTGGAAGAGTTGTCGGTGCATGCGCCCTGCTGCAAGGTGCTCATGCTGTCGACACATACCGACTCGGGCTTTGTCATGAAGTGCCTGCAACTGGGCGCCCAGGGTTACCTGCTCAAGAGCGCCAGCTTTCTGGAACTGGAGCTGGCCTTGCAGGCGTTGCAGCATGGCGATCAGTACCTGTCTTCGGAAGTCGTGCCGCTGGTAGTCAGTCAGGCAGTCAAGAAAAGCCTGCCGCAGCCTGCCGGCAACAGATCCGGCAACTTCTCGCTGACCGAACGGCAACTGGAAATCCTGCGCCTGATCGCCCGTGGCGAGTCGACCCGCTCCATCGCCATGGGCCTTGGCCTGAGCGTCAAGACCGTGGAAGCCCATCGCTCTCAGGTCATGCATCGCCTGGGCATTCACGATATCGCCAGCCTGGTGCTGTTCGCTGTGCGCGAAGGGATCATCCAGGTCAATGACTGACGCGAATCAGATCAGCAGCGGTGGCTCGAAAGCGGTCACTTCCGGTAGCTCCCGATCCCATTTGACGATCTGCACCGAGGCGGTCTGCGCCGCACAGCCCTGAGAAAGCCGTGAAGCCCCGACATCGAGAGTAATCACGTTGGGATTGCCATGCTTCTCCAGGCTGCCTTTCTCGCCCGGCAGCAAGGGATCGAACCAGGCCCCGGTTGCGATTTGCACCACGCCGGGACGAATGTCGTCCGAGACAATCGCCCCGGCCAGAAAGGCCCCGCGCTCGTTGAATACCTTGATGACATCGCCATCGACAATCCCGCGAGCTGCGGCGTCCAGGCGATTGAGGGTCAAGGGTTCGCGCTGGCGGATCTTTGATGAGCGGCTGTAGGCACCATGATCGTACTGGCTGTGCAGCCGGGTTCGCGGCTGATTGGACAGCAAGTGCAAGGGAAACGCCGGAGCAGGCCTGGCCAGCCATACCGGATGCCCCGGACAGTCTGCATAGCCGAAGCCGGCGATGCGCTCGGAAAATATTTCGATGCGCCCGGAAGGTGTGGGTAGCGGGTTGGCCTGCGGATCGTCACGAAAGGCCTTGAGCAGCACCGTATCGGTTTGCGGGTATTGCACCTCGAACAGCCCGTCGCGCCAGAACTGTTCGTAGCCCGGCAAGCGAATGTCGAACGCCTCGGCCCTGTCACGTGACTGCTCGTAGATGAAACGCAGCCAGGCAGCCGCATCGCGTCCTTCTGTGAAGCTTTCGGCCACGCCCAGACGCTGCGCCAGGTCGGCAAAGATCGAATAGTCATCGCGGGCTTCGCCCACCGGTTCGATGGCTTGCTGCATGGCGATCATGAAACGGTCGGAAGCCGAGCTGCCAATGTCATTGCGCTCCAGCGCGGTAGTCGCAGGCAGGACAATATCGGCGTAGCGGGCCTGGGCGGTCCAGTATTGCTCGTGGACGATGATGGTTTCCGGGCGTTGCCAGGCATCCAGCAGGCGGTTGAGGTCCTGATGGTGATGGAAGATATTGCCGCCCACCCAGTACACCAGCCGAATGTCCGGGTAGCGGCGCTGCTGGCCGTTGTAATCGAAGGTGGCGCCGGGATTGAGCAACATGTCGGCGACGCGGGCCACCGGGATGAAATCCTTCACCGGGTTACTGCCCTGCTCGAAACGCGGCCCCGAGAACGGCTTGCGGCCGCTGCCCGTATTGTTCATGCAGCCATAGCCAAGCCCGAAACCACCACCCGGCAAACCGATCTGGCCCAGCAATGCGGCCAGGGTCACGGTCATCCAGAACGGTTGCTCACCATGAATCGAACGCTGCAGGGAATAGGCGACGTTGATCATGGTGCGTTTGCTGGCCATGCGTTGCGCCAGTTCGGTGATCTGCGCAGCGGCAATCCCGGTCAACGGTTCGGCCCAGTCCGGGTCTTTGGGTTGCCCGTCGGCATGGCCCAGCAGGTAATCGCGAAAACGTTCATAGCCGACGGTGTAGCGCTGCACGAATGCTTCGTCATGCAGGCCCTGGGTGATCAGCACCCAGGACAAGGCCATCATCAACGCCGTGTCACTGCCCGGACGCACCGCCAGCCATTCGTTGTGCTCAGGGCCACGCAGATCGTCGCGCAACGGGCTGACATTGACGAACTGCACACCGGCCTCGGACATACTCTGCAAGGCACTGGTCAAAAGATGATCGCTGGCGCCGCCGGGGCTGGTCTGGGCGTTCTTGGCCGGCAAGCCACCAAAGGCCACGAACAGCTCACAATTCTCGGCCAGATTTTTCCAGGAGGTGTGTCCCGCCAGCAGCCAGTCCATCGGGCCGACGATGTGCGGCATCAACACCCGCCCGGCACCAAGGCTGTAACTGTCGGTGCTGAACACATAGCCGCCCAGGCAGTTTAGGAAGCGATGCAACTGGCTCTGGGCATGATGAAAGCGCCCGGCGCTGCCCCAGCCATAACTGCCGCCGAAAATCGCCTGATTGCCATGTTGCTGCCTGATGCCCTGGAGCTGTTTGGCGACCAGCTCTAGGGCCACGTCCCAGGACACCTCGACAAAAGGCTCCTGGCCACGCAGATCGGGCCGCCCTCCGGCTTGCTGCAGAAAGCTGCGGCGCACGGCGGGGCGTCGGATGCGGGTTGGCGAGGTGATGGCGGCGGCAACCGACTCGCCGATGGGCGACGGATCCTTGTCCCATTCCACCGGCAACAGCGCCTGTAATTTGCCGTCCACGACCTGAGGACGATAGGCACCCCAGTGCAATGAAGTGAAAGTCATGGGTACAGGCTCCTATTTTATTCGCGAACGAATTGGCTCTCTCATCAAACAAAACGCGAATTCATGATTGGAACGCTCCGTGGATCCCGTTTGCCGAACGACAGCGCAGTGTCAGGAACATTGCGGGGACTCCTGCGCGATAGTAGATATCAGCGAGAGGCCTGCGCCTGGGGTTTGAGCGCCGAGTTGAACGACTCATCGAAGACACTGGCTGCAGGATAGTGTCTGGTCAACCCGGCCTTGTTGAAAAAGTCGATGGTCTGCTGCGCGCCCGCCACGACATCCGCTGTGATGGGGACCACGACGATCTGTGAACGGGAGAACCAGCGGCGGGCGACTTCGGCATCGGCTCTGGTCACGCTCGACCAGGCGTTGGCGTAGATTTCATTATTTTTTGGCTCGCGCACCGACCAGTCGCGAGCCGCTTGCAGGCGTTGCAGGAAATCGTTGATCTGGGCACGCTTGTTCTGGATCGCCCGATCGTTGGCCACGATGAAGCTCTGGGCAGGAATCAGCCCCTTGGCGGTGACGATCACCCGTGCGCCCTGGCGTTCCTGCTGGGTGACGTAGGGCTCCCAGGTCGCAATGGC
The DNA here is from genome assembly GCF_003700275.1 of Pseudomonas cichorii. Taxonomy (GTDB): domain Bacteria; phylum Pseudomonadota; class Gammaproteobacteria; order Pseudomonadales; family Pseudomonadaceae; genus Aquipseudomonas; species Aquipseudomonas cichorii_B. The sequence goes on along the minus strand of NZ_RBRE01000052.1, from coordinate 45,392 downwards.
GTCCACCGAACCACCATCCAGTGCATGGGAAGAATCCAGCGCACTGAGGTAACGATACTCCACCGCATCACGGGCCACGCCCGCCTTGTCCAGCGCAGTGAGCATCAACTGCTGGCTGAACGAGCCCTTCCAGATCGCAACTTTCCTGCCTGCCAGATCGGCAACGCTGTGGATCGGCGAGTCCTTGCGTACCACGATGGCCACGCCATCCAGATTCTGCCGCGAGACACCGATGACCTTGATCGGCGCGCCGAGGGCGCCCATGAACAACGCCGGAGAATCGCCCAGTAAACCGACATCCAGGCTGCCGACGTTCAAGGCTTCGGCCACTGGCGAACCGGCGGTGAACTGCTTCCACTCCAGCTCGTAAGGCAAGTCATCGAGTACGCCTGCGGCTTCCATCACGGTCCGGGCACTGTGGCTCTGGTCGCCGACCACCAGATCGGCGGCCTGGGCATTCAGCGAAGCTGCCAGCGTCAGCAACAGGCCTGGCAGGATGCGGTTTTTCCATCGGGCAAAGGTGGCGGGCACAAGCTATCTCCAGGGGATAGTGAAACGAATGCCAGGAACCTTATCACCCGGAAAAACATTATCTAAATTCATTTTAGATCTAGATTAATATGCAAATAGCTCAGTCATCACACCGTCTCATCGACCTCCAGCCGTTCGCGCAGAAACTCGATCAAGGCCTGCACCGGCCTGGATGCCTGACGATGCTGCGGATAGACCGCCGACAAGGTCAGGGGCTCGGGACGCAGATCATCGAGCACCCGCACCAAACTTCCGCTGCTCAATGCCGCACCGACAATAAAGGTCGGCAGATAGGTGATGCCCAGCCCGGCAATCGCTGCGTCCCTGAGCAGTTCACCGTTGTTGGTGCGCATCCGCCCGCTGACACTCAGGCTCACGGGCTTGCCACTGCCCTGAAAGCGCCATTGCACCTGACGGTTATGGCCGTAAGGCAAGCAGTCATGGGCATGCAGGTCTTCCGGTTTTTCCGGACGACCGCGCTCGGCCAGGTATACCGGGCTTGCGCAATACACCCGGTCGATCGTGGCGATCCGCCGGGCAATCAGGCTGGAGTCTTCCAGCACCCCGATGCGCAATACCAGGTCGTAGCCTTCGCTGAGCAAGTCCACCGGACGATCGCTCAGGTCCACTTCCACCGCCACATCCCGATAGCGCTGCAGGAACAGCGGCAGCAGGCAACCCAGGTGCGCCACCGCAAACGACAGTGGCGCACTCAGGCGCAGGGTGCCACGCGGCTCGCTGTTCTGCCCTGCAATCCCCTGTTCGACCTGCTCGACCTCGCCCAGCAGGCGCAAGGCAGATTCGTAATAGCTCTGCCCCAGCGGGGTTACATCCAGTCGCCGGGTCGAGCGATTGAGCAAGCGCACGCCCAGCCGCTCTTCCAGTTGCATCAGGCGGCGGCTGACGAACTGCTTGGACAGGCCCAGCTTGTCGGAGGCCGCCGTAAAGCTGCCCGACTCCATGACCTGACAAAAGATACGCATGTCTTCAAAGGGGTTCATTGTCACAACCTGGTTGACAGTTAAACGCTTTATAGCCGCTTTTTCGCCTTTGAGCACCCTATTAATCTGTGTCCATGGTGCAGACGAGGCCTGAAGCCCGGACTGCCCTTGCCAACCAACCACTTCAGTTTTTTCAAAGGATTGCCCCATGAACACTGTGCAAAAAGCCCTGACCACTACCCTGCTCGCCCTTTCCGTGAACAGCGCCTTTGCCGCTGGCAGCCCGGGCGTGGAGCACAACACCCAGGCCTTTCTCGAAGCCCTGGCCGCTGGCGGTGGCAAGCCGCTTGAACAGTTGAGCCCCAAGGATGCCCGCGCAGTGCTGACCGGTGCACAGGCCTCGGTCAAGGTCGACCTGTCTGGTGTAGAGGTCAGTGAGCGCGTCATTGATGCCAACGATCAGAAGATCACTCTCAAGATCGTTCGCCCTGCCATGCTCAAGGGAGAGCTGCCAGTGTTCATGTTCTTCCACGGCGGCGGCTGGGTCCTGGGGGACTTCCCGACTCACCAGCGACTGATCCGCGATCTGGTGGTCGGCTCCGGCGCGGTAGCCGTGTATGTCGATTACACGCCCTCGCCAGAAGCCCAATACCCGACCGCAATCAATCAGGCCTATGCCGCGACCCGCTGGGTGGCCGAGCACGGCAAGCAGATCGGCGTCGATGGCAGTCGGCTGGCGGTTGCCGGCAACAGCGTCGGCGGCAACATGGCCGCGGTCGTGGCCCTGATGGCCAAGGAGCAGAAGGCTCCGGCGCTGCGCTTCCAGTTGCTGCTGTGGCCGGTCACCGACGCGAACTTCGATAACGGCTCCTACCAGCAGTTTGCCGAAGGCCATTTCCTGACCAAAGGCATGATGAAGTGGTTCTGGGACAACTACACCACCGACGCCGGCCAGCGCGCACAGATCCATGCCTCGCCGCTGCAGGCCAGCAGCGAACAATTGCGTGGCCTGCCTGCGGCGCTGGTACAGACCGCCGAGTTCGATGTGCTGCGCGACGAAGGCGAAGCCTATGCCCGCAAGCTGGATGCGGCAGGCGTACCGGTCACGGCCGTGCGCTACAACGGGATGATCCATGACTTCGGCCTGCTCAACCCGCTGAACCAGGTTCCTGAAGTCCGCGCCGCGATGCGTCAGGCGGCGGGCGAACTGAAGGCTCACCTCAGCAACTGATCCCTCGCCCACCCGGAGCCTGCGCCAGAGCAGGCTCCTGTCTGTCCTGCCCGGAGTCTTGCCATGTCCTTTGTCCTGAGCCATCCGCTGTTGTGGAGTGCCCTGCTGCTACTGGCCGATGTATTGATCTGGCACCTGTCGCCCGCCCAGCATCGGGTCGTGCGGATCGGCATTCGCCTGGGCCTGTTCCTGAGTTTCAGCACCCTGATCATCAATGCCGGTATCAGCCCGTTGCTGGCACCGGCCTGGCCTGACGACAGCGTGCTGCAACTGGGCGCCACGGCCCTGGCGATTCTCTGGTGGGTGTATGCCGCGCGGGTGCTGACCGTGCTGATCGGTCTGGCTCTGCTGCGTCGGGTCGGCCACAGCGGACGCCTGCTGCAGGATGTGATCGGCGCGCTGGTGTTCCTGATCGCCGTCGTCGCGGCGGCCGGTTATGTGCTGGAGTTGCCGGTCAAGGGTCTGCTGGCAACTTCCGGCGCCGTGGCGATCATTGTCGGCCTGGCCCTGCAAAGCACCTTGAGCGATGTGTTCTCCGGGATCGTGCTCAACACCACCAAGCCCTATCAGGTCGATGACTGGGTGGCGATCGATGGCATCGAAGGCAAGGTGACCGACATCGACTGGCGCGCCACGCATCTGCTGACCAGCGCTGGCAGCACGGCCGTGGTGCCCAACTCGGTGGCGGCCAAGGCCAAGATCGTCAACCTGAGCCGACCGACCCACATGCATGGCGTATCGATCAGCATTCAGGTGCCCAACCATATCCGCCCCCGCCGCGTGCTCGATGCGCTGGATCGCACCTTGCAGGGCAGCAGCAGCCTGTTGCTGTCACCGGCCCCCAAAGCGGTGCTCAAGGAAGCCGGGGAAAGCATGTCCGAATACGTGGCCAGCGGTTTTATCGCGGACCTGGGCAAGAAAGGCGAAGTGCGCAATCAACTGTTCGATCTTGCGCATCGCCACCTTGAAGCGGCAGGCATCGTCCGCCAGCTGGATGCCAGCGGCGAACCGACTTCCCGTGCCCGGACCTTGCTGGAAGACGTGAAAGTATTCCGCTCGCTGAACGCTCAGGAACGCGACCGTCTGGCCCAGCACATGACCGCGCAGCAGTACTCTGCAGGCCAGGTGGTGCTGGATCTCGACGAGGTTGCCGACTGCCTGTTCGTCATCGCCACCGGCGTGGTCAGTGCCTCGGTGCCGGACGGCAACGAGCGGATCGAAGCCGGACGCATGGGACCGAGTGAAGTGATGGGCGAGCAAAGCATTCTCGATGACATCCCGTCCGAAGCCTGCTTCACCGCCATGACCTCCAGCATCATTTACCGGATCGACAAGAACGTCGCCCGCGCCTGCATGGAACAGTCCGGACAGGTCAACAACGCGCTGCACAAACTCCAGGCAGTACGGCAGAAGAACAGCCACTCGGCGCTGCTGGCCAGGCCGGCACAGGTCAAGAAAGGCGGCTTTCTCGGCTGGTTGCAGAATCGCTGAGCGAATCACGTGAAGCCCGGGCCAGAGCGCTGCACCAAGGCAATCTGCTATCTGACCCGCCCTGCAAATTAACAACGATTAACTCGTCAGCCCCGCTCCTGCACTCAAGAATGGCGCTCTCTGCGCAGACTTTTGCCTGGCCAAAGGTGCTGACGAGCGACATCCGCACCTTAGCGCGAAAGGACATTGCCATGACCCACGCTCCGCAATACCCGTGTCAGACCTGCAAACGCCTTGAACACATCGAGAAGCAGACAACCGTAAATGGCGGCCTGACGCCCTGGCGCGAGCGTCTGGCCAAGCAGTTGATCCTGGAGAAGCTGGGCGAAAACATCGAGGTTTCCGAGCTGGCGCGTGCCTGCGCCTTGTCCCGAAGCTACTTTTCCCGAGCGTTCAAATGCAGCACCGGCCTGTCGCCTCAGGAATGGATTCGCAGCCAGCGCATCGCCCGCGCCAAATGCCTGATCCAGCACACTGAAATGACTTTGACGCAGATCAGCCAGGAGTGCGGATTCTGTGATCAGTCGCACTTCTCGCACATATTTTCCCGTGCCGAAGGTATAAATCCCTTTACTTGGCGTGGCCATGCGCTAAAGAAAACACATCGCATCGAACAGTTTGTCGCTGCCGAGTTCTGAAATAAGGGCTAGATTGAACGGCGCATCGCGAGCACGCTCGGACGCTATTCATCCGCCCGAAAACGGGCCTCGGAGGCGACAGAACAGGAATGACCCCTTGACCCTTCTCACCGAACTGGCCGTGCATTTCGGCCCTTATCGGATCTACCCGGAACAACGTCTGGTCCTGGACGCCGAGCGCCCCGTGCGGCTGGGCAGTCGTGCCATGGATATTCTGCTGGTGCTGATCGAGCACGCCGGGAAGATGGTCAGCAAACAACAGATCATGGCTCATGTCTGGCCTCGCAGTGTGGTCGAGGACAGCAACCTGCGCGTGCACATGACGGCCTTGCGCAAGGCGCTGGGCGACGGCCAGGCAGGCCAGCGGTATATCGTTACAGTTGCGCAACGTGGTTACAGCTTTGTCGCTCCCATCACCCTGCAACGGGTTGAACACAGGCAAAACGCCAATATGAAGAACTCGACCGGCCATAATCTGCCCGTCCGCCAATCGCGCATTCTGGGACGAGATGCGTTGGTCAACAGGCTGGTAAGCCAACTGCAACAGCATCGCTTCATTTCACTGACCGGCCCCGGCGGAATCGGCAAGACCACGGTTGCACTGCAGGTGGCCGAGCAATTGATCGGTTATTACCGGGACGGCATTCGCCTGCTGGACCTGGCGCCCCTGTCCGACCCGGCCATGATCACCCCGCATCTGGCCATGCTGCTCGATATCGCGGTGCACGAGGACGAGCCGATCAGCCGGATGGGCGCGTTCCTGCGGGATCGAAAAATGCTGCTGGTGATCGACAATTGCGAGCACATGGTCGATGCCATTGCCTTGCTCAGCGAAGGTATTCTGCGCAGTGCGCCCGATGTACATATCCTGATCACCAGCCGTGAAAGCCTGCAGGTCGAGGGCGAATGCGTCGAGCGCCTTGAGCCTCTGGACTGCCCGCCCGTGGAAGGGGTAAACCGGGCCGAAGCCATGAGTTTTGCAGCCCTGCAATTGTTCGTCGAACGGGCCACGGCCAATCAGGAACACTTTGAACTGACCGAGGCCAACCTGCCGCTGGCGATTGAAATATGCCAGCGCCTCGACGGCATTCCGTTGGCCATCGAGCTGGCCGCCGCCCAGGTGGGCAACCTGGGGTTCAGCAATCTGCTTGAACACCTGCAAGCCAGTTTCCGCCTGCACAGCCAGAGTCATTCTGGCGCATTGGCGCGCCATCAGACCTTGCGCGCCACGCTGGACTGGAGCTTCCAGATGCTCAACGCCTGCGAGCAGACCTGCCTGCAACGCCTGAGCATTTTCAAGGGCCGTTTCACCCTGGACTCCGCGATGGCAGTGGCAGTCGATTCCGCTGTTACGGCGCCTGAAGTCTTCGCCACACTCGCGCAACTGGTCACCAAGTCATTGCTGAATGTCGAGGTGGGCGACCAGGAGGTCTTTTATTACCTGCTCGATACCACCCGCAACTACGCTCTGGAAAAACTGCGCCACAGCGAGCAACTGCCCGCGACCCGCGAACGCCATGCGCAACGCTGCCTGGCCATCATGCAGCAAGCACAACAGGACTGGGAGCAGATCCCCACTTACCGATGGATCGAGCGCTATATCCACAGCCTGGAAGACATACGCGCAGCGCTGGATTGGGGGTTCGACAGCTGGCATGCCCACAAGCTGGTCATTGAGCTGGTCGCACACTGCGCACCGCTCTGGCAGGAGCTGTCGCTGCTCAAGGAACAGGGCTTTTATGTACGCAAGGCCTTGAAGCTGCTGGAAGCAGATCCGTTTCCGTCGGCAAAACTGTTGATCGCCCTCAAGCTGGCCCTGGGCAGCGTTTCCTATCACACCCTGAGCGGCACCGACGAAGCCGTACAAGCCTTCGCCACTGCCCAGATGCTGGCCGAGCAGAGCAACGATCTGGCCGGCCAGTTGCAGGCCATATCCGGGCATATGGTCGTCAACCTGTGTCGCGGGCAGTATCAGCAAGCCCTTGAGCAAAACCGGCAGTTCAATCGGCTGGGCATGAACACAGATGTCATCACCTGCCTGAGCACCCATCGGTTACGGGTATTGGCGCTGCATTTTTCAGGCGACCAGACCCTAGCCCGGCAAAATGCCGAGCAGGTCATTCAACGCCTGGCACAGAACGGCCATCCCAACCGCTTCACTTACGGTTTCGGCGTGCAATACGACCAGAGCGTTGCCGCCCTGACCATCCTGGCGCGCATCCTCTGGTTGCAGGGCCGTCCCGAACTGGCGTGGCATACCGCCCGTCAGGCACTGGAAATCGCTCAGCAGATCAACCATGGCACGTCTATCTGCTACACCCTTTCCATGGCGGGTTGCGCCATCGCGCTCTACAACGGTCACACCGAAACGGCCAGCGAATTATTGAAGCTGCTGCGCGAGCAGTCGCAAAGGCACTCGGCGCTGCTGTTCTATGACTGGGCACAGCACTATGCGCAGGTCATTACAGGCAGCGAAACGGCCAGCCACACAACGAATAGCGGCAAGCTTATCGAAGACATCATGCTCACTCTGCGCCCGGGCAAGGTCGATGATGCCTTGTTCGAGCGGGCGCAAAGCGGAGCTGCTGGCTGGTGCAGCGCAGAAATTCTGCGGGTTCGCGCCGACAGCCTGCCTGATCAGCAGGCAGACGCAGCCAGGGCGATACTGCATCAAGCGTTGAGCGTGGCGCAAAACCAGGGGGCGCTGGCCTGGGAACTGCGCAGTGCAACCTCACTGGCGCGTCTCATGCAGCGTCAGGGGCACAAACGGCAGGCGTGGCTGGTGCTGGAGCCCGTCCATGCACGTTTTACCGAAGGCTTCGCAACACCGGATCTGCTCGCAGCCCGGCAACTACTCGACCAGTTGCAATGACGGCGCCTGTATCCGCGAGAAACGCCCCGCGGCGAGATATCGCGCCAGGCGTGCTTCATATAGCTGCGCATCGCCGCTGTGCTGCAGCTTCTCCCGCGCATACACGCGGGTGGTGTGCAGCAAGCCATAGCGCAACGTGGTGGAACCTTGAATCAGTGACAGCAGCGATTTGTCCGCCAGTTGCTGCAAGGTCTTGCCCACGCAGTCGGCGCTCAACAAGGCACAGGCCACAACCTCAATTGCAGCCTCCGGGGTGAATGCCGAAGTAAAGACTGCAAGCCGCTGCAATACGGTCTGTTCAGGGAAATCCAGGCGCTCATAGCTCCAGTCCAGCGAGGCCTTGAAGGACTGATGACGCGCGACGGCGGTGCGCCGGCCAAGGCTCGGCGACTGAAAACAACTGTCCAGTCGGGCCTGCAGACCGGTTAATCCAAAGACGTTGATTCGCGCTGCGGCCAACTCGATGGCCAGCGGAATCCCGTCGAGCCGTCGACAGATATCACCCACAACGGGCACATCCTGCTCACGCAGGACGAAGTCTTGCTGGCACGCCCTGGCCCGACGGACAAACAACTGCATGGCCGCATACGCCATGGCGTCCTGCGCGTCATTCGGTGCAATGGCCAGCCCAGACAGGCGCAACACGGATTCCCCGGCGGCCAGCAGCGGTTGCCGGCTGGTCGCCAGAATCGATAGATGCTGACAATCCGGCAACAGGGATTGGGCCCAGCGCCGGGCACTTTCAGGCTGATGCTCACAGCCATCGAAGATCAGCAGCGCCCGACGTCCGGCCAGGGCCGCGACCAGTCCATTCAGAGGCAACTGCCGGGCAAAACCCAGCGCGGCCACTAACTGGGCAGCCACCTGTTGCGCACCGTCGGGGGTAGAAAAGTCGATGTTCCAGACACCGTCCGGATAATGCCTGAGAAGTGCTTCGCTGACCCGACCGGCCACTGCGCTCTTGCCGATGCCTCCCGGCCCGACCAGCGTCATGAAGCGCCGTCCGGGCAACTGACGCACGATTCTGCCCACCACCTCATCACGCCCGATCACCGGGGTCAGCCGTACCGGCAGATTGTGACGTGGTGCAGGCGGCTCAATGCTCATCTGATTGTCGGCTTCGACATGCTCGACCCTGGCCACGAAGCAGTAGCCCCGCTGAGGAACCGTTTCGATATAGCGCTGCCCGTTGCGCCCATCACCCAGAGCACGACGAAGGGCCGCGACCTGCACCCGCAGATTGATGTCTTCGACCACCGAGTTATGCCAGACCCGGGCAATCAGCGCGTCCTTGCCAACCACGCTGCCTGCCTGTTCGACCAGCACCTGAAGAATATCCAGCGCCCGTCCGCCCACGCGCAAGGCGACATCATCCTGCATCACCAGCCGCTGAGCGACATGGAAGACATAAGGACCGAAGCGCAGTATCGAATCGTTGTGAATATTGTTGAGGCTGTCCATATCGATTTATACGCCGATAAACCCGGCTCTCCTGGCCACCGCACGACCCTTGTAAAAGATTCGTGTTCATCTTGGCAGGCAGGGACAGCGGAACAACCGCTACGGGAGGCGCGATACGGTCATTACGGTGCGCAATACGGACAACCTCAACTGAATTGCTCGCGATACTGGGCTGGCGTCAGACCAATCTTGCCGCTGAACAGGAAACGCATGTGCCGCACGCTGCCAAAACCGCTTTTATAGGCCACGGTCTTGAGCGGCAGATCGGTGGTTTCCAGCAGGTTACGGGCGCGGTCGATACGGGCGCTTTGCAGGAAGTCCATGGGCGTCATCTGCACCTCGCGGGCAAAGGTGCGGGCGAAATGGCGCGGGCTCATATTGGCCAGCCCTGCCATGCGCTCGATGCTGAACGCTTCATCCAGATGCTCCAGCACATGATTCTGCACACGGGTGACGGGGGTTTCCTGAAGTGCAACGGCGGTCATCAGGGGGCTGAACTGCGCCTGGCCACCCTGGCGTTTCATCAGCACCAGCAGCACTTTGGCCACATCCTGGGCGACCTTCTTGCCATGGTCCTGAGCCACAACGGCAAGCGACAGGTCGATGCCGGCAGTCACGCCACCGGAGGTCAGGAGGTTGCGATCCTGGATATAGATCTGGTCGGTTTCCACCTGCGCCTTGGGGAAGCGCTTGATGAGCCGGTCCGTGTAATGCCAGTGCGTGGTCACCCGATGCCCGTCGAGCAATCCGGCGTCACCCAGGATAAAAGCCCCGGTACAGATGGAGCCATAGCAGGAGGCACGGGGCGCGGCGTCATGTAGCCAGTTCAATAAAGGCTGGTGTCTTTCGTTGTAGGCACCCGGCCCTCCCGGCACCAGCAACAGGTCGCAACTCTCCGTAACCTGGCTGATATGCCGGTCGGCCAGAATGTTGACCCCACAGGACGCACGCAATGCGCCCTGCTCGGTACCGATGGTTGAAACCTGATAGTGCCTGTCAGGCTGCAAATAACGATTGGCAATCGAAAACACCTCGATAGGTCCTGCCATATCGAGCAAAAGAAAGTCCGGGAACAGCACCATCGCCACGCTTTTCATGAGGTGTGCATCACTTGAATGAGGTGAAAGACAGACAGAGCATTATGACGAAGATGAAGCCTCTATGCCGCCCCCAGCCGACTGTCAACCTGAGAAGGACAGTCATTCGTTTTTCAGCTACTTATTGCGACCAACGATAACCAGTAACCTTCATCTCAACAGGTCGATAACCATCGACACCGAAATGGAGAAACAACCATGCTGACTCTTCGCAAAGCTTCCGACCGTGGCGCAGCCAATCATGGCTGGCTGAAATCCTTTCATACTTTCTCGTTCGCCAATTACTACAACCCGCAGGAACAGGGTTTCTCCGACCTGCTGGTGATCAACGATGACCGCGTTGCGCCGGGCAAAGGCTTTGGCCAGCATCCGCACCGCGACATGGAAATCTTTTCCTATGTGCTCGAAGGCGCACTGGAACACAAGGACACTCTGGGCACCGGCTCGGTGATCCGTCCTGGCGACGTGCAACTGATGAGCGCCGGCAGCGGCGTGGCGCACAGCGAGTTCAACCACTCGCACAGCGAACTGGTGCATTTTCTGCAAATCTGGATCGTACCGAATGTGGCTGGCGCGACACCGAACTACCAGCAGGAACACTTCAGTGCGGCACAGAAACGTGGACGCCTGCAGTTGATCATTTCCGCCGAAGGAAACGATGGCTCGCTGAAAGTCCGCCAGGATGTGCGGGTCTACGCCGGTCTGTTCAACGGCAATGAAACCGCCAGCCTGGAACTGCCAGCCAATCGTCATGCCTACGTGCATGTCGCCCGTGGCAGCGTCGTACTCAATGGCGAGAAGCTGGGAGAAGGCGATGGTGTGCGGCTGCGCGACGAACAACTGATTCAATTCAGTGAAGGCGTGGATGCCGAAGTGCTGGTCTTCGACATGCGCCCGAACGAACGACCACAGATGCCTTGAGGCTTATATAGAGAAGGAAAAAAGCATGCCTTCCGGGGAATCAGAAGGCATGCGCAGGGCCTGGCGGGACAACCCGGCAACAACGTGGTCCTATACAACCCGGAGACTGACAGGCAAAAGGACAAATCATGCAGAGTGTGGGCATTCTGGGCGTGGGCGAACTGACTGAAAAAGTCGTTCGAGGCCTGCGTCGCAGTGGTTTCGAGGGAGCCATTTATCTTTCCCCTCGCAACGAGGAACGCGCGACTCGCCTGGTGGACGAATGCCAGTGCAGGTTCGCCACGAGTAATCAGGCAGTGGTCGACAGCGCCGAATGGCTGTTATTGGGCGTGCGACCCGAGGTCCTGCCGAGTCTGGCACGCGAGGTCACCCTGAAACCCGGCCAGCAACTGGTTTCGCTGGCCGCCGGTGTCGATCTGGCAGCTCTCGCCGATTATTTTCCGCAGGCACATTGCACACGGGCCATGCTGTCCTACGCCTCGCAGATCAATCAGTCCACGGTGGTGGTCTGTCCGCCGCACGCGAATTCCGAACGTCTCCTCGGGCCACTGGGCAATCTGGTGGTGCTGGAACAGGAAGCGGATTTCGAGCTGGCTACCGTCGCGGCCTGCATGAACGGCTGGTTCTATTTCCTGCTGCACGATCTGCAACAGTGGCTGACCGACAAGGGCCTGCCTGCCGACAAGGCTCGCGAACTGGTGTTGGGCAACCTGCAGGATTGCCTGGCCAGCGCCCGGAATCAGCCAGAACAGAAACTGAATGAACTGGGCCAGCAGATCGCAACCCCCGGAACCTTCACCGCCAGCGGACTCGACGTACTCAACCACCAGCACTCCAGCGAAGCATGGAGCGCAGCCAGCCAGGTTGTGCTGGACGCGCTGCTGAGCAACAAGCCTCGCTAAGCCCGAACAAATGAAGGACAGGAAAAAGCATGCACCCGGACAAGTCACGGGGGCACGCGAAGGGAAAAAACGCACAAACAAAAACGCCGCTCAATGAGCGGCGTTTTCGTGAATATGGAGCGGGAAACGAGACTCGAACTCGCGACCCCGACCTTGGCAAGGTCGTGCTCTACCAACTGAGCTATTCCCGCAATGGCGTCCCCTAGGGGACTCGAACCCCTGTTACCGCCGTGAAAGGGCGGTGTCCTAGGCCACTAGACGAAGGGGACACGCTACCCGGAACACATGGTGTGTGTTCCAGTGTCCAGAGCCGCATCCGAAGACTTGGTTCTGGTTTCACTCAACCCCGCTCGAAAGCAGAATTGTATAAAACTGGAGCGGGAAACGAGACTCGAACTCGCGACCCCGACCTTGGCAAGGTCGTGCTCTACCAACTGAGCTATTCCCGCAATATGGCGTCCCCTAGGGGACTCGAACCCCTGTTACCGCCGTGAAAGGGCGGTGTCCTAGGCCACTAGACGAAGGGGACACACGTACAACATTCACTACTTATTGCGCTTCGCTGTGTGCTTTACGCTGTAAGTGGCGCGCATTCTATGGATGGTTTGACAGGTCGTCAACCCCCTTCTGAAAATTTATTTAAATCAACGACTTCGCCCTCTTTAAGGAGAAGACCGTTGGCCGGAAACCTGTTGCCTTGATAGAACATTAAGTTGCAATGTCCGACAGGGGCATCTATGCGCAATAGTGCTTAGCCACTACACTCGCACAATATTTACCGGAAAAATGAGGTTTGCGCAGTGACACCACTCATGATCACGCTGATGGTAGTAGCTGGTATCGCGCTGCTTATAGCGATTGGCTACCTGAACCATGTCGCTGAAAACAGCAAACTGGACAAGGCTCGTGCGAAGGTAGAACTCAGCGACCGCATGCGGCGCTGCGGGGAAATCACCGAAACCTTCCCGGGCCAACTGATGTCGCCGGCCCTCAAGCTGTTGCTGACCCGCCTTGAGCTTAATGTGGTGCAGCGCATGCTGGCGCTGGAAAAGGGCAACGCCCAGCTCAAGACCCGTCAGACCGAACTGGAAGAACTGATCGCACAGGGCGACCGCATCCCGGTCAGCAACCCGGTCAGCCCGATCCAGACCGAGGCCAAGGCCAAGGACATCCGCTTTCTATTGGAAGCACTCCACGGCCAGGTTACCCGTGCAGCCCATGACGGTTTCCTGCCGACCAGCGAAGCCAAGCACTGGATTCGCGAAATCCGCGTGATCCTGGTGAACCTGCATATCGAGTTCTTCAACAACCTCGGCCAGCTTGCGCTGTCCCAGGAGCAGCCAGGTCAGGCACGCCTGGCCTTCGAGCGCGGCGTACAGTACCTGCGTAACCAGCCGGATCCTGTGACCTATCAACAGCAGTTGCAGGCCATGGAAAAACAACTGGCCCGCGCCAACTCGATGGTGTTGACCAACACTGCGCCAAGCGCTGATGACGACAACGCCCTGACCGAAGGCCTCAAGGCTGACGAAGTCGAATCGGAATGGAAGAAGAAGGTTATCTACGACTGATAACCGCATCGCCGTTGCGCTGCTCTGCGCAACGGCGGACTGGCCAGCCACTCAACAGTCGGTGGATGCCAGAAAGATAGCCGCCAGACGCTCGATCCCCGCCTGATCCCCTTCCTTGAAGCGCCCTACCAGCGGACTGTCCAGGTCCAGCACGCCAATCAACACGCCCTCCTTGATCAACGGTATGACCAGCTCGCTGTTCGAGGCGCTGTCGCAGGCAATGTGCCCGGCGAATGTATGGACGTCTTCCACCCGCTGGGTCTGCCGGCTTTGCGCTGCCGCACCACAAACACCACGCCCGAACGGAATACGCACACAGGCGACCTGGCCCTGGAATGGCCCAAGCACCAGCTCTTCATTGCGATTGAGATAGAAGCCCGCCCAGTTCAAATCGCTAATCTGGGTGTATAGAAACGCGGAAAACTGCGCGACATTGGCGATGAAATCACGTTCATCGGCCAGCAACGCCTGTAACTGTGCGGCGAGCAGGTCATAACCTTCCTGGCCCGCGCCAATATTCTGCAAATCGATCATGCCTCTTGCTCCAACAATTTCAGGCCTACCCAATAACGGGCAAACTGGTAGGCGCAACGCCCATTACGATTACCCCGTCCGGTCGCCCAACGCACGGCAGCCTTGTCCAGCTCTTCGTCACGCTGCCAGGCCAGACCGGCCTTCTGTGCCAACTGGGTAATCCAGTGCTCCACCACATTCAGGAAGTGCTCCTGGGTGAAGGGATAGAAAGACAGCCACAGGCCGAAGCGATCCGACAACGCGATCTTGTCCTCGACGGCCTCGCTGGGATGCAGTTCACCATCGACATGCTGCCAGTTGGCATTGTCACTCTCTTTCTCCGGCACCAGATGGCGGCGGTTGGAGGTCGCGTAGAGAAGCACGTTGTCCGGCGCCTGCTCCAGCGAGCCATCGAGCACGCTCTTGAGTACCCGATAGTCACCCTCGCCCGACTCGAAAGACAGGTCATCGCAAAACAGCACGAAGCGCTGTGGCAGTTTCTGCAGTTGCTCGACCAGACGCGGCAGGTCGCCCAGATGATCGCGTTCGATCTCGATCAGGCGCAGACCGTTGCAGGCGTATTCGGCCAGCAGGGCACGGATCAACGAAGACTTGCCAGTCCCGCGTGAGCCCCACAGCAACGCATGGTTGGCCGGCAGGCCATCGATGAACTGGCGGGTGTTGCGACCCAACTGGTCACGCTGCAGATCGACGCCGATCAGGTCGGACAGACGCATGTCGAGACTGACTTCAAGAGGCAGCAGATAACCGTTGCGCCCTTCGCGCACCCAGCGCGCCGCCAGGCTCGCGGACCAGTCGACCGGCTCACGCACGGCAGGCAACAAGGGTTCCAGGCGCGCCAGCACGGCATCGGCGCGCTCCAGAAAAGCCATCAACCGAATATCCAAAGAACCTCCTTATATTTAACTGATTAATGACAATGCATGATCGGCTATGCTTGCCCCGCACCGAGTACCAGAAGCGACGGAACTCCATGGATATATCGTTCACCAACAGGCTGTCGTTCAAGCAGGCCCGGATGGCCGTATTGATCGGTTTCATTCTGGGAACCCTGCTCAGCCTGCTGCAGATTGCCCTCGATTATGCCAGCGAAGATGCCTCCATCGATCGTGAAATTGGCTCATTGATGGAAATCAGCCACAACCCGGCATCACGCATGGCTTACAACATCGATGCCGAACTGGCCCAGGAATTGACCCTGGGCCTGCTGCATTCGCCTGCCGTGGTCAGTGCCAGACTGACCGATAACAACAATATGGTGCTTTCCAGCGTCGAACGGCCCATGGCGACCGGGCGCTATCGGGTGCTCAGTGACTGGCTGTTCGGCGAAAGCCGGCATTTCGAGGAAGTCCTGCACCTGGACCATATGCCGAGCGAGGTAATCGGCACCCTCAGCCTGACCGTCGACACCTTCGCCTTCGGCAGTCACTTCCTGCAGCGGGCCGAAATCACCCTGCTCAACGGTTTCGTGCGTAGCCTGGTGCTGGCCGGCATTCTGACCATGCTGTTTTACGCGACGCTGACCAAACCGCTGGTCAACCTGATTCGCGACCTGAGCCGACATGATCCGCGCAGCCCGATCCAGAAAAAGATGGCCTGCCCTCCCGGCCATGAGAACGATGAAATCGGCGTGCTGGTCAAGACCTTCAACCGGCATATCGAAACCATGAGCACCGAGTTCGCCCGGCGCCGCGAGGCCGAGGACCGGCTGACCAATCACCTCAACGAACTGGAAAATATCGTTTCGGCGCGCACCAACGAACTCAAGGCCAGCAACATTCGCCTCAGCCAGTCCAACGAAGAACTGCAGATTGCCCGCAGCACCGCGCTGGACATGGCACACGCCCGCTCGGCCTTCCTGGCGCACATGAGTCATGAAATCCGCACGCCCCTCAATGGCTTGCTGGGAATGCTCGCCCTCTCACTGGACGGCCCGCTGAGCGCCGAACAACGCCAGCAACTGATGATTGCCCACGATTCTGGCAAGGTGCTGGTAGAACTGCTCAACGATATTCTCGACATGTCCAAGTTCAATGCCGGGCATCTGGAGATCGAGCGCATTCCTTTCGATCTGGGCATGCTGATCGAAGATACCGCCAACCTGCTCTCGCAGAACGCCGCCCCCAGCGTAGAGCTGACCTGCCTGATCGCCCCGGACTTCCCGCCTCTGGTGATGGGCGACCCGACACGGGTCAGGCAGATCGTCAGCAACCTGCTTTCCAACGCGCTCAAGTTCACCCGTTTCGGCCGGGTGGATGTCCGCCTGTCCTGCGCCCTGGACGCCGAGACGCGGGAGAACCGGGTTCGGATCGAAGTGCGCGACACCGGCATCGGTATTGCCAAGGAAGCCCAGGAACGCATCTTCCAGCCCTTCGCCCAGGCCGAGACGGCCATTACCCGACAATTTGGTGGCACCGGCCTGGGACTGTCGCTGACTCGCAGCCTGTGTGAAGCCATGAGCGGCCAGTTGAGCATCCAGTCCCAGGTGGGCTTCGGCAGCCTGTTTTGCGTCGAACTGCCATTGCCGATTCATCTGGAAGCCGTCGCACCACCGGCTCTCAAGGGCCGTGTGACCGTGATCAGCATGGCCGGCAGTGGACTGGTGGAACTGCTGGGCACTCTTCTGCCCGCCTGGGGAGTCGACTTCAAGCGCCGCGGCACCGATGATCAAACCTGCGACATGACGCTCGACCCGCATACCGATCTTGTGATTACCGACTGCCCGGAATGCCTGTTCGCGATACGTCCGTCGACCCAGGTTCCCATTCTGCTGGTCACTGCCTATGGCAACTTCATGCCTGTCGAACAGGTCAGCGCCCTGGCCCCCTTGCAGCAGCAGGCACGCCCGCTGGCCCGCAATGCGCTCTACAACACGTTGCGACGCGCGTTGCATATGGAGGAGTCAGGCGTTCACACAAGCTCTCCCGACGAACTGGCAACGTTGCGACCGGCGCGCATCCTGCTGGTGGAGGACAACCCGGTCAATCAGCTGGTCGCCAAGGGCATGCTCAGCAAACTGGGCTGCGAAGTCACAGTCAGCGGCCATGGCGCCGAGGCCATCGAGCAACTGGAGCACAGCGATTTCGATCTGATTCTGATGGACTGCAACATGCCGGTCATGGACGGCTACGAAGCCAGTCGCCAGATCCGCAGCAGCGGGCGCTGGCCAGACCTGCCGATCGTGGCCCTGACCGCCAATGCCATGCCCGAGGAGCGTGAACGCTGCCGGGCTGCGGGCATGAACGACTATCTGGCCAAGCCGTTTCGCCGAGCGGAGCTGGTCAGCATGCTGGACCAGTGGATTGCGCTCGAACAGGACAGCCGCTCTACTTGAGCAGCGCTTCAATCTCGCCGGTCAACTCCTCGGGCTTGGTCAGCGGAGCAAAGCGCTTGACCAGCCGGCCTTCGCCGTCGACCAGGAACTTGGTGAAGTTCCACTTGATGCGCTCCGAGCCCAGCAGCCCCGGTGCCCGCTTCTTCAACTGCACGAACAGCGGATGGGCATGGCTGCCATTGACGTCGATTTTCTTGAACAACGGGAAGCTGACCCCGTAATTCAGCTCGCAGAACTCGGAGATGGCACCTTCATTACCGGGTTCCTGCTTGCCGAACTGGTTGCAGGGAAAGCCCAGTATCACCAGCCCGCGATCCTTGTACTGCTGCCACAGCGTCTCAAGCCCCTTGTACTGCGGAGTGAAGCCGCACTTGCTCGCCGTATTGACCACCAGCACCGCTTTGCCAGCGAAATCGGCCAGGGTCTTCTGCTCACCCTTGATCGTGGTGCAAGGAATGCTCAACAGGTTTTCGCTCATGACGATGCCTCACAAAAAATGAATATTGAAGTTAGCCTGCAATCGAATGGCACGCGCATTCAATTTCTTCTGTTGATACACGCCGATAAGCCAGGCAACGAGCCGCAATCACGCCCGTGGCACCAGGTCCAGGCACACCGAGTTGATGCAATAGCGCAGTCCGGTCGGTGGCGGACCATCGGGAAACACATGCCCGAGGTGGGCATCGCATCGGGCACACACCACCTCGGTGCGAATCATCCCGTGGCTGATGTCGCGCACTTCGACCACTGCACTGCCTTCTATCGGCGCATAAAAGCTGGGCCAGCCGCAGCCGGAATCGAACTTGGTCGTCGAATCGAACAGCGCTTCGTTACAGCACACACAATGGTAGACCCCTTCGGTCCTGGTACTGTTGTACCTGCCCGTAAAGGGCCGTTCGGTCGCTTTCAGGCGACAGACGTTGTACTGCTCTGGATCGAGCATTTGCTTCCACTCTTCGAGCGTCTTGTGCAACTTGTCCACAGGTACACCTCCCAATCCGAAAAAGCCCGATCTGTGTCTTTTCCACGGATCGGGTGGCACGTATGATTGCGCCTCATCAGATGTCAGTCTGTCACCCGCGTTTGTCGCATACAAACCCATTTTCATCGGGTCATGTCCTGCGACCTTCGTTGCAAGCCAGCAACAGCTCGTCCATTTTCGGGATCAATCACCATGCAGTTCAGCAAATCGAACAAGCTCGCAAACGTCTGCTATGACATTCGCGGGCCCGTGCTCAAGCACGCCAAACGTCTGGAAGAGGAAGGCCATCGCATCCTCAAGCTGAATATCGGCAACCCGGCACCGTTTGGTTTCGAGGCGCCGGACGAAATCCTCCAGGACGTGATCCGCAATCTGCCGACCGCTCAGGGCTACAGCGACTCCAAGGGCCTGTTCAGTGCCCGCAAGGCCGTGATGCAGTACTACCAGCAGAAGCAGGTCGAAGGCATCGGCATCGAGGACATCTACCTGGGCAACGGCGTTTCCGAGCTGATCGTGATGTCGATGCAGGCATTGCTCAACAATGGCGACGAAGTACTGATTCCAGCTCCGGATTATCCACTGTGGACCGCCGCCGTCAGTCTGGCGGGTGGCAATCCGGTGCATTACCTGTGCGACGAGCAGGCCAACTGGTGGCCCGACCTGCAGGACATCAAGGCCAAGATCACCCCCAACACCAAGGCCATGGTGATCATCAACCCGAACAACCCGACCGGCGCCGTGTACTCGAAGGAAGTGTTGCTGGGCATGCTGGAACTGGCTCGCCAGCACAACCTGGTGGTGTTCTCGGACGAGATCTACGACAAGATCCTCTACGACGAAGCCGTGCACATCAGCACCGCCTCGCTGGCCCCCGACCTGCTGTGCCTGACCTTCAACGGCCTGTCCAAGTCTTATCGCGTCGCTGGCTTCCGTTCTGGCTGGGTGGCAATTTCCGGGCCCAAGCACAATGCCCAGAGCTACATCGAAGGCATCGACATCCTGGCCAACATGCGCCTGTGTGCCAACGTACCGAGCCAGCACGCCATCCAGACGGCGCTGGGCGGCTACCAGAGCATCAATGACCTGGTTCTGCCGCAGGGACGCCTGCTGGAGCAGCGTAACCGCACCTGGGAGCTGCTCAACGACATTCCCGGCGTAAGCTGCGTCAAACCCATGGGCGCGCTGTATGCCTTCCCGCGCATCGACCCGAAGATCTGCCCGATCCACAACGACGAGAAATTCGTCCTGGACCTGCTGCTCTCGGAAAAACTGCTGGTCGTGCAAGGCACCGCCTTCAACTGGCCATGGCCTGACCACTTCCGCGTGGTGACGCTGCCACGAGTCGACGACCTGGAACAGGCCATCGGCCGCATCGGCAACTTCGTCAAAGGTTACAAGCAGTAAGCCTGATTGACCTGCCTGCCCCGGGCCCGACTCGGGGCAGTTGTTGCAAGACCTTCCCGCCTCTTCCGCCCTTCGATTTATCCGCGAAACGCCCGCTGCCTTGGCTCAGGTGCCGTTCAGGTTGGCAGGATTAACATCGAATACGACAAAACGACACAGTTTGAAATAGTCCCTCTGTTGAATAGCAGCGGGCATCACCTTATATACCCGGCATCACGTTGCAATTTATTCCCGAGGAGAACGTTTCGACCATGATGCGCATTTTGCTGTTTTTGGCCACTAACCTTGCGGTCGTGCTGATTGCCAGCATTACCTTGAGCCTTTTTGGCTTCAATGGGTTCATGGCGGCCAATGGGGTTGATCTCAACCTCAATCAGCTGCTGGTTTTCTGCGCTGTGTTCGGTTTCGCCGGCTCGCTGTTCTCGCTGCTCATCTCCAAATGGTCGGCGAAAATGAGCACAGGCACACAGATCATTACCCAGCCGCGCACTCGCCATGAGCAATGGTTGCTGCAAACCGTAGAGCAACTGTCCAGAGAAGCCGGTATCAAAATGCCGGAAGTCGGTATTTTCCCGGCCTACGAGGCTAACGCCTTCGCCACCGGCTGGAACAAGAACGACGCGCTGGTTGCAGTCAGCCAGGGTTTGCTGGAGCGCTTTTCGCCCGATGAAGTCAAGGCCGTGCTGGCCCACGAGATCGGCCACGTAGCCAATGGCGACATGGTGACGCTGGCGCTGGTCCAGGGTGTGGTGAACACCTTTGTGATGTTCTTTGCGAGAATCATCGGCAACTTCGTCGACAAGGTGATCTTCAAGACGGAAAACGGCCAGGGTATCGCCTACTACATCACCACGATCTTTGCCGAACTGGTACTGGGCTTCCTGGCCAGCGCCATCGTCATGTGGTTCTCGCGCAAACGCGAATACCGGGCTGACGAAGCCGGTGCACGACTGGCAGGCACCACCGCCATGATTGGCGCGCTGCAACGCCTGCGCTCCGAACAGGGCGTACCGGTCAACATGCCGAGCACCATAAGCGCATTCGGCATCAATGGTGGTCTCAAGCACGGTCTGGCAGGCCTGTTCATGAGCCACCCGCCGCTGGAAGAACGTATCGAGGCGCTGCGTCGTCGCGGTTGATCCTGCGAACGGCAAAACAGAAAGGGCGACGAAAGTCGCCCTTTTTCATGTCCGTAACAAAAGGCAGACCTGTTCACCGGGGCTGCGCCGCTTTGACACTCCGGCATTGATCCTCCAATAATTTCGATCAGAACACCTAAGAACTTATATTAGATTCAGATCAATGATCTCCCTGAAGATAGGCACATCCCACCCACTCAGGACTCTCCCATGTTTCCCAGCCTGTTTATCTCCCATGGTTCCCCCATGCTGGCCCTTGAGCCCGGCGAAAGCGGCCCGGCACTGGCACGCCTGGCGGCCGGGATGCCCAAGCCGAGGGCAATCGTGATTGTTTCAGCACACTGGGAAAGCAACGAACTGATCGTCAATGGCAACCCGCAACCGGAAACCTGGCATGACTTCGGCGGCTTTCCACCCGCGCTGTTCGCCGTGCAATACCCCGCCAAGGGCTTGCCGACACTGAGCGAGGAAGTGGTCGCAATGCTGGCTGCAAGCGACCTGCCGGCGCGGATGGACAGCAGACGCCCCTTTGACCATGGCGTCTGGGTGCCGCTGTCGTTGATGTATCCGCAGGCCGATATCCCGGTGGTACAGGTTTCGCTGCCCAGCCGCCACGGCCCGGCCTTGCAGACCCGTGTCGGCAAGGCACTGGCGAGCCTGCGCGAACAAGGCGTGCTGCTTATCGGTTCCGGTAGCATCACCCATAACCTGCGCGAACTGGACTGGCAGGCCGGGCCTGAAAGCATCGAGCCCTGGGCCAGGGAGTTTCGTGACTGGATGATTGAAAAGCTGGCGGACAACGACGAGCCCGCTCTTCATGACTACCGCACACTCGCACCCCACGCGGTACGCAGCCATCCGAGCGATGAGCACTTGCTACCGCTTTACTTCTCCCGAGGGGCTGGCGGGCAGTTCAGCATTGCCTATCAGGGCTTCACCATGGGCGCGCTGGGCATGGACATTTACCGGTTTGGCTGAATCCGGAACAAAAAAATCCCCGAACCAGTCGGGGATTTTTTCATCAGACGATCAACTCAAGAGCTGATCAGTCTTCGCGATAGCGACGCAGCTTCAACTGCTTGCCAGCAACGCGGGTGTCCTTGAGCTTGGTCAGCAGACGCTCAAGACCATCTTCCGGCAGCTCGACCAGGCTGAAGCTGTCACGAACCTGGATACGGCCGATTGCTTCGCGGGCCAGGCCGCCTTCGTTGAGGATGGCACCCAGCAGGTTCTTGGCAGCGATGCCATCACGCGCACCCAGCGCGGTACGGCAGCGAGCACGGCCTTCGGCCAGTGGCAGCGGAGCACGACGCTCGCGCTCTGGACGATCACCACTACGTTCACTGCGCTCGCCACGATCACGCGGTGCGTTGTTTGGAACCAGTGGACGCTCACGCTCGATGGCAGACAGAGTCAGCGCCTGACCGTTGGTGGCCTTGCGCAGCAGGGCTGCGGCCAGGGCACGCGGCGTGCAACCGATGTCGGCAGTCAGACGATCCAGCAGATCACCATGGCTCGCTTCCGCATCAGCTACCAGCGGCGCCAGGCTGTTGGTCAGTTTCTTGATGCGGGCATCCAGGACAGCCTGGGAATCCGGCAGGCGAACTTCCACGACCTTCTGGCCAGTCACACGCTCGATCACTTGCAGCATGCGGCGCTCACGTGGAGTTACCAGCAGCAGGGCACGGCCTTCGCGACCGGCACGACCGGTACGGCCGATACGGTGAACGTAGGACTCCGGATCGTAAGGCATGTCGACGTTGAACACGTGAGTGATACGCGGAACGTCGAGACCACGGGCAGCAACGTCGGTCGCTACAACGATGTCCAGACGGCCATCCTTGAGGGAGTCGATGACGCGCTCACGCTGGTTCTGGGCGATATCGCCGTTCAGTGCAGCAGCCTTGTAGCCTTTGGCTTCCAGGGCGCTGGCCAGATCCAGGGTCGCTTGCTTGGTGCGTACGAACATGATCAGGGCGTCGAAATCCTCGACTTCCAGCAGGCTCAATACAGCAGAGGTCTTCTGGTCGGCGTGAACCAGCAGGTGAGCCTGCTCGATCGCGGTAACGGTCTGGGTCTTGGTCTGGATCTTGACGTGCTTCGGATCGCGCAGGTGGCGTTCGGCGATGGCACGGATCGACTGTGGCAGGGTCGCCGAGAACAGTACGGTCTGACGGCTTTCAGGCATGGCCTTGAAGATGACTTCCAGGTCGTCCATGAAGCCCAGCTTGAGCATTTCGTCCGCTTCGTCGAGAACCAGGTGGTTCACGGTAGTCAGGACTTTTTCGTCACGACGCAGGTGGTCGCACAGACGACCAGGCGTGGCGACAACGATCTGTGCGCCGTTGCGGATGGCCTTGAGCTGCGGGCCCATCGGCGCGCCGCCGTAGACGGCAACGACGTTCACGCCCGGCATCTGCTTGGCGTAGGTTTCAAAAGCGGTGGCCACTTGCAGGGCCAGCTCGCGGGTGGGCGCCAGGATCAGGGCCTGGGGCTCACGCTTGCTCGGGTCGATACGGCTCAGGATAGGCAGGGCGAACGCGGCGGTTTTACCGGTACCGGTCTGCGCCTGGCCGATCATGTCGTGGCCGGCAAGGATAATAGGGATGGACTGCTGCTGAATGGCCGACGGCTCTTCGTAGCCAGTCGCGATGACGGCTGCAACAATACTTGGATGAAGGTCGAGAGCGGCGAAGCCGCCGATTTCCTGGGTCATGGGTCTGCCTCTGGTGCATCCGCAAAGACCCATGCTTCAAAGCTGCGCGTGCCGTGTACGACCTTGAGGTCACCCTGGCTGCTTTGTCGGCGGGGATTTGCGAAAACGTTTGATGAATGGATCGTCAAGGATAGTCCGCAAAGCGGACAAGCTATCGAAGCGGACTTCGGGAAACTGCAACTTGACGAGGGCCTCTTAAGGCCGGCGCGCACTATACCGGAATTGCGGCTGAAAGTGAGGCTTTTTTTACAAAATATTGGCGGTTGGAACGTATTCTGCAGCCATCTCGCAATTCGCCAAACCGGCCTGCATGCCTTGAAGGCCCGCGATTGCGGGCGCGGCCGGTTAAACGTTTCACTCATTCATTCATATGAATGCGATTTTGCCGCGCAAAGTGCGGCGAAATGTCTCACTTCGACTGGCCATCGCACACCTCAGGTCGCGGAACGAATGTCCTTGATCAGCGGCAGCAACGAATAACCCAACTGTGGCGCCAGGGCCTCGGCGCGCCGGATCAGGGCTTCCGAATCCAGGGTCTGCTCCAGGTCGGCTGGCACGATGAGGATGACATTGCCCTCCTTCACCGGCAGCTCCCAGTAATGGCGGTGATAAAGCCCGCGCAGCAACGCCGCACCCAATGGCTTGCCATCATCGGTGGCCCACTGATTGATGATCAGCCAGCCACCCGGATTGAGGCGTTGCTGGCAGTTGTGAAGAAACTTCCAGGCCAGATGCCCGGCGCCCGGGCCGACATCGGTATAGAGGTCGACAAAGATCAGATCGGCCGGCTCGGCGCTGTCGAGCAGTTCGAGCGCATCGCCGATACGTATATAGAGCCGCGGATCGTCATCCAGCCCCATGTACTCGATTGCCAGGCGCGGCACATCCGGGCGTAGTTCGATGACTTCCACGTCGTCCAGCGGCAGGAACTTCATGCATGCCTGAGTGAGGGTTCCTGCTCCCAGGCCGAGGAACAGTGCGCTCTCGGGAGCTTCATGACACAAGGCGCCGATCAGCATCGCGCGGGTATAGTCATACTCCAGCCAACTGGGGTCGGCGGTGAAGGTGCAACTCTGTTCGATGGCATCGCCAAATTCGAGGAAGCGGTAGTCATCCACCTCCAGCACGCGAATCATTCCGAAGTCATCATGGACTTCGGCAAGAATCCGTTCCTGGCGTTCACGCTCTTCAGTCATCACCTCTCCCGGTGGCAGTCGCGCCGCGCGCAAAGGGCGAATTGTCAGCCAAGCGAAGGCATTTGTCACAACTATCGAGCCCACAGCGGCTTCCGGTCATCCTGCACGCGCTGGCAGCCCGACAGCGAGCTGTTAACATGCCGCTTCGATTGCATCCTCACAAGAGCCAATAATGAGCCAACCCTGGAGCCCCGACAGCTGGCGGGCATTACCTATCCAGCAACAACCCCGATACCCTGATGCTGCGCACCTCTGCGAGGTCGAACAACGCCTGGCCAGCTACCCGCCGCTGGTGTTCGCCGGAGAAGCCCGTGACCTGCGTCGCCAGTTTGCCGAAGTTTCCCAGGGCCGTGCGTTCCTGCTACAAGGCGGAGACTGCGCCGAGAGCTTCATGGAGTTTTCCGCCGCAAAGATTCGCGACACCTTCAAAGTGCTGTTGCAGATGGCGGTCGTTATGACCTTTGCCGCTGGCTGCCCGGTGGTCAAGGTCGGTCGCATGGCCGGACAATTCGCCAAGCCTCGCTCGGCCAACGACGAAACCATCGATGGCGTGACGCTGCCGGCCTATCGTGGCGATATCGTCAACGCCATCGGCTTCGACGAGAAGAGCCGGGTACCGGATCCCGAGCGCCTGCTGCAGGCGTATCACCAGTCCACCGCGACCCTGAACCTGCTGCGCGCTTTCGCCCAGGGCGGCTTTGCCGATCTGCATCAGGTCCATCAATGGAATCTGGACTTCATTGCCAACTCGGCACTGGCGCAGAAGTACAGCCAACTGGCCGATCGCATCGACGAAACCCTCGCGTTCATGCGCGCCTGCGGCATGGACAGCTCGCCACAATTGCGCGAAACCAGTTTCTTCACGGCTCACGAAGCCCTGCTGCTGAACTACGAAGAAGCCTTTGTTCGCCGCGACAGCCTGACCAACGACTTCTACGATTGCTCGGCGCACATGCTGTGGATCGGCGACCGCACCCGGCAACTGGATGGCGCCCATGTCGAATTCCTGCGCGGGGTGCACAACCCGATCGGGGTCAAGGTCGGCCCGTGCATGGATCCCGACGACCTGATTCGTCTGATCGACGTGCTCAACCCGGACAATGACCCGGGTCGCCTGAACCTGATCGCCCGGATGGGCGCCAGCAAGGTAGGCGATCACTTGCCGCAATTGATCCGTACCGTGGAACGCGAAGGCCGAAAGGTGCTGTGGAGTTCCGACCCGATGCATGGCAATACCATCAAGGCCAGCAGCGGCTACAAGACCCGCGACTTCGCGCAGATCCTTGGGGAAGTGAAACAGTTCTTCCAGGTTCACCAGGCCGAAGGCACTTATGCGGGCGGCATCCATATCGAAATGACAGGCCAGAACGTCACCGAATGCATCGGCGGCGCACGCCCGATCACCGAAGATGGCCTGTCGGACCGCTACCACACCCATTGCGACCCGCGAATGAATGCCGATCAGTCGCTGGAACTGGCCTTTCTGATTGCCGAAACCTTGAAGCAAGTGAAACGCTGAAACACGCTGCAGGAGGCCCCGCAGTGTTCCTGACACTGCGGGGCCTCCTACGGTTTGTGCGCCAGCAAGCGTGCAGCACTGTCTCGCCGGCAATCAATCCTGACCTCGGCCAACCCCAGCCAGTCAGCCAGCTGGCGCAGGTTGCGGGCCAGTGCCTGCATGCCCTCCTCGTCCAGCCCGGGCGCCTCCTCATGCACGGCATGCACCGCCAGACAACCTGCCGCCCGCTCGGCGCGCAGGTCGACGCGCGCTGCAATGCGTTCGTTATGCAGGAACGGCAAGACGTAATAGCCATATACGCGCTTGTGCTGTGGTGTGTAGATTTCCAGCCGATAGCGGAAATCGAACAGAAGCTCGGTGCGCGCCCGCTCCCAGATCAGGGAGTCGAACGGCGACAACAAGGCACTGGCCGACACCTTGCGTGGCGCCGGCAGGTCCGCCGGGCAGAACGCCGCCTGTTTCCAGCCTGCGACCCGAAGCGTTTGCAATTCGCCGGCCTCGACCAGTTCGGCCAGGGCCAGACGGCTGGGCAGCGGGTCCTGCCGGAAATAATCGCGCAGGTCCTTTTCGGTAGCGACGCCCAGCGCCCTGGCCGCATGCAACAACAGACCACGCTGCGCCTCGGCCTCATGGATTTCAGGCTGATCGAGCACCGCCCCCGGCAGCACGCGCTCCGGCAAATCATACAAGCGCTCGAAACCACGACGCCCCGCCACCGTGACTTCGCCAGCCGCGAACAACCATTCCAGCGCAAGCTTCTCCGCACTCCAGTCCCACCAGGGACCTGCGCGCTCCTGCCGACTGCCGAGACTGCCAGCACCCAACGCGCCCCGCTCATGCACCGCCTGCAGAACTCTCTGGATCACCGGTTGCTGTTCCAGGCCAAAGCGGGCCAGTTGCTTATAGATTCCTTCGCCTTGAGCCGCCCGGCGCATCCGCCAGCGCAGCAGCGGATAAAGCTCGAGGGGTAACAGAGAAGCCTCGTGCCCCCAGTATTCAAACAGCGTGCGATGCCGCCCCTGGCTCCAGGCAGCCTGTTCCAGCAACGTCGGCGAATAATTGCCGAGCCGTGAATACAGCGGCAGGTAGTGGGAACGCACCAGCGCGTTGACCGAATCGATCTGCAGCACGCCCAGGCGACGGATCAATTGCGTGACATGGCTGGCCTTGATGATGCCTGGCGGCTGGCGCCCAGTGAACCCCTGGGCAGCCAGTGCCAGACGACGAGCTTGTTTGAGGGACAGTTCTGCAGACATTCGAGACTCCCGGCCAGACCCGCAACGCTAGCCGATTATGCAGGGTCTGTCAGTGCCTAAAGGCTCAGACCTTGAACATCAGGATCACGGCGCAGAGCAACAGGAAGAGGCAGAACAGATAGCGCAACAGCCGCTCTGGCATCGAATGCGCCAGCCTCACTCCCCAACTGACGCTGGCCAGACCACCAATCGCCAGGGGAATACCCATGGACCAGTTGACGTGATCATGCAGCGCATAGGTGAACAGGGTAATCGCCGTGCTCGGCACCGCCAGTGTCAAGGCAAGTCCCTGCGCAACAACCTGCGTGGCGCCGAATACGCTGGTCAGAATCGGCGTAGCGACTATTCCGCCGCCCACGCCGAACAATCCTCCGGTCACACCGGAACCCACGCCCAGCAGCCACAGCCAGTTGACGTGATTCAACTGCGCACTGGCCTGTCGCTTGCGCCAGAACATCTGTGCGAGGTTGAAGACCGTCATCAGAATCAGGAAAACCACAAATCCGATACGTATGTGTTCGGCATCGGCCCTGACTGCCAGCAATGAAGTCAGCCAGGCCAGACAGAAACCGGGAATGATGAGCATCAACGCATTACGCAACAGCACACGGTTGCGCTGGTTATAGCGCCACAAGGCCAGCAATACATTGGGCAGCACCATCAGTAATGCAGTGCCCTGCGCCAATTGCTGATCGAGGCCGAACAGCACGCCCAACACCGGAATCGCCACCAGCCCGCCACCGATTCCGAACAATCCCCCAAGGGTGCCCATTACGCCACCCAGCAACACGAACATCACAACGTCAATCACACTGCGCTCCCAGTCAGCCCATGGCGGTGAATGCTACGCAGTCTTGAGGCACAGGCATACGCTCAACGCTGGATAATCGCTCATCATTGCGTGCATGTGCCGCTGGCAGTTCGTTTGTGCCCCATGATCGACCGGATTTATCTGGCACATTAAAGGTCACAGCACTAAATTAGACCCTTTTACAGCTTACGAGGACCGCCCATGAATGCCGAAGACCGTCTTGATTCCGATGCTTCTGCCGATTGCGACTCGCTGCTGCTCGATAACCAACTGTGCTTTGCCCTGTATTCCACCTCGCTGATGATGACCAAGGTCTACAAGCCATTGCTCCAGGCGCTGGGTCTGACCTATCCGCAATACCTGGCGATGATGGTGCTATGGGAAAAGGACGGCTTGACTGTCGGCGAGGTCAGCACCCGTCTGCTGACCGATCCCGGTTCCCTGACGCCGCTGCTCAAGCGCCTGGAAGCCGAAGGGTTCATCAATCGCAACCGCAGCAAGGAAGACGAGCGCGTAGTCCTGCTGCATCTGACGGAACAAGGCCGTGCCCTGCAGCAAAAAGCCAGAGACGTTCCCGGCTGTATCCTCTCCTCCAGCGGCCTGACGCTGGATAAATTGCGCGTGCTGCAGAGTGCGTTACTGGATCTGCGCACCCACCTGCATGAAAGCCTCTGAGCTGATCGCAAGCCTTTCCACCCCCTCAAGCCCTGTACCGACGAACGGTAAAAATCTATTCAAGTCTTTGTTTTTTATTGATTTAAATCTGTAGTCCGATAGAGAAATCGCCTTTCTGGCGCTGGAATGAAACCTGGATTCGCAAAATTAACTTGCGCACTAAATATCAGCACTATAAATTTACAGCCAATTAGTTAGCACGCAAAATTATTGCGAACAATCAAACCAACCTGCGAGGCAATGCCATGAACACTCTCTATACCGCTGTTGCAACTGCTACCGGTGGCCGTGATGGTCGCGCTGTTTCCAGCGACAAGATCCTCGACGTCAAACTGGCGACCCCTAAAGAACTCGGCGGTGCCGGCGGCGAAGCCACCAACCCTGAGCAATTGTTCGCTGCCGGTTACTCGGCCTGCTTCATCGGCGCCCTGAAATTCGTCGCTGGCCAGAGCAAGCGCAGCATTCCGGCAGATGCCTCGATCACTGCCCATGTCGGTATCGGTCAGATTCCCGGCGGTTTCGGTCTGGACATCGACCTGCACATCAGCCTGCCGGGTCTTGAACAGGCGGACGCGCAACAACTGGTCGATGCCGCTCACCAGGTTTGCCCGTACTCCAACGCTACCCGCGGCAATGTCGATGTACGCCTGCACGTAACCGTCTAAACCCGCCCAGGCACAGGAATCGAACATGAAAACCTTCAGCAAAGTCTTGACCGGTACTCTTCTGGCCCTGTCCGTTGGCAGCGCCTTTGCCGCGGGCACTGCGGACATCGAACACAACACCCAGGCCTTTCTGGATGCACTGAACTCAGGCACCGGAAAGCCCATCGAGCAGTTGTCGGCCAAGGATGCCCGCGCGGTATTGGTCGGTGCCCAGGCCGGGGTCAAGTTGACGCTGCCCAAGGCCGAGGTCAGCGAGAAGACCATCAAGGTGGACGGTCAATCCATCAGCCTGAACATCGTGCGCCCTGCCGGTGTGAAGGGGGCCTTGCCGGTATTCATGTTCTTCCACGGTGGCGGCTGGGTATTGGGGGACTTCCCGACTCACGAACGTCTGGTTCGTGATCTGGTAGAGGGCTCGGGGGCTGTGGCAGTGTTCGTCAACTACACGCCATCACCGGAAGCGCATTACCCGACAGCGATCAACCAGGCCTATGCCGCGACCAAATGGGTTGCCGAGCACGGCAAGGAAATCAACGTCGATGGCAAGCGGCTGGCCGTGGCGGGCAACAGTGTCGGCGGCAACATGGCGGCAGTAGTCGCCCTGATGGCCAAGGACAAGGGCACTCCGGCCTTGCGGTATCAGGTGCTGCTGTGGCCTGTGACGGACGCCAACTTCAATACCGCTTCCTATGAGCAGTACGCCGAAGGGCATTTCCTGACCCGCAACATGATGAAGTGGTTCTGGGACAACTACACCACGGATGCCGCACAACGCAACGAGATCTATGCCTCGCCGCTGCGTGCGTCCATCGAGCAGTTGCAGGGCTTGCCACCTGCCCTGGTGCAGACCGCCAGTGCCGATGTGCTGCGCGACGAAGGTGAAGCCTATGCCCGCAAGCTGGACCAGGCTGGCGTGGCGGTCACCGCCGTGCGTTACAACGGCATGATCCACGATTACGGCTTGCTCAACGTGGTCAGCCAGGTGCCTGCGGTACGCTCAGCGATGCTGCAGGCTTCCCAGGAGCTCAAGACGCATCTGAAGTAAATCTGCTAGCCATAAAAAAACCCGCATGAATGCGGGTTTTTTTGTATTACGCAGACTGTGCTTATTTAGCACGGCCTTTGTAGGAACCGCCGTCACGGGTATCGATCTCGATCATGTCGCCGATCTCGATGAAGTCTGCAACGCTCAGCTCGGTGCCGTTTTTCAGTTTGGCAGGCTTCATGACCTTGCCCGAAGTGTCGCCGCGAGCGGAACCTTCGGTGTAGTCGACCTGACGCACGATAGTGGTCGGCAGCTCTACGGAAACCAGGCGCTCTTCAAAGAACACGGCTTCGCAGACGTCGGTCATGCCTTCTTCAACGAATGGCAGAACGGCTTCGATGTCTTCGGCGTTCAGTTCGTACATGGTGTAGTCAGTGGTGTCCATGAACGTGTAGGAGTCGCCGCTGATGAAAGACAGGGTAGCTTCCTTGCGATCCAGGATCACGTCGTCCAGCTTGTCGTCTGCACTGTATACGGTTTCAGTCTTGTAACCGGTCAGCAGGTTCTTCAGCTTGGTCTTCATGATTGCGCTGTTACGACCGGACTTGGTGAACTCGGCCTTCTGGACCAGCCAAGGATCGTTGTCGATACGAATCACGGTACCGGGTTTCAGCTCTTTACCAGTTTTCATTGCATATATCCGAATTTGGATTGAAATAGCCAAAGGCTCTGTACGAGAAATAGCCTGCACAGGCATTTCTCGTACAGAGCCTCATATCAAGGCCGCGTATCATAGCGAACTTCGGTAAAACTGTACCAGCGCCGCAGCAAGATCGGTTTGCGAGGCCTGTTGCAGACACCAGCGCTCGGCATGCTTTTCGATCTCGGGCCAACAAGCGTCAAGTGCCTGCCAGCTTGCCGCCAGATCCAGACCGGCACTCCAGGCCTGCCACAGCTCATTCAACGCCTGCCCCGCCGCAGGCGAAAGCCCGGCCAGATAGAGCTCCAGAAAGGCATCGAGCTTGGGCAGATGGGCATCGCCCTCCTGCTGATAGATATGCCACAGCATCGGCCGCCCGGCCCACTGGGCCCGCACAAAAGAGTCTTCGCCGCGCACGACATTGAAATCACAGCACCACAGCAGCCGGTCATAATCCTGCTGCCGGACGAACGGCAAGACCTGAACCACAAGGGCTCCACGCTTCTGCAAGGCACCGACCGGCAGGCTCTCAACTCCCAGCCAGCGCTGGACATCGCCCAGCACCCGACCTTCGGGCACCAGCAAATGAGTCGGGCGCCGAGCATTGGCCAGCAGTTCGAGCCAACTGCCGATACCGGGGTTTTCGTAGGCAAACAGCGAAATCAGACGAGCGTCGCCGCAAGGCTCGATCCCCAGCTGTTGCAGGAAGCCTTGCCGGGCTGCCTTGTCGCGCTGAAAAGCCTGGCGCTGCTCGATGAGCGACTTCTCGCGTAACAGCCCGCCGGTCGTCTCGCGGAAGCCTGGAAAGAAAAAGAACTTTTTCAGGCCACTCGACTGCAGCGAAGGCAGGCCATGGCATCCGGTAACCCACTCTTCGGCACTCAGATAGTCCAGATTGAGCCACACGGGTCTTGGCGAACGTTGCAGCATCGCCTCGGTGTAGGCCGGCGGCAGGCGGCAGGCAAAGGCTTCGACCACTACATCAGGGATGTCCGTAGCCACCCAGGTCTCGGGCCAGTGGCAAACGCTCACGCCTTCCTGCCACTGCTGCGCGGCCTCGGCGCTCGCCTGGGGATACAGACGAACGAACGCCGCCAGATCATCGATCCACAAGCGTACGTCCAGCTCATGCTCGGCCACCAGTTGGCGAGCCAGGCGCCAGGTAACGCCGACATCGCCATAGTTATCGACGACGCTGCAAAAAATGTCCCAAGAGGCTTTCATCCGGGCTCCTTGAGGCTGGATTGAGAAAAACGCTGATTGTCCTCCAGAACAACAGCTTTCCACCAGCGTCAGGCATGGCACAATTGCCACTGTTGCCCACATCAGGAGTTCCGCCATGCCGTCCTACTCGAACCGCCGCGAACTGTATGTTTCCCTGAAGCTGATCGTCTGTATAGCACTGGGTATCTGGCTGGGTGCGATGGCGGTGGTGCTGACGGGCATGCTGTTCTACAAGAACCTGCCGCCCGCCCAGACTCAGGCGCTGGAAAGGGCTGCCGCCCAGTTGCGCGCACCTGCTGCGCCTCAGGAAGAACCGCAGAACGCCATGTTCCAGAAGTACGAGCAGAACCTGCGTGAAAGCGAAGCCCGTCAGGCCCGCGAGCAGGCCCAGGAGCAACAACAGAAGAACTTCAACCGGCCAAAATGCGACTTCTGGATGCAGCAGGACCGCACGGCCCCCAGCGACAGAAGCCGTGCGGGCATCAATGAATACTGCGGATAACCCATGAACAAGGCAGACGTCCTGCTACAGATTGTCGACAGGTTGAAAATCGATCTGGATATCGCTGTGCGTGCCGCGCAGACCGCGTATGAGACTGCCACCCACGAAGAAAACGTCGCCGAGAACAAGTACGACACCCTGGGGCTGGAAGCTTCATACCTGGCAGCCGGTCAGGCTCGCAGGGTAGAAGAGATCCGCCAGGCACTGGCGCTTTACCAGGGTTGGAGTCTCAAGCCGTTCGATGACTCGCGCGGCATCCAGACCGGCGATCTGGTTGCCCTTGAAGATCAGGGCGAGCAATCGCAATACCTGTTCATTGGCCCGGATGCGGCCGGTTTGAAGGTCAATTCAGACAATCAACCCATTACTGTCATCACCGCTCGCGCACCGCTGGGCCAGAATCTACTGGGCAAATTTGAAGGCGATAGGGTTGAAATAACCATCAATGGCCACCGTCAATCCTTTGAAGTTACTCATGCCGTGTGACACGTCTTTCATTTTCAGGGTTCCCGCACAGACTTTTTGTGGGTAATGTAAACCCTTGTTAAACAGGGACTACACCGCAGCAAGCAAGGACTAAATCAAGGAGATTTTTCATGACGAACGTCATCGCCTTTCCTGACGCCCATGAACGTGATCGCCTGAAGTCCAGCGAAGAACCGGCGTTGAGATACTTGAACAAGAAAGAGCGGCTGCTGATCGATCAATTGCGCTCGACCAGCCATGCAGGACGCCAGTATGTTTATGACTATGCGAGCATCATGCAGCTGTCAAAACCTCTGTACCCGGAGCCGGTGGACTAAACCATCTGTTCATTCATAACGCAGCCTGACTGAACAGGCCGCCACGCAAGCCGCCACTTGGGGCATTCATATCCTGTGAAGCCCCAATGCTGACCCTGTGCACCCGTACTTTATAAAAACCACCCTCTTCCCAGCACTTGCACCTCTCTCCTGCTGCTTCCAGCAGCGGCATGCCTGCGCTTTTTTCGCGCTTTACTTTGCATCGACAATCACATAAATATTATGACCATAATTTTTATGATCCCTATGTCGTCCAGGAGTACAGCGCCATGCAAAACCTCTCGCGTGATGAAAAACTGGCTTTATGGATCGAGGAAGAGAGGTACATGCGCACTCGTCTGGCCCCGCCAGGTACCACCAGTCTTGCAGAAGTGGCGGCACTGGAGCCTTTCGATTTTCTGGAAGGCATTGGACGAGGCGAACTCCCCTGCCCGCCGATTGGCGATCTGATGGACTTTATCCCGCTGCAATGGCAACCCGGACTGTTCATCTTTCAGGGCACACCCGACAGTCGTCACTACAACCCGCTGGGCAGTGTGCATGGCGGGTATGCCGCGACATTGCTGGACTCATGCATGGGCTGCGCGATCCACACCGAACTCAAGAAAGGCCAGGGCTATACCACCCTCGATTTGCGGGTCAGTTATGTACGGGCGTTGAGCGACAAGGTCGGGCCAGTGAGGGCCGAGGGCAAGGTCATTCATCTGGGACGCTCGACAGCGCTGGCCGAAGGCCGCCTATATGACGTGGATGATCGTTTGTACGCGACGGCCAGCACGACCTGCATGATTCTGGACATGCAGCGCCGGGAATAACTGAGAAGAATTGGCGGAGACGGGATCTGCCTGAGCCTTCCACAGAGCCCGAACGAACTCTGTGGAAGCACAATGGCTTATTGCAGCAACGAGTAGACCAGCGCGGTAATCGCCACGATACCCGCGGTGACCACGAAGATGTTGGACAGCTTGCCAGCGTATTGGCGCATGGCAGGAACCTTGTGGATCGCGTACATCGGCATCAGGAACAGCAATGCCGAGATCACCGGACCACCGAGGGTTTCGATCATGCCCAGGATGCTTGGGTTGAGGGTTGCAACCAGCCAGCACACCACCAGCATGAACCCGGCAGTTACCCGGTCCAGAGTACGCGGTGCAGGACGGCGGCCGGTTTTCACGATCAGGCCTTTCAAGCCTTCGCTGGCACCGATGTAGTGACCCAGGAAGGATTTGGCGATGGCCACGAAAGCAATCAGCGGTGCGACGAAGGCGATGGTCGGATTGCTGAAATGGTTGGCCAGATACGAAAGGATCGAGATGTTCTGCGCCTTGGCTTCAGCCAGTTGGGCAGGCGACAGGGTCAGCACGCAACTGAACACGAAGAACAGCACCATCACCACCATCAAACCGTGGGCACGGGCCAGAATCTGCGAGCTGCGCACATCGGCATTCTTGCCGTACAGGCGCTTCTGATCCACGGCGAAGGCAGAAATGATCGGCGTATGGTTGAAGGAGAACACCATTACCGGAATCGCCAGCCACAGCGCAGGCAGGAATGCCGAGGGCTCAGGCAGAGTGGTCGCGGTGCTCAGGATGCCGCCGGTCCAGTGCGGGATCAGGTACACCGACAGGAACACCAGCGCGACGATGAACGGATAGACCATCAGACTCATGGCCTTGACGATCAATCGCTCGCCACAACGCACCACGGCCAGCAAGCCAAGGATCAGCACAAAGGCCAGCAGCGCTCGCGGCGGGGCCTGCACATGCAGTTGATGCTCAAGAAAGCTGGTCACGGTGTTGGTCAACGCCACGCTGTAGATCAGCAGGATCGGGAAGATCGCGAAGAAATACAGCAGCGTGATCATGGCCCCGGCGCTCTTGCCGAAATGCTCTTCGACCACTTCAGTGATGTCGGCCCCGTCGCGCCCGGAAAGCACGAAACGAGTCAGACCACGGTGTGCATAAAACGTCATGGGAAAAGCCAGCAACGCCAACGCCAGCAGTGGCCAGAAACCACCTATGCCAGCGTTGATCGGCAGGAACAGAGTGCCGGCACCGATAGCGGTACCGAACAGACCGAGCATCCAGGTTGTATCGTGACGATTCCACGCAGCTATGTTCGCGGGTTCTGCATCCAGGCGTTCTACGACGCCATTGGCCTGATCATTCATCCGGTCTGGTCTCCGTGGCCGGTTATTCAAATCGGGTGGGGGATACGAACTTGGCAGTCAAGATCCCACCCGAAACAGGGGGGCGCGATTGTCAGGGATCACGGAGGGAAATCAAAGAGTTATCGGACCGAACGTCGGATAGTGGCGAGCAAATGCACAAAGATGTGCGAAACAGGCCAACGTTGTCCCGGATATCTGCTACAGGCCGGGCAAGAACAGCACGTCCTTACCCGGCGATGCCGGACTACATCCAGCCCCGCCACTTCCAGTAGGTCATGCCGAACACCAGCATTAACACATAACCAATGAGGGTCATGGGAATGCCGACACTGGCGAACTGGCGGGCATTGAAGGTTTCCGTTCCCAGGCAGACCATATTCTGCGGCGCGTTGATCGGCAGGATAAAACCGTAGCTGACCACAAAGCCGAGCAGCATGGTCATGCCTAGCCGATTGAAATCTCCCGGCAGGGTTTGCAGCACGGCAATCAGGATCGGCAATAACGCCGAGGTCAAGGCTGTTGCGCTGGCAAAACCCAAGTGAATCAGAATCAGGAATGCCCCCAGAACAGCGAAGATCCCCAACGAACCCAACTGATCGAGCCCGGTTCTCGCCACTACCTGGCCGCCCAGCCATTGACCGGCCTGGGTCGTCAGCAAAGCTGTCCCCAGGCTGATGCCGACGCCGAACACAATCACGGTTCCCCAGGGAATGCGTGACTGCACATCCTTCCAGGTCATCACGCCCCAGCGCGGCAGAAGCAGGATCACCAAACCTGCATAGGTGGTGGAGGTGGTATCGAAACTGTGCAGCTTGCCCTCGGTCGACCAGAACATCAGCAGCAGCACCGAAACGCTCAGCAGGCGCTTCTGGGCCCCGGTCATCGGACCGATCTCGGCCAACGATTTCGCAACCGCTTCCTTGCCGCCGGGAATACTGTCGCTTTCCGGTGGCAGAAGCTTGAGGACCAGCAGAATCAGCACACCCGACATGATCAGAGCCCAGGGAGCTCCGGCGATCAGCCAGTCGATCCAGGAAACCCGCTGCCCGAGCATCTTGTCCATGAAACCTGCTGTCAGCAGGTTCTGCGCGGCTGCGGTCTGGATGCCGATGTTCCAGACGCTGGTGCCCTGGGCCACGATGATCATGATCGCCACGGCGATATTCGAGCGCTTGTCGACTCCGAATGCCGCAATCACGCCCATCATGATCGGTACCACACAGGCACTGCGCGCCGTCGCACTGGGCACCACCAGGCTGAGCAGGATGGTTACGACAATGGCACCGATCATGATTCTGCGAGTACTGGTGCCGACCCGTGACAGGGTCACCAGAGCAATGCGCCGATCCAGCCCGGTATGGGTCATGGCCGCCGCCAGGAACAGCGCCCCGGTGACCAGCGCCAGTGCCGGATTGGAAAAGCCAGTCAGTGCCATGGTGATCGCTGCGGACGACCCGTAAAGCACCGATGGATCCTGCAAGGTGGGAGCCAGGCCGACCAGAAACGCAATCAGCGAGGTGATCATGATGGCGCTGGCTTCGTAGGAAACGGCCTCGGTAATCCATACCACCACGGCAAAGGCCAGGATCGCCAGCATTCGATGGCCCGCAACCGGCAAGTCGGCGGGCATGGGCAAGCACAGCACCCCGACCATCACCAGCACACCAATCACCAGACCAACGGGAATCCTGACCTTGCCCGGCGGTACTTCAGGCGTATTTACAGACACGTTCATGCGGGTTCCTGTATCCATTCCATCGAAATCCACGCTCGCAGAGGCTAGCGCTACAGTCCCGGCCATTCTGGACCTGCGCCGATATCAGGCCCTTGATATCGGTCAAGCACGGATCACATGGCCCGCCTAGAAAGAACGAGCCACTGATGCATGAAATTAGTTACCGCCTACAATTGACAATGATTATCATCCAACTTAATTTGTTGCGCGATATGTCGGGGCCTCCCTGAAAACCTCTACTGTCAGGTGATTTGCATGCCGCAACGACTAACCCTACGAAGCTGTGGCACTTCTCTGCTGCAGGCCTTCGCCATAAACCGGCCGATCCGCGCCAGGGTTGGCGCCCGTCTGGCCGGTTGTACTCCTCGCGCAGAAGATGTCGTGCAGGACGCATCACCCGATTCCTCAACCGATTCCTCACCCGTAAACCTCGCAACACGTGAGCACCTCAGCGAAGCCCTGGCGCAATTGCCCAGCCAGACTCGATATGCCTTCGAGATGTACCGCCTGCATGGCGTGTCACAAAAAGAAATCGCCTGTAACCTTGGTGTATCGCCGAGTGTGGTCAATTTCATGATTCGCGATGCGTTGGTCCACTGCCGTAAAGTCTCGCGCCACACGCTGTAATCTCCCCCTCCTGCGCAGGACCACCCGCCTTGTGCTGTAAGCCCCTTCCTTTATATGCCGCTTGGCATATGCCGACTGGCAGTGTCAGCCGCCCACCGAAATCAAGTAGCATGGATCCATCACGAAAATAGCATTACTAGATGTGTCGAATGCCAGTATGCTGCAAATGCGATTTAAGAAATCGTCGCTGCATCGATTAATCTATTCATGTGAAAATACTCCGTAACACTTTGCGGGCCATAGTCGGGAGGCTCATCACATGCGATATGCCCTGGATCATAAAGCCCAAACCCATCAGCGCATCATCAAGGAAGCGTCTGCGCGCTTTCGTCGTGATGGCATTGGTGCAACCGGTCTGCAGCCGCTAATGAAAGCGCTGGGCCTGACACATGGCGGTTTCTACGCCCACTTCAAATCCAAGGATGACCTTGTAGAGCAGGCCCTGCTGAGCACTCTGGACGAAGTCAAAGAGCTCACCGGCAAGATATTCTCCATGGAAGAATCGATGCCGGGCCTCATCGACTCGTATCTCTCAACCGACCATCGCGACTCACCCGAGTCCGGCTGCCCATTGCCAAACATGTGCGCCGAACTGGGCCAGCGTGGTCAGCCCAGCATGACGACCGATGAAATCATCCTGCATTTGCATGCGTTGATTGCAAAAGCGCTACCTGGAGAAAATACCCAGGAAAGAAGCCTTTCCATGCTTTCGACACTGGTTGGAGCGCTGGTACTGTCGCGCAGCACTCATAGCGCCGAGCTGTCGGAGCAGATTCTCAGTACTGCGCGCCAAAGACTCCAGCTGGAAATAAAACAGGTCAGTTGAGCATGCAGGCCCGGAATGCTGGACCTGCAAGAGCATCTGTTGCGTTACTGAACATTGAATGAAAGCCCGACTGCGGGTCAGACTTTCATGGCAATGTTATTCAACCGACAACTTGTCGCGATTCTTGTCGAGAATGGCCTTGCCGATCCCTTTGACCTCAATCAGTTCGTAGACCGATGCAAACTCGCCATTGGCCTCGCGATAAGCAACTATCGCATTGGCCTTGTTCTTGCCGATCCCTGCAAGAGCCTTCTGAAGTGTGTCTGCATCGGCCTTGTTGATATTGACGGTGTCGACTTTCTGCTCCGGCGCAACAGCATGCGGGGCCATTGTTTCAGTCATCGTTTGCCCAGCGGGTGCAGGTGCTGCAGTGACGGCAACCGAGACACTGGTCAGCAGGGCAAAGAGTAACGAGGAAAAAAGATCGGTTCGCATAGATAACGCTCCATAGTGATTAAAAGGCAACATTCCAAATGTCGCCTTCGCAATCTAGACCAATCGTTATCAGTGTCAATGAAGTAGAAAGTATCGACTTGTGTCCCGCCAAAGATTAAAAATCATGCAACACTTTAATTCAGCCAATATATATTCCAAATATTAGCGAAACTTCCCTTACTTGCAATCGGGCTCGCGGCGGCGCTCCTGATATATCCAGTCAACAATCTCCCCTTCGGGCGCATAACCACTGACCGTTTCACGCAATAACTGGCGAACCCGGTTGTAGTCATCTTTATCGACGGCATCGAGCAAGGTTTTCAACCGCCCCTTGAGCACTTCCCACTGCAGATGATCTTCGTTGGCGCTCATGATCATCGGGTGTTCGGTAGCCACGACGTTTTCACCGATGAGTAATTCTTCGTAAAGCTTTTCACCCGGGCGCAAACCCGTGAACTCGATGGAAATATCGCCTTGAGGGTTCTTCTGCGAACGAATGCTCAGGCCTGACAGATGAATCATCTTTTCGGCCAGCTCGACAATCCTCACGGGCTCGCCCATGTCCAGGACAAAGACATCGCCGCCCTGCCCCATCGAGCCGGCCTGGATGACCAGTTGCGCCGCCTCGGGAATGGTCATGAAGTAGCGGGTGATCTTCGGATGAGTCACCGTCAGCGGCCCGCCGGACTGGATCTGCTTGTGGAACAGCGGAATCACCGACCCTGAAGAGCCCAGTACATTGCCGAAGCGAACCATGACGAAACGGGTCTTGTTGACCTGATGGACATTGGCCCCGTCACCAAAGATCACCGGCGCGGTTTCCTGGCTCAGCGCCTGCAGAATCAACTCGGCCAGCCGCTTGGTGCTGCCCATGACGTTGGTCGGCCTGACCGCCTTGTCGGTAGAGATCAGGACGAAGTTGGAAACCCCGGCCTGCAACGCAGCCTGTGCAGTGTTGAGGGTGCCGATGACGTTATTGGCAACCCCTTCTGCAATATTGTGCTCGACCATCGGCACATGTTTGTAGGCGGCGGCGTGATAGACCGTATCGACCTTCCAGGTCTTCATGATATCCAGCAGCTTGGGATGGTCACGCACAGACCCCAGGATTGGCAGCAGCCTGACCCGCAGGGATTCACGCATGACCCGCTGCTCAAGCTCGGACAATATGGAGTAAAGATTGAATTCGCTGTGGTCGAGCAGCAACAGCTTGGTCGGTTCCAGCTCGAGGATCTGCCGGCACAACTCCGAGCCGATCGAGCCACCGGCCCCCGTTACCAGTACCGTTTGCCCCTTGATACAGCGCTCAAGCAGATTGGCCCTGGCAGGAACCGAGTCGCGCCCCAGCAGGTCGGCAATGTCGACCTCTTGCAGATCATCGACCTTGACCCGCCCCGAAGCCAGGTCCATGAAACCTGGAACACTGCGCACGTGCAGGGGGAAACCTTCCAGAAAGCCGAGGATTTCCCGGCGACGGCCGCGCGACGAAGACGGAATAGCCAACAGGATTTCCTGGGCTCCGGTGACTTCGATCATGCGTTGAATATGCTTGGGCTTGTAGACCTGTAGTCCGGAAATTACTCGATTGGAAATTGATTCGTCGTCATCGATAAAGGCAACCGGACGCATATGCCTGCCCATTCGCAAGGCTGCCACAAGCTGATTGCCGGCGGCACCCGCGCCATAGATGGCGACCTTTGGCAGACCATCATCGCGATTGGCGAAAGGCACGTGCTGGGCAGCGACAAACCAGTCGCCGAGAAAGTACTGCCGCATAGCCAGACGCAGGCCACCGATCATGACCATGCTCAACCACCAGTAGTTGAACATGATCGAACGGGGCACAACCTGCTTGTGATTGCTGTAGAGATAGACCACGCCGCCCAGAATGATCGCAGACAGCGTGACGGCCTTGATGATGGCGATCAGCGCATCATTGCCGAAGTAACGCATCACGGCGCGGTACATGCCGAAGCGGATAAACAGCGGGATGGCTACGAGCGGAGCACTGACGAAAAGCCAGGTGTGCTTTTCCAGCGGGTTGACCAGATCTTCGATCCCAAGGCGAACGACAAATGCCATCCACAGTGCAAACCAGACCAGAACGAGGTCAGCAGCGACTTGAACCATTCGCTTTTTCCGCCGCGGCAAGGCCAGCAGAAAAATTCGCAATCTGTTCATGCCCTCATCACTCTCCTCGTTCTCTATGGAGCGTTACACTCAATACCCGAAGCCAATGCAGACATACAAAGAATCAATTTATATGAAAAACCGCGAAAACTTAACTTAATTGGATTCCAGGCGGCCCGCATCGAACCTGAGAGCCAAGATGACCAGCGGCACATAGGCAATCAGCACGCCCGTCACACCATCGCCACCCAATACCGACACCCACAAGGCCACAGGCAGCAACCAGCAGATATTGATAATACCCACGGCCAGGGTCACCGGAAGGTGCTTGCCATAGCGGCGCGATGCAAACTGATAGGCATGGCTGCGATGAGCCTCGTACACCTTGTCTCCACGCAGCAAACGGCGAGCAAGCGTCACGGTGGCATCGACGATGAAAACCCCCAGCAGGATCAACCATGCCCAGAATAGCTGAGATGAAGCCCATGCAGCCTGAACAGAAAGCATACCCAGCGCGATTCCCAGAAACCCGCTGCCCGCATCGCCCATGAATATCCGTGCTGGCGGGAAATTCCAGTAGAGAAAGCCAATGACCGCAGCGGCCAGCAGCGCAGGCCCCCAGAGCAGATCGCCGAAACCACCCAGCACATAAATGAGGCTGATGCCGCCGCAGACCGTTACGGCCTCGACACTGGCGATGCCATCGATGCCGTCCATGAAGTTATAGAGGTTCAGCATCCAGACCAGGTAAAAAGCGGCAAGCACCTGGCCGATGATTCCCAGATCGACGCTGAAACCAAAGAAATTGAGCGGTGCCAATCCTCCCAGCCACACAAGCGCCCAGGCCGCCGCAGCGAAATGGCCGAGCAAACGCCAGCGGGCAGCAATGTGCCCGTGATCGTCCATGAAGCCAATCAAGGCCACCAGACCACCCGCCCCACCGATGGCAATCAGGGCTGCAGACGGAACCCGGTCATCCCATGCCAACAGCAGTATGGAAAGCAGAAACGCCACGACTATGGCAACTCCACCACCACGCGGTGTTGGAATAGTGTGGGAACTACGCGCATTGGGAACATCCATCAGGCTTCGGGACAGGGCATACCTGCGAAGCACTGCGGTCAATACCAGGGATAAAAGCGCTACAGCGATTACCGACAACCACTCAACCATTTTTTGCGTTCCAGAAAATACAGCCCTGTTTATTTCATCGTGTCATCCACCCTCAGCGATGGCGGCCACTTGAGCATCGTACAGGTTTTGAAAATATCGACCTGCAAAGAATCACGAAGTCCTTGGGAAAAACCCTTTTACCGACCATTACAGCCATACGAACGGTCATGTCATGCATGTGACCACCCGATAAGGCGCGCGAATATTACGTATAGCGGTCCACTTATCAACCGAAATATGCGACCAGTTGCCCACCTCCTGCAGTGGGCAACTGGTTCAGGGCACAAGTAACTCCAGACGTCGATTTGCCAGCGAATACTTACGATTTAAAACATTACCCAACGCCTTCCTGGCACTCGACTCACCGTGCACCAGCCTTACCTGCCCCGGCCACTCGGCCATGCCTGTGACAAATCCGACCAGCCCTTGCTGATCCGCATGAGCGGAATAGCCGGCCACGGTAGAGACACCGGCACGAATATCGAATCGCTCACGATCAAGCTCGACATACCCGCCAACCGGACCATGCTTCTGGATCGCAGCACCTGGCGTGCCCTTGGCCTGATAACCCACGAAAACCACGTTATGCCGTTTATCACCCAGCATGGCTTTCAGATAATTGACGATTCGTCCGCCCGCACACATGCCATTGCCAGCGATGACGATGGCTGGCCGGGCAGTACTGGCCAGATAATTGACCGTCTGCAGATGCTGGGCATGACTGTCGATGGTAATCAGTTGAGAGAACCCCAGCGGTCGTCTGCCGCTGTTCAGGCGCTGTTGCGCATCCTCATCCCAATAATCCTCGAACTCCTGATAAACCCTGGTGAAGCGGCTGGCCAGAGGAGAATCGAGAATGATCGGTAACTGCGGCCAATCCATCGCTAACGCAGACTGATCGGCAGTATCGACAGTCCTGCCCGACAGGCTTTTGCGGCGCAGGATATCCTCCAGTTCGTACAGCAACTCCTGAGTGCGCCCGATGCTGAACGCGGGCAGCAAGACCGTGCCATGATCCTCCAGCGCCTGATCGATAACCTGCTCAAGGCGTGACTGCCGCGTGGCACGGTCCTCATGAAGACGGTCGCCATAGGTGCTTTCAAGCACCAGATGTCTGCCCGCTCAGGCGATTTCGGTGCGGGAAGCATCGGTGCATGATCAGCACCCAGATCGCCGGAAAACACCACACGCTGGGTACGCCCGTCCAGCGGATAGCGAAGATCGCATTCGACATAGGCAGAGCCCAGGATATGTCCGGCGCGCTGCAGGCGAACCTTGCAGACCAGCGTGTCAGTGTTGACCAGATCAAACCAGTGGTCGAAGGGCAAGGCAATCACGCGCTTTTCGATCGCCGCCAGATAGCGCTCAATCTGCTTGCGGTCATGGTGAAACTCGAACTTGAGAAGATCCTCCATGACCAGCGGCAACAGATGAGCAGAAGGCTCACTGCACAATATTGGCCCCCGATAGCCGGAAGCCAGCAATTGGGGAATTCGTCCAACATGGTCAAAGTGTACGTGAGTAACGATCAGGGCCTTGATATCGGCCGGCGAGAAATCGAACGTTCCGTCCTTCGCTCCAGGCTCACTCGCTTGCAACGCCCCACAATCAATCAACAGACTATTGGCAGCATCCATACATAACTGATGACAAGAGCCGGTTACATATTGCGTTGCACCGTGATGAATGATTTCAGGGAAAAACATACAGCCACCTTTTCTACGAGCAAGGCCTGACTGGCGAGCACACTTAAAGAGCGCCGGAGCC
Organism: Pseudomonas cichorii; assembly: GCF_003700275.1. Classification (GTDB taxonomy): domain Bacteria; phylum Pseudomonadota; class Gammaproteobacteria; order Pseudomonadales; family Pseudomonadaceae; genus Aquipseudomonas; species Aquipseudomonas cichorii_B. The sequence goes on along the minus strand of NZ_RBRE01000052.1, from coordinate 428 downwards.
TGGCATCGAATGATTGAAGAGGTGGCATATTCAGCGTCGAAAGGCTTATCTTCAAGCCTTGACAGATGCGCCAAAAATCAAGAACAAAACAATAAAATGCAACATCACATGATAAACATGCCTGAATATCGGGCGCTGCTCAAAAACAGCGCAACAGGACTATAAGCAGGAACTAACTTTCCACACAAATAAGAAGAAAACTCCTACAAACAAATTCAACACAGAACTTATAAGCAAGAAGCTGTTTTATCAGAGTAGTTAGATGAAGCCCGGCAGAGAGCCCGGAAAAGCCCTCACGCGCCAACGAGCCCCGAACGGAAAGTCAGGCCCGTTCTGCTTTACCCGATGACGAAGGTATCTGCCTTAGGCTTTGTACGAAAAATCGGCGAGCGAAGGTCAGGCAAGGCAAAAACAGGCGAGGAACGGTC
>NZ_RBRE01000080.1 GCF_003700275.1 Pseudomonas cichorii | reverse complement strand
AAAAAGTTGACCACTACAGATTACTGCATCGAAGACTGAAAAGAGTTGAATCTGCCCACTGTTTAAAAACAGGCAGACTCGATTTGTTTGCAAATTAATGACCCTACCTCTCCCTCAACGCCTCCCCCCGCGCCTTCAAAACCGGCTCCAACAAATAATCCATCACGCTCTTCTCCCCGGTAATAATATCCACCGTCGCCACCATCCCGGGAATAATCATCATCGGCTTTTCATCCCCACCCAGATGATTCCTGTCGGTCCTGACCTGAATCAGATAAAAACTATTCCCCTTGTCATCCGTCACCGTATCCGCCCCGATCACCTCCAGCTTTGCCGGCAACCCGCCATAAATCGTGTAGTCATACGCACTGAACTTGACCATAGCTTTCTGCCCCGGATGCAGGAAAGCGACGTCCTGTGGGCGGACGCGGGCTTCGATCAGCAGGTTGTCTTCCAGTGGCACGATTTCCAGCAGGTCGCTGCCGGGCTGGACGACGCCGCCGATGGTGTTGATCTTGAGGGTCTTGACGATGCCGCGCACTGGCGAGACTACGGTGGTGCGGCTCATGCGGTCGTCGATGGCGATACGGTTGGCGCTGATCCTGGCCAGGTCGGTGCGTTTTTCGTTGAGTTCGCGGGAGGCTTCGCTGCGAAAGGCCAGTTCCGATTCCTGGACGCGGCTTTTGATTTCGTTGATGGCGGCTTCGGCTCTTGGAATGGCCAGAGTGTTGGCGTTCATCGAGCCGCGCATTTCCACGGCGTTGCGTTTCAGGCGCAGAATTTCCACCGGGGAAACGGCGCCTGAACCCACCAGCGGCAGGGACATGTCCAGTTCTTGCTGCACCAGCGCCAGGCTGCTGCGGAACTGTTCCAGCTTGGAGCGAAACTCGGCCAGTTCCTGGGTTTTCTGCCGCAACTGTTCGTTGAGGGTGCGTTGTTCTCCGTCCAGACGCCGTTGCCGGGATTCATGCAGGGCTCGCTCATCGACAGCCACCTGTGGCGCCTTGTCGAGCACTTCTGCTGGCAAGCGCAGAGGCCGGCCTTCGGCTTCGGCGGCCAGGCGTTCGACCTGGGCGGTGAGGGTCAGGCGGTCTACTTCGCTTTCACCCTTGTTGGACAGAAAACGGGTGTCGTCCAGGCGCAGCAGGGTATCGCCCTTGTTCACCACCTGGCCTTCGCGCACGAAAATCTCGGTGACGATGCCGCCTTCCAGGTTCTGGATCACCTGGACCTTGCTCGACGGAATGGCCTTGCCTTCGCCGGTGGTGACTTCCTGCAGTACGGCATACCTGGCCCAGATCAAGCCGGTCAGGATCAGCGTTGCCGCGACCCAGATGGTGATGCGCATGGGCCGTGGCGAGTCCTGGGCCATGGCGCTGTTACGTTCATTCATGAACCCGGTATCGGGTTTCAGGCGGCGCTGCAGTCCGTAGGTGACTGACATGGTGGTGCTCCTTAAATCGGTGCCGGGCCGATCTGGCCCTTGCGCAGCGCTTCGATCACGACGGCTTTCGGGCCATCTGCTACCAGCTTGCCGTTGTCCAGAACCAGCAGACGATCAACCAGACTCAGCATCGACAGGCGATGAGTGACCAGCAGCAGGGTCTTGCCGGGCATCAGTTGCTGCAGGTGTTGGCGCAGGCGTTCTTCGCTGGCGTTGTCCATGTGGCTGGTGGGTTCGTCCAGCAGCATGATGGGCGGATCGCGTAGTAACGCCCGGGCCAGCAGCACCGCCTGACGCTGGCCGCCGGACAACAGTTGGCCACGCTCGCCCACCGGTCGATCAAAGCCTCGCGGATGCCTGAGGGCCAGTTCATCGGCACCGGTCAGGCGCGCGACTTCGAGCATCCGCGAGTCGCTGATGTGCCGGGCGCCGAGGGTCAGGTTGTCGCGCAGGCTGCCGGCCAGCAGCGGCAAGTCATGGGCGACGTAGCCCATCTGTTGGCGCAGGGCGCTGATTTCCAGTTGTCGCAGGTCGAGGTTGTCCAGCAATAACTGGCCCTGATCGGGTGTGTGAAAGCCCATCAACAGCCGTGCCAGGGTGCTTTTGCCCGAGCCGCTACGGCCAATGATGCCGATCCGTTCGCCCGCCTGGACGTTGAAGCTGATGCCGTCAAGCGCCGATGTATGGCGTGGGTCGTAGGCAAAGCTGACATTGCTGACATTCACTGCGCCCTTGAGCGACGGGCACTCCAGCGGTCGCTGGCTGGTGTCGCGTTCCTGAGGCAGGGCCATCAGCGTGTCGGTGCTTTTCATGGTCAGTTGCGCTTGTTGATAGCGGGTGATCAGCCCGGCGATCTGTCCGAGCGGTGCAAGGACGCGGCTGCCCAGCATGTAGGTCGCCACCAGCGCGCCGACGCTGAGGTTGCCGGCGATGATGCTGTAGACCCCGGCGACGATGGTCGCCATGCCGCAGAACTGCTGGATGAACAGGGTGCTGTTGCTGGCCAGTGCGGCCAGTTGCCGGGCGTGGTTGTCGAGGCGGGTGAGGGCGCCGTGGGTGCTTTCCCATTGGTGCTGGCGCTCACCTTCGGCGTTGCAGGCCTTGAGGGTTTCCAGGCCGCCGAGGGTTTCCACCAGCAAGGCCTGGCGGGCGGCGCCAAGGCTCAGGCTTTTTTCTACGGTGTCGCGCAGCAGGGTCTGGATGGTCCAGGCGAAGGCAATGGTCAGCGGAAAGGCCAGCAGCGGAATCAGCACCAGCCAGCCGCCCAGCAGACCGATCACGCCGAGCATCAGCAAGGCGAACGGCAGGTCAATCAGACTGGTCAGGGTGACGGCGGTCAGAAACTCCCGAAGCCCCTGAAAATCATGAATGCTCTGGGCAAAACCACCGACTGTCGCCGGACGGTTTTTCAGTTGCATGCCGACGATGCGTTCAAACAGGGTTGCGGAGAGAAGCAGGTCGGTCTTGCTACCGGCCTGATCCAGCAAGCGGGCGCGGATCAGCCGCAAACCCAGCTCGAACAGGGTGCCTATCAGCAACCCGATCGCCAGCACCCACAAGGTTGCGGTGGCCTGATTGGGTACCACGCGGTCGTAGGTCTGCATGACGAACAGCGGCACCATCAAGCCCAGCAGGTTGATCAACAGGCTGGCGAGCAGGGCATCGCTGTAGAGCCCGCGAGACAGTTGCAGGGTGTCGCGAAACCAGGTTTTTACCCGCGGTAGCAAAGGCGCGCGCACTTGCTCCAGTTCATGTACAGGACGGGCAAACAGGGCCTGGCCGCTATAGCGGCGGGTCAGCTCTTCACGGCTGACCCATTGCTCGCCGCCTGCGTTTTCACAGGGCAGAATCAACGCCCGCCCGTCGCTACCCCAACGGCTCAGCACCGCACAGCTGTGTTTATCGAGCAGCAGCAGAACCGGCAGGTTCAGGCTGTCGATGGCGTTCAGTTCGCGGCGCAGCCAGCGTGCCTGCAATCCGGCATTGGCGGCGGCACGTGGCAGCAGTGCACTGCTCAGGCGCTGGCGGTCCAGCGGCAAGCCGGCGCTCAGGCTGGCGCGGCTGGTGTTGCAGCCGTGCAGGTTGCACAGGATCAGCAGGCCGTCGAGCAGCGGGTCGTCGTCATCCGCCACAGGGTCGAGTGCAGCAGACAGTTCCATTCGATTCACGGGCAGGTTCCTGAGTGGTTGCACGTTGTAGGAGCCAATTCATTGGCGAATGGGCCATTGCAGGCGACATGGCTGCGCCGCAGGTTCGGTCGTCTCGCGAATAAATTCGCTCCGCTGTGTATTTTGTTGCCTGTGATGAAGCTGTCGCGAGCAAGCTCCCTCCCACAGGTGTGCACAATTCCTTGTGGGAGGGGGCTTGCCCGCGACGGGGCAAGACGGTATCTACTTCAGAGAGGGCAGACGGGCCTGGTTGTCTACTTCGTTGAGCGCGACCGCTTCGGCGGGCAGCACTACGCGCTGTTTGCGCAACAACTCGCCTTCACTGGCCAGCACCCGGTACATGGCCAGCTCTTCGGTGTAACGTATTTCGGTGTAGCGACGGCTGGCGTTGTACAGCTCGTTTTCGCTGTCCAGCAGGTCGAGCAGGGTGCGTTGGCCAAGGCCAAACTGGTCCTGATAGGCGGCGCGTACCCGGGTGGTCGAGGTCACGTAGTCGCGGGCAATTGGCGTCTGCTGGCGGGCGTTGTGCATCGCGTTCCAGGCCAGCGACATGTTTTCGTTAAGCATGCGCAGGGCGTTGTTGCGGATATCCAGCGCCTGGCCGGTCTTGTAGGCGTTGGAGTTCAGGCGTGACTTGTCCCGATAGCCATTGAACAGGTTGTAATTCATCACCACGGCGGCGCGCCATTCCTTGTCGTGGCCTTCCTCGCCTTGCAGATTGTCGTTGGCGCCTACCGCCAGTTCGGCATCGAAACTCGGGTAGAACGGCGCCTTGGAAATTTCATATTGCTTCTCGGCGGCCTGCACATCGGCCTGCGCCGATTTCAGATAAGGGTTGTTGAGCAGCATGCTCTGCTGGGCATCGGACAGGCTCAACGGCACCTCGCCCCTGATCGATGGCGGCGTTTCCAGTTCGTCCGGCAAACGCCCCACGGCGCTGGCAAAGCTGGCTTCGGCATCGGCCAGTTCCACTTGCGCGGTATAGAAGTTGTTCTGCGCCAGTGCTCGGCGCGCCAGCGACTGGTCGCGATCCGCAGTGCTGCCCACGCCACGTTCGCTGCGCAGGGTGATCTGGTCATTGATGCGCAGATGCGCCTGCAGGTTGTTACGGGCCAGGGTCAGCAATTCGCGGCGCTTGAGCACTTCCAGGTACACCTCGATGGCGCGCAGGGCCAGGCTCTGGGACGTGCCTTGCACATAGTAGGCGCGGGAGTTGACCACCGCTTTGGTGCGACCCACTTCGTTAGGGGTATTGAAACCGTCGAACAGCAACTGGCGCAGGCGCAGTTCGGACTGGGTGTAATTCAGGATCTGCGAATTATGACCGTAAAGGGCGCGGGTGCTGGGGCTGTCGGTCTTCTGTCGACCATAGGCAGCAACCAGATCGACTGTCGGCAGGTAGCCGCCTTTGGCGACGTTCAGTTCTTCACCGGCTGACAGCCTTTCGTTCTTGCTGGCCTGGATTTCCGGGTGATGATCGAGGGTGTTCTGGATCGCTTCGGTCAATGTAATGGCTTGCGCTTGTGCACAGGCCACCGCAAGCACAACCGCGCCGTAAAGCGGTGTCAAATCGCGCATGAGTACCTCTCCCTGGATAAAAATGTTCTTTGGTCAAGAAAATGACATTTTCGTGCTGTCAGCCGTGTCAGGCTTGTAACAACACAGCTAAGAACAACTTTCGGGACAGCTCAGACGTTTTTTTCATATGGCTTATGCCGAAAAAAACTTATGCGCTTTTTGGAATTCAGACGATGGTTGTTTTTTGTCGTCCTGAAAATTCAGCTGGTTGAGAGGCTATTTTCAGGAATTGTTGGATTTGGTCGGAATTATGTCGGGATGTGAGTCCCCATAAATGACAGCAAAAACAGCCTGTTGATAAGGCGACGATATTTTGTCGCGAAAAAGATTGTCGCCACCTCAGGTGTTGCGCGGGTGAGCCGGTTCAGGACGAAACCCGGAGTTCTGGGGTTCGATCATTACGAAAAAGGGAATGAATATGGCCAGGGTGATCGGTACGGTACGACAAGCGGCAGGCGATGTTGTAGCAGTGTCGAGCAGCGGTACTCAGCGGGTGCTGATGGAAGGTGACCGGGTGTTTGCCGGCGAGCGGCTACAGACCGGTGCAACAGGCGCAGTGTCGGTCCGGCTCGATGGCGGGGGAGAGTTGACCCTGGGCCGCGACAGCCGACTGATGCTGGATGAGTCGATCCTGAGCGGCCAGGCCGCGCATGTCGAAACACTTGATCCGCTGACCCCGACCCTGGGCATGCTGGCGGAGGTCGAGCAGGTCACAGGGCTGGATAATGAGCCGCTGCAGCCTGATGAAACACCGCCCAGCGCTGATGGCGGCGGCCATAGCGCGGTGATTCTGAGTGAAACCGGTGCGCAAGTGACGCCGGTAACGGGCTTTCCGACTCAGGGGCTGACCATGAACCCGTTGTTTCCGGAAGGCCAGGCCGAGTTCTGGCGCGGCGTTACCAGCGATCCACCCATCGCGGTGATACCGCCGGTGGTGCAGCCGCCTGTTACCGATCCACCAGTCATTGACCCTCCGGTTGTCGAGCCGCCCATCGATCCTCCGGTCGAGCCCCCGGTGGAACCTCCGATCGAACCTCCAGTTGAGCCGCCCGTGGATCATTGCGTCAGCGTGTCGTGCAGCGGAGTGACGCTCAATGAAGCCAATCTGTGTGGTGGTTCGCAACCCGATCCGGGCAAGTTGACCCAGTCCGGCACGTTCACGGTCAGCGCGCCTGACGGCCTGCAAACCCTGACGGTCGGCGGTATCGAGGTGGTGGTCGCCGGTGTGGTACTGGGCTTTCCGCTGTCGGCACTCACCGCGCTGGGTAACAGCTTGAGCATTACCGGCTATGACCCTTCAAGCGGCGAGGTCAGCTACAGCTACACCTTGCTCAACCCGCAGCAACATCCCGACGGCGAGGGGAATAATAGTCTCGGGGAGCAGATCGATGTGATCGCCACTGACCGGGATGGTGACTCGGGCTCGGCCAGTCTGGACATTACCATCATCGACGATGTGCCTCTGGCTGCCGATATCGAATGGGTGATGCCTCCCGAGACCTGCCCGCCGTCGCCCTGCGACGTTGCGCAGCCGCGGGTGGCCAGTGGCAGCCTGCTGGCGGGCGGTACGTTCGGTGCGGATGGCGGCTTCGTCAAATCCATCACCCTGGAAGGCGTGACCTATATCCATGACGCCAGTGGAATCCGGGTCGTGGATGACAGTGGTTGCGGCGGCTCCACGCTGGTCTGTTTCGATCCGCTGACCCAGCAACTCACGCTGGCCAGCAGCAGCGGCGCAACCTTGCTGGTCGATATGAGCAGTGGCGCCTTCAGCTATACGCCGGGCAGCAGTGCCACTTCAATGACCGAACACATCGGTTTTGTGCTCAGCGATAACGATGGCGATCTGGCCGGTGCGGATCTGCTGATTCATGTTCCGCTGCCGCAACCGCCTGAGGCGGTGGCCGACCACATCATCACCAATATCCTGGCTCCCTGCATCGAAGTGCCCGGCGCCGTATTGCTGGCCAATGACCGTTCGCCCGATGGCAGCCCGCTGAGCGCCACGCCAACGGTTTTTCATACCGACTGGAGTGCGCCCGGCGCGGATTTCAGTGCCTGTATGCCGCGCACCATCGAATTCGGCGGTACTCGCGACAGGGTCGAGAATCAGGTCAGGGATCTGTCGCGCAGCGATTTCTACAGCAACAGTGCGGTGACCGCGATGGTGCTGCTCAATGGCTATCTGGGCGCCTGGCAGGTCGACACCTACAACCATCAGGACCTTTTCAATATCGAGCTCAAGGCCGGTGAAACCCTGACTGTCGACACCCGCTATCTGTCCGATCAGGTGGGGCTGGCCTGGAAAATGGACAACGGTGAATTTCAGCCGCTGGGCGCCAACAACACCATCACCGCCACTGAAGACAATGTCTATCGCCTGATCCTCATCCATCAGCCCGATCCGGGCGTCTGTAATGTAGGGCTCGATTATCAGATAGGCCTGTCCATCGACTACAGCGCCGTGGATAACACCCCGGTTTATCAGGGGAGTTACACCGCCACCGATGGCCATGGCAGCAGCGATTCAGCGGCGGTCAGTATCAGTTATCAGCAAGGCCATTCGCTGATCGGCACCGACGATGATGATGTGTTGCTGGCCGCTGGCGGCAATGACTGCCTGTATGGCGGCGACGGCAACGATTTGCTGATTGGTGGCGCGGGCAATGACACGCTGATCGGCGGTGCCGGTAATGACACCTTCATGTGGCTGGCCAATGACAGCGGCCATGACCGCGTCGTCGATTTCACCTTTGGCGCCGATACGCTCGACCTGTCGCAGCTGTTGCAGGGCGCAGGTGTGCGGGGCGAATCGCTGGACGATTTGCTGCATTTCAAGGTGTCGGGCAGTGGCGTGAATCTGGTATCGAGTATTGAAGTGGGCGCCAGCGGCACTGCGCCAAGCCAGATCATCGATCTGCAGGGCATCGATCTGGCCGGGCATTACGGCGTAACAGCAGGGGCGGGCGGCTGGGTCGCCAGTGGTGCAGACAGCGCATCGATCATCAACGGCATGCTGGGCGATCATTCCCTGAAGGTCGATACGGTCTGAAGCTCAAGGCTTGTGCAGGGTTTTCTGGCGCAGAATGTAAATCGTCACCAGCACTGCACTGGCCAGCATGAAACCGCGTGCCCAGGGCAGCGGCACCAGGTAGCAGGACAGACCGATGCTGGCCCACATCAGGGCAATGGCGTAGACCTTGCCCTTGAGGGGAATGCCGTTGCCAGCCAGATAGTCGCGAATCCACGGGCCGAGTTGCTTGTGATTGACCAGCCAGCGGTAGAAACGGGGAGAGCTGCGCGCGAAGCAGGCAGCGGCCAGCAGCAGAAATGGCGTGGTGGGCAATACCGGCAGGAAAATCCCGATCACGCCCAGCGCTACGCTTGTCCAGCCGACAGCCACCAGTAGATAGCGCACCAACCGGTGACGGCTGGTGCGTGGCAGGTCTTGCGCCATAGGCGCCGACTCAGTGGTGACGAGGCTTGAGGATCGCCGGTTTTTCGTCCGGTGCCTGGCACAGCAGGTACAGGGCGGTGAGGGCTTCAGGGATCTGTACGATCATGTCGTCCATCAGATTGGCATCCGAAGCGATGTCGGAGAATTCCGGCTGCTCATCGAACAGGCCCGAACCGACCATGATCGGCAAGAGCATTTCGCTGACTTCTTCCTCGGCGCTCTCGAACCAGGCGTTTTCACGCAGGAACACGCCTTCCATGAAGCCGATGCACCAGCCGCGCAGGTCGGAATCGTCCGGCTCGTCGCCCAGATCCAGATCGCACGGCAGCTCGAATTCTTCGTCGGAGGCCAGTTGGCGGGCGATGTGCGCCTGCAACAGGCTCAGGGTGGTTTCGATCTCGGCGCGCTGTTCTTCGCTGGCGTAATGTGGCGGCTCGGAGAACAGCGCATCGATCCATTCACGCTCCGGAACCTGCTCGGAACAGATGGAAATGGCAGTCAGAAAGCCATGAGCGGCCACGTAGTCCAGCGCTTCTTCGTGCAGTTCATCTGCATCGAGGAAGACTTGCAGGCGGGTTAGTTGCTCAGCGAAGGACATGGACGGACTACCTTGGAAAGAAAACAATGCTGAATTCTAGGCCCTGAGCGCTCGTGGCGCCAGCGCAGAGGTCGATCACAGTTAATTTTGACCACTCATGTCCCGGTCATCCTTTGCCTTTGATCGCTCGGGTATACTGCCGGGCTTTGCAGTGCAGCAGGACAATCCGGGGTTTTTATGCTTGAACAGGCACAACGCGTACTTAAAGACATCTTCGGCTACGACAGTTTTCGTGGTCGCCAGGGTGCCATTATTGAGCGCGTAGCCAGCGGTGGCGATGCATTGGTGCTGATGCCCACCGGTGGCGGTAAATCCTTGTGCTTCCAGGTCCCGGGCCTGTTGCGCGATGGCTTGTGCGTGGTGGTTTCTCCGCTGATCGCACTGATGGAAGATCAGGTAGCGACCCTGGACGAGCTGGGCGTTTCAGCCGCTTCGCTGAACTCGACCCTGAGTGCCGAGCAGCAGCGCGACCTGGCCAACCGGATTCGTCTGGGCGAGGTCAAGATGCTCTACCTTGCGCCGGAGCGCCTGGTGCAGCCGCGCATGCTGGCCTTTTTGCAGAATCTGCAGATTGCCCTGTTCGCCATCGACGAGGCGCACTGCGTTTCGCAGTGGGGGCACGATTTCCGGCCGGAATACCTGCAACTGGGGCAACTGGCCGAAATGTTCCCGGATGTGCCGCGCATCGCCCTGACCGCCACCGCCGACAAGCGGACCCGGGAAGAGATCGTTACCCGGCTGCATTTGCAGAACGCCGAGCGTTTTCTGTCGAGCTTTGACCGGCCGAACATTTTCTACCGCATCGTGCCCAAGGAGCAGCCACGCAAGCAGTTGCTGGCGTTTCTCTCCGAGCGACGCAGCGATGCCGGTATCGTTTACTGCCTGTCGCGCAAGAAAGTCGACGAAGTGGCGGTTTTCCTCAGCGACAACGGTTATCCGGCGCTGCCGTACCATGCCGGCCTGCCCGCCGAAACCCGTGCCCATAACCAGAAGCGCTTCCTTAATGAGGAAGGGCTGATCATGGTTGCCACCATTGCTTTCGGCATGGGCATCGACAAGCCCAACGTACGCTTTGTCGCGCACATGGATCTGCCCAAGTCGCTTGAGGCGTACTACCAGGAAACCGGGCGTGCCGGCCGCGACGGTCTGCCCGCCGATGCCTGGATGGCCTACGGTCTGCAAGACGTGCTGATGCTCAAGCAGATGCTGCAGAACTCCGAAGGCGACGAGCGCCACAAGCGTCTTGAGCATCACAAGCTCGACGCCATGCTGGCGTTGTGTGAGGAAACCCGTTGCCGTCGCCAGACCCTGCTGGCCTATTTCGACGAAGACATGCCCAACCCGTGCGGCCACTGCGACAACTGTGTCGACGGCGTGCAGACCTGGGATGCCACCGAGCCTGCGCGTCAGGCCTTGTCGGCGATCTTCCGCACCGGGCAGCGCTATGGCGTGGGGCATCTGGTGGACGTTCTGCTGGGCAAGTCCAACGACAAGGTCGAGAGTTTCGGCCATCAGCATCTTTCGGTATTCGGCGTCGGCAAGGCCCGCTCCGAAGGTGAATGGCGTTCATTGTTCCGGCAACTGGTGGCGCGCGGTCTGGCGGATATCGACCTGGAAGGCTACGGCGGCCTGCGCCTGAGCGACAGCTGTCGCCCGCTGCTGCGCGGCGAAGTCACCCTGGAGTTGCGTCGCGACCTGAAACCGCAGACCACTTCCAAGAGCAGTTCCGGCAGCCCGGCCAGCCAGTTGGTGCGTGGCGAAGAGCGCGAGCAGTGGGAAGCCCTGCGTGCCTTGCGCCGCAAGCTGGCCGAAGAGCACGCGGTTCCGCCTTATGTGATCTTCCCCGATTCGACCCTGCTGGAAATGCTGCGCAGCAAGCCAGAGACGATGGCGCAGATGGCCAAGGTCAGCGGCGTGGGGGCACGCAAGCTGGAGCGTTACGGCGAAGCGTTTCTTGAAGTATTGGGCGGGGCGGCTGAGGCACCGCGGGTGGTCGCCGATGTGCGTCACGAACTGATCAGCCTGGCTCGTGCCGGCATGACGCCTGCGCAGATCGCCGGGCAATTGCAATGCTCGGAAAAGAACGTCTACACCATGCTCGCCGAAGCGATCGGCAAGCAGCAGTTGTCCCTGGAGCAGGCTCTGGACTTGCCTGAAGACCTGCTAGGTGAAGTGCAGGATGCGTTCCTCGATGGCGAGGGCGAACTGCCGCCGGTTGCGGAAATCGCCGGGCAGTTTACTGGCCGAGTGCCGGAAGGGGTTCTGTATTGCGTACGGGCCGCGTTGCAATCGGAATTCGAGATGTAATACCGGGCTACGAAACGTTACGGTGCCATGCTTGCCTGAATTCGGCGGGCATGCTTAGCTCGCTAATAATTAGTTTCAATCATGAGTTTTCTATGCCATTGACTGATGAACATCGCTTCGGGATGCAACTTGCGCACATCACCCGGGGCTGGCGAGCCGAGCTGGACCGGCGCCTGGCCGACCTGGGGCTGTCCCAGGCTCGCTGGCTGGTGCTGCTGCATCTGGCCCGTTACGAAGAGCCGCCGACCCAGCGAGAACTGGCACAGAGCATTGGCGTGGAAGGCCCGACCCTGGCGCGTCTGCTCGACAGCCTGGAAGCTCAGCAACTGGTTCAGCGCCATGCAGTTGTCGAAGACCGGCGTGCGAAGAAAATCGTTCTCAGCGAGGCGGCCCGTCCGCTGATCCAGAAGATCGAAACCATCGCCAATGCACTGCGCATCGAGCTGTTTGAAGGGCTGGACGAAGAAGAGCTGCGCGTATGCATGCGCGTGCATTCACAGATTCTGGCCAATCTGGAAAGATCCTGAGGCGAGGCCCCGGGTTCTCGCTCATACTGCTGACGGACAGTGAAGTCCATTACTGATTACACCAAGATTTCCATAAGGGTTCGCATGCTGAAGAGTTCTCAGGCCGCTTTCGAGAGTGCCAGTGGCACGCGGGGCAAGGTTGGAAGCCGTGTTCACAAGAGCGTGATGGCAGCCTCTCTGGTCCTGTCGTCGCTGTTTTATTCGACACTGGCCTCGGCCTTGGGGCTGGGCGGGATTACCCTGCATTCGGCCTTGAACCAGCCGCTGGACGCCGAGATCGAACTGCTGGAAACCGGTGGTCTGGGTGCCGAGGATGTCATCGCCAAGCTGGCTTCGCCCGAGGTTTTTGCCAAGGCCGGTATCGAGCGTGCGTTCTTTCTCAATGACCTGCGTTTTACCCCGGTTATCCAGGGCAATCGCGGTGTGATCCACGTAGTGTCGAGCAAGCCGGTCACTGAGCCCTACTTGAGTTTCATGGTGCAACTGGCTCGCCCCAACGGCGACCTGTTGCATGCCTACACCTTGCTGCTTGATCCGGCCACCACGCCCGAAGGCCAGGCCGCGATCCGCAACCGCAAACAGGAGCGTGCCGCCCAGCCTGCAGCGCAAACGCGCATGCCGGTCGCCCCTCCGGCGGCCCAGGAAGGCAAGCGTTATACAGTGAGCGAAGGCGATACCTTGAATGCACTGGCCCGCAGCCTGCAAGGGCCGCAAGGCAAGGTGTCTGCCAGCCAGCTGGCCGAGGGTATCCGGGCGCTCAACCCGCAGGCCTTTGCCAATGGCGCGAATTCGTCCCTGAAAGTCGGTCAGGTCTTGTTGCTGCCTGATGCAGCGGTAGTGCCAAGTGCCGCTTCGGCCCCGGCTGCAAACACTGCGCCGAACTCCACTCAGGCGGCTGAGGCCCAGCAGACGGCCGATCAACTGGCTGCCGCTGCCATCGAGAGCCAGCAGTTGGCCCGAACGGTGGAAGACCTCAAGGTCACGACCCAGGAACTGCAAGAACAGATAGCGGGCAAGGACAAGCAGATCATCGCTCTGCGAACCGAGCTGGCGCAGGTCCAGTCTGCTGCCACGCCCGCAGTGGCTCCGGCACCCGCACCGGTCGCAGCGCAACCTGCCGCTCCGGTTCAGAACGATTCGTTGCTCAGTTGGCCAGTCTTGCTGGGCGCGGCACTGATCGTCCTGCTGTTACTGGCGTTTGCCTATGCAAGGCGCCGTCAGCAGCTCAGGAACAATCTGGAACCTATCGTTACTCCGGAAGAGCCGCTGATCAAACCGGCACAGTCGACCATCCTTCCGGTCTTTGAAGTGCCTGCCATTGCCGAGCCGCAACCGGTGGTCGTTGCGCCTGCGCCGGTGCCGGTCAAGGCTCCGGTTACGCCACGGCTGGCCGGCTCGGCCCCCGATGCGCTCGATGGCGTAAGCATCTATATCGCCTATGGCCGTTTCAGCGAAGCGCTGGGAATTCTGCGTGACGCTCTGGAGAAACAACCCGAGCGTGAAGATATCCGCATCCGCATGCTTGAATTGCTGGCCGAGCAGGGCGATGCCCCAGGGTTCGCCAAGGAAGAACAGGCAGCGCTGGAGTACGGTGTCGATGCCGCGAAGATTCAGGAAGTTCGTGCACGCTATCCACAGATGAAGGTTGCCGATCTGGCACCTGCTGCCGTTGTGCCGGCTGTAGCGGCACCGGTGATCCTTGAGAAGAGCGAAGCGAAACCCGCAGCGCCGGAGCCTGACGCGCAGCTCGATGAAACCGCCGCTGCAGCGCTGAATCCGGAACAGATCGATGAGTTCCAGTTGAACCTGGACGATCTGTCGATGGATGCCAACTGGGATCTGGTCGACCCCTTCGACAATCCCCCGAATCGCAGCAAGGCGGTTGAGCCAGAGGCACCGGTTGCCCCGGAAGTCGATCCGGCCTTTTCGTCGAATCTCACCCAGTTGCCTGAAGTGTTCGAGCTGTCCGACGATCAGTTCCTCAGTGATTTCTCCGAGCCTGAAGTCATCGAGCCGGTCGAAGTCATTCAGCCAGCCGATAGCGATTCCCTGAGCGACGATTTTCTCGACAGCTTCATGGACGACGATTCGGAGTTCGATCTGCTGGATCTGGACGAAGCGCCTCTGAGCCGTATCAATGAGGCTCAAGTGCTGATCGATGAAGGCGAGATAGAAGCAGCGAGGGAAATCCTGCTGCAGGTCATCGAGGAGTCCGACGAGCAGCACCAGTTGATGGCGCGTGAGCTGCTGGACGGTTTGTAATAGCGAATTCATTTGCTAATGAATTCGCTTGTACAGATTGGGAAGGGCTAGCCCAGCGTGTCAGATCAATGCTTGCTGCTTTGCTCGGACATGGCCAGCAATTGCTTTTCCTGATGCCAGTCGAACGGCTCGTCATTCTGCTCGGCTTCGTAACGGCGCTCTTCGAGGGCCTGATACATGTCGATTTCGTCGTCCGGCATGAAGTGCAGGCAATCACCGGCAAAGAACCAGAGCAGGTCGCGAGGTACCAGATGGGCGATCTGCGGATAGCGCTGGATCACCTGGCAAATGATGTCCTGGCCCAGATACTGACTTTCGATGGGATCTTGCGGCAGTAGCGTGACCAGTTCGTCGAAGCGTTCCATGAACAGCGCATGGCTTTGCTCGGGAACCTGATCGGCCTCGCCCAGTGCGACCAGAATGCTGCGCAGATGGGTCAGCAGGCTGAGATGGTGGTCGAGAGTGGCGTCGGCCATGGTGTGATCCTCAAAAACAAAAACGGGCGCGAGAGTATAAGGCTCTGTGCGCCCGTTGTGGTAAATGAGCTGACGCTTATCGAGTCTTGCCCGGCGTCAGCGTCAGTTGCTCCTTGTCGAAATCATCCACATCAATCACCTTGCGCCGCGCTGCTTCTGCGGTTTTCAGGGTTTGTGCTTCCGATGGCATCAGGATTCCCTGGCGCAGCGCTGCATCGATGAGATGTTCGCCTGCAGCAGCCTGAACCTGTCCGCTCTTGAGCGCCTGTTGCAGCTTTCTGTGCAGCGGATGGGCGGCGCTCAGCAAATCGCAGGCCTGTTGCAGGGCCGCGACCGGATCGTTTTCCGCCTGCGGGCGATAGCAGCCAGCCAGCAGCTCTTCCAGAGTTGCATCGCCCTTGGCCCGGCCCAGTACCTGCGCGACATCGGCGTCCAGTTTGTCCGACGGACCTTTGTGGCGACGCCCGAACGGGAACACCACCACACGCAACAGGCCACCCAGCAGGCGGTTCGGGAAGTTGCTCAGCAACTCGTCCAGTGCACGCTCGGATTGCCCCAGGCTTTCCTCCATGGCCCAGCGCAGCAGCGGACGCAGATGATCGGGCGAATTGAGGTCGTGATAGCGCTTGAGTGCCGCCGAACCCAGGTACATGTGGCTCAGCACATCGCCGAGACGGGCCGACAGGCGTTCGCGGCGTTTCAGTTCGCCGCCCAGCAGCATCATGCTCAAGTCGGCCAGCAGCGCGAAGGCGGCCGCCTGACGATTCAAGGCGCGGAAGTAACCCTGGCTCAGACCGTCGCCCGGAGCACGCTCGAAATGGCCGAAGCCGAGGTTGAGGATCAGCGTGCTGGCCGCGTTGCTCACCGCAAAACCAATGTGCTTGAGCAGCAGGCTATCGAACTCGGCCAGTGCCTGATCCTTGTCTTCGCGTCCGGCCAGGGCCATTTCCTTGAGGACGAACGGATGGCAGCGAATCGCGCCCTGACCGAAGATCATCAGGTTGCGCGAAAGAATGTTGGCGCCCTCGACCGTGATGAAGATCGGCGCGCCCTGCCAGTTGCGCCCTAGGTAGTTGTTCGGGCCCATGATGATGCCCTTGCCGCCATGCACATCCATGGCGTGACCAATGCATTCACGGCCGCGTTCGGTCAGGTGATATTTGAGGATCGCCGACAGTACCGAAGGCTTTTCCCCCAGGTCCACGGCGTTGGCGGTCAGGATCCGGGCACTGTCCATCAGCCAGGCATTGCCGCCGATACGCGCCAGGGCTTCCTGAATCCCCTCGAAGGCCGACAGCGGAACATTGAACTGTTCACGCACCTGCGCGTACTGGCCGGTTACCAGACTGGTGTACTTGGCCGCACCGGTGCCAACCGCAGGCAGGGAGATCGAACGGCCTACCGACAGGCAGTTCATCAGCATCATCCAGCCTTTGCCGAGCATTTCCTGGCCGCCGATCAGGTAGCTCAGGGGAATGAACACATCCTTGCCGGAGTTGGGGCCGTTCATGAAGGCGGCGCCCAGCGGCAGGTGACGACGACCGATTTCCACGCCGGGCGTATCGGTAGGAATCAATGCCAGGCTGATGCCCAGGTCTTCTTCGTCGCCCAGCAGATGGTCCGGGTCATGGGCTTTGAAGGCCAGGCCCAGCAAGGTCGCTACCGGACCGAGCGTGATGTAGCGTTTTTCCCAGTTCAGACGCAGGCCGATGACTTCCTCGCCTTGCCACTGGCCCTTGCAGATGATGCCGGTGTCGGGCATCGCGCCAGCATCGGAGCCTGCCAGCGGGCCGGTGAGGGCGAAGCAGGGAATGTCGTCGCCGCGAGCCAGGCGCGGCAGGTAGTGATTGCGTTGTTCGTCGGTGCCGTAATGCAGCAGCAGTTCAGCCGGGCCAAGCGAGTTGGGAACCATGACCGTGGACGCCAGGTCGCCGCTGCGGGTCGCCAGCTTCATCGCCACCTGCGAGTGGGCATAGGCGGAGAAACCCTTGCCGCCGAACTCCTTGGGGATGATCAGGGCGAAGAAACCGTGTTCCTTGATATGCGCCCAGGCTTCGGGCGGCAGATCCATGGCCTGACCGATTTCCCAGTCGCTGACCATGGCGCACAGTTCTTCGGTCGGTCCGTCGATAAAGGCCTGTTCTTCTTCGGTCAGGCGCGCTTTCGGATAGGCCAGCAGCTTGTCCCAGTCCGGGCGACCGCTGAACAGTTCGCCGTCCCACCAGACGGTCCCGGCGTCGATGGCATCGCGCTCGGTATCGGACATCGGTGGCAACACTTTCTGGAACCAGGCGAACATCGGTGCCGTGAAGAATTTGCGGCGTAGATCCGGCAGGGCCAATGGCAGGAGGATTGCCAGCCAGAGCACCCAGAAAATTGTCAGCAGCCAGCCCGGTGCGTGGCTGAAAATGCCCATCGCCAGCAGGTAGACAGCCACGATGCCCAGCGCAGGCAGCGGTTCGGTGCGTCGATGGGCCAGCCAGGCAATGCCGAGCACCAGAACAACGATCCACAACAACAGCATAAGTATTCCTCCGTGATGACATTGGCCTCTGACAAGGCCGGTTCGCCCGGCAGAGAGACGGCGACATCGTTAGTGACCTTTCATGGCCAAGGAAGTTGCGGTGTTCTCAGGGTAGACTGATGTGCAAATATTTTTTCGCAACAACTGCCAGGGAGAATGCAATGCTCAAGATCTGGGGCCGCAAGAATTCCAGTAATGTGCGCAAGGCACTGTGGATTGCCGAAGAAGTCGGCGTGCCATACGAAACTCAGGATGCCGGCGGCGCATTCGGGCTGGTCGATGGTGCCGACTACCGGGGCAAGAACCCCAACGGTCGGATCCCCATGATCGAAGACGGCGATTTCGTGCTCTGGGAATCCAACGCCATCGTGCGTTACCTCGCCGCGCTGCATGCCCCCGATACGCCGTTGTACCCAGCCGACCCGCAAGCCCGTGCCCAGGGTGACAAATGGATGGACTGGACCACGTCGACCATCGCGGCCCCCTTCAGCCTGGTGTTCTGGGGCGTGGTGCGCACGCCAGCCGAAAAGCAGGACTGGGGCAAGATCAACGAGGGTATCCAGACTCTGCACGGCTTGTTGCGGCTGGCTGACGAAGCGCTGTCTCGGCAGCCCTATCTGTCTGGCGAGGTATTCGGCATGGGTGACATTCCGCTGGGCTGCTTTGCCTATGGCTGGTTTGAAATGCCGATTGAACGTCCCGAGTTGCCTCATCTCAAAGCCTGGTATGAGCGTCTGAAGACGCGCCCGGCCTACCGGAAGGCGGTCATGACGCCGCTGACCTGAGTCCCGTGCGGCAGGCCGGTTGCTTCGTGGCTATCTGGCCTGCTGTTAATACTGACTATCAATAGATGTACCTGTACTTGTTTGACGCAGCCAAGCACCATGGCGCTGGCTGTGTTGACTTGTAAGCAGCTATTTCAGAATTGATCTATTTTCTTTCTTCTTTGATTGGTGTGTTTTCCGCTATGAGTTCCGCTCTGTCCATCCGGCAGCTAACCAAAACCTACGGCAACGGTTTCCAGGCCCTGAGTGGTATCGATCTGGATGTCGCCGAAGGTGATTTCTTCGCCTTGCTCGGCCCCAACGGCGCCGGCAAATCCACAACCATCGGCATCATCTCGACTCTGGTCAACAAGACCGGCGGTACCGTGAATATCTTCGGTCACGACCTGGATCGCGAGCCGGCAGCACTCAAGCGCTGCATCGGCGTGGTGCCTCAGGAGTTCAACTTCAACCAGTTTGAAAAGACCTTCGATATCGTCGTGACCCAGGCCGGTTACTACGGTATTCCGATGAAGATCGCCAAGGAGCGCGCCGAGCAGTACCTGACCCAGTTGGGGCTGTGGGACAAGCGTGACGTGCCCTCGCGCTCGCTGTCCGGTGGCATGAAGCGCCGCCTGATGATTGCCCGCGCACTGATCCATGAACCGCGCCTGCTGATTCTCGATGAACCGACTGCGGGCGTGGATATCGAACTGCGCCGTTCGATGTGGACCTTTCTCACCGAGCTGAACCAGAAAGGCATCACCATCATCCTCACCACCCACTATCTGGAAGAGGCTGAACAGCTGTGCCGCAACATCGGCATCATCGACCATGGGGTGATTGTCCAGAACATGGGCATGAAGCAGTTGCTCAACACCCTGACCGTCGAGACGTTCGTGCTGGACCTGAAGAATGCCTACCAGAGCGCGCCGCAACTGCTCGGTTACCCCTGCAAGCTGCTGGATAGCCATACTCTGGAAGTCCAGGTCGACAAGAGCGTTGGCATCACCGCTCTGTTCAGTCAACTGGCCCTGCAGAACATCGAAGTGCTGAGCCTGCGTAACAAATCCAACCGACTTGAGGAGCTGTTTGTGTCCCTGGTGGAAAAAAATCTGGCGAAGGTGGCTCTATGACCGGCCAGAGCGGTGAATTTCGTCCCAACATGGTTGCCCTGAACACCATCGTTTATCGTGAAGTACGACGCTTCATGCGGATCTGGCCCCAGACCCTGCTGCCGCCAGCGATCACCATGGTGCTGTACTTCGTGATCTTCGGTAACCTGATCGGCCGACAGATCGGCGATATGGGTGGTTTCACCTACATGCAGTACATCGTGCCGGGCCTGATCATGATGTCGGTGATCACCAACTCGTATGGCAACGTGGTATCGAGCTTCTTCGGTGCCAAGTTCCAGCACTCCATCGAAGAACTGATGGTTTCTCCGGTTTCGCCGCATACCATTCTGGTGGGTTATACCCTGGGTGGCGTATTGCGCGGCCTGATGGTCGGCCTGATCGTGACCCTGCTGTCGATGTTCTTCACCGACCTGCAAGTGCATCACCTTGGCGTGACGATTATCGTGGTTGTCCTGACCGCAACCATCTTCTCGCTGCTGGGCTTCATCAACGCGGTCTTTGCGCGTAACTTCGACGATATCTCGATTATCCCGACCTTCGTGCTGACGCCTTTGACCTATCTGGGCGGGGTGTTCTACTCCATCAGCCTGCTGCCACCGTTCTGGCAGACCGTATCGCTGGCCAACCCGGTCCTGCACATGGTCAACGCTTTCCGCTACGGCATCCTCGGGGTTTCCGATATCCGCATCAGCATTGCCATGGCCTTCATGATCGTGGCAACCGTAGTGCTTTACATCGGCTGCGCCCGTTTGCTGGTCAGCGGACGCGGCATGCGTCAGTAACGTTACCTGCTGGCCTTACCTCTGCCCGCAACGGTAAGGCCATCTGTAGGCGCCAATCCATTCGCGAGAGGCCGGTACATCCGATACCTGTTTATCGTTCTGTATGCCGTCTTCGCGAATGAATTGGCTCCCATCGGGGCGTTGAAATCTGTTGTCACAGAACAACACCCGTAACACTCCATTCCTCCAGATTCCATTCCTTGCGCTAATCCTTAAAGGCTCACCGCTTTGAGGGATGTTCATGCGCACAGGGATGATCGCGCTTGCTCTGGGTCTGTTGGCCCTGCGTTTTCTGCCAGCATTGCCGCCAGTCTGGCTATTGCTGCTGATGCCGGTGCTCGGCTTGATGCTGTTGCCGTTTCGCACCTATCCACTGGCCCTGTTTCTGTTCGGTCTCACCTGGGCGTGCATTTCGGCGCAATCGGCGCTGGATGACCGGCTATTGCCACGGCTCGATGGCCAGACATTATGGCTGCAAGGCAAGGTGGTCGGTTTGCCGGGTTCAGCCGAAGGCGTGGTGCGTTTCGAGCTGGAAGATGCCCGGTCGCGGCGTGCGCAGTTGCCGCAGCGCATTCGCATGGCCTGGTATGGCGGCCCGCAAGTGCACAGTGGCGAACGCTGGAGACTGGCGGTCAAACTCAAGCGGCCTGCCGGTCTGGTCAATCCCGATGCCTTTGATTACCAGGCCTGGTTGCTGGCCCAGCGCATCGGCGCGACCGGCACGGTAGTGGATGGACAATTGCTGGCGCCTGCCCGCGCCGCATGGCGTGACGGGATTCGCCAGCGCTTGCTGGCCGTTGATGCGCAAGGCCGGGAAGGCGGGCTGGCGGCGCTGGTGCTGGGCGATGGTTCGGGGCTGTCGAGTGCCGACTGGCAAGTGTTGCAGGATACCGGCACCGTGCATTTGCTGGTGATTTCCGGCCAGCATATCGGTCTGTTGGCGGGGGTGGTTTACCTGCTGGTCGCCGGGCTGGCTCGCTGGGGGTTGTGGCCGCAGAGCTGGCCCTGGCTGCCCTGGGCTTGCGGCCTGGCCTTCTGCGCGGCGCTGGGCTATGGACTGCTGGCCGGGTTCGAGGTGCCGGTGCGACGTGCCTGTGTCATGGTCGGCATGGTTCTGCTCTGGCGTTTGCGCTTTCGTTACCTGGGGCTGCTCTGGCCGCTGTTGCTGTCGCTCAATGTGGTGCTGATCTTCGAGCCTCTGGTCAGCCTGCAACCCGGCTTCTGGCTGTCGTTTGCGGCGGTGGCGATTCTGCTCCTGATCTTTGGTGGACGGCTCGGCGCCTGGAGCCGCTGGCAGAGCTGGACCCGTGCACAGTGGTTGATTGCCATTGGTCTTCTGCCGATCCTGCTGGCCCTGAACCTGCCGGTGAGTATCAGTGGCCCACTCGCCAATCTGTTGGCTGTGCCTTGGGTCAGTCTGATTGTCTTGCCGCCTGCCTTGCTGGGCACGCTGCTGCTGCCGATCCCGATTATCGGCGAAGGGCTGTTATGGCTGGCCGGTGCTGCGCTGAACGGATTATTCGTTTTTCTCGGCATGGTGGCCGGAGTTCTGCCTGCCTGGCTGCCAAGCAAAGTGCCTGTCTGGGCCTGGGCGCTGAGCCTGCTGGGGGCTCTGCTGTTATTGCTGCCTCAGGGCATGCCCATGCGCCTGCTGGGCTGGCCGTTGTTATTGCTGTGTATTTTTCCACCACTCAAATCGGTGCCTCATGGCCAGGTCGAGGTGCTGCAACTGGATGTCGGGCAGGGGCTGGCGATTCTCTTGCGCACCCGTCAGCACGCGCTGCTGTATGACGCCGGGCCGCGCTTCGGTGAGTTCGATATCGGTCAGCGCGTGGTGCTGCCGGCGATACGCAAGGCCGGTGTACGCAGGCTGGACCTGATGCTGCTCAGTCACGCCGATGCCGACCATGCCGGTGGCGCGCTGGCGATCCATCGGGCACTGCCGGTTTCCAGGGTATTGGGCGGTGAGCTGGCCAGGCTCGATCCAGCCTTGAATGTCCGGCTATGCAGTAATGATGAAACATGGGAATGGGATGGTGTGCGCTTTGCGACCTGGCGCTGGGAGCAGGCCGCAGAGGGCAACCAGTCGTCCTGCATGCTGAGTGTCGAAGCCAGCGGCGAGCGATTGCTGCTGACCGGAGATATCGACGTCGAGGCCGAACATGCGGTGCTGAACAGCGATTTCGATGTGCGCGCCCATTGGTTGCAGGCGCCGCATCATGGCAGCCGCACATCCTCTTCCAGGCTGTTCCTGCGCGCGGTGGCGCCGGTGGGCGTGCTGATTTCACGTGGTCGCAACAATGCGTTCGGTCATCCTCATCCGCTGGTCATGGCGCGTTATCGCTGGCAGGGTATTGCCAGTCATGACAGCGCCGAGCTCGGAGCCATCGGACTGCAACTGGGAACCTTCGGCCAGCCGCAGGCCGAGCGCGGTGAGCGACGCTTCTGGCGTGACTGAAATGGACGGATGTTGATCTCGGGCTTCGGACAGTCGGCGAGCCTATGTTAGAGTGGCGCCAATTTTTCAGGGAGTGGTCACTGTGTGGGAACTGGTCAAATCTGGCGGCTGGATGATGTTGCCGATCATTTTGAGTTCCATTGCCGCTGCCGGCATCATCATCGAGCGTCTCTGGACGTTGCGTGCCAGCCGGATTACCCCGCCGCACCTGCTGGGTCAGGTCTGGCAGTGGATCCAGGAAAAGAAACTGGACAACGAAAAGCTCAAGCTGCTGCGTGCCGATTCGCCATTGGGTGAAATCCTCGCTGCGGGGCTGGCCAACTCCAAGCATGGTCGCGAGATCATGAAAGAGTGCATTGAAGAAGCCGCCGCACGGGTCATCCATGATCTGGAGCGCTACCTCAGTGCCCTCGGCTCCATCGCTGCCATGGCGCCCTTGCTGGGTCTGCTGGGTACGGTGCTGGGCATGATCGATATCTTCGCATCGTTCAACAGCACGGGGGCCACGGCCAATGCCGGGGTTCTGGCGGGCGGTATTTCCAAGGCGCTGATCTGTACCGCGTCGGGCCTGATCGTCGCGATTCCAGCGATTTTCTTCCATCGTTTTTTGCAAAGCCGTGTCGATGAGCTGGTGGTCGGCATGGAGCAACAGGCGATTCGTCTGGTGGAAGTGGTGCAGGGCGACCGTGATGTGGATCTGGTCGATGCGCCGGTCGATCTGAAATCCCTGGCCAGGACCGGGGGCAAGAAGAAGTGAAATTTCGCCGTCGCAAGCCACGAGAGAACATCGATATCAACCTCGTATCGTTGATCGACGTGGTGTTCATCCTGCTGCTGTTTTTCATTGTCACCACGACATTCACCCGTGAAACCCAGTTGCGCGTGGACCTGCCGCAGGCGGTGACCGGCACGCCGGACAACGAGGCCAGCCTCAAGCATCTGGATATCGCCATCAATGCCGACGGCCTGTTTTCCCTGAACAACCAGTTGCTGCCGAAAAACGATCTGGCGACCCTGATCGAAGCACTGCAACGCGAGTCGGCGGGCGATACCAGCCTGCCGCTGTCGATCAGCGCCGATGGCAAGACCCCTCACCAATCCGTCATCACCGCCATGGACGCGGCAGGCAAGCTGGGTTTCAGCCACCTGCGCATGACCACAGTCGAGGCCAACCAGGCTAACTGATGGCACTTACCGATCGTTTACTCGCCGCCTGGTACAACGGCCATCCGGCGCTGGCGCTGTTGCGTCCCCTTGAGAGCCTTTACCGGCGTGTAGTGAACGGCAAGCGCCAGCGTTTCCTGGAGGGCGAGGGCGATATCTACCGCGCGCCCGTGCCGGTGGTGGTGGTCGGCAACATTACCGTGGGCGGCACCGGCAAGACGCCGCTGATCCTGTGGATGATCGAACACTGCCGCAGCCGTGGCCTGCGCGTCGGTGTCGTCAGTCGCGGCTATGGTGCGAAGCCGCCAAGCCTGCCGTGGCGGGTCATGCCGGATCAGACTGCCGACGAAGCGGGCGACGAGCCTTTGCAGATCGTACAGCGTTGCGGCGTACCGCTGATGATCGACCCTGACCGCAGTCGTGCCGTGCGCGCCTTGCTGGCTGCCGAACCTCTGGACCTCATTCTGTCGGACGACGGTCTGCAACATTATCGTCTGGCGCGTGATATCGAACTGGTGCTGATCGATGCCGCACGCGGCCTGGGCAATCGGCGCTGCCTGCCTGCCGGGCCGTTGCGTGAGCCGGTCGAGCGATTGAACAGTGTCGATGCGCTGCTCTATAACGGCTCTATTGAAGATCGCGACGACGGCTATGGCTTTGTGCTCAAGCCTTCGGCGCTGGTCAATCTGCGCAGCGGCGAGCGCCAGCCGGTGGATTACTTCCCGGCGGGCCAGGCGCTGCATGCGGTGGCCGGTATCGGCAACCCGCAACGTTTCTTCAAGACCCTCGAAGGACTACACTGGCGGCCTGTAGAGCACGCTTTTGCCGACCATGCGCGATACAGCGCCGAGGCGCTCACTTTCACGCCCTCGCTGCCGTTGGTCATGACCGAGAAGGATGCCGTGAAGTGCCGCTCCTTCGCTGCGGATGACTGGTGGTATCTGGCGGTGGATGCGCTGCCCGGCGCGGCCTTCGTCACCTGGTTCGATGAGCGGCTGACCCGTCTTTTTCCATGATTGCCTCAGGATTCCCTATGGACACCAAACTACTCGATATCCTCGCTTGCCCGATCAGCAAGGGGCCGTTGAAGCTCAGCGCCGACAAGACCGAGCTGATCAGCAAGGGCGCAGGCCTGGCCTACCCGATTCGTGATGGCATTCCGGTGATGCTGGAAAGTGAAGCGCGCACCCTGTCTGCCGAGGAGCGTCTGGATAAATGACAACTGCTTTCACTGTTGTCATTCCGGCGCGTTTCGGTTCCAGCCGTTTTCCCGGCAAGCCGCTGAAAACCATTGCCGGCAAGCCGATGATCCAGCATGTCTGGGAGCAGGCCTGTAAAAGCAGTGCCGGACAGGTCGTGATCGCTACCGATGACGCACGGATTGTCGAGGCCTGCCAGGCATTTGGCGCGCAGGTCCTGATGACCCGTGACGATCACAACTCGGGCACCGACCGGCTGGCCGAAGTGGCCGAGCAGTTGGGGCTGGCGGCGGACGCCATTGTGGTCAATGTCCAGGGTGACGAGCCGATGATCCCGCCTGCGATCATCGATCAGGTGGCGGCCAATCTCGCTGCGCACCCTGAGGCGGGCATTTCGACGCTGGCCGAGCCGATCGATGACGTGGCTGCGCTGTTCAATCCGAATGTGGTCAAGGTCGTGAGCGATGTAAACGGCCTGGCCCTGACCTTCAGTCGCGCACCCTTGCCGTGGGCGCGGGATGCGCTGGCCAGAAGCCGGGACGAGTTGCCTGCAGGTGTTCCTTATCGTCGGCATATCGGGATCTACGCCTATCGCGCCGGTTTCCTGCATGACTTCGTCAGTTGGGGCCCCTGCTGGCTGGAAGATACCGAAAGCCTCGAACAGCTGCGGGCGCTGTGGAACGGCGTACGTATTCACGTAGCCGACGCTCTGGAAACGCCGCCTGCCGGTGTCGATACGCCTGAAGACCTTGAGCGTGTCAGACGCTTGCTGGAGGTTTGATGTCTGGTGGTTTCGTTCAACTGAAGGTGAGCGCATGACCTTGCAGGTACAGTCCGGGGTTTCCCTGAAGCCTTTCAATACCTTTGGCGTGGATGTGCAGGCGCAACTGTTTGCCGAGGCGCAGGACGACGAAGATGTGCGTCAGGCCCTGGCATATTGCGTCAGGCATGATGTTCCGCTGCTGGTGGTGGGTGGTGGCAGTAACCTGCTGCTGACCGACGATGTACGGGCACTGGTGCTGCGCATGGCCAGTCGCGGGATTCGCATCGTCAAGGAAGATTGCGGGCAGGGCATTGTCGAGGCGGAGGCGGGCGAGCCCTGGCATCCGTTCGTGCAATCCTGTCTGGAGCTGGGTTTTGCCGGCCTGGAGAACCTGAGCCTGATCCCCGGCACCGTTGGCGCTGCGCCGATGCAGAACATTGGTGCCTACGGGGTCGAGATCAAGGATGTCTTCCACAGCCTGACGGCGCTGGATCGGCAGAGCGGCGAGCTGCGCGAGTTTTCCCTGGAAGAGTGCCGTTTCGATTACCGTGACAGTATCTTCAAGCAGCAGCCCGGTCGCTGGCTGATTCTGCGTGTGCGCTTTGCCTTGAGTCGCACGCCTTCCCTGCATCTTGAATATGGGCCGGTTCGCCAGCGCCTTGAGCAGATGGGGATCAAGACGCCGAGTCCCTTTGATGTCAGCCGGGCCATCTGTGCGATTCGTAGTGAAAAACTGCCGGACCCTGCCGTTCTGGGCAATGCCGGAAGCTTCTTCAAGAACCCTTTGGTGAACGCTGAGCTGAGCGAAACCATCAAGCGTCAGTATCCGGGGCTGGTGGGTTATCCCCAGGCCGATGGCCGGGTCAAGCTGGCTGCCGGCTGGTTGATCGAACAGGCTGGCTGGAAGGGCTTTCGTGAGGGCGATGCAGGCGTGCATGCGCTTCAATCGTTGGTACTGGTCAATTATGGTCAGGCCAGCGGCCTGCAACTGCTGAATCTCGCCCGTCGGATTCAGGCGGATATCCTTGAGCGTTTTGGTGTGGCGCTGGAGATGGAGCCCAATCTGTATTGAGGTTGCACTTTCACGCTGGCCGCTGCCGGGCTGAAACGACAGGCACAAAAAAGCCCTACCTGCTCACACAGGTAGGGCTTTTTCATGGCTGAGGCTTAGACGAGGGGTTTAGGCTCGGTCTCTTTCTCGGCTTGAGGCTGTTGCTGCGCAGTCACTTCTTCAACCTTTTCCTCGGCAGCCTGTGGCTGGGCCGATTCTACTTCAGCAGCAACAGGTGCGGCTTCTGTGGTGGTTGCAGTGCTGGCGGCAGCTTCCTGACGACGACGCTCTTCTTCTTCGCGCTTGCGGCGACGAACTTCGCGAGGATCGTTAGGGGCGCGGCCATTGCTGCTGACTGCCGGAGCTTCGGCAACTACCGGCTCGGCTGCTGCCGGCTCAGGCTCGACGGCTTGTGGCGCGGCATAAGGAGCGGGCTCCTCCTGCACAAGCACAGGCTCGACGGCTGGTGCTGGCACTGGCAGCTCGGCGGATTCGGTCGCTGGTACGTCGGCTACAACCGGAGCTTCTACCGCAACTTCCGGTGTTGGCTCTGGCGTTGGCGTGAACGGTACGACGTTCTCGGCCTGTGGCGCTTCAAACAGTTCTGTCTGGGCTGCACGGGCTGGCGCTTCTACTGCGGCTGGCTGCACTTCGACTTCAGGTGCGGCTTCAACTGCAGGAGTCGTTTCGGCAAGCGGTGCTTCAACGGCTGGAGCTTCTGCAACTGCAGCTTCGATCACTGGCGTTTCGCTGACCGGAGCTTCTACAGCTTGAGCTTCGACCGGCTGTGCTTCGTCAGCAGGTGCCTGGGCCTGGGTTGCAGTCTCTGCAGAGGTATCGGCTGCTGCGTTGGCGCGTTCTGCCTGACGGTTGGCTTGCGCCTCGGCCGGAGCACTGATCACGCTGTCGGCGACCGCTGCGGTAACTGCCAGGCCTGCGGCCAGGTCGTCACTGCCTTCGTTCTCTTCGGAGCCTTCGATCACATTGCCATTGGCGTCACGCTGACGCTCGCGGCGGTTGCTGCGACGACGCTGACCACGGGAGCGACGACGAGGGCGGTCGCCTTCGCTGCCTTCCTGGTTGTCTTCGTTCAGCTCTTCATTGTTCAGCAGTTCTTCTTCGCTGGCTGCATCGGCAACCTGCTCGGCACGTTGTTGACGCTCTTCACGCGGTGCACGTGGCTGGCGCTCTTCACGTGGTGCACGCTCAGGGCGTTCTTCACGTACGGCGGCCGGCGCGGCATCCAGAGGTTCACGCAGTTCGCGTACCGGACGCTCTTCGCGTGGCTTGCGCTCACGTGGTGCGCGTTCTTCGCGAGGCGCGCGAGGCTGGCGTTCTTCACGTGGTGCGGAATCGTCACGGGCTTCACGTGGCTCGCGCGGTTGACGCTCTTCACGCGGTGCACGCTCTTCGCGAGGGGCGCGTTCGGCACGCTCTTCACGTGGCGCACGTTCTTCACGCGGCTTGCGCTCTTCGTCGCGACGGTTGGTGCGGCCACGGCTTTGTTGACGACCGTTGCGGCGCTCTTCGTTGCGGGCAGGGCGCTCGCTGGCCGGTTTTTCCACGACCACCGGAGCGACTGGTTCTTCCTTGGTGGCGAACAGGCTGACCAGGGATTTCACCAGGCCCTTGAACAGGCTTGGTTCGTGGGCAACCGGTGCTGCGACCGGAGCTGCAGCCTGGGCCGGAACCGGGGCGTTGGCGCGCGGCGGAGCGGTCTTGACGGCGGCTTCCTGGCGAACCAGGGTGCGTGTTGCAGCGGCTTGCGGTGCAACTTCTTCCACTTCGGCAGCGGCAGCAGCGATTTCGTAGCTGGTCTGGTTGTTGTGGGCTTCCGGGCTGTCATCGCGCAAACGCTGCACTTCAAAGTGCGGTGTTTCCAGATGATCGTTCGGCAGGATGATGATCCGTGCACGGGTGCGCAGTTCGATCTTGGTGATCGAGTTGCGTTTCTCGTTGAGCAGGAACGCGGCGACCGGGATCGGCACCTGGGCGCGCACTTCGGCAGTGCGGTCTTTCAGGGCTTCTTCTTCGATCAGGCGCAGGATTGCTAGCGACAGGGATTCGACGTCACGGATGATGCCGGTGCCATTGCAACGCGGGCAGACGATGCCGCTGCTTTCACCCAGGGAAGGGCGCAGGCGCTGACGGGACATTTCCAGCAGGCCGAAGCGCGAGATGCGACCGACCTGAACACGGGCGCGGTCGGCTTCCAGGCTTTCGCGGACTTTCTCTTCCACGGCGCGCTGGTTCTTGGCAGGCGTCATGTCGATGAAGTCGATGACGATCAGGCCGCCGATGTCGCGCAGGCGCAACTGACGGGCGATTTCTTCGGCGGCTTCGAGGTTGGTCTGCAGGGCGGTTTCTTCGATGTCGCTGCCTTTGGTGGCGCGCGCCGAGTTGATGTCGATGGACACCAGGGCTTCGGTCGGATCGATGACGATGGAGCCGCCGGAAGGCAGTTCGACGACGCGCTGGAAGGCGGTTTCGATCTGGCTTTCGATCTGGAAGCGGTTGAACAGCGGAACGCTGTCTTCATACAGCTTGATCTTGCTGGCGTACTGCGGCATTACCTGACGGATGAAGGTCAGGGCTTCTTCCTGGGCTTCGATGCTGTCGATCAGGACTTCACCGATATCCTGGCGCAGGTAGTCGCGGATGGCGCGGATGATGACGTTGCTTTCCTGGTAGATCAGGAATGGCGCGGCGCGATCCAGGGACGCTTCCTTGATGGCGGTCCAGAGTTGCAGCAGGTAGTCGAGGTCCCACTGCATTTCTTCGCTGCTGCGGCCCAGGCCGGCAGTGCGCACGATCAGGCCCATGTCGGCAGGGGCGATCAGGCCATTGAGGGCTTCGCGCAGTTCGTTGCGCTCTTCGCCTTCGATGCGGCGCGAGATGCCGCCGGCACGCGGGTTGTTCGGCATCAGGACCAGATAGCGGCCAGCCAGGCTGATGAAGGTGGTCAGGGCTGCGCCCTTGTTGCCACGTTCTTCTTTCTCGACCTGGACGATGACTTCCTGGCCTTCGCTCAGGACGTCCTTGATGTTTACGCGGCCTTCAGGAGACTTCTTGAAGTATTCGCGAGAGATTTCCTTGAGGGGCAGGAAGCCATGGCGCTCGGAGCCGAAATCGACGAAAGCGGCCTCCAGGCTTGGCTCGATGCGGGTGATCCGGCCTTTATAGATATTGGCCTTCTTCTGTTCGCGAGCACCGGACTCGATATCCAGGTCGTAGAGGCGCTGGCCGTCTACCAGAGCAACACGCAACTCTTCGGGTTGAGTTGCGTTAATCAACATTCTTTTCATGTAGTACCGTCGGTTTCCGGGCTGCCGGAAACGGCGTTCGGCACACACGACTTCTCACGGTCGGTGTCAGGGCACGTCAAGAGTGTCGGGACACTCCATTGTCTAGCGATGTTTTCGATCAGAAGGATCGAAGCGTCGCGACGACGTTTCCTGTTTGCTGGGGTGACAAAAGGCACCCTTTACAGCAAAAACTTTGTCAGGAGGAGGAATCGACCATCGGTAGCGGACGAGATGAAGCGTCTAGAACAAGCCTTGTGCTACACAGTCCGATGGTTGTGCATCTCCACCCTACACGTATCCCTGATAATTCGGGTGCTGCCGCGCGCAGAATCCGCAGCGGGTTGGCATTTACCGCGAGCCTCTATTGGAAGTTCGCGCATCATGGCTTGAGGCGTTGTTCCCGAAACATTCGCTCGTAGTGTCTGGAAGCGACTGCACTTTGTGAACTGGCCGTGAATTATGCGCGCTGAAGGCGAGTGGTTACTCTGCGATCGGGCGTGTTTCAGGCCTCATGTCACCTGCGCTCGTTACGTTTCCAGCGTGCTCCGTTGTCACCGAAAGCCTCGTAGGACGGCCTCCCGTCCTCGTGAATTGCGTTGGTCAGGGCCGGTTGTCAACCGTTTGTCCGCTGTCCGGCCGCTTTTGGCGGCGTTCGCGACTATAGCAGCAATCATTAAGTGCTTCAAATCCATAAAAAATTGTTATGATTTGCCGCATGACGAATATTGCCCCCCCAACCCCCGGCGTTCAGCTGGTAGAGGTTGCCCCGGAACTTGCCGGTCAACGCATCGATAACTTTCTGATCACTTATCTCAAGGGTGTGCCCAAGACCTTGATTTACCGCATTTTGCGCAAAGGCGAAGTGCGTGTGAACAAGGGGCGGATCAAGCCCGAGTACAAGTTGCAGGCGGGCGACATTGTTCGCGTCCCGCCTGTGCGCGTGCCTGAGCGTGACGAGCCTGTGCCGGTCGCACAGGGCCTGTTGCAGCGCCTTGAGGCGGCCATTGTCTACGAGGATAAGGCCCTGATCGTGCTCAACAAGCCGGCTGGCATTGCCGTGCATGGCGGCAGCGGTCTGAGTTTCGGTGTCATCGAGGCCTTTCGCCAATTGCGTCCCGACGCCAAGGAGCTGGAGCTTGTGCACCGACTTGACCGGGACACTTCCGGCCTGCTGATGATCGCCAAGAAGCGCAGCATGTTGCGCCACCTGCATGCGGCCTTGCGCGGCGACGGTGTGGACAAGCGCTACATGGCGCTGGTGCGTGGCCACTGGGCGACGGCCCAGAAGCAGGTCAACGCGCCGCTGCTCAAGAGCAACCTGCGCTCGGGCGAGCGCATGGTCGAGGTCAACGACGAAGGCAAGGAGGCTCTGACGATTTTCAAGGTCCTGCGACGTTTCGGCGATTTCGCGACCATGGTCGAGGCCAAGCCGGTAACCGGCCGCACCCACCAGATTCGTGTTCATACATTGCATGCCGGGCACGCGATTGCCGGCGATACCAAGTACGGCGATGAAGATTTCAGTAGCGAGATTCGAGACCTGGGCGGCAAGCGCTTGTTCCTGCATGCCTATATGCTGACCGTGCCCTTGCCGGACGGGGGTGAGCTGAAGTTGCAGGCCCCGGTCGACGAGATGTGGGCCAAGACCGTGGAGCGTTTGAGTGCGCCGTGACTATGATCTGTTGATTTTCGATTGGGACGGTACGCTGGCCGACTCGGTCGGTCGTATCGTCGAAGCCATGCGCACCGCGGCAATTGGCGGCGGGATGCAGGCCCGCGACGATCAGGCGATCAAGGGCATTATCGGCCTCGGCCTGCCGGAAGCGATTCGTACGCTTCATCCGGAGATTTCTCCGAATGAGCTGCTCGAATTCCGTCAGCGCTATGCCGACAGTTACATGGAAATGGACAAGGTGCCATCTCCGCTGTTTGCCGGCGTGCGCGAGTCGATCCAGGCGTTTCGCGATGAGGGATATCGCATTGCGGTCGCCACCGGCAAGGCACGGCGCGGTCTGGATCGCGTCCTGAAGTCCAATGACTGGGTGGATTTCTTCGATATCACCCGGGCTGCCGATGAAACCGCCAGCAAGCCCGATCCTCTGATGCTGCATGAAATCATGGCGCATTGCGGTGTGGCGCCCGAGCGTTCGCTGATGGTCGGCGATTCGTCCTTCGATCTGCTGATGGCGAACAACGCCGGCATGGATTCGGTTGCGGTTGGCTATGGCGCGCAATCCATGGATTCGCTGCGAGAGTTCAAGCCGCGACTGTGCATTGATAGTTTTTCTGAGTTGCGCACCTGGTTGGGTGAGCGCGGCGTTTAGTCTTCGAGGTTGGAGTAAGTGAAGTATGTCTGACGAATGGAAAGCGCCTGCCTCGCAAAAAGCAGATGATGCTGTTGATGGCAAGGAAGATGCGAAAAGCTGGAAGCTGCTGGAAAAGACCTTGCTGGCCGGTGTTCAGGAGCAGCGTCGTGCGCGTCGCTGGGGTATCTTTTTCAAATTCCTGACCTTTGCCTACCTGTTCACCATGTTGCTGCTGTTCACGCCGCTGATGAGCCTTGATAAGAGTGCTTCGCGCAGTGCAAGCCATACTGCGCTGATCGAAGTGCAGGGCATGATCGCCGACAAGGAATCGGCCAGCGCCGACAATATTGTCGGCAGCCTGCGCACGGCCTTCGAGGATGCCAAGACCAAGGGTGTGATTCTGCGTATCAACAGTCCGGGCGGCAGTCCTGTTCAGTCGGGCTATGTCTATGACGAGATCCGTCGTCTGCGCGCTGAAAAGCCGAATATCAAAGTCTATGCGGTCATCACTGACCTCGGCGCCTCGGGTGCTTATTACATCGCCAGTGCGGCTGATCAGATCTACGCCGACAAGGCCAGTCTGGTGGGTTCGATTGGTGTGACGGCGGCCGGTTTCGGTTTTGTCGGCGTCATGGAAAAACTGGGTGTGGATCGTCGTACCTACACCTCGGGTGAGCACAAGGCGTTCCTCGATCCGTTCCAGCCGCAGAAGGCTGATGAAACCCGGTTCTGGCAGAGCGTGCTGGATACCACGCACCGTCAGTTCATCGCCAGCGTCAAGCAGGGGCGCGGTGACCGTCTCAAGGACAAGGAGCATCCCGAGTTGTTCTCCGGGCTGATCTGGACTGGCGAGCAGGCTGTAGCGCTGGGGCTGGTCGATGGTCTGGGCAGTGCGAGTTATGTGGCGCGTGAAGTGATCGGTGAGAAGGAAATCGTCGATTACACCATTCAGGAGTCGCCTTTTGACCGCTTCTCCAAGAAGCTGGGTGCCAGTATCGCTGAGCGGATTGCGATATGGGCCGGTTTTGCCGGGCCGACGTTGCGCTGATTGATGGCTGCTGAGTAAACAACAACCCGACCATTGGTCGGGTTGTCTGTTTCTGGTTCAGGGAATGCGCACGCCTTCATTTATAAGCATGTCCACCAGACGAATCAGTGGCAGGCCGATCAGGCTGGTGGCGTCACTGCCTTCGGTGCTGCGGAACAGGCTTACGCCCAATCCTTCGGCCTTGAAGCTGCCGGCGCAGTCGAAAGGTTGTTCGGCGTGCAGGTAGCGTTCGATGCTGGCTTTATCCAGATCGCGCATGTGTACGCTGAACGGTACGTAATCGACCTGGCAGTGGCCGGTGCTGCTGTTGAGCAGGGCCAGGCCGGTGAGGAAGGTGACGGTGGTGCCGCTGGCCGCCGACAATTGTTCCAGGGCGCGCTCGAAGGTGTGCGGCTTGCCGAGGATCTGTCCGTCCAGCACGGCCACCTGATCGGAGCCTATGATCAGATGGTCCGGAAATTCGCTGGCAAGCGCCTCGGCCTTTTCCCTGGAGAGTCGCTGCACAAGCGCTGTGGCGCTCTCGTCAGGGTGGTGGCTTTCGTCGATATCGGGCGATTTGCAGGCGAACGGCAGGCGCAGGCGGCCAAGCAGTTCGCGGCGATAAGGTGAGCTGGAGGCGAGAAGCAGGGATGGCATACGGTTCTCCGTGGGCTGAACGCCGATTCTAATGAGAGGCGCTAGTTGCGAACAGGCCTGAATTTCCTTTGACATGCCAAGGGGGCATCCCTAGAATGCTGCGCCTATGTTGAATGACCCGATTCCACCTCACGTTGACCCGCGCAAATTGGCTGATCGTGGCACTACCCTTCAAGGTGAAGTGCTGCTGGCCGATTTGGAGAGACTCTGCGACCCGCTTTCCGACAATGTCGGTACGGTGCAGGCGAAATTCGTTTTTGAGCGTGACGAGCGCCGGTCTGTGGTTATCCACAGCTCCATCGACGTCTCGGTCAAGATGGTTTGCCAGCGTTGTCTTGAGCTGGTCACCCTGCCGATCCACAGCGAATGCAGTTACGCGGTGGTGAAGGAGGGTGCGAATACCCAGTCGTTACCGAAAGGTTATGACGTGCTGGAACTGGGCGAAGATCCATTGGATCTGCTGGCATTGATCGAGGAAGAGCTTTTGCTTGCCTTGCCGATTGTGCCTGCTCATCATCCGGAAGAATGCCAGCAACCGGCGGGTCTCGATGAGCCCGAACCGAGCGTGGACGAGGTAACGCGGTCCAACCCGTTCAGTGTATTGGCGCAGTTAAAGCGTGACCCAAACGTTTAGGAGTTAATCATTATGGCTGTTCAGCAGAACAAAAAATCCCGCTCTGCCCGTGACATGCGTCGTTCGCACGACGCTCTTGAGGCAAGCACTCTGTCCGTAGAAAAGACCACCGGTGAAGTTCACCTGCGTCACCACGTATCGCCAGAAGGCGTATACCGTGGCCGTAAAGTGATCGACAAGGGCGCTGACGAGTAATTTCTTGTCCGCTCCGATCATAGCGATCGACGCAATGGGCGGGGACTTCGGTCCCCGCAACATTGTTCAGGCAAGCCTCGCGTGCCTGACTGCAACGCCCTCGCTTCATCTGGCCCTCGTCGGCCAAGCTCCCCTCATTGAAGAACTGATCTCCCTCCATTCCGGTGTGGATCGCTCGCGCCTGCATATTGTTCATGCAAGCGAAGTGGTCACCATGGATGAGCGTCCGTCGCAGGCGTTGCGTGGCAAGCCTGATTCCTCGATGCGGGTTGCGTTGGGGCTGGTGGCCGACGGTCAGGCCCAGGCCTGTGTCAGCGCCGGCAATACCGGGGCGTTGATGGCGTTGTCGCGTTTTGTGCTCAAGACCCTGCCGGGTATCGACAGGCCGGCGATGGTTGCCGCCATACCTACCCGCAATGGCTATTGTCAGTTGCTGGACCTGGGGGCCAACGTCGATTGTACGGCCGAGGCTCTTTATCAGTTTGCCGTGATGGGTGCAGTCACTGCCGAGGCGCTGGGGGTTGTGAATCCCAGGGTTGCCCTGCTCAATGTCGGCACCGAGGACATCAAGGGCAACCAGCAGGTGAAACTGGCGGCCGGGCTGCTGCAGGCGGCTGGCGGGCTCAACTACATCGGTTTCGTCGAGGGCGATGGCCTGTATCGTGGCGAAGCGGATGTGGTGGTCTGTGACGGATTTGTCGGCAATGTGCTGCTCAAGTCCAGCGAAGGGCTGGCGACGATGATTGCTGCGCGAATGGATGAGCTGTTCAGGCGCAACCTGATGACCAAGGCGGTAGGTGCTCTGGCGATGCCGTTGTTGCGGCGTCTGCAGGCCGAGCTGGCACCCGCCCGGCACAATGGTGCGAGCCTGCTGGGCCTGCAGGGCATTGTGGTCAAGAGTCACGGGTCGGCCAGTGCCGAGGGCTTCGAGAGTGCGATTCAGCGTGCCTTGATCGAGGTTCGGGAAAACCTGCCGCAACGCCTGCGCGGGCGGCTTGAGGTGCTGCTGAAAAGTGGCGGTTCCTGAAAATGTGACGCAATCGACTGCCCAGTCATCCAAACGTGCAGTCACGCAAATTTGAATTCCCGCGTTCGACAGGTTCGGACGCTTATTTTTTTCGACGACAACAATTCAGAGGCCTGTTACATGTCTGCATCCCTCGCATTCGTCTTTCCGGGTCAAGGATCGCAATCGCTCGGCATGCTCGCCGAGCAGGGCGCTCAGCATCCGTTGATCCTCGATACCTTTGAGCAGGCATCCGATGCCCTGGGTTATGACCTCTGGGCGTTGACCCAGCAAGGTCCGGTCGAGTCCCTTAACCAGACCGACAAGACCCAGCCCGCAATCCTGACCGCTTCCGTTGCCTTGTGGCATGTGTGGCTGGCCGAAGGTGGTGCGGTTCCGGCGTTCGTTGCCGGTCACAGCCTGGGAGAATACAGTGCGCTGGTCGCATCCCAGAGTCTGAGTCTTGCCGATGCGGTCAAGCTGGTCGAGCGCCGTGGTCAGTTGATGCAGGAAGCTGTGCCGGCCGGTCAGGGCGGCATGGCTGCCATCCTGGGGCTGGATGATGCCGATGTCATCGCTGCCTGTGCCGAAGCGGCGCAGGGCGAAGTGGTCAGCGCCGTGAACTTCAACTCGCCGGGCCAGGTCGTGATTGCCGGTGCCGCCGAGGCGGTGAAGCGTGCGATGGAACTGTGCAAGGCGCGCGGCGCGAAACGTGCATTGCCATTGCCGGTCAGTGTTCCTTCCCATTGCGAGTTGATGCGTCCGGCAGCCGAGCGTTTTGCCGAGTCCATCGAGGCGATCGACTGGCAGGCGCCGGTCATCCCTCTGGTGCAGAATGTCAGCGCCAGCGCAGTGAATGATCTGGCTACGCTCAAGCGTGATTTGCTGGAACAGTTGTACAAGCCTGTACGCTGGGTGGAATCCGTCCAGTGCCTGGCCAGCCATGGTGCGACCCAGTTGGTGGAATGTGGGCCGGGCAAGGTGTTGGCTGGTCTGAACAAGCGTTGCGCCGAAGGCGTGATTACCTACAACCTGGATACCCCGGATGCCTTTGCCGCCGCACGTGCGGCACTGGCCTGATTAGGAGAAGCTTGCATGAGCCTGCAAGGTAAAGTTGCACTGGTGACTGGTGCCAGTCGTGGTATTGGTCAAGCCATCGCTCTGGAGTTGGGGCGCAACGGCGCTGTCGTCGTGGGTACCGCGACTTCCGAGTCGGGTGCCGAGCGCATCAGCGCTGCATTCAAGGAAAACGGCATCGAAGGCTTCGGCCTGATGCTGGATGTCTGCAATGCAGAGTCTGTCGATTCGGTTCTGGCAACGATTCAGGAGCGTGTCGGTGCGCCGCTGATTCTGGTCAACAATGCCGGTATCACCCGCGATAATCTGATGATGCGCATGAAAGATGACGAGTGGCATGATGTCGTCGATACCAACCTGAACAGTCTGTTCCGCCTGTCCAAGGGCGTGCTGCGCGGCATGACCAAGGCGCGTTGGGGTCGTATCATCAGCATTGGCTCTGTTGTCGGTGCCATGGGCAACGCAGGTCAAGTAAACTACGCATCTGCCAAGGCAGGTCTGGAAGGTTTCAGTCGTGCGCTGGCTCGTGAAGTCGGTTCGCGTTCGGTAACTGTCAACTCGGTGGCGCCAGGCTTCATCGATACGGACATGACGCGCGAGCTGCCGGAAGCCCAGCGTCAGTCGCTGATCACGCAGATCCCTCTGGGGCGTCTGGGTCAGGCTGAAGAGATTGCACATGTTGTCGCTTTTCTTGCGTCCGAAGGCGCAGGTTACGTTACCGGGGCTACAATCCCGGTGAACGGCGGGATGTACATGAGCTAAAAGTGGATGTTCGTTTCAAAAAGTGTCATGCGAGCTGTCTAAAATCCGTTGTAAAACTGCAATCTACAAATAGGTAATCGGGCGGGTGGGGTCAGGTCGAGGAGCGTGAAGCTTGAAATAGGCAAAACCTCTTCTATACACTTAGCCACTGGCCAGATGCCTGAATATTTCCACTAGGAGTTAAAACTAGGTATGAGCACCATCGAAGAGCGCGTCAAGAAAATCGTTGCCGAGCAACTTGGCGTCAAGGAAGATGAAGTCGTTAACACCGCTTCCTTTGTTGAAGACCTGGGTGCTGACTCCCTGGACACCGTTGAGCTGGTAATGGCTCTGGAAGAGGAATTCGAGACCGAAATCCCTGACGAAGAAGCGGAAAAGATCACCACCGTTCAAGCTGCTATCGATTACGTCAACGCCAACAAAGGCTAAGACTTTGTAATCGTTGTTGCTGTGATGTGAAAACCGCACTGCTGTTACCGGCGTGCGGTTTTTTCTTTGAAAACGCGATGTTTTGTCAACAATAGAGAAGGAGAGTCCTGTGTCGCGTAGACGCGTCGTGGTCACCGGGATGGGCATGCTTTCGCCACTGGGTAATGATGTACCCGGCAGTTGGCAAGGTATTCTGGCGGGCCGCAGTGGCATTGGCCTTATCGAGCACACTGACCTTTCGGCTTTTACCACCCGTTTTGGTGGTTCGGTCAAGGGGTTCAATGTCGAAGAATATCTGGCGCCGAAGGAAGCTCGTCGGCTCGATCTCTTTATTCAGTATGGTCTGGCAGCCAGCTTTCAGGCTGTGCGTAATGCCGGTCTTGAGGTTACGGATGCCAACCGCGAGCGCATTGGCGTTGCCATGGGTTCGGGTATCGGTGGCCTGACCAACATCGAAAACAGCAGTCGTCTGCTGCACGAGCAGGGCCCTGGACGGATTTCCCCGTTCTTTGTACCTGGCTCGATCATCAATATGATTTCCGGTTTTCTGTCCATCCACCTGGGTGTACAGGGGCCTAACTATTCCATAGCGACAGCGTGCACCACAGGCACTCACTGTATCGGTATGGCCGCACGCAACATCGCCTATGGCGAAGCTGACGTGATGATCGCCGGTGGCGCTGAAATGGCGGCCTGCGGTCTGGGCATGGGTGGCTTCGGTGCTGCACGTGCATTGTCTACCCGCAACGACGATCCGACGCGCGCCAGTCGTCCATGGGACAAGGGGCGTGACGGTTTCGTCCTGTCCGACGGCTCGGGCGCCATGGTGCTCGAAGAGCTGGAACACGCCAGGGCGCGTGGAGCAACCATCTACGCCGAGCTGGTCGGTTTCGGTACCAGTGGCGATGCTTATCACATGACCTCGCCACCTGAGGACGGCGCCGGTGCGGCCCGCTGTATCGTCAATGCGCTGCGCGATGCGAAGCTCAATGTCGATCAGGTCCAGTACATCAATGCCCACGGCACTTCGACGCCGGCCGGCGACCTGGCTGAAGCCTCGGCGATCAAGTCGGTATTTGGCGATCACGCCTACAAACTGGCCGTCAGTTCCACCAAGTCCATGACCGGTCACCTGCTGGGTGCCGCAGGCGCTGTCGAGGCGATTTTCAGTGTGCTGGCGATCACTGACCAGGTGGCTCCGCCGACCATCAACCTCGATGAGCCTGACGAAGGCTGTGATCTGGACTTCGTGCCGCATGAGGCGCGTCGCATGCCGATCGATGTTGCAATCTCCAACTCCTTCGGATTTGGTGGTACCAATGGCTCGCTGGTGTTCCGTCGGTTCAGCGAGTGATGCTCGACTGGGTCAATGGTTGTCCCGCAGATACTCTGTCCCTCAGGGACAGAGGTCTGGCCTACGGCGATGGGGTATTTGAAACCATTGCCGTGCGCAACGGTGTGGCATTGCTGTTCGAGCGTCATCTGCAGCGTCTTGAAATATCTTGTGATCGTTTGGCTATCCCGTTCGATCAGGCATTGCTTCGGAGCGAAATGACCTGCTTCGCCGAGCAACTGGGCGAAGGCGTCATGAAGCTGATCCTGACCCGCGGCGACAGTCAGCGTGGTTATGCTCCAGCCCCCGATACGCAACCGCGGCGCATCCTGCAGGGTGCGGCGGCGCCTGTATATCCGCCAGCCCATGCCCGGCAGGGCGTGCGTCTTTTCCCTTGTCAGACCCGTCTCGCCGAGCAGCCGCTGCTGGCCGGCCTCAAGCACCTGAACCGCCTGGAACAAGTGCTGGCCCGTTCCGAGTGGCAGGACAGCGAGCATGCCGAAGGCCTCATGTGCGATACCTCCGGTCGCTTGATCGAAGGCGTCTACAGCAACCTGTTCCTGGTTCGTGACGGAGTCTTGCTGACCGCTGACCTGAGTCGCTGCGGCGTGGCCGGGGTGATGCGTGCCGAGTTGCTGGATCAGGCACGAAATCAGGGGATTGCTGTCGATATCCGTGACCTGCACTTGTCCGACCTGGAACAGGCGGACGAGCTGTTTTTATGCAATAGCGTTTATGGCGTGTGGCCGGTGTGTGGCTTTTCAAGGCTGAACTGGCCGGTTGGTCCGCTCACCCGTAAACTGCAAGACATTGCCCGAGCACTTCTGGATAACTGATTCGTGATCCGAAAAATATTGGTATTGCTGGAAATCGCTGCAGTCCTGGCAGGTCTGGCGCTGGGTTATGCCTGGTGGCAGCAGAGAGAAGCCTTGAACCAGCCCTTGAATGTTTCCCAGGAGCAGTTGCTGGACGTACCGGCTGGCTCTTCGCCTTCTGGGGTGTTGAATCGCCTGCAGGCCGATGGCGTGATCAAGGATGCCTTCTGGTTGCGTCTGTACTGGCGTTTCAATCTGGCCGAACAGCCGTTGCACAGTGGCGAATACCGCATGACGCCGGGCATGGACGTGCAGGCGCTGTTTGGCGTCTGGAAGCGCAAGGAAGTCGTGCAGTACAGCCTGACGCTGGTCGAAGGCTGGAACTTCCGTCAGGTCCGCTCCGCCTTGGCCAAACAACCCAAGCTTGAGCAAACCCTGTCCGGGCTGAGCGACAGCGAGCTGATGGCCCGGCTTGGCCATCCCGGTGTGTTCCCGGAAGGCCGCTTCTTTCCTGATACCTACCGCTATGTGCGCGGCATGAGCGATGCCGAGTTGCTCAAGCAGGCCTACAACCGCCTTGAGGATGTGCTGGAGGAGGAGTGGAGCAAGCGCGCGGAAAACTTGCCTTACAAGGATCCGTATCAGGCATTGATCATGGCTTCGCTGGTCGAGAAGGAAACCGGTGTTCCTCGCGAGCGTGGCGAAATTGCCGGCGTTTTCGTCCGTCGCCTGGGGTTGGGGATGCTGCTGCAGACCGACCCGACCGTGATCTATGGCATGGGCGAGCGCTATAACGGCAAGCTGACCCGTGCTCATCTGAAAGAGCCAACGCCTTACAACACCTACGTGATTGCCGGCCTGCCACCGACGCCGATTGCCCTGGCCGGACGCGAGGCGATCAATGCCGCTCTCAACCCGGTGTCGGGCAGCAGCCTGTACTTCGTGGCGAAGGGCGATGGCAGCCATGTATTTTCCGACGATCTGGACGCCCATAACGCGGCGGTACGCGAATACCAGATCAAGCGTCGTGCCGATTACCGCTCCAGCCCGGCGCCCGTTCCGACCGCGCCTGCCGGATCCGGTTCGCCCACCACCGAGGCTGAGCCTGCCGCTGCGCCCGAGACGCCGCCCGGCAATTCGGCCTCGCAATGAAGATAATTAAGGAACGCCTGTGACTGGCTTGTTTATCACCCTTGAAGGCCCGGAAGGCGCTGGCAAAAGCACCAACCGCGATTACCTGGCGGCGCAATTGCGCGCTCAGGGCATCGAGGTGTTGCTGACCCGTGAGCCCGGTGGTACGCCGCTGGCCGAGCGTATTCGTGAATTGCTGCTGACGCCCAGCGACGAGTCGATGTCGGCCGATACCGAGCTGCTGTTGGTGTTCGCCGCCCGCGCCCAGCATCTGGCCGAAGTGATCAAGCCCGCTCTGGCGCGGGGTGAAGTGGTACTGTGTGATCGTTTTACCGATGCGACCTATGCCTATCAAGGCGGCGGCCGTGGCCTGTCCCATGATCGCATTGCCGTGCTGGAAAGCTTTGTGCAGGGCAGCCTGCGCCCGGACCTGACCCTGGTGTTCGACTTGCCGGTGGAAGTCGGCCTGTCACGTGCGGCTGCCCGCGGCCGACTGGATCGGTTCGAGCAGGAAGGGCGGACGTTCTTCGATGCGGTGCGCAGCACCTATCTGGCCCGTGCCCAGGCCGAGCCTGCGCGCTATCGTCTGGTGGATGCGGCGCAGACCCTGGCTGAGGTTCAGCAGTCTCTCGATGCGTTGCTGCCTGAATTGCTGGAGCGCAGCCGTGGCTGAGGCTTATCCGTGGCAGGCGTCTCTCTGGCAGCAGATGGCCGGTCGTCCCCAGCATGCCCATGCCTACCTGTTGCACGGCCCTGTCGGGATCGGCAAGCGGGCGCTGGCCGAGCGTCTGATGCACAGCCTGCTGTGCCAGCGTCCCGAGGGGCTTGAGGCGTGCGGGCAGTGCAAATCCTGTCTGTTGCTGGCGGCTGGCAGTCATCCGGACAATTACGTGCTGGAGCCGGAAGAGGCTGACAAGCCGATCAAGGTCGATCAGGTGCGCGATCTGGTGAGTTTTGTCGTGCAGACTGCGCAAATGGGTGGCCGCAAGGTGGTGCTCATCGAACCGGTCGAGGCGATGAATATCAATGCCGCCAACGCCTTGCTGAAAAGCCTTGAAGAACCATCGGGCAATACCGTGCTGCTGCTGGTCAGTCATCAGCCCAGCCGTTTGCTGCCCACGATCAAAAGCCGTTGTGTCCAACAGGCCTGTCCGCTGCCCGGCCGGCAGGCCAGTCTGGAGTGGCTGACGAGCGCCTTGCCGGACTGCAGCGAAGACGAACGCCTGGAATTGCTGACCCTTGCTGCCGGTTCGCCGCTGGCTGCGGTCAAACTCCAGGCTCAGGGTATTCGTGAGCAGCGGGCGCAAGTCGTGGATGGCGTGAAAAAGCTGCTCAAGCAGCAGCAATCGCCGACCCAGCTTGCGGAAAGCTG
Organism: Pseudomonas cichorii; assembly: GCF_003700275.1. GTDB lineage: Bacteria > Pseudomonadota > Gammaproteobacteria > Pseudomonadales > Pseudomonadaceae > Aquipseudomonas > Aquipseudomonas cichorii_B. The sequence goes on along the minus strand of NZ_RBRE01000080.1, from coordinate 7,643 downwards.
GAAGGATATTCCGCTGTTGCTGCTCTTCGACTGGTTCTGCGACTGGTCGCAACTGATCCTGCGTTACCAGTTGACCGAAGACGAAGACGGGCTCGGCTTGAACGATATGCGCAAGGTTGTGCAGTATCTGGCGCAGAAGACTCCGCGCAGCAAGGTGCTGGATATTCAGGACTGGGTATTGGCGCAGCGGCAGAAGGTCATGTCCAAGGCCAATCTCAACCGCGTGCTGCTGCTCGAAGCCTTGCTGGTGCAGTGGGCAGGCCTGCCCGGACAGGCGTAGACTCGCAGACTTGGGAACCCTTGAGGAGTAGCAATGAGCTTGCCACCTAGTACAGGTCCACGTAACGGCATTCTGTCCCTGACCATCAAGGACAAGTCCGTGCTGTATGCGGCCTACATGCCGTTCATCAAGAATGGCGGCTTGTTCATTCCCACCAGCAAGAGTTACAAGCTGGGCGATGAAGTGTTCATGCTGCTCAATCTGATGGATGAGCCGGAGAAGGTGCCGGTGACCGGCAAGGTGACCTGGATCACTCCCAAGGGCGCGCAGGGCAACCGGGCTGCCGGGGTCGGCGTGCAGTTCAACGATGGCGACAATACCGCCCGTAACCTGATCGAAACCTATCTGGTCGGCGCTCTCAAGTCCGACCGTCCCACTCATACGATGTAGTTGCCTCTTTGCCCATGCTTGTAGATTCGCATTGTCACCTCGATCGTCTCGATCTCACCCAGCACGATGGCTCTCTGGACGCTGCCCTTGAAGCGGCGCGCGGCAGGGGTGTCGGGCATTTTCTGTGCATTGGCGTCAGCGCCGACAACGCCGGTGCTGTCAAAGCCCTGGCCGAGCGTTATGACGACGTGGATTGCTCGGTGGGTATTCACCCGCTCGATCTCAAGCCTGGCGAAGAGCCGGCGCTGGACTGGCTGCTCAATGAACTCAACCATCCTCGGGTGGTAGCGATTGGCGAAACGGGCCTTGATTACCACTATGAGCCTGAGGCCGCCGAGCTTCAGCAGGCGTCCTTTCGCCTGCACCTGGAAGCCGCCAGGGTTACCGGCAAGCCAGTGATCGTGCATACCCGCGGTGCGCGTGCCGATACGCTGAGTCTGTTGCGCGAGGCGGCCTTGCCACAGGCGGGCGTGCTGCATTGCTTCACTGAAGACTGGGACATGGCCAAGGCTGCCCTGGATCTGGGGTTTTATATTTCGCTGTCCGGCATCGTGACCTTCCGTAATGCCGATGCATTGCGTGATGTGGCGCGTCAGGTGCCCGTTGATCGCCTGCTGGTCGAGACCGATTCGCCTTATCTGGCGCCGATTCCTTATCGTGGCAAACCGAACCTGCCGCAATATGTGCGTGAGGTGGCCGAGTACCTGGCGATGCTGCGCGGCGAGTCTTACGAGCGCTTTGCCGAGCAGACCAGCGAAAACTTTGCCCGGCTGTTTCCGCTGGCGCGTGTACGCAAACCCTGAATTGCGGGCAAAAAAAACCCGGATTCTGGGGGGGGTGAAACCGGGTTAAGACCATTAGGAGTAAAACAAAGATGCGCTGTCCCTGAGCACCTTTACCGGTCTGTCATTTGGGGGGTATGACACGCCAGCGTTTTAAGTATTGATCAGGATTGTGAACCGTCCAGCCTTGATTGATCGTTTTTTAAACAGTTTTGGAATACTAAACCGGTTATTGAGTGCTCAATGAACGGCTCTTGTTGCTGACGCTTGCTCCTCTTCAGTAGAAATCACCCTATTTGAAATGAACTGCGCCGATAAGGCGTTAATAGTGATGTGTTTGCTTCCGTGCGTCCTGGACGTCCGGACGAGCCATCGTCTGTCCCGAGTGCCCCTGTTGTACTGCAAGGAGGCTGAGTTTTGAGGTTGGTTGAATGGAATTTTCCAATGGTTTCCTGCTGAGCCTTTCGCTGTGTCTTGACATAGGGCTGGCCAATATCGCGATGATTACACTTTCCATGCAGCGCGGTTTTTCCAGGGGGCTGCTGCTGGGGCTGGGGACTTGCGTAGGTGATCTGATCTACGCCGTGCTGGCCATGCTGGGCATGGCTGTGTTGCTGCAGTATGAAGCGGTTCGCTATGTGCTCTGGCTGGGAGGCTCGGCGGTTCTGGCCTATCTGTGCTTCAAGATGGTGGCCAGTGCGGTTGGTGTCAGTGGCGGGATCGAAAGTCGCGACGGGCAATGGGGCAAGACCGGCCCGGCGCTGTTCTTTCGCGGCATTGTCCTGGCCATGTCCTCGCCCAGTGCAATCCTGTGGTTTGCGGCGGTGGGTGGTGCGCTGATCGCCCGGCAGGGTTCCGATCTGTCCACGGCTTCGTCGTTTCTGGCAGGTTTTCTCGCGGCCGGCGTGGTCTGGTCGATTACCCTGTGCGCACTGGCTCATCAGGGCGGGCGGATCATGGGCGAGAAGATGCTCAAGTGGTCTTATATCGCCTCGGCGCTGATCTTTGCCTATTTCACCCTCTACGTCGTGATCAGTGGATACATGGAGTTCGTGGGCCGGCCTGCACTCCAGTAGACAGTAGGCAATTTGCACTTGAATTCGGCCATCGACCTTGAGATGGTCGGATGATCCGTGCAATCTGGCACCGTTTGGGCATAATACGCGGCTTCGATTTTGATCCCTACAGATCTCCTTATGCAGAAAGAACCTCGTAAGATCCGTGAATTTCGCCGCCGTGAGCAGGAAATTCTCGACACCGCGCTAAAGCTGTTCCTTGAGCAGGGTGAAGACAGTGTCACCGTCGAGATGATCGCGGATGCCGTGGGCATAGGCAAAGGCACGATCTACAAGCACTTCAAATCCAAGGCCGAGATCTATCTGCGGCTGATGCTCGACTACGAGCGCGATTTGAACGAGCTGCTGCACTCTGCCGATGTCGACAAGGACAAGGAAGCGCTGTCACGTGCCTACTTTGAATTCCGCATGCGCGATCCGCAGCGTTATCGTCTGTTCGATCGTCTGGAAGAGAAAGTCGTCAAGGGCAATCAGGTTCCCGAACTGGTCGAAGAGCTGCACAAGATCAGGGCCTCGAACTTCGAGCACCTGACCTTGCTGATCAAGGGCCGGATTACCGAAGGCAAGCTTGAAGACGTGCCGCCCTATTACCACTACTGCGCGGCCTGGGCGCTGGTGCATGGCGCGGTTGCGCTGTATCACTCGCCGTTCTGGAGCAATGTGCTGGAAGATCAGGAAGGCTTTTTTCACTTCCTGATGGATATCGGCGTGCGCATGGGCAACAAGCGCAAGCGCGACAGCGACCCGCAGCCTGATGTAAAGCCGGGGTCTGCCGACCAGTAGCAGCGGACTTGTCTGCGAAGACAGCATTCCAGGCGATCAATATATGTGGGATGCACCGGCCTCTCGCCAATGAATTCGATCCCACATTGACCCTCCCGCGTCCTGTTTGGCGCGGAAGCTGCATCCGACGACCATTCGCCGGTTTTCCGTCACCGGCATCTGGGAGAGTACGATGCGTAGCCTGGTTCTATTGCTGACGCTTTTGGCGTTGAGCGGGTGCATGAAAGTCAGTGATATGGGGGAGGGGGTTCGTGAGCAGTTCAGTGATGCGGGCCTGCTCGATCACAGCGAAACCCGTCGCCTGGGCAACTGGCGCGTTCAGCCGGACTCCTTCATCTATATCGCCCAGGGCGCTTTCGTGCCGCCAGGCCGCGCCTATCCGCGTCCCAACGTGGTCGCTGAAGAGGCGTTCAAGGGTTTTGTCGAATATTTCCCCATGGTCCGTCGCGCTCAGGCGCCGCTAGGCCTGGACGAAGCCATGATAGAGGCGCGTAGTGCCGGCGCGCATTACTTGCTCTACACGCGCTTTGCCAAGGCCGATGACCGTATCGGCACCTTCGATGAGTGGTCCGATCAGGAAGCAGTTGACCGTCTGGGGATCGACCATGGCGTCATTCAATTGATGCTGATCGAAACCAGCACACGCTATTTGATCGACAGCGCACGCATTCGCAGTCGTGGCGGATTGCTGACACTTTACGATACTCGCCCTGAAGATTTGCTTGGTCCGCCACTAGAGGACTACGCTCGTAGACTGTTGGGTGTAGAACGCTAGGGGCGGCACATGAGTGATTCAGGCAAGACCACCGATCTGCTTTCGCAGATCCCCGCAGGCAAAGGCTTGCCGCCTGTTCATTTGTGGAACCCGGATTTCTGTGGCGATATCGATATGCGTATCGCCCGTGACGGCACCTGGTACTACCTGGGAACGCCGATTGGCCGCAAACCCATGGTCCGTCTGTTTTCCACCATCCTGCGTCGTGATGGCGATGACTATTTTCTGGTCACGCCGGTGGAGAAGGTGGGCATCAAGGTCGATGACGCGCCGTTCATAGCTGTTGGCCTGCAAGTGAGTGGCGAAGGGGAAGGGCAGGTTCTGCGCTTTGTCACCCATGTCGAGGATGAGGTCGAAGCCGGGCCCGATCATCCGCTGCGGTTCTTGATCGATCCTGTCACCCAGGAGCCTTCGCCCTATGTGCATGTGCGCAGCAATCTCGAAGCCCTGATCCATCGCAATGTGTTCTATGAACTGGTCGAGCTGGCGGTTTCGCGTCAGCTGGACGGCCAGAATTGGCTGGGTGTATGGAGCCATGGCTCATTCTTCCCCATTGGCCTGGAGCCCTGAGTCTGTCTGGCCAGCATGGTTAATTGCCTGCTGGCATCGCGACAGTTAAAGTGCCGCTCCCTGTTTTGCCTGAGGTTTTTGCATGAGCCAGTCCTTTGATATCGCCGTGATCGGCGCCACCGGTACTGTCGGCGAAACCATCGTCCAGATTCTGGAAGAGCGCGATTTCCCGGTCGCCGGTCTGCACCTGCTGGCCAGTATCGATTCGGCAGGCCATTCCGTGCCTTTCAGAGGCAAGAACGTGCGCGTGCGGGAAGTCGATGAGTTCGATTTCAGTAAGGTTCGGCTGGCGTTTTTCGCCGCTGGCCCGGCAGTGACCCTGAGTTTTGCAGCCCGTGCGATTGCCGCCGGCTGCTCGGTGATCGACCTTTCCGGCGCGCTGCCTGCCGCTCAGGCGCCGCGGCTGATCCCCGAGGTCAATGCCGAACTGCTTGCTTCTGGCGCCGGTCCGCATCTGGTATGCAGTCCGAGTGCTTCGGCCACGGCACTGGCCATGGTGCTCGCGCCCCTGCGCAGCGTTATGGATCTGCTCAGCGTCAATGTCACGGCCTGTCTTGCCGTTTCCACGCTGGGGCGCGAAGGGGTTGCCGAACTGGCCCGTCAGACGACCGAGCTGTTGAATGTTCGTCCCCTTGAAACCCGTTTCTTCGATCGGCAGATGGCTTTCAATCTGTTGGCACAGGTTGGCGCGCCGGATGAATCGGGTCACGTGCCGCTGGAAAGACGCCTGGTCGAGGAGGTGCGCGAATTGCTGGCGTTGCCTGCGCTCAAGGTGTCGGCCAGTTGCATCCAGGTGCCGGTTTTCTTCGGCGACAGTTTCAGTGTTTCGGTCCAGGCTGCGGAGCCTGTAGACCTGGCAGCGGTCAATGAACTGCTGGAATCTGCACCGGGTATCGAGCTGGTCGATGCGGGTGATTACCCGACCCCGGTGGGCGATGCCGTAGGTCAGGATGTGGTTTATGTAGGGCGTGTGCGTGCGGGAATCGACGATCCGCAGCAACTTAATGTGTGGCTTACTTCAGATAATGTTCGTAAAGGTGCTGCTCTGAATGCTGTCCAGGTTGGCGAATTGTTGATAAAAGGCTATGTGTAAAAGATACTTGGCAACAATTTGAAGAATATTTCTAGCGGCGCTATGCCTTACACCCAATGCAGGACTACCTCTCCGGATGCCGGGGAATCTTTAAACAAGGGATGGGCTATGGTTCAGGTTCGTAAACTGGTATTAGCAATTGCTGCGGCTTCGGCGCTGTCATCCGGGATGGCGCAGGCGTTGGGGCTCGGGGAATTGTCGGTCAAGTCGACCCTGAACCAGCCGTTGGTAGCCGAGATCGAATTGACTCAGGCGCAGGGCCTTGATGCTGCCCAGGTAGTTCCCAGCCTGGCAACCACGGCCGATTTCGCCCAGGCCGGTGTAACGCGACAGGCATTTCTCAATGACCTGACGTTTACCCCGGTTATCAATGCCAGCGGCAAGAGTGTCCTGCGCATTACGTCCAGCAAACCTGTGCGCGATCCCTATGTAAAGTTCCTGGTTCAGGTGCTGTGGCCCAATGGCCGCTTGCTGCGTGAATACAGTCTGCTGCTGGATCCGCCGAAATTCTCGCCAGAGGCCGCGGCAGCCGCTGCTGCAGCTTCTGCGCCGGCTGCCGCTCCCGCCCAGTTGCCAGCGGTTGCGCCGCCTGCGACAGCGCCTGCACCTGAGGCGGCTGCACCAGCCCCGGCTCCGGCTCCCGAGGTCGCCTTGCCGCCACCAGCCGTGGACAAGCCGGCACAATACGTAACCACCAATAACGATACGTTGTGGGAAATTGCCGCAAAAGTTCGTACGGGTGGAACGGTCCAGCAGACCATGCTGGCGATCCAGGCGCTGAACCCTGACGCTTTCATTGGCGGCAACATCAACCGTCTGAAGAAAGGCCAGGTGTTGCGTCTGCCGACGCCTCAGCAAACCACGGCGTTGCCTCAGCCTCAGGCGCTGGCGGAAGTTTCCCAGCAGTATCGGGCGTGGCGCGAAGGTCGCCGGTTGCCGGCGGGCACCCGTCAGGTCGATGCCACTCGCCGTGCGCGAGCCGGTGCCGCGCCTTCACAGGTTGAAACCCGTGACAACCTCAGTCTGGTTTCGGCCAGTGGCAAGCCTGCTGTCAAGGGTGCTGCCGGCGATGCCGATCTGAGCAACAAGCTGGCCGTGGCGCAGGAAGCGCTCGATACCTCGCGTCGTGACAATGCCGAGCTGAAAAGCCGCATGAACGATCTGCAAAGCCAGCTCGACAAGTTGCAGCGCCTCATTGAACTGAAGAACGATCAACTGACCAAGATGCAGACCGGTGCGCCTGCCGCGCCGGTCACTCCTGCGGCTTCTGCCAACCCGGCGGTCCCGGCTGCACTGGTCGATGCCAATGGTGCTCCGCTCAAGCCTGCGGGTGAAGTGGCGCCGGAAGATGCCTTGCCAGCGGTCGCTGCCCAGGTAACGGCGCCGCCTGCCGATCAGCCGCTGGCGGTCGAGCCTGTTGCCGCCGAGGAAGAAGACCCGCTGACCAGCATCCTGAACAACCCGGTGTTGTTGGGGTTGATTGGTGGTGGCGTGCTTCTGGCCCTGGCCCTGTTGTTCCTGTTCCTGGCACGTCGTCGCAATGCCAGGGCTGAGGCTGAAAAGCACAAGCGCATGGCGCGGGCCCTGGCTGAAGAGTCCGATTTCGTTTCCGACATGGATATGGACGTGCCGCAAGCCAGTTTCGACGGGCTCGATGTGTCGGCACCCAACGTCAAGATGGGAGCAGGTCCGGCTGCAGCAGCCGCTGCCGCGTCGCGCGAGCGCCCGGCTGATCCGCTGGTCCAGGCCGAGATTCATATCGCCTACGGCCGGATGAATCAGGCTGTCGAATTGCTGGAAGAGTCGGTCAAGGAAGATCCGGCGCGTGATGACATTCGCCGCAAGCTGATGGAAATCTACGCCGAGCAGGGTAACAACAAAGCCTATGCGGCCC
>NZ_RBRE01000030.1 GCF_003700275.1 Pseudomonas cichorii | reverse complement strand
TTCGGTACTGTTCGCCCTGACCCTGACCGTGCTCAGCTCCATCATCGGGGTGATTGCCGGGGCCTTGCAGGGCTTCTATGGTGGCTGGGTCGACCTGATGGGCCAGCGTTTCCTGGAAGTCTGGTCAGGGCTGCCGGTGCTGTACCTGCTGATCATCCTGGCCAGCTTCGTACAGCCCAATTTCTGGTGGCTGCTGGGCA
>NZ_RBRE01000100.1 GCF_003700275.1 Pseudomonas cichorii | reverse complement strand
CGGTCCAGAGCGTAGCGGACTGGAACAATCGCAATGTCCGGCCCCTTGAAGGGACAGAGACTGGTGTCGCTGCTCGGGGTCTTGTCGAAGCGTGCTGCGCGCCGCTGCTGCAGGGTGCCGTGCTTTTTAGTCATGGCCGCACCTGCGGGCGAGGTGAAGATCGAGAAGGCAATCCGCCTGATAAACGAGCATGAACATCCCTTGTTCCTTGAAGGGGACGAGCTATGTCGCCCGTACGTGGGAACGGTCTATATCAAGAGTCATGCCTGTAAATTTTTATCTATAAAAATCAATTGGTTAAATTTAAAACCCATAAA
>NZ_RBRE01000085.1 GCF_003700275.1 Pseudomonas cichorii | reverse complement strand
GGCCAGCACATCACGGCCCTGGTCGTCGGTCCCCAGCAGGTTCTCGCGCGAGGGTGGGGCGGGGGCGGGGACTTTCAGGTCGTAGTTGATGCTCTGGTAGCTGAACGGAATCGGCGCCCACAGGGTCCAGCCGTCCTTTTGCGCCAGCAGTTCCTTGATGTACGGGCTCTTGTAGTTGGCTTCCAGCGGGAATTCGCCGCCAAATGTGGTTTCCGGGTAACGCTTGACGACCGGGAAGAACCATTCGCCGTCATAGCGCACGGCCAGAGGCTTGTCGTTGGCGATCAGTTCGGCGCCCATGCTCAGGCCGAACAGGATGAGGAACAGCCACAGCGACCACCAGCCACGCCTGTTGGCCTTGAAACGCTCGAAGCGGCGGCGATTGAGAGGAGACAGCTTCATATCAATGCTTCCTGCTTTCAAAGTCGATGCGCGGATCCACGAGGGTGTAGGTGAGGTCGCCGATCAATTTCACCAGCAGCCCCAGCAGGGTGAAGATGAACAGGGTGCCGAACACCACCGGATAGTCACGGTTGATGGCCGCCTCGAAGCTCATCAGGCCCAGGCCGTCGAGAGAGAAGATCACCTCCACCAGCAGCGAGCCGGTAAAGAAGATTCCCATGAAGGCTGACGGGAAACCGGCGATCACCAGCAGCATGGCATTGCGGAACACATGGCCGTACAGCACACGGTTATTGCTCAGGCCCTTGGCCTTGGCGGTCACCACGTACTGCTTGCTGATCTCGTCGAGAAAGCTGTTCTTGGTCAGCAGGGTCATGGTGGCGAAGTTGCCGATCACCAGCGCCGTGACCGGCAGCACCAGATGCCAGAAATAATCGCCGATCTTGCCGAGCGTGCTCATCTCGTCGAAGCCGTTGGAGGTCAGGCCACGCAGCGGGAACCAGTTGAAATAGCTGCCACCGGCAAACACCACGATCAGCAGAATGGCAAACAGGAAAGCCGGGATGGCATAACCGACGATGATTGCCGAACTGGTCCAGACATCGAACTGACTGCCATGCCGGGTGGCCTTGGCGATGCCCAGCGGGATCGATACCAGGTACATGATCAGGGTGCTCCATAACCCGAGGGATATGGACACCGGCATCTTCTCGACAATCAGGTCGATCACTTGCGCGTCGCGAAAGAAGCTGTTGCCGAAATCCAGCTGCGCGTAGTTCTTGATCATGATCCACAAGCGTTCCGGTGCCGACTTGTCGAAGCCGTACATGCGCTCGATTTCCTTGATCAGCGCCGGGTCCAGGCCCTGGGCACCGCGATAGTTGGAGCCGGCCACCGAGACTTCCGAACCACCGCCGGCGATGCGGCTGGTGGCGCCATCGAAGCCTTCGATCTTGGCGATCATCTGCTCCACCGGTCCGCCCGGCGCGGCCTGGATGATGATGAAGTTGATGATCAGGATGCCGAACAAGGTCGGAATAATCAGCAGCAGGCGCCGGAAAATATAAGCCAGCATGTTATTGCTCCGTGCTCGCAGGTTCAGGCTGCCCGTTGGCAGGCTGCACGGGAACTGCCGGTTTTGCGTCCGGTTTCGCCCACCAGGTCATGATGCCGATGTCAGACAGTGGTGGAGCCTTGGGATGCTCGATGTGGTCCCAGTAGGCCACGCGCCAGGTCTTGATATGCCAGTTGGGCACCACATAGAAGCCCCACAGCAGAACGCGGTCCATGGCCTTGGTATGGGTGATCAGGTTCTGACGCGAGTCGGCATTGATCAGGCCGTCCACCAGCGTATCGACGGCCGGGTCCTTGAGGCCCATGACGTTGCGGCTGCCAGGGTTGTCGGCGCTGGAGGAGTGGAAGTAGATGCGCTGCTCGTTGCCCGGCGAACTGGACTGCGGGTAGCTGCTGACAATCATCTCGTAGTCCCGCGAGCGCAGGCGATTGATGTACTCCGAGACGTCCACACGGCGAATGTTCAGCTCGATGCCCAGGTCGTTCAGGTTGCGCTTGTAGGGCAGCAGGACCCGCTCGAACTCGGTCTGGGCCAGCAGGAACTCCAGTTTCACCGGGTTGCCCTGAGTGTCCACCATCTTGTCGTTGACGATCTTCCAGCCCGCTTCCTGCAGGAGCTGAAATGCCCGGCGCAACTGCGGGCGGATCATGCCGCTGCCATCGTTGACCGGCAGTTTGAATTCCTCGCTGAAGACCCGGTCCGGGATCTTGCCGCGCAACGGCTCCAGGATCGCCAGTTCTTGCGCCGAAGGCAGGCCGGTCGAGCCCATTTCGGAGTTGTCGAAGTAGCTTTTGGTACGGCTATAGGCACCGTTGAACAGTTGCTTGTTGGTCCACTCGAAATCCAGCAGCAGCGACAGCGCTTCGCGTACCCGCACGTCCTGGAACACCGGTTTGCGCAGGTTGAACACAAAGCCCTGCATACCCGTCGGGTTGCCGTTGGGCAGCTCCTCCTTGATCAGGCGACCGTCCCGCACTGCCGGAGTGTTGTAGGCGGTGGCCCAGTTCTTGGCACTGGTTTCCAGCCAGTAATCGAACTGACCGGCCTTGCCGGCTTCCAGTGCCACGGTGTTGTCGCGGTAGTAATCGGTGGCCAGTACATCGAAGTTGTAGAAGCCCTTGTTGATCGGCAAGTCTTTGGCCCAATAATCCTTGACCCGCTCATAACGCACCGAGCGCCCGGCCTTGACCTCGGCCACCTTGTAGGGGCCGCTGCCCAGTGGCACGTCCAGATTGCTTTTGCTGAAGTCCCGGGTTGCCCAGAAATGCTTGGGCAGGACTGGCAACTGGCCAATGATCAACGGCATTTCACGGTTGTTCTTGTGCTTGAACTTGAACAGCACGCGCAGCGGATCTTCGGCAATCACCTGATCGACGTCGGCGTAGTAACCACGGTACATGGGCGAGCCATGTTTCATCAGGGTCTCGAAACTGAACACCACATCTTCGGCGCGTATCGGATGGCCATCGTGGAAGCGCGCTTCGGGTCGCAGGTAGAAGCGTACCCAGTCATTGTCCGGGGATTTTTCGATCTTGCCGGCGATCAGCCCGTACTCGGTGAACGGTTCATCCAGGCTACGACCGGTCAGGGTGTCGTAGATCAGACTGATATCGTCGGCGGCCACGCCCTTGTTGATGAACGGGTTGAGGCTGTCGAAACTGCCGAAGCCGGCCTGGCGGAAAATCCCGCCTTTGGGCGCGTCGGGGTTCACGTAATCGAAATGCTTGAAGTTGGCCGGGTATTTCGGGGCCTCGTCATACAGCGTCAAGGCGTGCTGGGGAGCCGCCTGGGCAGTGCACACGATACCGGCGAGCAACAGGCCACCAGCCTGCATGAACAGGGAGCGCAACGGGGTCATCGGGTCTTCTCCGGAGTCTTGAGCCACCACGCACGCAGCCCCATGGTGTAGGGCGGGGTGGTGACCATGGCGAATCGATTGCGATAGGCCAGGCGATGATTGTTCAGGTACCAGTTCGGGATGCTGTAATGCTGTGACAGCAGCACGCGATCGAGGGCGCGGGCGGTCGCGACCTGTTCGTCATGGGTCTGGGCGGCCAGCAGTTTATTGAGCAGGCCGTCGACCACCGGGTTGGCGACGCCGGCGTAATTCTTGCTGCCATTGATCGCGGCCTGGCTGGAATGGAAATACTGCCATTGCTCAAGGCCCGGGCTGAGTGTCTGTTGCAGGGTCATGAGGATCATGTCGAAGTCGAAATGATCCAGCCGCTGTTTGTACTGGGCACGATCCACGGTGCGCAGGCTGGCTTCGATGCCGATACGCCGCAGGTCTTCTATATAGGGCTGCAGGATCCGTTCGAGGTTGGGATTGACCAGCAGGATCTCGAACCGCAGCGGCTGTTTGTCGGCATTCAGCAGGCCTTGTTCCGATAGCTTCCAGCCCGCCTTGGCCAGCAGGCCCAGCGCCTTGCGCAGGGTTTCCCGGGGGATGCCGCGGGCATCGGTCTTCGACGGGCTGAACGGCTCGTCGAACAGGCTGGCCGGCAACAGGTCGCGGTAGGGTTCCAGAAGCTCCAGCTCACGGTCGCTGGGCAGGCCCGTCGCGGAAAACTCGCTATTGGGGTAGTAACTGGTGGACCGATCATAGGCATCACTGAACAGGGTGCGGTTGGTCCACTCGAAATTGAACATCAGCCCCAGCGCCTCACGCACCCGGATATCGGCAAAATTGCCGCGCCGGGTGTTCATGAACAGGCCCTGGGTCTGGGTCGGGATCTTGTGCGGGATCTGCGCCTTGATGACCTGGCCGTTGGCAACTGCCGGGAAGTTGTAGCCGTTGGCCCAGTTCTTGGCCTGGTGTTCTATATAGATGTCGAATTCGCCGGCCTTGAAGGCCTCGAAAGCCACGTCGCTGTCGCGGTAGAACTCCACTTCGACGCGATCGAAGTTGTATTTGCCGCGATTGACCGGCAGGTCCTTGCCCCAGTAATCCTTGACGCGCTCGAAGACCAGTTGGCGCCCCGGTTGCACGCGGGTAATGCGATAAGGGCCGCTGCCCAGTGGCGGCTCGAAGGTCGTGGCCTTGAAGTCGCGGTCTTTCCAGTAATGCTGTGGCAGCACCGCCAGCTCACCCAGGCGCAGGATCAGCAGAGGGTTGCCGGAGCGCTTGAAGACAAAGCGGATGCGGTGGCGATTGAGAATGTCGACCCGCTGCACTTCCTGCAGGGCGGTGCGGTATTGCGGATGTCCATCCTTGAGCAGCGTGCGGTAGGAAAAGGCAACGTCATAGGCGGTGATCGGCTTGCCATCATGAAAGCGCGCCTGCGGTCGCAGGTTGAACACCACCCAGCTGCGGTCTTCGCTGAACTCCACCGACTGTGCAATCAGGCCGTAACTGGAGGTCGGCTCATCGCCGGACGGGTCGTACTGGCCGGTGCCGACCATCAGCGGTTCGTTCAGCTCGTTGACGCCGTATTGCAGGAAGTTGCCGGTCGAAACCGGGCTGGTGCCCTTGAACGTGTAAGGATTGAGGGTATCGAACGTGCCGAAGGCCATCATTCGCAGGGTGCCGCTCTTCGGCGCCTCGGGATTGACCCAGTCGAAATGAGTGAAGCTGGTCGGGTACTTGAGAACACCAAATTGCGCATAGCCATGGCTTTCGCTGATGGCGGCGTTGGCACAGAAGCTCAAGACCAGACAGATGAACAGCAGGAAGGGACGTATCACGATCCAGACGGCTTGGGCTTTTGGGTCGCTAACAGTAACAGCTTGTCCGGGCAGGAAAAAGACCGCAGGCACTGCAAGAGCTGGCCACGTGCCCCGAGATTGAACAGGGCAAGTGGCCGACGCCATCAATGAGGCAGGTAGACAGTCAGGGTCTGGCCGGGTTTGAGGGCCTGACCGGTGCGCGGATTCCAGCGCTTGAGGTGCTTCATCTCGACGTTGAAGCGCTTGGCGACCAGATACATCGAGTCGCCTTTCTGGATCTTGTACTGCATGGATTTTCTGTCGCTGGTATCAGCGTCAGCACTGGCCGTGGCGGTCTTGCCCGCCCTGGCAGCCTGCACGATCAGCGTCTGGCCGATCTTGAGCTTGTTGCCGGAAAGCTTGTTCCAGCGCTGCAACTCTTCGACATCAACCTTGTGCGCCTGGGCAATGGTCGTCAGGTTGTCGCCATTCCTGACCTTGTAGCTGCGACCGGAAACCGGCTTGTCATTGCTGGCCAGCGCCTCGAACACCGGTTGCGAAGACTTCATGCCCGGTTGCAGCGGTACGCTCAGGGATTGACCCGCCCTGAGCCGGTTGCCATCCAGATTGTTGTTGCTCTTGAGGGCGCTGACCGTCACCTGATAGCGGCTGGCAATGCTTTCCAGCGTATCGCCACGGCGCACGCGGTAAGGCTGCCAGGCAGTCAGCTCTTCCGGCTTCATGGCCGACAGGCTGGCGGTCAACAGCTGCGCCTTGGAGGTCGGCACCAGCAGATGCTGGGGACCGTCGATGGTCAGGCGCTTCTTGAAGGCCGGGTTGAGCTGAATGAGTTCGTCTTCGTCGATATTGGCCAGGCTCGCGACCTTGGACAGGTCGACGCGCTTGTTGAGTTCGACGACTTCAAAGTAGGGCTCGTTGGCAATCGGGTTCAGGTTGACGCCATAGGCATCCGGCGACAGTACGACCTGTGACAGGGCCAGCAGCTTGGGCACGTAGTCGCGGGTTTCCTGAGGCAGTGGCAGGTTCCAGTAATCGGTGGGCAGGCCGAGCTTTTCGTTGCGCTCGATGGCGCGGCTGACCGTGCCTTCGCCGGCATTGTAGGCCGCCAGGGCCAGCAGCCAGTCACCGTTGAACATGTCATGCAGGCGGGTCAGGTAATCCATGGCTGCCACAGTGGACGCCTGGATATCGCGGCGCCCGTCATAGAAGCTGGTCTGGCGCAGGTTGAAGTAGCGCCCCGTGGACGGGATGAACTGCCACAGGCCGACGGCCTGGCTGCGCGAGATGGCCATCGGGTTGTAGGCGCTTTCGATGACCGGCAGCAGGGCCAGTTCGAGCGGCATGTTGCGCTCTTCGAGGCGCTCTACGATGTAGTGCATGTACAGGCTGCCGCGCTCACCCGCATTTTCCAGAAAGGACGGGTTGTTGGCGAACCACAGGCGCTGCTGATCGATTCTCGGGTTCTGATCGTTGTTCTGTTGCAACTGGAAGCCCTGGCGCATACGTTCCCACATGTCCTGGGGCGCAGCTGCCGCGTTTGGCTTCTGGGTGATGAAGATCGGTTTCTGCTTGATACCGGTGGCCAGGTTGGGCGAGCGGTAAGTGCTGCTGGGCTCCACATGATTTGTGGTCTGGCAGCCTGCCAGTAATGCGCTCACAGCGACGGCCACGGCTTGAGCCAGCCGAGTCAATGCGTCCGAATTAAGGTGTTTTTGTGTAAATGACGACATTGGCTGGGGGGGACTTCCAGGCGAAAATGTCGGGCGATTCTAGAAAGCGTCCCCCCAACGGTCAACCTTTCAGAATTTTCGTGCCGATTTTACGGGCTTTAGAACGTATCTTTCCAAGCCCTCAAGCTAGCAAAAACCTCGCTCGGCAAGCGGTTTTCACGGCCGCTCCGTTCGTCCGCTTTTTCTTTAACAGATGTTTCCTCGACCCTTAGAAAGGGGTTGGTGCGTCTTTCCAGAGCTAGATTTGAAGGCAGGCTGATGCGATTTTCGCTGCGCCACTGACTGACTTGAGCAAGGCGTTCGGCGATATCCCGGTTATCGGGCTCCACCGCCTGGGCGAAACGCAGGTTGCTCAGGGTGTACTCATGGGCGCAGTAGATCAGCGTACTGTCGGGCATGGCGGCCAGACGGCTCAGGGATTCGTGCATCTGTTGCGGCGTACCTTCAAACAGACGCCCGCAGCCCGCTGCGAACAGAGTGTCACCACTGAACAGCAGGGGAGCCCGGGAGTCATGATGATAGAAGGCTATATGACCCAGGGTGTGGCCCGGTACCGCATGGATCGCGAAATCCAGACCCAGAACGGATACCCTGTCGTTGTCCACCAGCGCGATATCCCGGGCCGGGATGTTTTCCGTGGCCGGACCGAGCACTCTGGCACCGCTGGCCTGCTTGAGCTGGACCACGCCACCGACATGGTCGGGGTGATGGTGGGTAATCAGGATGTCGGTCAGTTGCCAGCCGGGGTTCTGCTCCAGCCAGGCGAGTACCGGCGCGGCATCGCCCGGATCGACCACGGCACAGCGCTGGCTGGAAAGGTCTTGTAACAACCAGATGTAGTTGTCGTTGAAAGCGGGAAGAGGGTGGACCTGTATCATCTCGAAGTTCGCATAGCAGTAAACAATGAGTCATCTTAGTCCGTGATCTGGTTGCAAGCGAACAC
Source organism: Pseudomonas cichorii (assembly GCF_003700275.1). GTDB lineage: Bacteria > Pseudomonadota > Gammaproteobacteria > Pseudomonadales > Pseudomonadaceae > Aquipseudomonas > Aquipseudomonas cichorii_B. The sequence continues at coordinate 156,435 of NZ_RBRE01000085.1, read as the reverse complement.
TCGAAGGAGACCGTATATGACCGATGAAGCGTTCGCCCAGGCCGATCCTGAATGGCTGGCCTTGATCCAGGCCGCCCGCGCATGGCTGTCCGGGCCGTTGGGGCAACTCCTGCTCGAAGAGGAACGCCGGGTTCTCGAAGACGAACTGGGGCGCTACTTCGGTGGCTATCTTGTGCATTACGGACCGTCTGCCGAAAACCCGCCGGTTGCGCCGCAGGTGCAGCGCAATGTCCGGCTCGGCGCACCCTTGCCCGGCGTTGAGATCGTCTGTGAAGAGGAAGCCTGGCCATTGAGCGAGCACGCCGCCGATGTGGTGGTCCTGCAGCATGGTCTGGATTTCTGCCTCTCGCCCCATGGTCTGCTGCGCGAGGCCGCCAGCAGCGTCAGGCCGGGCGGGCACCTCCTTATTATCGGTATCAACCCCTGGAGTACCTGGGGTTTTCGGCATTTCTTCGCTCGCGATGCCTTGCGCAAGGCACGCTGCATTTCACCGTCCCGGGTCGCCGACTGGCTGAACCTGCTGGGCTTCGCGCTGGAGAAGCGACGCTTCGGATGCTATCGTCCACCTCTTTCATCTACGGCATGGCAGGCACGCCTGGCAGGACTGGAAAGTCTTGGCGAGGGTCGGCAAAGCCCCGGTGGCGGCTTCTATCTATTGGTTGCCCGCAAACTGGTGGTGGGCCTGCGGCCTTTGCGTCAGGTTCGTCGCGAGCCGATGGGCAAGCTGATCCCGCTGCCGATGGCCAAGGTCAACAGGAACACCCTGGAGCCCTGAGAGCCGGGCCTGTCGCCCAAACAAGTCCCTTGATTCTGGAACGGTTGTAATGAGCGAAAGCGTTGAACTCTTCACTGATGGTGCCTGCAAGGGCAATCCTGGCCCGGGCGGCTGGGGCGCACTGCTCGTTTACAAGGGGGTCGAAAAGGAATTGTGGGGCGGCGAGGCCAATACCACCAACAACCGCATGGAACTGACCGGCGCCATTCGCGGCCTGGAAGAACTCAAGCGTCCCTGCGAAGTGACCCTGGTGACCGACTCGCAATACGTCATGAAGGGCATCACCGAGTGGATGACCAACTGGAAGAAACGCGGCTGGAAGACAGCAGCCAAGGAGCCGGTCAAGAATGCCGACCTCTGGCAACAGCTGGACGAACAGGTCAGCCGCCATACCGTGAAGTGGCAATGGGTACGTGGCCATATCGGCCATCCTGGCAACGAGCGGGCCGACCAGTTGGCCAACCGGGGCGTGGATGAGGTCCGCGGGATCAAGCATGGTTAACGCCTGCCGATGAGTTGAATGATTCATCGGGGAGTGTGCCATGTGGACAAAGGCGTCGACGAAAGGTCTTTAATGGCTAAATGTCATGGCTAGGTAGTGCTTTTTCGTTGTGATAGCCTAGCTGCAACAGTGAGTTCCTATTTCATTTTTGAGCTTTTTGCCATTATGAACGGTCAGCGCGCACAAAACCTTAGCTATGCAGAAATCATGAGCCTCAAGAGCGAGGCTCGTGACCGGCAGGTTAGCGCTGTTTATGCAGCCGATGAGCAGTCGCTTGAAAACGCCGGCAACATGATAAAAGCGGTGTTGCGTGGCTCGGGAAATATTGCCCGCCCGCGACGGTTTACTGCTGCCACTAATTGATTATCAGTGTCCTCTACCTTGGTGCCAGTTGAAGGCACGCCCCCTTTCGACGTATTAGAGCGTTCAAGGCTGTTTGCCTTTCTGCTGGATTTGATCCGGCGCGTCTATCGACCCTCCTTGGAAAAAGCTGTGACCGACTATGGTCTGGTCATTGTTGGCGGACAGTCGCTCACACTTTGGGCAAGGCAATACCTCATTGATGAAATGACTGGTGAGGATGTGGCATTCGTCGCCAGTGATGATCTCGATTTCATTGGCAATCCGGCCTCGATTGATTATTGCGCAAAGCAGTTGGGCATAGAGTTCAAGAAGGCTTCCATTGATGATCACACGCCTAACCTTGCTGTTGCGTATATCGATTGGGGGCCGGACGACAAAGAGGTAGTGGTTGATATACTCGGCGCGGAAGGCGTAGCAGGAATTTCAAATCGTGAGATCTTCAAGTATCTCGCGGTTGTAGATGTCGACGGGGTGGAAGTTGCGGTGATTGATCCGATCACATGCATCAAGTCGCGTGTGGCAAACCTGTTTGCCTACTGGCAATCCGATCGCAAACGCGAGGCGGTGAGGGTAAGAACGGCGATTCGCGCCACGTATTATTATCTCTTGGAGATACTGGGGCATGAAGGGTATAGAGCCGTAGCTCCACACATTCGCCGAATCAGGAAATATGCCACGTGCCGTCAGGGACGCCGTCTTTATATTGAGCATGGCATCGATGTGCTCAAGGCTATTCCAAATGATCCCACGGGATTTCCGGGAAACTATATCGAGATCGGACATCCAAGATTGGTGCAGGCTGTTGCGTGTATCCGGGGAAGGAAGATCGAACATTACAAGCAATATACTCCCGGTGCGATCCATGTGAGCCATCTGGATGGTGTTGTCTGCGATCCACGCTAGTCCTCTGCCCTGGTTGGTTTCACCCCGAGGAAATAAGCTGCTGCTCATGTAGTCAATACGTATTCAGCACATTTGAAGGCTGGTTCGCAGAGCCCCGGCAGGGCAAGCACAGTTGTAATCCTGCCCAGCATGCTAAGATTTGCGCCTGGACAAGAGGCAACAGTCAATGTCATTGCAAAACACAGATAACAGATCCGTAGTACTCGATACCGAAACCACCGGTATGCCTGTCACCGACGGTCACCGCATCATCGAGATCGGTTGCGTCGAGTTGATCGGCCGCCGCCTGACCGGGCGGCATTTTCACGTCTATCTGCAACCGGATCGCGAGAGTGATGAAGGTGCGATTGGCGTTCACGGTATCACCAACGAATTCCTGGTCGGCAAGCCACGCTTTGCCGAAGTCGCCGATGAATTCTTCGAGTTCATCAAGGGCGCGCGGCTGATCATCCATAACGCGGCGTTCGACGTTGGTTTCATCAACAACGAATTCGCCTTGATGGGCGCGCACGACAAAACCGATATCACCCAGCATTGTTCGGTACTCGATACGCTGTTGATGGCGCGTGAGCGTCATCCAGGCCAGCGCAACAGCCTCGATGCCTTGTGCAAGCGCTATGGCGTGGACAACTCGGGTCGTGAGCTGCACGGCGCGTTGCTCGACTCCGAGATTCTGGCCGACGTCTATCTGGCCATGACCGGTGGGCAGACCAGTCTTTCCCTGGCTGGCAATGCCAGCGATGGCGATGGCTCGGGAGGCGGTAGCGCCAATCGTGGCAGTGAGATCCGTCGCCTGTCCGGTCGCGAGCCATCGCGCATCATTCGCGCAACCGAAAGCGAGCTGGCCGAGCACGAAGCGCGTCTGGCGATCATCGCCAAGGCAGCCGGAGCACCTGCGTTGTGGACTCAGTTGCAGGAAGCCAAGGCTCAGGCCTCGTCCTGATCGGGCAACGGTTTGCCCCCCAAAGGCAGTGCTGAGATGACTGTAGCGAATCCATCCCTGAGCATTCGTGTCGCAGACGAATGCTTCGAGGACTATATCCTCAACAGCGAATTCACCTTCATGGTGCGCGGCTATGCCCGGGTTGTCGTGGGGCAGAGTGTCGAATCCTGGGAGGTCGATGCCGTAGAGCCTTACCTCAAGAACTACGGCATCGATTCACAGGAGTTCTGTGACTACCGTGACGCCGCCGACAGTACGGTGCTGGTCGCCTGGCAGGGCGAGCAGGCAGTCGGGCATGTGGTGCTCAGTACCCACTGGAACGGCTTTGCCCATATCGATGAACTGGCGGTAGACGAGTCGGCACGGCGTAGCGGGGTTGCCCGTTCATTGCTGGATGTCGCGCAGTTCTGGAGCCGACAGCGCAAGCTGCCGGGGATCATGCTCGAAACCCAGAACAATAACCTGGCAGCCTGCCGGTTGTATGAACGATGCGGCTATGTGGTGGGCGGTTTCGATCACATGCGTTACCGCAGCATTGATCCGCAGACCCGTGAAACAGCGATTTTCTGGTATCTGATCTTTCCCGAATAAGCCAGATCATCATCTGGCTCCCGTCGCGGGCAGCCCCTCCCACAAACGGTTTTGATTTACGGGATACGGGTCATCTTCACGCCTGTCTGCACCAGCTCAAAATCATCCCCGCCCAAATGGTTGACCCGGTCGCCGATTGCCAGGCGATAAGTGATTACTGGCTCCTTGCCGTTAGCCTCATCTGGCTGTGATTCCTGGAATTCATGCACCGGATAGATACGGCCATCCGCATCTCTTGCATGAAACTGTCCGACGAGAACTGAAGCCATTTGCTTTGTAACCTCTGAAAAACCACTGATTTTGCATTGGTGAATGCAGCCCTGTAGACCGCTGATTAAACAGTGAGTTTTCCGCTCGCGAAAAAATAGTCATGAATCTGACGCAGCGGTAAAGCATTGCCATATATATGGCAGTCGCCGACCGGCTCATCGATAAGCTCGTTTTCCTTCATTCCCTGTTTCAAGCCCTTGCAGTGGGGAATTATCACAAGAGGAAAATGGCTTATGCCTGCATCAACTGCCCCGTATTTCTACAGCGAGTCGCTCAAGCGCCGCTTCGCCCAGAGCCTGAATGAAGCTGTCAGCGACAGTCTGATCAGTATTCATGAGTGCCAATGGCTTAAACGCCTGGTCGAGACCTCGAACGAGATCGAGAACACCCAGCCGTTGCCCAGGGTCGACAGGCTGGTCATGGACGACGGCTCTTCGCTTCACGCCGAGCTGGCCTCGGCATTGATGTTCAGTGACCCGGTGAATGTCGATGGCCCGGTCTTTCTAAGCACGCTGTTGTTTGGCATTGAGCGTTTCGAGAGCCGCATCACCTTGCTGCAACTGTTGAATCAGCGTTATGCCCGCAGCGAACATCTGCCGCTGCAACTGGATGTCGAGTTGATCGAAGGTCCCTTGTTCGAGCAGCAGATGACGACGATTCTTCAGCATCAGATGGAGCATCTGGCGGTCTTGTCCGATCGCCTGTATCAATTACCTGCCTTGCAGAGTGTGCTTGTGCACTCATTGCAGGAGAACCTGCGCACGCAACTGCCTGACTCCCCCGTCAATGTGTTCAGGGACATGGTGCAGACCATCGATGTCTCTGCTCCGTCGCCCAACAGCCCGATAGATTCGCCTGTTCTGGATGTGCAGTATCTTGCGGGTGCGGTGTTGAGCGAGTACGACGCTATGGAGAAGCCCTCGACGCTGGAGCGGCGTTTCCTGGCGCCCGATGGCCAGGTGCTTTCTGCGCAGCAGGCTCTGCCTTACGTCCAGGCCCTGACCCAAAGCATACAAACGCTACCGGCGGCTTATGAAAAGCAGCTTGCCGATTACTGGGAGCGCGTGCAGGAAGACGGCTGGACGATGAAGGCGTTCGCAGGCTACGCGCTGGCCGAAGCCTATCGTCAGAAACTGGTGTTGGCCCAGGAGAACGGGACCTTGACTGCGTTCGAGTGCCGTCGGTTGCGAACCCTGTTGCCATCGCCCAGCGCCCCTCCTGACAGGCAGTGGGTGCGGGTGCACAGGATTGCGGTCAGTGTCGATGGGCTTGGTCCGGTCAAGCTGGTCGGGATTCTGCTGGTCAGGTTCATCGCCGGCTCATTGCCTGGCTTCTACATGTTTTCGGTGATGAAAGGGTTTCGTCGCTTTGCCAGTGAGCAAGCAGTCGCCGAACATTTCGCCACGCCAGAGGGACGTGCCGAACTTCTGTATTGCTCCTCCTTGAACGATCATGGCTTATTGAGTGAGCCAGGCCGTTTACAGATAAAGCTGGATATCATCGAGCACTCGCTGTTTGTCGAGCATGTCGGTTCGATCATTGCCCTGCAGAAGCGAAACCTGGCTTATGTCCTGGGCTTGCCTTCAGCTTCCCATCGTCTGGCCAGCGTCCAGATTGACGATGCCCTGGATATTCGTGGTCTGCTGGATAATCGGCTGTACAACCTTCACGACTCGGGACGCTGGCGTCCTGCTGTTTCTGCCCAGGAGCAGAGCCTGGGCCTGAGCAGGATTCCACAAGGCCTGTTCGTCGACAGAATGTTCGACAGTGACGGTCTGGCATCATGGGGCGAACAACTGCATGAAATGGATGATCTGGTCCGTTTTCTGGGACAGTTGCACGGCGGTCTGGCCAGTTGCATACGTCATGCCCTGAACCGCTATCTGGCCATTGCCGACAATCCTGACCTCGATGCCCGCAGATTATGGGTACATGTTTCCGGCAAGGGGGCCAGAAACCTGCTTTCCCTGGTGCTTGAAAAGCTCGTCAAGGCCGATTCACGTGCCTGGCCCGATGGCCGGGTACTGAATGATTCATCGGTTGAAGCTGTTTCAGGCACGGTCAGTCTATTGCCGGTTCACCTGCTCGAACAAGTGACCGCCCTGGTGCTACGCGATTTTGCTGCCTTGTATGATTTGCAGCTCACCCGCTTTTACTACCGCCCCGTGAGGTTGCTCGATACCCGGATTTACCCCGGCTTACTGTCGGAATTCGTGCGTGAGCGGGCGCTGCGTCTTGAGTTGAACATGGAGCGCCGTCGCAACAATCTCGATTCGGAGGCTCTGGACATGTTGCAACAGGTGCTGGACAGGCCTGTGCGTCGATTGCGGGAAGTATTCGGAAATCGCTGTGTCGACGTTCATACCCTTTCGCTCAGGCTTGAAGGCGAATTGCAGAGTATTCCCCTGACCAATACGTTTGCGTTGTGTGATTCGTCTCCCCGCCCTCAATACCTTATGTGGGCCCTGCATATCGGGGCGAGAGTATTCGATTCCAGCCAGGATATGGAGGTCCTGATCAATGACTGGCTCGGGCGCATCGACCATCGCAACTATGTGCTGGATCTGATGAGCGAGCCGGATCAAATCAGGGTTCGTCGTTATTGTGAAGCGCGTGAGGCACCCAGGGTTGTACTGCAGCTGGAGCGCGTCGACTATCACTTCACCCAGGTGCTGGAAAGTGGCGAAAGTGAACGCCTGCGCCAGAAATGCATCGGCATGTACCAGCGAGCGCGTACCTGGTCGCTTGAGCCCGAGCAGTTTGGCAATGCTCTGGACGTGACGGAGCGTGAAGACAACAAACGCCTGATCGTGGGGCGGCTGGGCGTCATATTGCAAATGATGCAGGGCGATGAGCTGCTTTCCAAGTGGATCAAGGATGCCTCCACTGATGACCAGATAACCCTGCTGGAAATATGGCAGCGTTTCTATGCCATCCATGATCCGCGCAAGGATTTCCTGTTTGATGTTCCCGATCTTAGCGACTATGCCCGGCAACAGTTGGCCGAGAGGCTGGAAGCTGACTTTCCGGGACAGAAACTCCTGCCCGAACAGGTGATAGTGACCCTCACCCATTACACACCTGTACCGGCTGCGCCGGGCGAAGTGCCGCAGGCGCTGCCTGCCGCCACGTCACGGGTCAGGGAAAACCTGATCGACTTTTCCATTGACCGGCTCTTCGCCGCTCAGAATGGTGTCATTTCTGTCTCGCTTGAAGGCGGGAAGGTGCCCGATGTTTCGTTGACGGAGAAGTACATCCGCAATCTGGTTCGCTCGCTGGATGTCGCCTCGAGCTACCGCCTGATGGTGGGGCAGAAGCTCGATGAAAAAGCGAATGATTATGCGCTGCGCCAAGAGTATTACATCGATCAGATACCCTCTTATGAGCTGTTACGGGCTTTTCAGCTCAAACTCATGAATCGCCTGACTCTGGAGGGTTATGACGCCATCGAAAGTGTGATGACCATGCCTGACGGTATCGCCCGCGTACCGTTCAAGGGGCGGGACATCATCATCAGCCCCTTGCAATTGTTGCGTGCCGATTCGGGGTGGGCGCCGGACAATGTCACTGGTGTCTATGTCATCGCCCCCAAGGTTCCCCAGCAAGGTCCGTGGCTGCTGTATTCGATGCTCAACAGTGAGTTTTCGATCAAGGAGTATGCCGACCGGGATGCCCTGTTGGCCGATATCCACACCTCCAGCACTCTGCAGAGCTTTATCCTCAGTCGCCTTGACCGAAATGTACGGCATGTCTACGACAATGGCGGATTTCAGGAACCGCACCTGCCGTTCAGCGCCGAGTCTTCCATGGATGTTCCCTGGTCACGGCCTGCACCGGTGCAGATCAGCATCACGCCTTATCAGGGCAGCGCCCTGCAATTGTTGTTTCGGGGCACGCTTGAGGCCTTCAAGATGCTCATTCTCGAAGACAGCGTGAGCAATGCCGAGAGTGATCGGGCCGCCAGGTATTACCTGCTGGGCCTGTTGAGTGAGCAGATATTGTCGTTCATGCCGGGCCGGCTGGGCGCGCTGGTGGGCGTCTGGCAAAGCCGGACCCTGTTTCAGGCCTCGCTTCACGCTGTTGCAGATCAGCACTGGGGCAAGGCTGCCTCGGAGTTTACGGCAGCGCTGAGCATGGCGATTGCCGCCCGCAAGAATTCTCAGGAGGATATCGCCGATCAGATCGAGGAGCCCGAAGACATCCTGGAGTTTGTAGAGACGCCGATGGCGTTTCGTTGGGGCAACGATGTGCTCTCCTCGGAGATGCAAGGGCGTCTGCGCCAGCTTGAAGTCCGGGATGTGGCCTTGAGCGATTTGCACAAGGACAACCTGCTCAATACCTACCGCGATGAACAGCTCCTCAAGGAGTATGTGGCGATTGACGGCAAGGTTTATCAGGTCGAGTTGAGTGAGGGCAGTTGGGTCATCGTCGGCAGTGATAGACGTGGCCCGAAAATCAAACTCAATGAACGGCAACAATGGGAGCTGGATTTTTCTACCGGCCTCAAGGGCGGTGGTGTGGCGCTGAGCCGGTTTCAAAGCTTGATTATCAATCTGGATATCGACAGATACATTGTGGTTGAGGCCAAGGGGATCTCCGAGATTCGCCAGGTGTTCCGCGACCGTGCCGAGTTGATCAAGGAAGGGCATGATCAGGCTCGCAAATATCTGGAAAATGCCCTGGATAATCTCAAGGCGAATCCTGTCGCAGGCATTGATCCACGGAGCGAGCGCATCATCTCCGAGTTTTTCGGAGAGCCTGCTCCGGATCGAAACCTGATTGCTTTCGTCCGACAGACCCTGGCCATGTTGTACGGTAGCCTCATGGACCCTTCGCTTTCGCCCCATGATTCCAACCGTTTTGTAGTCGGCATCAACCGGCTCGCCAACCAGAACTCTTCGGCATTCGTATTCGTCAACGATCCCCTGAAGCGGCTGTTTCTGACCGAGAAGTTCTTTCGCCTGCCTTACTATCGACTCAAGGTTTCAGCGCTTCGTACCAGAGAGTTCAACCTTGGTCCGCATTACCGCGGCACGATTCTGCTGCATGAGCTTTCTCACCTGTGCCTGGATACGGAAGATATTGCCTATGTCGACTCCCACGCGCCGTTCGTGGATCTTCTGGATGGAGCCATTGGCTACAGAAACCGTATCAAGGATGAAGTGATAGCCGCACAGCAGGAATCCCTTTCCATGCGAACCGAACGCAGCAAACTGTTCTCGCAGATGGAGAATGGGGCGATCAGGGATCTGAAGCGTAGCGATGGCGGGGCAAAGGCGGCTGTATTGCGCATTACCGGCAAACGAACCCTGCCGGAAGCGCGAGATGTTTTTTATACGAACTCGCATGTGCGCAGTCAGATCATTCTGAAAAATGCCGATTCGGTGGCCTTGCTGACGACCTTGCTGGGACGGGTGAATTTCGCTTCCGTACCTTGATTCAGGCCTGACCTCTTTAACGTTCCCCGAAGAGCCTGTCTCTTCGGGGAACGTTTCGTCATACACAGTCGGTGATCGGCTTAAAGGGCGTGATTTTTCAGCTCGCGGGCAATCAGCAGGCGCTGGATTTCACTTGAGCCTTCGTAGATCTGGGTGATGCGCGCATCACGGTAATAGCGCTCGACGGGGTAGTCTTCAAGATAGCCGTAGCCGCCGTGAACCTGTATTGCCTTGGAGCAGACCCACTCGGCCATTTCCGAGGCGAACAGTTTTGCCTGCGAGGCTTCGGACAGACACGCCAGGCCGGCGCTGCGCAGGCGTGCGGCATGCAGGACCAGCAAGCGTGCGGCATTGATGCGGGTGTGCATGTCGGCGAGCATGTTGGCAATGCTTTGATGCTCGATGATCGGCTTGTCGAACTGGACCCGCTCGCGTGCATAGGCCAGGGCGGCCTCGAATGCTGCGCGGGCGATGCCCAGTGCCTGGGCGGCAATACCGATACGTCCGCCTTCCAGATTGGAGAGGGCAATCGCCAGGCCCTTGCCGCGCTCGCCCAGCAGGTTGGCGGCGGGAATCCGGCAGTTATCGAGGGTTACGGCGCAAGTGTCGGAGGCGCGAATCCCCATCTTGTGTTCACTGCGATCAACCACGAAACCGGGATTGTCGGTAGGGACCAGAAAGGCCGACAGGCCTTTCTTGCCAAGTTCGGGGTCGGTGACGGCAAACACGATCGCCAACTGTGCACGCTTGCCATTGCTGACGAACTGCTTGGCGCCGTTGATGATCCAGTGATCGCCCTGCAACTCGGCCCGGGTGCGCAGGTTGTGGGCTTCTGAACCGGCATGCGGTTCGGTCAGGCAGAAACAACCTATGGCCTTGCCGCTGGCCAGTTTCGCCAGCCAGGTCTGCTTCTGCTCCTCACTGCCGTAATTGAGGAGCGGACCGCAACCTACCGAACTGTGGACACTCATCAAGGTGCCGGTCGCTGCATCGGCCGCCGAGATTTCTTCGACGGCCAGGGCGTAGGCCACGTAATCGATATAAGTGCCGCCCCATTGCTCGGGCACGATCATGCCCAGCAGGCCCAGTTCCCCGAGCTTGTCGACCAGCTCATCGTCTATCCAGCCGGCCTTTTCCCAGGCCTGGGAGTGGGGCGCGATCTCGTTACGGGCGAAGTCGCGCGCCATGTCGCGGATCATCACCTGTTCTTCGCTCAGTTCGATATCGTGCATGACTCACACCTCCAGACCGCTGAAGAAACTCTCCACATGCCCGCTATTCAAGTCCTGCACGCTGGAAGGCTTCCATTGTGGGTTTCTATCCTTGTCGATGATCAGGGCGCGTACGCCTTCGATCAGGTCGCCATGCTCGAACCATTGACGATCCAGATGCAGTTCCATGCTGAAACAATCCTGAAGCGACAGGTGCCGGCCGCGGCGCATCATTTCCAGGGTTACAGCCATTGCCAGCGGAGAGTGGCCCAGCATCAGCCCGGCGGTCTGCAATGCCCAGTCATGGGTATCGGCAACCGTAACCTGCTGCAACTGTTCAATGATGCTCGGTAAATCCGGCAAGCCGAAGAAGTGGTCGATGGCCGGCCGCAGAGCTTCCAGGGGCGGAGACGGCAGGCGCTGGGTGGCCAGCTTGGCCATGGCGCCCTGCAGATCCTTGAGGGGCGTGGATTTCCACTTCAGGTGATCGAGCATGTGGTCCAGTCGCGGCAGCATTGTGCTGTTCATCGACCAGTCGGCAAGGCCGCAGTACAAGGCATCGGCCGCGCCGATCTGGACGCCGGTGACCCCCAGATAGGTGCCCAGTTCGCCAGGTATGCGCGGCAGGAAATAACTGCCGCCGACATCCGGAAAATAACCGATGGCCACTTCCGGCATGCCCAAGCGGCTGCGCTCGGTGACCACCCGCAGATCGGCGCCCTGCACCAGTCCCATGCCGCCGCCCAGCACCAGGCCATCCATCAGGGCCAGCACGGGTTTGCGGTAATGGTGAATGGCCAGATCCAGTGCATACTCTTCGACGAAGAAGGTCTGGTGCTGGCTCTTGTCGCTCTTGTAGCTGTCATACAGCGAACGAATATCGCCACCGGCACAAAATGCCTTGTTGCCAGCACCGCGCAAGACGACGGCATAGATCATGGGATCTTCGGCCCATGCATCGAGCTGGCGTTGCAGGGTACGGATCATGTCCAGATCGATAGCGTTCAGGCTGGCGGGGCGATTCAGAGTGAGATGACCGATATGGTTGCGCACCTCCACCAGAACCGGTTTCTGGCTGGGCTTGTGAGCCGAGGGAGCGGGTGAAGCCTGTGAACTCATACTGAACTCCTTGTTCGTTTGCTCTTCTTTTAATTGTTATTTTTAGCGTGAGGCAGATCCTAGCAGCGCTGATGAGCAAAGCAAAATTGCGCTTAAGCATAGACTGACGTTGCAATTTTCCAGCGACGGTGTGGATTTTTCGCGAATAAATCGGCTCCTACACCTGAAACCGGGGAAAGCAGAAAGGAATCCATGAAAGACAAATACGCCCCCCGCCAATGGGAGCCTCACGAGCGACCGACAATGCCGGGCTCGCCGTCCACGCCGTTGCACCCGACGGCCAGACGTTGGGCCTTCGCGCTGGTGGGGGTGATCGTTGCCTTGACCGGTGGCCTGGGCAACGCGCTGGTAGTGGCCAACCTGCCATATTTGCAGGGTGCACTGGGTGCGACCTCGGCGGACATCGCCTGGTTGCCGGCGGCCTACATCATGACCAACGTGTCGATGAACCTGCTGTTGGTGAAGTTTCGCCAGCAGTTCGGTTTGCGTGCGTTCACCGAATTGTTTCTGGTGCTGTATGCGCTGGTGACCCTGGCCCATCTGTTCGTCAATGACATCGAGTCGGCGGTTGCGGTGCGGGCCGCGCACGGCATGGTCGGGGCTGCGCTCAGTACCCTCGGGCTGTATTACATGATCCAGGCCTTCCCCCAGAAGTGGCGACTCAAGGCCCTGGTGCTCGGGCTGGGTACGGCGCAGCTGGCCACACCACTGGCACGGCTGGTGTCCGAAGACCTGTTGCAGATCGCCGAGTGGCGTGGCCTGTATCTGTTCGAGCTGGGCATGGCGCTGTTGTCGCTGGGCTGTGTGCTGATGCTCAAGCTGCCACCCGGTGACCGCTTCAAGGCTTTCGAGAAACTCGATTTCCTGACCTTTGGCCTGCTGGCCACCGGCTTTGCCCTGTTGTGTGCGGTGTTGTCGCTGGGGCGCATTGAGTGGTGGCTGGAGGCGCCTTGGATCGGTATTGCATCGGCCGCGTCCATCGCCCTGATCTGCGCCGGGCTGGCCATTGAGCACAACCGCAGCAACCCCTTGCTGATTACCCGCTGGCTGGGCAGCGGGGCGATCCTGCGCCTTGGCCTGGCAGTGATCCTGTTTCGTATCGTGCTGTCCGAACAGTCTGTCGGCGCCGTAGGTTTTCTGCAGACCCTGAACATGGGCAGCGAGCAGCTTCACAGTCTGTATCTGGTCATGCTTTTGGGCAGCATTGCCGGGTTGGCGGTCAGTGCCTTGACCATCAATCCGGCGCACCTGATCAAGCCCTTGCTGATTTCCCTGGCGATGATGGCCGTCGGTGCCTGGATGGACAGCGGTTCCACCAGCCTGACCCGGCAATCAAACATGTACTTCAGCCAGTTCCTGCTGGCATTCGGCGGCACCTTCTTTCTCGGGCCGACGCTGGTACTGGGGATCAGCGGCGTGATCGCCAACCCGCGCAACATGGTGAGTTTTTCCGTGCTGTTCGGGATTACCCAGAACATTGGCGGGCTGATCGGCTCTGCGGCGCTGGGCACTTTCCAGATCGTGCGGGAGAAGTTTCACTCCAGTCATCTCGTCGAACACCTGACCCTGCTCAACCCGTTGGTGCAGTCCCGTTTGCAAAGCGCAGGAGGCAGTTACGCCTCGGTGATTGCCGACCCCGCGTTGCGCAATACCCAGGGCATTCGCTCGCTGTCGACCCTGGCGACCCGTGAGGCCAACGTCCTGGCCTACAACGATGTATTCATGTTGATTGCAGTGATCGCCGTACTGACGATGATCTGGATCTCGGCCCGTGTACTCTGGCTGAAAATGACCACCCGACCGATTGCATCGACGCCTGCTTCGCCCGTTACTTCACCTTCCGTCCCCAGCCGTGGCGCCAACCCTTCATGAATGAACCGACTCAACCAGGCTCCAATGCCCGTGACAACGCCGATAGCATCCAGGCGCCCGACAGTCCGCCGCCACCGCCGGTGACCACGCCGCCCACCAGTGAGCCACGTTCCCGGCGCAAGCGCATCATCTCCACCTCGATCTTTGCCGGGATTGCCCTGGCAGGCGTGCTGATCGTGTTGTACGCCTGGGAGTTGCCGCCGTTCACCAGCCCGATCCAGAGCACTGAAAATGCCCAGATTCGCGGCCAGACGACCATCATTGGTACACAGTTGAACGGCTATGTGCATGAAGTGCCAGTGCAGGACTTCCAGTTCGTCAAGACCGGCGATCTGCTGGTGCGCCTGGATGACCGCATCTATCGGCGCAATCTGGAACAGGCCGTTGCGCAACTGGCGGTGCAGAAAGCCGCCCTGGCCAATAACCTGCAACAGCGGCGCAGTGCCGAAGCCACCATCGTTCAGCGGCAGGCTGCCTTGCAGAGCAGCATCGCCCAGGGCAGCAAGAGCGCGGCCGACCTGCGTCGCAGTCAGGCGCTGGTCACCGATGGCTCTGTGTCGCGCAGCGAACTGGACGTCTCGCGTGCTGCCGATGCCCAGGCCATTGCGGCGGTGGCCGAAGCCCGGGCCGCGTTGCAGATATCCCGTGAAGACTTGCAGACCGTGATCATTAACCGCGACTCGTTGCAGGCGTCGGTGGAAAATGCGCAGGCGGCAATCGAACTGGCCCGCATCGACCTGGACAATACCCGCATCCTCGCGCCCCGCGACGGGCAACTGGGGCAGATTGGCGTGCGCCTCGGCGCTTATGTGAATTCGGGCGCGCAACTCATGGCGCTGGTGCCCAACCGCTTGTGGATCATCGCCAACCTGAAGGAAACCCAGATGGCCGATGTACGCCTTGGCCAGTCGGTGAGCTTTACCGTCGACGCCTTGAACAACCGCCGCCTGAGCGGACGTGTCCAGCGCATCTCGCCGGCTGCCGGCTCGGAGTTCAGCCTGCTGCCCGCCGACAACGCCACCGGCAACTTCGTGAAAATCTCCCAGCGGATTCCGGTACGCATCATCGTCGATCCCGACCAGCCAGAAGTCGAGCGACTGAGGCCCGGCATGTCGGTGGTGGTACGCATCGATACCCAATCAGGGGGTGATGTACCGCCAGAGCCGTAGATCAAGCCTGTGTGCAGACCTTGTGGGAGCAGATTGATCCGCGAAATCCCTCAATAATCCCCGCGCTTGCGAAACGCCCAGCGCCCGGCAATCAGGGTAAAGGTCGCCACCAGTGCCACCAGCACCCAGAATCCTTCCGGGTCTGAAGCCAGCGGAATACCGCCGACATTCATGCCGAAGAAACCGGCGACGATATTGATCGGCAAGGCCAGCACCGTGACCACGGTCAGGGTAAACAGCGTGCGGCTGCTTTGCTCGTTGAGGTTGGCGGCGATTTCTTCCTGCAACAGCTTGATGCGCTCGCCCAGGGCCATCAGGTCGCTGATGACCAGCGCCGACTCCTCGGTGGACTGGCGCAGCGCCTGCACATCTTCTTCGCGCAGCCAGTGCGGCGGACGGTGCAACAGGCGCATCAGCGAACCGGGCTCCAGCGCCAGCAGGCGTTGCAGACGCACCAGCACCCGGCGCATGGCACCGAGTTCCGAGCGGTTGTTGCTCAGGCGCTGGGAGAGCAACTGGTCTTCGATCCTGTCGACACTGATACTGGTCTTGCGCAGGAACTGGGTCAGCACTTCACCCTGATCGCTGAGCAAGTGAGCCAGCAGTTCCAGAGGCGAGTGGAACTGTTCGCCACGCTTGACCGCCGAACGCAGCTTGTCGACCGAGCGCAAGGGTTGCAGGCGTGCGGTGATCATCAGGTGGCTGCGGGTACAGACCCACAAGGTCGAGATGTCGGTCGACAGCATGTTGAAGTCGAACACCACATCGTTGACCACCGCCAGCAATGCAGAGTCGATGTGCTCGATGCGGGTCGAGCGCGAGCCTTCGTTCAGCGCCTCGAAAAACTCCTCCGGCAGTTGCAGGTGAGTCTTCATCCAGCGTTCGCAGGCTGCATGCGAGAGGTTGAGGTGCAGCCAGATGAAATCGTCGTTGTCCGGGGGATTCTGCAGGTAATCCATGACCGCGCTGGAACCGATTTCCTGACCGCGCTCACCCGGACAAAAGCGAAAGCCATACAGCAGGCCAAACAGATCCGAATCCTGATGCTGCGCAATGCTGTGGTTCATGGCTTTCCACGTGCAATCCTGCCCGGAGCGGGGAGGTGAAGCGCGCATCATGACAAGCTGTCATGACATATTTGTGACTGGATGTTACTGCCTGTTTCCGGTCGGCAAGGGCTAGACCATCGCCAGCGGACGCTTACGGGTCGGCACCGGCCAGGCCAGATCGAGAGTGCTCAGGTCCTGCGCAGTCAGGACGATTTTCTCGGCCTCGATATTGAGGCGGATGTGCTCGGGATTGGTCGCCTTGGGGATGGCCAGCATGTTCGGCTGGCGCAGCACCCAGGCCAGACTGATCTGGGCCGGCGTGGCGCTATGGCGATTGGCGACTTCGTGCAGGGCAGGGTGATAGAGCAGGTCGCCGGCCTGGCCGATCGGGCAGTACGCCATGATCGGCAAGTGCCGGTCACTGGCCCACGGCAGCAGGTCGAACTCGATGCCGCGCTGTTCGGGGTTGTACAGCACCTGATTGGTGGCACAGCGCGGGTCGTCCAGTTCCATCATGTCCGACACATCGAAATTGGAGACACCCCAACTGCCGATCTTGCCCGCTTCACGCAACCGCTCGAACGCTTCCACGGTTTCGCCCAGCGGGTAGTTGCCCGGCCAGTGCAGCAGGTAAAGATCGATGTAGTCGGTATTCATGCGTCGCAGGCTGGCTTCGCAGGCCTTGGGGATGCCTTCGCGACTGGCGTTGAACGGGTAGACCTTGCTGACCAGAAACACCTTGTCGCGCTGGCCGGCAATGGCTTGCCTGACTACCTCTTCGGCGCCGCCGTCGGCATACATTTCTGCCGTGTCGATCAAGGTCATGCCTTGCTCGATGCCCATGCACAACGCGGCGATTTCCGCCGAGCGCTGAGCGCTGCTTTCGCCCATGTGCCAGGTGCCTTGACCCAGCACCGGGACACTTTTGCCTGCCAGTTCCAGTGTGCGCATACGACCCCCTGCAAATAAATGGACAGGCCTCAGGCAACAAAGGCTGCACGAGGTTCCGTGCAGCCTGTCATGCGGTACGACTTAAACGCGGAATTGTTTCAGCAAACCATTCAACTGCTCGCTCAAACCCCGCAGGTGCTGGCTGGCAGCGGTGGACTGTTCGGCCGCCAGTGCCGTGCCCTGGGACAGCTGCGCGGCCTGGGTGACGTTCTGGTTGATGTCATCGACCACATGCGATTGCTGCAGAGTCGCGCTGGCAATCGAGGCGTTCAGGCTGTTGAGGTTGCGCAAGGCCTGGCTGATGGAGGTCAGGCTCTGGCCGGCCTGATTGGCCTGCTCGATGGTCAGTTGCGAAGAACGGCTGCTGTCGCCGATCACCTTGACCGCCGCGTCGGAGTGCCGCTGCAGGCGCTCGATCATGCCCTGAATCTCGGCGGTGGACTTCTGGGTCCGCTGGGCCAGCAGGCGTACTTCGTCGGCCACTACGGCAAAGCCACGGCCTTGCTCGCCGGCGCGTGCGGCTTCGATGGCAGCGTTGAGTGCCAGCAGGTTGGTCTGTTCGGCAATCGAGCTGATCACTTCCAGAACGCCACCGATCTGCGTGCTTTCGCTGGCCAGGGTCTGCATCACTTCGACGGCCTGGCCGATGGTGCCGGACAAGTGGTCGATCTGGCGCAGGCTGTTATCGATATTGACCTGGCCCTGTTGCGCCTGGGATTCGGCATCGCGCATTTCGCTGGCGGCGTGTTCGGCGTTCTTGGCGACGTCCTGCACGCCGTAGGTCACTTCGTTGACCGCGGTGGCTACCAGGTCCATCTGCTGGGATTGCTGCTGGCTGCGGCTTTGTGCCTGCTCGGCGCTGTTGCCCAGTTCGCTGGAAGCCTGACCCAGGTCCACGGCCGAAGACTGCAACTCGATGACCACGCTGCGCAGCTTGGCGGTGAAGGCGTTGAAGTGTTTGCCCAGCAGGGTGATTTCGTCGTCGCCCTGGGTTTCCAGGGTGCGGGTCAGGTCGCTTTCGCCGCTGGCGATATTGGCCATGGCGTTGACGGTCATGCGCAACGGCAGGACGATGCTGCGCACAATCAAAGTCACCAGCAGCGCCAGAACCAGGACAATGCCTGCGCTGAACAGCACTGCATTCCACATTTGCTGCTTGAATTCTGCGGCGACGTCATCGACATACACGCCCGAACCGATGATCCAGCCCCAAGGCTGGAACAGTTGTACATAAGAGGTCTTTTTCACCGGTTCGCTGGCGCCCGGTTTTGGCCAGCGGTAGTTAACAAGCCCGGCGCCCTTGCTCTTGGCCACGACCACCATTTCATTGAACAGCGCAAAGCCGTCCGGGTCCTTCACGCCCGAAAGATCCTGGCCATCGAGCTTGGGGTTGGCCGGGTGCATGATCATCACCGGGCGCATATCGTTGATCCAGAAATAGTCGTTCTGGCCGTAACGCAAGGCCTTGATGGTATTGAGCGCCTGCTGCTGCGCGGCCTCGCGGGTCAGGGTGCCAGCGGCTTCCAGCCCCTGGTAATAAGTCAGCACGCCGCCGGCGGCCTGCACCACGTGAGTGGTTTTCTCGGCTTTGGCCAGATAAAGATCGTCATGAATCTGCTTGAGCATGGCTGCTGCCAGAACAAAGAGCATCAGCACAGACACAATGAGAATCAGCCATAGCCGCCGACTAATGGATAAACTGCGCATATTCATGATCTTCACCCTAATTCGTTGTTTTTCTTTTTTTATGAGTCATCAGGCAATCCGGTGCTCTGACGTTCAGCTTTTCTCTACATGATGTCGGCGTAACATGACTAAATCTGAGACAACAGTCACGCTTTTTTAGACGTCGCCTGCATATAGCCAAAGGCTTACACGAACAGACGCCATCCGCTCTAGCTCCGCCATCATGACAAATGTAGGATCCAATTCAACAACTGCAGCGAAGGATCGATGCAGCGATAAGGGAAGATCGGCCATTGCCAGGAGGCTACTGACAGGATGTCGGGATGGTGTTGTGTGCAAAACGACCCGCTTCGGCGGGTTTTTTGTTTTCAGCGCAAACTGTTGGAGCGAATTCATTCGCGAGCGCGAAGCCTTTGATCCGCAGCAGTTGTAGCGCCTGTTCTGGCCCCTTCGCGGATGAATCCGCTCCTGGCTTGTTCAGCAAGTCAATCCAGCTCACAGCCCTTGAGCACCAGCCGCAGTATGGTCCGGGTGGCCGCTTCATAATCCTCGTCTTCAAGCCGGGTCTTGCCGGTAACGATGGATATCTGCCAGTCGAAGTCGGCATAGGTCTGGGTTGCAGCCCAGATGGTGAACATCAGGTGATGAGGGTCCAGCGGCGCAATCTGGCCACTGTCGATCCAGGCCTGGATGCATTCGATATTGTGCCTGGCCTGGCCATTGAGCTGTTCGATCTGCTCGGGCGTCAGGTGCGGGGCGCCGTGCATGATCTCGCTGGCGAAGACTTTCGAGGCGAAGGGCAGGTCGCGGGAAATCTGGATTTTCGAGCGGATGTAGCTGCTCAGCACTTCGGCCGGGACCCCTTGCGGGTTGAAAGGCGTCGAGGCGCGCAGGATCGGCTCGATGATGCTTTCCAGCACCTCGCGATAAAGGTTGTCCTTGGACTTGAAGTAGTAATAGACATTGGGCTTGGGCAGCCCGGCCTTGGCGGCGATATCGCTGGTCTTGGTCGCGGCGAAGCCCTTGTCGGCAAACTCTTCGCTGGCCGCGCGCAGGATCAGTTCTTTGTTGCGCTCGCGAATACTGCTCATGACCCAGATTCCTGCACGGCGGGCGCGCATGGTAGCACCGGCCTCGCGCAAGGCTCAATAATCAGGCCTTGCGCGGATCATGCCCGGGTCAGCGATCAGCCATCCTTGAACAGGAAGCTGTAGGCATTGAGGGCCGGTACGCCGCCGAGGTGGGCGTAGAGCACTTTCGAGCCTTCGGGGAATTCGCCGTTGCGCACCATGTCGATCATGCCGTGCATGGATTTGCCTTCATAGACCGGATCGGTCAGCACACCTTCCAGGCGCGCGCACATGCGAATCGCTTCAAGGGTGCCTTCGTTGGGCAGGCCGTATTCGGGGTAGGCGTAACGGGTGTCGAGGACCACATCCTCAGCAGTGATTTCACGACCCAGCTCCACCAGTTCGGCCGTGTGCCTGGCGATACGCAGTACTTGTTCGCGGGTCTGTTCCGGTTTTGCCGAAGCGTCGATCCCGATCACTCGTTGCGCCCGGCCATCGGCGGCAAAGCCGACCAGCATGCCGGCATGAGTGCTGCCGGTGACCGAGCAGACCACGATGTAATCGAACTTGAAGCCCAGTTCCTCTTCCTGCTGGCGTACTTCATCGGCAAAACGCACGAAACCCAGGCCGCCGTAAGGGTGCTCGGAGCAACCCGCTGGAATCGGGAAAGGCTTGCCGCCGCTGGCGACCACATCGTCCATGGCTTTTTCCCAGCTTGGACGGATCCCGATGTCGAAGCCTGCCGAATCCAGGCGCACGTCAGCGCCCATGATCCGCGACATCTCGATATTGCCCACGCGGTCATATACCGCGTCGGAGTAGTTGACCCAGTTCTCCTGAACCAGCACGCATTTCATGCCCAGGTGAGCGGCGACGGCGGCCACCTGGCGGGTCTGGTTCGACTGGATACCGCCGATGGACACCAGCGTGTCGTAACCACCTTCGATGGCTTCCGGAACGAGGTATTCAAGCTTGCGGGTCTTGTTGCCACCAAAGGCCAGACCGCTGTTGCAGTCTTCCCGCTTGGCATACAACTCGACCTTGCCACCCAGATGCTCGCTGAGGCGCTTGAGCGGGGTAATCGGCGAGGGACCGAAGGTCAGGGGATAGCGCTTGAATTTGCTCAGGTTCATATCGAGTCTCCATGGGAAGGAATATCCAGCGCGTTATCAGCGTGCTGGCGATGGACCTATCATAGAAAAATGCTCGAAAATCGTGGTTGCAAAGAATTGTCTATTCAAGAAATGAAAGTTAGTCTCAGGCAATCTAAAACTAATTTAATTTCTTGAAAGTGCTTATGAAAGCAATAAATGAACGCAACAAGAAACCGGATTCCGACGGCACGCTGCTGCTGGACCGGATTGACCGGGCAATTCTCAAGACGCTGCAGCGGGATGCCTCGATTTCCAACGTGGCGCTGGCGGAAAAGGTCAAACTGAGCCCGCCGGCCTGCCTGCGACGTGTCGAGCGCCTGAAGGAAGCCGGGGTCATAAAGGGTGTGGTTGCGCTGCTCAATGGCGAAGCGCTCGACGCGGGTATGGTGGTGTTGATCGGCGTGGTGCTGGACCGCTCCACCCCGGACTCATTCGCCCAGTTCGAGGCAGCGGCGCAAAAGGTCTCCGGTTGCATGGAGTTTCATGTGGTGACCGGCGAGTTCGACTACTTCATGTTGTTGCGCACCAAGGACAGCCAGAGCTTTAACCGGCTGCACGCCGAACAGCTCCTGTACCTGCCGGGTGTGCGGCAGATCCGCTCTTTCATGGGCTTGCGCCAGGTGCTTTCGACCACCCTGATTCCGCTTTGAGCAAGGCTCAGGACGGCGACATGAAGTGATCCTGCAGGTAGCGCTTCACCAGATGCCGGGTCGCTGCGAGGATTTCTTCTACCTGTACGTCCATCGATGCCTTGGACGGAGCCTGTTCCTCGAATTGCTCCAGCTCGAAGAAATGCAGCTTGTGCCCGCAGACCGAACCCAGCCACGACAGACGCGCCCGGTCACCGGCTTCCACATCCAGCAAATGGCAGGTCTTGGGGATTGAACTCAACAGGCCATCGGCTTCGCAACTCGATGG
Source organism: Pseudomonas cichorii (assembly GCF_003700275.1). Lineage (GTDB taxonomy): Bacteria > Pseudomonadota > Gammaproteobacteria > Pseudomonadales > Pseudomonadaceae > Aquipseudomonas > Aquipseudomonas cichorii_B. The sequence goes on along the minus strand of NZ_RBRE01000085.1, from coordinate 134,451 downwards.
CTTTTGCGCACTGAAGGCCTGGCTCTCGGCATGCAGCCATTCCTCTTCCAGCTGGCTCGACTGCTTGATGACCAGATAAGCCACCTGTTCCCAGTCGCTGATTTCGCTGTGCAGTGTTTCGATGAGGTAACTGGGCAGGCTGGCGTTGGAAATGATGATGACGCCGGTTTCCTGAGAGGTGGGTTTCAGCCAGTGCGCTCGTTGCGAATCAATGTCCATAACAGCCCCTTGTGGTGGGTGCAGCGATCAATAACCGGATTTTCCGATGCAACACTTACGCCACAAGCCTGGCTGATTGCGCACTTCGGCGACTGTTTCAAACGTTCGCCAATTGTGTCGGTCAGAGACTGATAGCGGCGTGCATGGGCCATGCCTTGTGATTCAATAGGCGCCGTTTTTTGTTTTTCTATTTGTTAAAGGATATTGATTGTGGCTGCTGGAAGCTTGCTGACTCTGCTCGATGACATTGCAACCCTGCTCGATGATGTGGCGCTGGCCACCAAAAAGACCGCAGGGGTTCTGGGCGATGACCTGGCCCTCAATGCGCAACAAGTCACCGGCGTCTCGGCCGATCGCGAGTTGCCGGTGGTGTGGGCGGTGGCCAAGGGCTCATTGCTCAATAAAGCGATTCTGGTGCCGGCGGCCTTGCTGATCAGCGCCTTTGCGCCATGGGCAATCCTGCCGTTGTTGATGATTGGTGGCGCCTACCTGTGTTTCGAGGGCGCGGAGAAGATCGCCCACAAATGGCTGCACCCCGAAACCGGGCAGGAGCACGAAGAACGCAAGCAGGCTGCCGCAAGCGCGACGACGGATAGGGTGGCGTTCGAGAAGGCACGCATCAAAGGCGCGATTCGTACCGACTTCATTCTTTCGGCGGAAATCATCGTCCTGGCCCTGGGCGTGGTTTCAAGTCGGCCGTTTCTGGATCAGGTCGGCGTGCTGGTGATTGTCGCCGTACTGATTACCGTCGGCGTCTATGGCCTGGTGGCCGGTATCGTGAAACTCGATGACCTGGGGCTGCACCTGAAAAAAAGCGCCAGTTCAGCCATGCAAAGCCTGGGCAACGGGTTGCTGCGGCTGGCTCCGGTATTGATGAAACTGCTGTCGATACTTGGCACCGCTGCGATGTTCATGGTCGGCGGCGGCATTCTGGTTCACGGCTTGCCGTTTGCCCATCACTGGGTCGATGGCGTAACCGAAAGCGCGGCCAGTGCTGTGGGTGGTTTCTCGATAGTCTTGCCAACCCTCATCGATGCCCTTGCAGGCATCATCGCCGGTGCAGCGCTGGTGGTCGTGGTGACGCTGGCGGGCAAGGTGTTCAAGTCGGCCAAGGGCTGAACAGGCCCTGGCCGCTATTTCTGAGTGATCAGTTGGCCGATGCCAGGGTCTGCTTCGCTACCCTGGCAGGTGACGCCTGAAGGGCTGATCGCCCATAAAAGGCCAGGGCAGTCAGCAACATGGTCAGCCAGACCAGGATTCCAGACCAGAAAGTGTGGGACATGAAGTGCCAGCCTTGCAGGACTCGGGTGGTGCCATAGACCATGCCCAGCAACAGCGTCCATGCCAGCAGTTTGCGCGCATGTCGCCAACGGTAGCGGCGGGCGACGAAGTACAGCGCCAGCAGGGTAAAACCGCTTGAGGCATGCCCGCCCGGCCAGCAACGGCCCTTGCCGGCTTCATGCAGAAGATTGAAGTTCTCGAACCATTCCCGCTTTTCCTGAGTGCCGCCATACAAGGTGGTTTCAACAGGGCAATAGACACTGGTATGGCTCTTGAAATAATGGACCATGCCAGTGGTTATCGAGAAAGCGACCACCACGAAGATAAAGTCACGGCGATGGCGGGCAAGAAACTCAAGTGCTTTGGCGATGCGAAGCTTTTCCAGCCGAGCAATCAAGTGCCGATGTCTGTCGGCCCTGAGCCTGGGCCATACAAATGAAAGCACGGCCCCCATGAGCGCCAGTTCGCCGGTCCAGTCCGGAATGATGCGTGGCCAGCGATGGGTAATGTTTTCAAAAAGCCTGTCGTGCTGGAACGGGAAGACCTGAGTGACAGGGTCATACAGCAGATTGCTGAGGGTGACATCGAGTTCGGTAAGGTCGAAGACGACAAAGAGCAGAGCAGCCAGCAATAACGGTATGCCGACATTCATCAGATAGAAGCGGTTTCCTGGAGTATTCACGCGACCGGGTTCCTGGTGGTTTAAGGGTGTTGCGGCATGACGGATTTCCAGTCCTGGGCATCGAGAAAGCCCAGAACCCGAGCGCTGTTGTGTTGGCGGTCAATGGCCACGAACAGGGCGCTGCCATAGTCGGGAACGGTGCGCGCCGATACTTTCAGTGACTTCTCCAGTTGGTCGAAGCACTCGCTGTGAGTGATCAGCACCATGTTTCTCTGATCGACTTTGCGCTGCTGTACATCGTCCAGCAGGGAGTGGCGACAGTTGGCCAGCCAGGCCTGATCGATACTTGCGCCCTTGAAGGCAAAGCTTGCGGTCTGGGCCGTGCGCTGCAGAGGGCTGTTGAAGATATCGGTGTGGTTCAGGCCAAGAGCGCGGAAGGAGTCGCCCAGCCCCTGTGCCACAAGCTGGCCTTTACGGGTAATGCCGTCGCGCGGCCCGAGGCAGGGATTGGTCGAGTGATCGCAACGTTCGGCATGGCGCACCAGAACCACCAGATCACCTTCGGCCCAGTGGGCAAGTACACGGGCTTTGCGCAGGTTGTTGCCTTGTGACAGGTCGAGCGGGCCAGAAGGCATCAGCAGGTAGGTACCCAGCCAGAAAAGAGCCAATGCAAATGGCAATAGCCAGAGCGCTCGTGGGGAACGGGTGAGGTTTTTAAGGCCAGTGTGGCTGGCAATGTCCAAGTAGTTGTATTGAGATTGGCTATTCAACGCTGGGTCGCCTTCACGAGGAAAGGAGATAACTGGACCGCAGCTTAGGGCGCGACAAGTTAATGACTTGTCGGCGCTATGTGAAAAAACAGTTGAAGAGCATCTGTTCGGCAGGGGTGAGGGGCAACGTTATTGCCTGCCTCACCGATAGCGGGTGTGATCAGAAGAATACTTTGACCAACAGGCTGGCAGTGTTCTGGTCGGTATCGAAGGATGAAGTGTCCTTGATCCCGTACTTGTTGCTCCAGTAGTCGTACTCGATACCGACGTACAGCTGCTTCTCGGGGAAATCCAGTGCCTTGCCCAGGTCGTATTTGATCTGCGGGTTGATGTGCAGGTTGGCGTGATAAGTGCCGCGGGCGTTCTTGTCGTTGTCCACGACCCAGTCGATGAAACCGTCGATCACTACATCGGACTTGCCGGCAGCAATGGTGTAGGACCACACCGGCGTGATCTGCCACACACCGTCACCCGGACGATTGCCTTCGGTCTGGCGCTGGTAGAAGTTGAGCTGGAAGTAGTCGAAGCCCGGAATGTTCAGATCAAAGCCCGGACCGATCAGGTACGACTCGTTATCACCTTCGCCAAACTCATAGGTTGCGGCCAGCAGCACGTCCGAGATCGGGCCAAGTTCAAACTTCTGGCCGAAGATCTTGCCCATCGACAGGCGTGGCGAGAACTCGCCGTAATAGGTGTTCGGGCCGCTGTTCGCATCTTTCTTGCCGTTGTAGAAAATCTTGTCGACGAAGAAGAAGTTGTCGCCGTACTTCCAGCCATCAGCATGTTCAAAAGTGAAGGTCTGCTGGATTTCCGGGTTGACCGTGAAGTCCCGGCCATTGAGGTAGGTCAGGCTGTTGGTCTGCCATTGAAACAGATCGGCGGCCATGGCCGGGCCTGCGGTCAGCAGACTGCCGGCCAGTAACAGGCTGGAGAAAGTGCGGTTCATGTGGGTGCTCCCTTGAGATTGGATCGTTATTCTTGAGGTAGGCGTTCTGTGGATGACGCCTTTTCTCGGTCTGTAATAAATTGTCTGTCTGGTCAGCTTTGTGTTGTTAGCAAGAGCTGAGCCAAACCACGGAAATAAAGCCGAAGTGATTCCTCAACGATGAGGAGTCATCGGTTCCTGATGTTTTTCCGGGGGCGTAGCGTTTTCAGGCCGGCTGCTTCACAGCGGCGGCGGAGAATACTGGCTGTCGGGCACGGGCTCAAGTGCTCCAGGACGGGGCGATAGAGTCGAAAGTAGGGCAGTTCAGGACTGTGGGAGGCAACTTGCTGGCGACTTTACCGTTGTCGCCAGCAAGCTGCCTCCCCGAGGACAGAGCCAATTCATTCGCGAACGGGATCAGCGAATACTGGCGCCCTGGTCGATCCAGGCACCCAGCATATCCCGCTCCTGCTGGGTCATCTGGGTGATATTGCCCAGCGGCATGATCGGGGCGGTGATGGCCTGGGCCTTGATGCGCGGGGCCAGTAGCTGGATCTGCTCGGCCGTGTCGAACATCACGCCGGCAGGCGCTGTACTGAACAGCGTGCTGGTGGGATTGGCCGAATGGCAAACGGTGCAGCGTTGCTGGATGACTTCATGGACTTTGCCGAACTCTATTCCGGCAACCTTGGCGGGTTCAGCCGGTGCAGGCGCGGCAACCGGTTCGGGGCGCTTTTCATCGGCCCGGTAACCACCCACGGCCGTGCCGGGTAGCGGCTGGTATTGGATTTTCTGGGCCTGCGCAGGCATGTGCGGCTGTGCCGGGCCAGTGACGTAGGCCAGACACAACATGCCCAGTGCGGCGACCGGTAAGGTCCAGGCGAACCGGTGGTTGTCATGCCGGGTATTGAAGTAATGCCGCACCAGCACCGCCAGCAACGCGATGCCCGCCAGAATCAGCCAGTTGTATTGACTGCCGTAGGTGCTCGGAAAATGGTTGCTGATCATGATGAACAGCACCGGCAGGGTGAAATAGTTGTTGTGCCGCGAGCGCAGCAGGCCTTTGGCGGGCAGGGCCGGGTCCGGGGTGCGATTCTCGGCAATCGCCGCAACCAGTGCGCGCTGGGCCGGCATGATAATGCGGAACACGTTGCCGACCATGATGGTGCCCATGATGGCGCCTACATGCAGATAAGCCCCGCGACCGCTGAACACCTTGCTGAAGGCAAACGCTGCAGCCACCAGCAGCACGAACAGAATGACGCCCAGCAACACCGGGCGTTTGCCCAGTGCCGAGTCGCACAGAAAGCTGTACACGAACCAGCCCACGAACAATGAGCCGAGGCCGATCAGGACACCTTCAGCGCCCGACAGGCTGCTGCCCGGCGCCAGCAGATAAAGTACCGGATTGGCGTAGAACACCACACACAGCAGCGCTACCCCGGACAACCAGGTTGAATAGGCTTCCCATTTGAACCAGTGCAGGTTCTCGGGCATGGTCGGTGGCGCGAGCTTGTATTTTTCCAGGTGGTAGATGCCGCCGCCGTGAATGGCCCACAGATCTCCCGACAGGCCATCGCGCGGATTGGAGCGATTGAGGTTGTTTTCCAGCCAGACGAAGTAGAACGACGCACCGATCCACGCCACGCCGACAATCATGTGAATCCAGCGTATGCCCAGATTCAGCCATTCCATCAGATGTGCCTGCACGATATTTCCCTTTCCCGGCCACCACTTGACGGGGGCTCAGGCCCTTTCTGGTGTGTTGGGGTCGAGAACCAGTTTCTGGCTCTCTTCAAAGTAATGCTCATCGCAGTTGTTGCCTGTGCCACTGCGATCAACCACCAGGAAGTCATCCCGCTTTTCGATCGTCAGCACCGGATGGTGCCAGATGCCGCGATGGTAATTGATACCCTGCCTGCCGTTGGACACGAAGGCGCGGGTCAGCTCTGATTGCGGTGCATCGCCAAGTGGCGCGACCACGATCAGAAAAGGATTGCCGAGCAGCGGTATGAACGCCTGGCTGCCCAGCGGATGGCGCTCCAGCATGGCAATGGTCAACGGCATGTCCAGCGCCTCGGCGCGGAAGATGCTGATGATTGCCTTGTCGTCTGGCGTGGCGGTTTGCACCTCGGCCAGACGATGAAAGCGCTGTGTCGAACCGTTGTTGATCATGAAATGCGCGCTGCCATCGGTTTCGATCACATCACCGAACGGGGCAAAGGCTTCTTTGGTCAACGGCTCGATAATCAGTTTGCGCATGAAAGTATCTCTAGGCCAGTAGCAGCGAATTCATTCGCGAACGAGGTGCAAATTCAGCCTCGGCGTCGCCTGCTGCATTGCTTCGCGGATAAATCCGCTCCTACCGGGTTATGTATTTATTTGGTTATTTTGCCCAGGACCCGCAACCGGCTCACGCCACCATCCGGGAAAACATTCAGGCGGATGTGGGTGATCGGGCCGATGGCCTTGATCTGTTCGGCGAACTCATGTTCGGCGTGCATGCTCAGTTTCTGGCTTGGCAGCAGTTCGCGCCAGAACAAACTCTGGGTTTCGATCTGGCTGTCGGTGCCGCCTTTGACGAACGCGCCCTGGATCGAGCAACTGTCCGGGTAGTTGCCCTTGAAGTGCAGGGTATCGACGATGACTTTTTCCACTTCGCCAGGATGCCCCAGCGCCACGATCACCCAGTCATTGCCCGGCGTGCGGCGGCGTGCGGTTTCCCAGCCGTCGCCCATGTTCACGCCGCGGCCCGGATTGAGGATGTTGCTCATGCTGCCGTAGTGCTCGTCGGAACAGGCAATCGAACGGCCGCCATTGAGGGCCGCTGCCAGATCGATCTGCTCGCTGGCGTTGACTGCGGACCAGTCGCGAAACGGGATGCCATGCACGCGCAGACGCGCCACGCCGCCATCGGGATAGATATTGAAGCGCAGGTGGCTGAACGCCTGATCGTTGCCTATTTCATGGTAATGATGGCTGTTGCCTTGCAGCTCGACCGAAGGCAGCACCTCGACCCATTGGGTGTTTTCATCCGGATCGCCCGAAGCCAGGAAGCAGGCTTCCAGCGAGGCGGAAGGCGGGAAGTTGCCGGTAAAGAACGACGTGTCGATGTCCACGCCCTTGATGGTGCCCGCCACGCCCAGGCGGATTACCGCGCTGTCATAACCCTCGAAACGCTTGCGCCGCGACTCCCAGCCGTCCATCCATTTGCCGTTGTCATCGAACACGCCTTCCTTCCACACCGCTGGAGTAGGCTGGAACAGGCGATTGGCATCGGCGAACCAGTCATCAGTAACGCAAAGGATTTTGGTTCCCAGGCGGGCATCGGCCAGATTGACGAACTTCTCAAAGGGTGCGGCGTAAACTTTCATTCTTTTTGTCTGCCTTTCTCAATGGGCTTGGGAGGGATTACAGGGGTTGCAGGCGAAACAGGGCAATCTTGTTGATTTCGGCCAGCGCGCAGGCGAACTCGGCCTCTGCCGAATGCTGGATGCGCTGCTCGAAGGCCGCGAGGATCTTGTGCCGGTCGCTGCCCTTGACCGCCATGATGAACGGAAAGCCGAACCTGGCCTTGTAGGCCTGATTCAGCTCGGTAAAACGCTGAAACTCTGCGGCGCTGCATTGATGAATGCCGGCGCCGGCCTGCTCGCTGCTACTGGCTTCGGTCAGCTCACCGGCAACCGCGGCCTTGCCAGCCAGGTCCGGGTGGGCATTGATCAGCGCCAGTTGCCGTTCATGACTGGCGCTGAGCAGGATCTCGCTCATTCGCGCATGCAGGTTTTCGACCTGATCCAGTTCAAGGTTCAAACCCTGGTCATAAGCCTGTTCTGCGACCCAGGGCGAATGCTCGTAGATGTCGGCAAAGGCCGCAATAAAAGCATCACGGCTCAGGGACGAGGGCGTCAGCGTCTGAAAGTGGCTCATTGTTGTTCGGCCCTGGCGCTGAATGGATGTTGCGCATGCCAGTGACGGGCAATGTCGACCCGGCGCGTGAACCAGACCTGCTCATGGCCTTTGGCGTATTCGATGAAACGCTTGAGCGCCGCCAGCCGGGCAGGGCGGCCGATCAACCGGCAATGCAGGCCGATGGAAAGCATTTTCGGCGCCTCGGCACCTTCGGCATACAGCACGTCGAAGGCATCCTTGAGGTACTGGAAAAACTGCTCGCCATTGTTGAAACCCTGCACCTGGGTGAAGCGCATGTCATTGGTGTCCAGCGTGTAGGGAATCACCAGGTGCGGCTTGCCTGTCGGATTGTTCGGCTCCCAGTAGGGCAGGTCGTCATCATAAGTGTCGCAATCATAGAGAAAGCCGCCTTCCTCCATCACCAGACGCCGGGTGTTGGGCCCGGTGCGCCCGGTGTACCAGCCCAGCGGACGTTCGCCGCTGATTTCGGTGAGAATGCGGATCGCCTGGAGCATGTGTTCGCGCTCCTGGGCTTCGTCCATGTTCTGATAGTCGATCCAGCGATAGCCGTGGCTGCAGATTTCATGGCCATCGGCGACCATGGCGCGGATCACATCCGGATGCCGCTGGGCGGCCATGGCCACGGCAAAGATGGTCAGCGGGATATCGAACTGCTTGAACAGCTTGAGGATGCGCCACACACCGGCGCGACTGCCGTATTCGTAAAGCGACTCCATGCTCATGTTGCGCTGGCCTTGCAACGGCTGCGCGGCGACCATCTCGGACAGGAACGCTTCGGACTCCTTGTCGCCATGCAGAATGTTACGCTCGCCGCCTTCCTCGTAATTGAGCACGAAGGACAGGGCGATGCGGGCATTGCCGGGCCAGTGAGGATGGGGCGGATGGCTGCCGTAACCGATCAGGTCGCGTGGATAGTCAGCGCTCACAGCAAGCTTCCTTATGTGCGTGAAATCGGGAGCGGGGCATGCCTGTTCGGCAGAAACCGCGATGCACGGATTGTATACAAAATAATAGGTGCATTGTCATTGGTGTATTTTGTGCTTCGGTGCGATGGGTCATGCAATAAACTTGCCTGACCGGTCAGCTTAAAAGGAAAAATCTCAATACTTTCCTTTGCTTCAGCATTCATGGGGTTCTGGAGCGACCTGGATATTTCAGACCTTATCGCTGCCGGTTTTATTGTGTACAAGTTTTTTGAAAAGTGTCTTAATCGAGTTCTTCCAGGCAGCGGCAGGCACCTCGATGGTGCAGCATGCCCGTCATCCACATCATCCAGAAGGCGCAGATATCCATGGGACGCTTGACCACGCATGTGCTGGACGCCGCACACGGTTGCCCCGGCAGCGGCATCCATATCGAGCTGTATCGGGTTGAGGGCGAGCGCCTGGAGCGGGTCGCCACAGCGCTGACCAACAGCGATGGCCGCTGTGATGCGCCCTTGTTGCAGGGCGAAGAGTATCGTTCGGGTGTCTACCAGTTGCAGTTTCAGGCCGGCGATTACTACCGGGCGCGTGGCGTGACCTTGTCGGGACCGGCCTTTCTCGATGTGGTGGTGCTGCGCTTCGGGATTGATGCAGCTCAGGAGCACTATCACGTGCCGCTGCTGGTTTCGCCTTACAGTTACTCGACCTACCGTGGCAGTTGATCCGTCGCCAGCAAGCTGCCTGCCACAGGGCTGTGAAGCACGCCTTGTGGTAGCGCACTGTGTACAATGCGCCGGTCCCAGGCCGTAACCCCCTTGCGCACGAGTGCCCATGAACGAACAGTCCCTGCCCCTCAAGAAACAGCCGCGTACGGCCAAGTCAGCCCGAAATGCGACCCAGGACGATATCGTCTATGCGCATATCTTCGAGGTCATTCTTGAGCAGCGACTGGCGCCGGGCACCAAACTCAGCGAAGAAGCACTGGGCGAGATCTTTGGCGTAAGTCGCACCATCATTCGTCGCGCGCTGTCGCGGCTGGCCCATGAAGGCGTGGTGCTGCTGCGCCCCAACCGCGGTGCAGTGGTCGCCAGCCCCAGTGTCGAAGAAGCGCGCCAGGTGTTCTTCGCCCGCCGCATGGTGGAAAAGGCCATTACCGAACTGGCGGTCGAGCACGCGACGACCGAACAACTGGCCCAATTGCGGCAGATGGTCAGTGACGAGCGCGACAGCTTTGCCAGAGGCGACCGCGGCGCCGGGATTCGCCTGTCCGGCGAGTTTCACCTGCAACTGGCAGTCGCGGCGAAAAACGCTCCGCTGATCAGCTTTCAGCGCAGCCTGGTATCGCAGACTTCACTGATCATCGCCCAATACGAAAATGGCAACCGCACCCATTGTTCCTACGATGAGCACAACCAGTTGATCGACGCCATCGAAGCCCGCGATGCGGCACGGGCGGTGAAGCTGATGATGCATCACATGGACCACATCGACAGCAAACTCAACCTTGACGACGACGGCGCGTCCGACGATTTGCATGCCGTGTTTTCCCATCTGATGCAGGGCAAGAAGAAGCCCGGCAAGGCCTCCTGAGCCTTCACCGATCAGCCGCGCTCATGCACCAGTTGCCCGGCTGACCAGGTCTGGCGCACCGTGCGGTCATCGCCGAGGGTCATCAACACGAACAGAATCTCGGCAATGTCCCTGGCCTGTTTCAAGCGATAGGCCAGCAGCGGCGTGGCGTTGTAATCCAGTACCACAAAGTCGGCTTCGTTGCCGGGTTGCAGGCTGCCGATCCGGTCGTCCAGGCGCAGTGCCCGTGCGCCGCCCAGCGTGGCCAGGTACAGCGACTTGAACGGGCTGAGCCGGGCACCTTGCATCTGCATGACCTTGTAGGCTTCGTTCAGCGTCTGCAGGATCGAAAAACTGGTACCGCCGCCGACATCGGTACCCAGCCCGACATGGATGCCATGCTTCTCCGCCTGCGGCAGGTTGAACAGGCCGCTGCCCAGAAACAGGTTGGAGGTCGGGCAGAAGGCGATGGCCGAGCCGGTTTCTGCCAGGCGTGCGCACTGTTCGTCGCACAGATGCACGCCATGGGCGAACACCGAGCGTTCGCCCAGCAGCTTGAAATGGTCGTAGACGTCCAGATAGTTTTTCCGCTCCGGAAACAGCGCCTTGACCCATTCGATTTCCTGCAGGTTTTCGCTGATATGCGTCTGCATATAGAGGCCGGGATATTCGCTCAGCAGCTTGCCGGCCAGGCTTAATTGCTCCGGCGTGCTGGTGGGCGCAAAGCGCGGGGTCACGGCATAGCTCAGGCGGCCATTGCCGTGCCAGCGCTCGATCAGCGCCTTGCTGTCGGCGTAGCTGGACTGCGGCGTGTCGACCAGATAGTCCGGCGCGTTGCGGTCCATCAGCACCTTGCCGGCGATCATGCGCAGGTTGAGTTGCCGGGCGGCGCTGAAAAAAGCTTCCACCGATTCCTTGTGCACGCTGCCGAACACCAGCGCGGTCGTGGTGCCGTTGCGCAGCAGTTCCTTGAGAAAGATATCGGCCACTTGCGCGGCATGCGCCGGGTCGGCGAACTGGCTTTCGCAAGGGAAGGTGTAAGTGTCGAGCCAGTCCAGCAGTTGCTCGCCATAGGCGCCGATCATGCCGGTCTGGGGCAGATGGATATGAGTGTCGATAAAGCCGGGAGTAATCAGTGCATCCTGATATTCGATCAGCTCGACATCGCTGCCGAGCGTGCCCAGCAGATCGGCGGCATGGCCGACGGCAACTATCCTGTCGTTCTCGACCAGCAACAGGCCGTCGGCGAAATATTCGTAGGACGCTTCGACCGCCACTGTGGCGGGGTCGGCGATGCTGTGCACGATGCTGGCACGGTAGGCTTTTTTGTAGCGGGCAACTGAAGTCATGAATCTCTCATTGCGACTGGCTGCGCCGCGAGGCGGGCAGCAGTTTGGCGACAGGTTCGGCGCTGGCGCCATGTTGGCCAAAACTGGCGTTGTAGGTGGCGATCACTTCGGCGGCGATGGAAATGGCGATTTCCACCGGTAGCTTGCCTTTGACCTGTTCCAGGCCCATCGGGCAACGCATGCGCTGGAGCAAGGCCGGTGCAAAGCCGCGTTCACGCAGGCGATGCTCGAATTTGACGCGCTTGGTGCGCGAGCCGATCAACCCGAAGTAGCCAAAGTCCTCGCGCTTGAGGATGGCGGCGGTCAGCTCCAGATCCAGTTGATGGTTGTGGGTCATGACGATGCAGTAACTGCCTTTGGGCAACAGTGCGACTTCATCGACCGGCTCGTCGTTGACGATTTTCAGGACGCCTGCGGGCAGGTGTTCGGGGAATTCCTGTTCGCGTGAATCGACCCAGCGCACCCGGCAGGGCAGGCTGGCCAGTAACGGCACCAGCGCCCGCCCGACATGACCGGCACCGAACACCGCGATCTGTGCCTGCGGCTGGCCCATGGGCTCGAACAACAGCACGTTCACTCCACCGCAGCATTGGCCGAGGCTGGCACCAAGATTGAAGCGTTCCAGGCGTGTCTGCTGGCTGCCACTGGCCAGCATTTCGCGGGCGATCTGCATGGCCTTGTATTCCAGATGTCCGCCGCCAATGGTGTCGTGGATCCGCTGCGCCGTGACCACCATCTTCGAGCCCGCATTGCGTGGCGTCGAGCCCAGTTCTTCGATGATGGTGACCAGAACGCCGGGTTCACCTTGGGCCTGTAGCTCGGCCAGAGCGCTGATCCAGTTGTTCATAGGTGTTCCCGGTTGATGGTCGTTTCTTCCTGTGGGAGCAACTTCATTCGCGAAGAGGGCGGTACATCCGTTCATGATGTGGTGCCTGGAGCACTGTCTTCGCGGATGAATCCGCTCCTACCGGGTGTTGCGTTATTTGCCTGTGGGAGCGAATTCATTTGCGAAGAGGGCGGTACATCCGTCCATTATGTGGTGCCTGGAATACTGTCTCATTTGTTCACAACCCCATAACACCCGCTCCGGCGTTGCGGGCGCATCGATCTTTGGTTGTTGCCGATAATCCCCGAGGCTCGCCACGGCATCCTTGATTGCGCACCATGCGGCAATCCCCAGCATGAAGGGCGGTTCGCCCACGGCCTTGGAGTGGAATACCGTGTCTTCCGGGTTCTTGCGGTTTTCCACCAGCGTCACCCGCAAGTCCAGTGGCAGGTCTGCCACCGCCGGAACCTTGTAGGAAGCTGGTCCGCTGGTCGTCAGTTTGCCCTTGTCGTTCCACACCAGTTCTTCAGTGGTCAGCCAGCCCGCACCCTGAATATAGCCGCCTTCCACCTGACCAATGTCGATGGCCGGGTTCAGCGAGGCGCCGACATCATGCAGGATGTCGGTGCGCAGCATCTTGTATTCACCGGTCAACGTATCGACGATCACCTCGGCACAGGCTGCGCCAAAGGCAAAATAGTAAAAGGGCCGGCCACGGGCCTGGCTGCGATCGTAGAAAATCTTCGGCGTCTTGTAATAACCGGTGCTGGACAGCGACACCTGACCCATCCACGCCTGTTGCGCCAGTTCGGCAAACGACAGCATCCGCTCGCCGATGCGCACATGGCCATTGCGGAACTGCACCTCGGATTCAGCGACCTGATAGTGCCGTGCCGCGAATTCCACCAGCCGTTGCCTGAGAATTTCCGCTGCATTCTGTGCAGCCTTGCCATTCAGGTCGGTGCCGCTGGACGCCGCAGTCGGCGAGGTGTTGGGCACCTTGTCGGTGTTGGTCGCAGTGATCTGAATCCGCTCGATATCGACCTGAAACACCTCGGCCACCACCTGCGCGACCTTGACGTTCAAACCCTGGCCCATTTCGGTGCCGCCGTGGTTCAGGTGAATGCTGCCGTCGGTGTAGATATGAATCAACGCACCAGCCTGATTGAGAAAGCTGGCGGTGAAGGAAATCCCGAACTTGACCGGGGTCAGCGCCAGGCCTTTCTTGAGGATCGGGCTCTGCGCATTGAAGGCACGAATCGCCTCGCGCCGTTCGGCATACTGGCTGCTCTGCTCCAGCTCGGCGGTCATTTCCTGCAGCAGGTTATGTTCGACGGTCTGGTAATAGTGCGTGACGTTGCGTTCGGTCTTGCCGTAATAGTTGGCCTTGCGCACCGCCAACGGGTCCTGACCCAGATAGCGGGCGATGCAGTCCATCACTTCTTCGATGGCCACCATGCCTTGCGGGCCGCCAAAGCCGCGATAGGCTGTGTTGGAAGCGGTGTTGGTCTTGCAGCGATGGCCGTTGATGGTGGCATCGCCCAGGTAATACGCGTTGTCGGCATGGAACATGGCGCGGTCGACAATCGATGCCGACAGGTCCGGTGAATAGCCGCAGTTGCCGGCCAGTTCCAGCTGAATGCCGTGCAGGCGCCCGTCATCGTCAAAGCCCACGTCGTATTCGATATAGAACGGGTGGCGTTTGCCTGTCATCAGCATGTCTTCGACCCGTGGCAAACGCATCTTGGTCGGTTGCCCGGTCAGGTGCGCGATCACCGCGCACAGACACGCCGGGCTGGCAGCCTGGGTTTCCTTGCCGCCAAAGCCGCCACCCATGCGCCGCATGTCGACCACGATCCGGTTCATGGACACACCCAGCACCTCGGCCACCAGCTTCTGGATTTCAGTGGGGTTCTGGGTCGAGCAGTAAACAATCATCCCGCCATCTTCAGTGGGCATCACCGAGGAGATCTGGGTTTCCAGATAGAAATGTTCCTGGCCGCCGATATGCAGGTTGCCCTGCAAGCGATGCGGGGCGTTTTGCAGCGCGCTGGCCGAGTCGCCGCGCTGATGGGTGTGGCTGTCGACCACGAAATGCTTCTGGCGCAAGGCCTGGACCACATCCAGCACCGGCTCCAGATCCTCGTATTCAATGACGGCCGCCATGGCCGCCTGGCGTGCGGTGTCCAGGTCGCGTGCAGCGACTGCCAGGACCGGCTGGCCGACGAACTCCACCTTGTCGATGGCCAGCAGCGGATCGCCCGGCAGCAACGGGCCGATGTCCTTCAGGCCGGGAATGTCTTCGTGGGTGATGACGATCCGCACCCCGTCAAAAGCCAGGCAAGGCGCAGTGTCGATGCTGACGATGCGCGCATGGGCGCGATCCGACAGGCGCGCATACACATGCAACTGGTTGGGAAACTCCAGGCGGTCATCGATATACAGCGCCTCGCCGCTGACATGCTTGTCGGCGCTGTCATGCTTGACGCTACGGCCTACGCCAGTGGTCAGATCCTGCTGAAACAGTTCGACCATTTCGGCCTGAGTCTTGTGCGAAGTGTGATCAGACATAGTCAGTCACCCGAGTCGGGACGTTAGGAGTCTGCAACTCGATAAAGTATTTGCGCAGCAGGTTCTGTGCACTGAGCAGGCGATATTCCTTGCTGGCGCGAAAGTCCGACAGCGGCGTGAAGTCTTCGGCCAGTGCGGCGCAAGCCTGTTCCACTGAAGCTGAAGTCCACGGCTGGCCGATCAAGGCCCTCTCACAGGCTGCGGCCCGCTTGGGAATCGCCGCCATGCCGCCGAAAGCGATGCGCGCCGCGACAATCCGGCCGCCGTCGATCAGCAGATTAAAGGCGGCGCACACTGCGGAAATATCGTCATCCAGCCGTTTCGAGACCTTGTAGGCGCGGAACACGTGGCCCGCCCTGGCCTTGGGCACAACGATTTTCTCGATGAACTCGCTGGGCTGGCGCGCCGTTACCCGGTAATCGATGAAGTAATCTTCCAGCGCCAGATTGCGCCGGGTATCGCCCTTGCGCAGCACCAGTTGCGCGCCCAGGGCAATCAGCAGCGGCGGCGAGTCGCCGATGGGCGAGGCATTGCCGATATTGCCGCCCAGCGTGCCTTGATTGCGAATCTGCAGCGAGGCGAAGCGTTGCAGAAGCTCGCCGAAATCCGGGTATTCGGCCTTCAGCGCCGCGTGGCAATCGGTCAGCGAAGCGGCGGCGCCAATCTCCAGCCGGTCGTCGAAAGACTCGATACGCTTCAGCTCGGCGATGTGCCCGACATGGATCATCACCTGTAATTGCTTGTGCTGTTGAGTGACTTCCAGCGCCAGATCGGTGCCGCCTGCCAGCAGTCGGGCCTGTGGATGCATTTCGTAGAGATTGGCCAGGTCAGCGATGCTCAGCGGCAGCAGGCTGCGTTTTTCGCCGTCAGACAGTTCAGCGGTTTGCGTGGGGGTAATCGCGCTCAGGCGGGCAATGGTCTGCGCCTGGCGTTGATCGAACTGGTCAGGCTGGCGCTGGCTGCACGCCTGTTCGGCGGCGGCCAGAATCGGTCGGTAGCCTGTGCAGCGACACAGATTGCCGGCCAGTGCTTCGTGGGCCTGATGGGCATCGGCCTGGCTGCTGTTCTTTTGCAGGGCAAACAGCGACATGACAAACCCGGGCGTGCAGAAGCCGCATTGCGAACCATGGCAATCGACCATGGCCTTTTGCACGCTGTGCAATTGCCCCTGATGTTTCAGGTCTTCGACGCTGATCAACTGCTTGCCGTGCAGCGAGGCCACGAAAGTCAGGCACGAATTGAGGCTGCGATAACGAATCTGCTGCTGGCCCTGGCTGTCGGTTTCCAGTTCGCCGACCACCACCGTGCAAGCGCCGCAGTCACCGCTGGCGCAGCCTTCCTTGGTGCCGGTCTTGTGCGCATGGCCGCGCAGATAGTTGAGCACCGTAAGGTTCGGGTCCAGCGCGTGCTCGGTCTTGAGCTCTTGGTTTAAAAGAAACTGGATCACGGTGCAGAGCCCTCGATTTTTTTGTAATCGAACATGTCGATGAATCTATCAGCTTTGACTATTGGGTCAATTTTTTTCTGACTATCGAGTCAGGAAATGCATGCTTTGCGCGTCGTTCAGGCATGTCTTTGAGCATTTAGTGTGAGTCTTATCAAGGTTTTACATGATCATTAGCTTGATTCGTGCCAGTTTCATGATCGTGGCCCTGCGCCATACTCTTGGGTGCTATACACTCCCTCTCTTGTTTAAGTAATGGCTTCAGAAAGGAAAGACATGACGTTCAAGGCATCGGACAGCCTCGCCGAGCAAATCGCTCAGCACCTAGCCGAGCGGATCATCCGTGGCGAGCTGAAACCTGGAGAGCGAATCCAGGAGCAAAAGGTCACGTTGGCACTGGGAGTCAGCCGTGGAACGGTACGCGAAGCGCTGCTGGTTCTGGAGCGTCGGCATCTGGTGATCATTCTGCCCCGTCGTGGTGCACAGGTAACGGTGCTCAATGCGCATAACGTGGTCGGCCTTTGCTCGCTGATGGGCGAGCTGTATATTCTGCTCGCTACGGCGGTTGCCGAGCGCTGGCAGCGCGAGTCTGACCTGGCGCCTTTCATGCAGATTCAGCAGCGCCTCCAGGCCAGTTGCGAGCGTGAGGACGTTACGGTGTTCGTTGAAGAAAGCTTCAATGTCATGCGCGCGGCCTACCCGTTTGCCGACAACCCGTATCTGCAGGAAACCATCGAGAATCTGCAACCGTCCATGAGCCGCAGCTATTACCTGGCCCTGGAACAGCGCAAGGCCGAGCTGAACGATTATCTGGCCCTGTTCTCGCAGATGCTCGAAGCTGTCGTTGCACGCGATATTGCACAGATTCGCGTGGTTCTCACCCATTATTGCCAACGCAGCTGCAGGCTGGTGCTGGCCGCTCTGGCTACAGGCTGACCTCATGCGTCTGAAGTGCATCAAGCTGGCGGGGTTCAAATCCTTCGTCGACCCCACCACGGTGAACTTCCCCAGTAACATGGCGGCCGTTGTCGGCCCCAATGGTTGCGGCAAGTCCAACATCATCGACGCCGTGCGTTGGGTGATGGGCGAAAGCTCGGCCAAGAACCTGCGCGGCGAGTCGATGACCGATGTCATCTTCAACGGTTCGACCAGCCGCAAACCGGTGAGCCAGGCGAGCATCGAGCTGGTGTTCGACAACTCCGACGGCACGCTGGTAGGCGAATACGCCAGCTACGCGGAGATTTCCATTCGCCGCAAGGTGACCCGCGACAGCCAGAACAGTTATTACCTGAACGGCACCAAATGCCGGCGCCGCGACATCACCGACATCTTCCTCGGCACCGGGCTTGGGCCGCGCAGCTACTCGATCATCGAACAGGGCATGATCTCCAAACTGATCGAAGCCAAGCCCGAAGACCTGCGCAACTTCATCGAAGAGGCGGCGGGCATTTCCAAGTACAAGGAGCGTCGCCGGGAAACCGAGAACCGCATCCGCCGCACCCATGAAAACCTGGCGCGTCTGACCGACCTGCGCGAAGAGCTGGAACGCCAGCTCGAACGCCTGCACCGGCAGGCTCAGGCCGCCGAGAAATATCAGGAATACAAGGCCGAGGAACGTCAGCTCAAGGCCCAGCTGTCGGCCCTGCGCTGGCAGGCGCTGAACGAGCAGGTCGGCCAGCGCGAGGCGGTGATCGGCAATCAGGAAACCGGTTTCGAGGCACTGGTAGCCGATCAGCGCAGTGCCGATGCGAGTATCGAGCGGCTGCGCGACGGCCATCACGACCTGTCCGAACGCTTCAACCTGGTGCAGGGTCGTTTCTATTCGGTGGGCGGCGACATTGCGCGGGTCGAGCAGAGCATCCAGCATGGCCAGCAACGCCTGCGTCAGTTGCAGGACGACCTGCGCGAAGCCGAGCGCGCCCGCCAGGAAACCGAATCGCACCTTGGCCACGACACCACCTTGCTGGCGACTCTGGGCGAAGAGCTGGAAATGCTCGAACCGGAACAGGAAATGACCAGCGCCGCCGCCGAGGAATCGGCGATTGCCCTGGAAGACGCCGAAGCCGCCATGCACGGCTGGCAGGAAAAGTGGGACGCCTTCAACCAGCAATCGGCCGAGCCGCAGCGTCAGGCTCAGGTGCAGCAGTCGCGCATTCAGCAACTGGAACAAAGCATCGAACGCCTGGCCGAGCGTCAGCGGCGTTTGGGCGAAGAGCGCCAGTTGCTGGCCGCCGACCCGGAAGACGCAGCGATTCTTGAGCTGAGCGAAGACCTCGCCACCCGGGAAATGACCATCGACGATCTGCACCTCAACGAAGGGCAGGTGGTCGAGCATCTGGAACAACTGCGCGAGCAATTGCAGCAGGCCAATCAGGCCCAACAGCAGGCCCAGGGCGAACTGCAACGTCTCAATGGCCGACTGGCCTCGCTGGAAGCCCTGCAACAGGCGGCCCTCGACCCGGACACCGGCACCGCCGAATGGCTGCGTGACCAGCAACTGGCCGAGCGCCCGCGTCTGGCCGAAGGGCTGAGTGTCGAGGCCGGTTGGGAGCTGGCGGTGGAAACCGTGCTCGGTGCCGATCTGCAAGCGGTGCTGGTGGATGATTTTGCCGGGCTCGATCTGGCCGGTTTCCAGCAAGGCGACCTGCGCCTGCTCAGCCCCGGTGTCGATACCGAGCGCTTGCCCGGCAGCCTGCTGGACAAGGTCGACAGCCCGGTCGACCTGTCGGCCTGGCTGGGTCAGGTGATTCCGGTGCAAACCCTCGACGAAGCCCTGGCAAGACGCGGGCAGTTGAGTGCCGGACAAAGTTTTATCAGCCGCGACGGCTATTGGGTCGGGCGGCACTTCCTGCGCGTACGGCGTGCCAGTGAAGCGCAAAGCGGCGTGCTGGCCCGTGGACAGGAATTGCAACGCCTGGGCCTGGAGCGCGATGAGCTGGAAGCAGCGCTGGCGGCCCGCGAAGAGCAATTGCTGAGCCTGCGCGAACAACAGTCGCAACAGGAAGACGCCCGCGAACAACTGCGCCGGCGCCTGCAGGACGAAACCCGTCAGCAGGGCGAATTGAAGGCGCAACTGTCGGCGGCCAAAGCCAAGGTCGAACAGTTGACCCTGCGCCGTACCCGACTGGATGAAGAACTCACCGAAGTCGGCGAGCAGCGCGCCATCGAACATGAACACCTCGGCGAGTCGCGCCTGCAATTGCAGGATGCGCTGGACGCCATGGCCCAGGACACTGAACAGCGCGAGCTGTTGCAGGCGCAGCGCGACAGCTTGCGTGAGCGTCTGGACCGGGTGCGCCAGGAAGCCCGCCAGCACAAGGATCGCAG
This sequence comes from Pseudomonas cichorii, assembly GCF_003700275.1. Classification (GTDB taxonomy): domain Bacteria; phylum Pseudomonadota; class Gammaproteobacteria; order Pseudomonadales; family Pseudomonadaceae; genus Aquipseudomonas; species Aquipseudomonas cichorii_B. Next base: position 114,695 of record NZ_RBRE01000085.1, on the reverse strand, counting down.
CCATCAACTGGCAGTGCGGCTGGGCTCGATCAAGGCTCAGCACGATTCCACGCGCCAGGCGCTGGAGCGCCTGAAGATGCAGTCCGAGCGCTTGTCCGAAAAAAGCGAGCAACTGGGCCTGAACCTGGAAGAAGGGCAGGCACCACTGGAAGAGTTGCGCCTCAAGCTCGAAGAATTGCTGGAAAAACGCATGGTCGTCGATGACGAAATGCGTGTTGCCAAGATCGCCCTGGAAGACGCCGACCGTGACCTGCGCGATGCCGAGAAGCGCCGCACCCAGGCCGAGCAGCAATCGCAACTGCTGCGCGGGCAACTGGAGCAGCAGCGTCTGGAGTGGCAATCCCTCACGGTGCGGCGTAAAGCCTTACAGGACCAGTTGCTGGAAGACGGTTATGACCTGCACGGCGTGCTGGCAACCTTGAGCCCTGAAGCCAGTGAGGCGGGCGCCGAACACCAGCTCGAAAGCATTGCCGGGCGGATTCAGCGCCTGGGCGCGATCAACCTGGCGGCCATCGACGAATACCAGCAGCAGTCCGAGCGCAAACGCTACCTCGATGCGCAGAACGCCGATCTGGTGGAAGCGCTGGAAACCCTGGAAAACGTGATTCGCAAGATCGACAAGGAAACCCGCAATCGCTTCAAGGAGACCTTCGATCAGATAAACAGCGGAATTCAGGCGCTATTTCCGAAAGTTTTCGGTGGTGGCTCGGCTTATTTGGAACTGACGGGCGAAGATTTACTCGATACAGGGGTGACAATCATGGCGCGTCCTCCCGGCAAGAAGAACAGCACGATTCATTTGCTGTCCGGTGGGGAAAAGGCCCTGACTGCACTGGCACTGGTTTTTGCCATTTTCAAACTCAATCCGGCGCCGTTCTGCATGCTCGACGAAGTCGATGCGCCACTGGATGACGCCAACGTAGGACGTTATGCGCGCTTGGTGAAAGAAATGTCACAAACCGTGCAATTCATCTATATCACCCACAACAAGATCGCCATGGAAATGGCCGACCAGTTGATGGGCGTTACCATGCACGAACCAGGCTGTTCGCGCCTTGTAGCGGTGGACGTTGAGGAAGCGATGGCCCTTGTGGATGCGTGATTTCTGCGGTTTTTTCGCCAGTAAATGGCGTTTTAATGGCCCAAATATGTGAAGCGATAGCGATAGATACCACCCCTGGCGCCAAACAGGTGCAACAGACGGTGTAAAGTTACCTTTGGTCGTGCTAGTTTAGTGACCACTTTTTTATTTCGGCGTGGGCAAAATGCCAGTTAGAACATAGACTTGGCACCACGTATTAAAGGGGTTTAGGCCCTTATTTTGAAAATTCTTCATTAGAGGCACTGGATTACATGGAAATCGGTCTGCGCGAGTGGCTGATCGTCATCGGCATTATTGTCATTGCCGGTATTCTCTTCGACGGCTGGCGCCGTATGCGCGGCGGCAAGGGAAAACTGAAATTCAGGCTCGACCGAAGCTTCTCCAACCTGCCGGACGACGAAGAAAACTCGTCCGCCGAGTTGCTCGGTCCATCCCGTGTGCTGGACAACCAGAAAGAACCTCAACTGGACGAGCAGGACCTGCCGTCGATGAGTGCGACGCCGCGTGAAGCGCGTGAAAGCAAGCGCGAAAAGAAACGCAAGGACGAGCCGCAGCAGGGCGACCTGAACCTGGATCTGGACGGCCCGAGCCTGTTCACCGACCGCAACGACGACTTCCCGGACGACAAGCCGGCCCAGCGCATCACCGAAGACAAGGACTTGCCGCCGGTCGAGGAAGTGCTGGTCATCAGCGTGATCTGCCGTGACGAAAGCGGCTTCAAGGGCCCGGCTCTGTTGCAGAACATTCTGGAAAGCGGTCTGCGCTTCGGTGAAATGGACATTTTCCACCGCCACGAAAGCATGGCCGGCAATGGTGAAGTGCTGTTCTCGATGGCCAACGCCGTCAAGCCGGGCATCTTCGATCTGGACGACATCGACCATTTCAGCACCCGTGCCGTCAGCTTCTTCCTTGGCCTGCCGGGCCCGCGTCATCCGAAGCAGGCCTTCGACGTCATGGTTGCCGCAGCCCGCAAGCTGGCCCATGAACTGAACGGCGAGCTGAAAGACGACCAGCGCAGCGTCATGACCGCGCAAACGATTGAGCATTATCGCCAGCGCATTGTCGAATTCGAGCGCCGTGCGCTGACCCAGCGCCGCTGATCGCAGGGGCGAATTCATTCGCGAAAGGTCCGCCTCGCGAATGAATTCGCCCCTACAGGAATATGTGTTTGATATAAGCAGCCGAGGCTGCTTTTTTGCTTTTCGAGAGAACATTGTATGAAGGCCGTCGAAATCCGAATCCAGGAACTGCGCACAGAACTGGACCAGCATAACTACCGCTACCACGTGCTGGACGAGCCCAGTATTCCGGATGCCGAGTACGACCGCCTGTTTCACGAACTCAAGGCCCTTGAGGCGGATAACCCGCATCTGGTCACCCCGGACTCGCCGACGCAACGGGTCGGCAGCGCCGCGCTCTCGGCCTTCACTCAAGTGCGCCACGAAGTGCCGATGCTGAGCCTGGGCAACGCCTTTGAAGAAAACGACATGCGCGAGTTCGACCGGCGCGTGGCTGCCGGCCTCGACCTGCCGGCGGGCGACCTGTTTGGCGGCGGCGGCAAGGTGCAATACAGCTGCGAACCCAAGCTCGACGGCCTGGCGGTCAGCCTGTTGTACCGCGACGGCGCGCTGGTGCGTGGCGCGACCCGTGGCGATGGCACCACCGGCGAAGACATCAGCATTAACGTGCGCACCGTGCGCAATATCCCGCTCAAGCTGCAAGGCAGCGGCTGGCCTGACGTACTTGAAGTGCGGGGCGAAGTGTTCATGTCCAAGGCCGGTTTCGAGCGCCTGAATGCCAGCCAGCAGGAAATCGGCGGCAAGACCTTCGCCAACCCGCGCAACGCGGCGGCGGGCAGCCTGCGGCAACTGGACTCGAAAATCACCGCCAACCGCCCGCTGGAGTTCTGCTGCTACGGCGTGGGCCAGATATCTGCCGAAATTTCCGATACCCATGTAGGCCTGCTCAACAAGCTCAAGGACTGGGGCATGCCCGTCAGCCGCGAGCTGAAACTGGCTGACGGCATCGAAGGCTGTCTGGAGTACTACCGCGACATCGGCGAGCGCCGCCTGGCATTGAGCTATGAAATCGACGGCGTGGTGTTCAAGGTCAATGACCTGGTTTCCCAGCGCGAACTGGGCTTTCGCGCCCGTGAGCCGCGCTGGGCTATCGCCCACAAATTCCCGGCCATGGAAGAGCTGACCGAACTGCTGGACGTCGAATTCCAGGTCGGCCGCACCGGCGCTGTCCAAGCCGGTCAAGGTCGCTGGTGTGACCGTGGCCAACGCCACCCTGCACAACATGGATGAAGTGGCACGGCTGGGCGTAATGATCGGCGACACCGTGATCATCCGCCGCGCTGGCGACGTGATCCCGCAAGTGGTGCAGGTCGTCGTTGAGCGTCGCCCGCAAGACGCCCGTCCGGTGGACGTTCCGCAAACCTGCCCGGTGTGTGGCTCCCATGTGGAACGCACGCAACTGATCAAGCGCAGCAAGGGCAAGGAAACCGTCAGCGAAGGCGCGGTGTACCGCTGCGTTGGCCGGTTGGCCTGTGGCGCGCAACTCAAACAGGCGATCATCCATTACGTCTCGCGACGGGCCATGGACATCGAAGGCCTGGGCGACAAGACCATCGAGCAACTGGTCGACGAAAAACTCATCGGCTCGCCTGCTGATCTGTACAAGCTGCAATACGAACAGATCATCGATCTGGAAGGCTTTGCCGAAATCTCCAGCAACAAGCTGCTCAAGGCCATTGCCGACAGCCGCAAGCCGACCCTGGCGCGCTTCATCTACGCGCTGGGCATTCCTGACGTGGGCGAGGAAACCGCCAAGGTGCTGGCCCGCTCGCTGGCGTCCCTGGCGCGCGTGCGTCAGGCCTTGCCGGAAGTGCTCACCTATTTGCCGGACATCGGCCTGGAAGTCGCTCACGAGATTCACAGCTTCTTCGAGGACAGCCACAACCGTGAAGTCATCGATGCCTTGCTGGGCGAGTGCGGCCTGCAATTACAGGACGAAGGCGAACTGGGCGCCGAGTTCGCGGCCAGCACCACGCTGGGCAGCCTGATCGACAAACTGAATATTGCCTTTGTCGCGAAGGGCGGGGCGCAGAAACTGGCCGACAAGTTCGGCACCCTGGAAAACGTCATCAGCGCCGACTGGCTGGACATGCGTCAGGCGCTGCCCGAGAAGCAGGCCAAGAACGTGCGCGAGTTCTTCGATGACAAGGCCAACGCCGAGCGGGCGCGGGCCATCGAAGCGCAGCTCAAGGACTTCGGCATGCACTGGCGCAGCGAGAAGAAAACCGTCGAAGGCCTGCCGCTGGCCGGCCAGACCTGGGTGCTGACCGGCTCGCTGGAACGCATGAGCCGCGACATCGCCAAGGAAAAACTCGAAAGCCTCGGCGCCAAGGTGTCCGGCTCGGTATCGGCCAAGACCCACACCGTCGTCGCCGGACCGGGCGCGGGCTCCAAGCTCACCAAAGCCAATGAACTGGGCCTGGAAGTGCTGGATGAAGACGCCTTTGTGGCATTCCTGACCAAGCATGGCATTGAAGTGGAATAAAGATTCCTGTGGGAGGGGGCTTGCCCGCGACAGCCATTTCATTGAATGTCCCAGGCCCCCAAAATCTCACGGAACCCCTGCAACGCCCCATGATCTAGTCTGTTCACGGACCTCGGGGAAACCACCATGTACCGCTTTTTTGAACAATTGAGTTCACGGATCGCTGCACCTTTCGTCAGCGAAACAAAGCGCAACAGCAAGGTCTGGCAATGCCGCTGCGGCCAGTCGGTGTTCTTTCCCAACTCCCAGTGCCTGGCCTGCTCGGCGGCGCTGGGCTATCTGCCTGAACAGGAGCGCATCGCCGCCCTCGAACCGGCTGGCGAGCCCGATACCTGGCGCCTCAGCGACGAACCCGGCGCAGGCCTCTATCGGCGCTGCGCCAACCTGCATACGCCTGCTGCCTGCAACTGGCTGTTCCCCGCCCATGACGCTGGCGAGTTCTGCATCGCCTGCAGCCTGAACCGCACCATTCCCGACCTGTCCGTCCCGGAAAACCCCGAGCGCTGGCGCAAGGTCGAAACCGCCAAGCGGCGCTTGGTAGCCCAACTCATCTCGCTGGGTCTGCAAGTCATCCCCAAGAGCGCCGATGAAGAAGCCGGGCTGGCCTTCGATTTTGTCGGGGTCGACCTCGAAGGCAAGCTGCCGACCACCGGCCACGCCAATGGCCTGATCACCCTGAATATCGAAGAAGCCGACGATGCCCATCGCGAAGCGGTGCGCGTGCAGATGCACGAACCGTATCGCACGCTGCTGGGGCATTTTCGCCATGAAGTCGGCCACTATTACTGGGACCGGCTGATCGCCAACACCTACTGGCTCAACGGCTTTCGCAACCTGTTCGGCGACGAACGCGCCAGTTACGCCGATGCGCTGGAGGAGCATTACCAGAACGGCGCGCCGGATGGCTGGCAGCAGCAGTTCGTCAGCGCCTACGCGACCATGCACCCGTGGGAAGACTGGGCGGAAACCTGGGCGCATTACCTGCACATGATGGATGCGGTGGATACCGCGCTGGGCCTGGGCATGAGCGCCCGGGAAATGGAAATGGACTACCAGCCATTCCCGCTGGAAACCCTGTACGAGCCGCAACACCCGGACGGCCCGGCGTTCCTGTCGTTCGTCAACGCCTGGATAGAACTGGCCAGCATGCTCAACGAACTCTCACGCAGCATGGGCCAGCCAGACTTCTACCCCTTCGTCCTGCCAGCCGCCGCCATCGCCAAGCTGCACTTCATCCACCTCGTCATCCAGGGCACCGGTGGCAAGGCAGACGAAGTACTCCAGGCCGCCAACCCGTAGAAACCGTCTTGCCCCTTCCCACAAGGATTGCACTCATCCCGTGGGAGGGAGCTTGCTCGCGACAGCGTCATTACAGGCAGCAAAATACACAGCTTTAAGGCTAATGCCTGACCGCAGCCCCATCCGCCACAAAGCGAAACACCTGTTTCTCCACGGCATCCAGCGCATCGCAGCCATCGCTCAACAGCATCAGCGCGGCATTGGCCATATAACGCACATCGCTGTCATCGGCACCGTCCAGGCATTCCAGCAGGCGTCGAGCCATGCGGATGCGTCGGTCGGCACTGGCAAACAGAAAATCCAGCGGTGCCTGACTGTCGATGTGCAGCACCGGGGTATCGGTGTTGTTGCTTTTGAGCGGGATAAAGCGCGTCATGCTGCACCTCCGCAAAGCGCGGGGGCAGGGGGATTGGGTGTGATTTTGAACATGGTTTAACTCCTGATTTAAATGGAGCTACCAAAAACTCACTTCCACATGAGTGGGTGGCAGCTGTGCGCGGGTGTGGAAGACCGGTAGGAGCAACCCGGCGCACCCGAAGGTGCCCCAGCACACAGCCGCCATAACAAAGCCATCGGACACCTTGCGGCCTCCGATTACTGATACGTGCGTCTGCGCACTCCTGACACAGCGGGGCTTCCACACCCCATCGCTGATATGCAGCGACCGCGCGACTATAAGCCCCGAACCCACTCCCTGCAACCCGTCGGGGCCTTGTCAGGCAAGTGCTTGAGCAATCTCGAATTTTTATCCTGGATTACGGGTTGTAACTTCGCGCCAGACCGGTACAATGGCGCGGCTCGCCGACTGGCGAGCGTCGTTATGGCGACCCCATCGGTCCCCCCGCAACGATTACCCGTTAACCTGGTCAGGCCCGGAAGGGAGCAGCCACAGCGGGAACATTGTGTGCCGGGGTGTGGCTGGTGGGGTTGCCACCTTTCTTTAAGTCCTTAGCTCAAGGGCTTTTTTCTCCAAAAGACATACTAGACCTGCGTTTACTGCGTCTGATTAGTGTGTTTCTTCAAGTAGGGTGAATTTTGCCTGACTCAGCTAGTGGTATTGTGCTGATAGCGAGCTTCGTAGATCTGCCGCCTGTTGATGGTTTGATAATGACAAAGGTTCAGTGCTCAGTTCACTCTATCTATCCGTGTCGATAATGAGCTATCTTTAGATTGGATTAGTCGTGTTGTGGATCGCGTAGCTGATATTTTTGTCACGTGGTTGTCTAATAAGTTCTGCTCTGCATCGTATGAAGGTTAAATGCGTCTTGTTTTGAAAAACTCGACTACGTCAGCCGGTATGCTTGTGGTTGCTTCGAGTATATGTATTAGGCTTGAGGTTTTGTTTAGATAGTACTCTACCAATGGGGCAATTGCTCCGCCTTGAGTTTTAGGGTGTCTTTGAGCAAATCTGTGCATGCTTATTAGAAGTTCGCACAAATTACTGGTAGTTGTTTCGATTTCACTTCCCTGTTCTTTAGCTCGCCTCAGGAGCCTAGAGTATTCTTCCGTTCTGTTGGATTTCTCTGGGTTGCGCTCCGCTTCAAATATCATCTGTTGGAGGGGGAACTCTTTCGAACCAAGGCTAATGAGTGATATTATTCTTCCATCAATATCTTTGATTACTTGAAGAATTTCCTCTGCTAGTTTTTCTGCTGAAATTTCTCTTAGCTGATTCATTTGCAAGTGGAGTGACCACAGAACTGTCATGAATGCGAATAATGAAAAAATAGGATTAAGAATGCCTGCGAAGTAATCTCCAAATGATCCCCATACAGCTTGATCTGTTGAGCGATTAAACCCAAAGGTCGCCCAATAAAATCCTAGTAGCGCTATGACTAGTGTGCCTGCCATGCCCAGTGAAACTACGAATATTCGCCTATTCATTTTTCCTCCATGGTAAAAATTTTCGATTTCATCTACCTATTGAAGGCATTTTGCCATAATTTAGAAGGGTAACAACACATCTTTTTAACTGCTTCAGCGAATTTGGTTCCTCCATAGCAACTAAAGCTTGTTTGGTGTGTAGTTGCGATGCTTGTTTTTTTTTAAAACCTGTGTTTATGTGGCACGTAATGGCAGTTTGCATTCTCTATGCTCAAGCCGCTATTTTATCCTCTTGGTCACGATGAGCTAAGGTAAAAGATGCCTGATTTTTCGCTAGCGATTTCACTCTTGAAAAAACCGATTGATGAGCTGTTTTTGGCATCAGACGGTGACGTAAAGGCGAAGCTGTCCACTATTAGGACCGCTGCAAAGGCAAAGATGTTGCATAAAAAGCTGTATGAAACTCAGCGAGTGAAAACGATATGGCATACTGATAGGCCGCTTAGCTTATCCTCCTTTTTCTACCCTGTCCAAATTGTTCGAAACGATCCTGTTCCACCGTCGGCCATTAGGCTAAAGAATCTCGATCCATTTAAGGATAACCATAATATAATTTTTGGCACTGTAGGGCAGGGGAAATCAATTCTGATGCGCTACTTGCTGGGGGGAGAAATAAAAACCGGTACTCGAATTCCTATCTTTGTTGAGCTCCGGCATGTAGATGGTAAAACTCTTCGGACGTTTCTTGCTGAAAAATTTTCTAACTTAATGGGTATTGCTGTTGATGCCGAGTTATTCTGTTTGTTTGCTACTGCGGGAAAGCTTTCGCTATTGCTCGATGGATTCGACGAGGTCGAACCAGGAAATGTCAGCCAGTTGATGCAAGAAATTGAAGAAATGTCATTTGATTTTCCAGATTGTAAAATGGTTTTGACATCTCGCCCCGATTCTAACTGTAAGCATCTTACCAATTTTCATTCTTATCGAATTCAGCCGCTTGAACTTAATGATTTGGGGGGGTTTTACAAGAAAATCACCAAAGATAAAGCATTTTCTGGTCGGATTTATTCTGCAATCAAGTCTTCTCCTACAAAAATTAGAGAGTTAATTACTACTCCTTTGCTAGCAACTTTGTTAGCTATCTCCTATAGAAGTGCTCAAAAAATTCCACTTGGATTTGCAGAATTTTACAATGATCTTTTTCAGATCCTCTTGATTCGCCATGATGCTTCAAAATTGGGATGGAGGCGGCATAGAAAATCAAAAGTTGACGATCGGCAGATTCAGCAAATATTTGAGGCTTTTTGTTTCTCTACCAGGAAGAGGCAGCTTAACTCTATAGACTATGAGGCAGCCTATGATATGGCTGTTAATAGTATTAAGGAAGTAGGGATTGACGCTGAGCCTCAATCTTTTTTAGATGATATTAAGAAGATTACTTGTCTTCTGATTGAAGAGGGAAACAAACTTTCTTTTGTGCATGCTAGTGTGCAAGAATTTTTTGCGGCTAGATATATTAAGACTCGAACTGATATGGTTGCGAGACGATTCTATAGCCAGGTTTTAGAGAAAAAGTGGCAGCAGTGGAACGAGGAGTTGGTTTTTCTGAAGCAGATAGACTCTCATCGTGCAATGAAGTATTTTTTTATGCCAGATATTGAAAAGGCAAGGAAGTACTTGTCGGGTGGTGAGGATACTTTAAAAAAGAGTGCGGTAAAAAAATATTTAAGTGGCTTGACTGTTGTAAGAAGAAAGGCGAATCAAACTTCCTATAAGTTCTGGGTTGAAAAGGTCAGAGGTGAAGACGAGACTTTCTATAGCCTGCATCAATTTGATACTCAAGTGTTTGCAAAGATGTTTAGTTCATCACCGAGTCTTCCTCATTGGAATGCTGGATTCATGAAAAACCCTTCATGTGATCAAAGAAGCTATCTTGAGATATCGGAAGATAGGGGGGTAGAGTTCGCGAGTGACGTTATTATCTATGTGGAAAGACTGTACGTCGAGTTAGTAACGGAGCTAGTTCGTATGCAGGATCTTCTCGAAAAGCATGAAGAAGCTAGTGATTTTATGGATATTACCTGACATTGGTTGCTTGATTCTTTTGTTGTTTTGTCATGATCTTAAGTGGGGTGAATAGTGGTGAATGCGCTTTATGCCAATGTGTAGTTATGTTTTTTCTAGCATGAAGAGTCTGTAACTGCTTCGCAAATTCTGGTATGAAGCGCATGGTACGCCAGCCAAGCTGGTAGTTGATAAGGATGAAAGTTTCTACGAAAGAAATTGTGGTGAAACACCTCGACTCCGAGTCATGTGCTATTTATCGTGAGGCTTATGGTGACGTGTTGGCAGGGGAAACCAATTAGCCGCGCAATCATGTGTCCGGGGGAGCAGGCGCTGTTGTGAGAAGCGGAAGATGCAAGTGTGTATGACGTGCTGTGGTCTACTACCGCAGCGAGCAGCAGGCGAATGAGGTCATGGGTGCTATCCAGGTACGCTTGGAGGAAAGCCTGCTCAGCATTCATCCAGATAAATCGAAGATCGTCGACTGCAAGGATAGTAACCGCAAAGCACTCTACCCGACGACGCAGTTCACGTTTCTAGGATTTACCTTTCGACTAAGAGAGCCTCCAGAAAGAAATCGGAGTACGGCATCCTGCATCACGCGGCGGCTTTGAGTATAGGGTTTATGGAGCACTTACATTTGTTCTGCTGCTTATCCTGGCATTTTCTTAATCTTCCACAAACACTTTGACGCTTTCAGCCACCTGCGATCTCACCCTATGTGTGAAGCCCTGGGCGTCGCTGACGCCTTGTTCAATGCTGCCGTCGGCGCGCTGGATGGCGTAACGGTGGTTGGGCATGGGTTCGCCGGTGGTTTCGTTGATGAGTTTGAACTTGTGGCTGAAGGGGGCCGAGAAAAAAGGTGTCGTCGATGATGACGATAGGCGCAGGCAGAGGGATTCCAATTGCCGGGAATATTAAAGCAGGAGGCCAGCGATCTGCAATAAACGGGTGCGCGGTTTGTAAGAAGCTTTCAGTGGTTGAGTTATTTTCTCTCACTTTTTCCAGTATTAACGCTGATGGGATAAAAAACGTATTGGTATAGTAAATTTTGTATCCCCATGAAGGAGAGATACGAACGTTGCAAGGGATCGATGCTTGCTCCTCAATCAATGTTCTTATTTCGTCGTACTCACTTAGGCTGCTTTCGCTTCCGTCTGGATTGGAGTAGGAGAAAGATACTTCTGAAATGAAGTCGCGGTTTAGTCTGCTTTGATCTTTGGCTTTTACTGAGCCTCTGGCTTTTATTTTAATAACATGATCTGTTGAAAAATTCATGTCGCGATCCAGAGAGCACGTCAGTACCGGATTTTGTTGGTTGCTGTTTTCGTAATTGTTGAAGGCGCGCATCAGGTCAATGCTTGAGGTAAAGCTAACTGTATAACGGCTATGGGGGCCTCGCTCAAAAGACGACAGCCTAAGCTCTGCGCGTGGGATGTTTGGCGTTTTTGCGCAGGCTGTACATAGGAAAACTGCTAATAAAATAAAGTTACGATATTGTCTCATTGGTAAAATGCCTTGGTGGCCCTAACTCGACTTTTTTCGGGTTTTAAGTGCCGTATTCGTGGTGGCGCCAAAATAAGTAATTTAATCGCATGTGTATGAATCAGGGAACATCTGATTGCAGTTGTACTCGTTGAGTACCTATATTTTCCTCATCTTTTCCAGCATCAGCTTCGATGGAATGAAAAAGGTATTGCTATAGTAGACATTATATCCCCATGAGGCGATGCGCACCTGACAGGGGATTGAAGCTTGGGCTGCAATCAGCGGAATGATATCCTTGTCCTTGTTTTTGTTGTTCTGACTTCCATCAGGGTTAAAGTAGTAAATAACAACCTCGGACAAGAAGCTGTAGTTTGGTTTGGTTTGGTTTTTTGCCTCGACTAATCCTTCAAGCCTTATGTTGATAGCGTGGTCCGTTGAGAAGTTTGTGTCGCGATCTAGTGAGCAAGTCAGTACTGGCGTTAGTTGGTTTTTGTTTTCGTAGTCCTTGAATGCATGCTCTAGGTCGACACTTGAATGAAAATTGATAACAAAGAGGCTGTTTGGCCCTCTTTCAAAAGATGACAGTGTAAGTTCGGCTGGTGGGATATTAGCCGTTTTTGAACAGGCAGCACACAAGAGTGCTGCTAGACAAATGAAAGCACGGTATATATTCATTAGCCCAGGATCTCATTGATGGAGTCAAAAATCAGGTCGCACGCGGACTTTTCACATAGCACCGGCTCTTTGAACATCCGGCCTGCTGCATAGTGTTGAATATCGGCGGTCTTATTTATCGTCGGCCCTGAGTTTATGATCCAGCGCTCTCCAAAATCTGCGACGCTATCAGATGAGTCCGGTTCGCTTGAATTGGCAAGGATATTGATCCAGATTTCGGCAACGGGAGAGGGTTCAGAGAGATAAATATCTGAGCCCAGCCATACTAGAAACCCTTGACCTACGGGATCCAGTGTCACCAGAAATTTAATGGTATAGCCAGCTTCCGACAGAATTTTTGATAGATGTGCTCCATTCCAGCCGCCCAAGCTATGCCCGACGATGTAAACGGGACATGATTTGCTGGGTATCTTGTCAATGAAGTGAGTCTGGATATCGCCAGAACCTTTAGCGGTATTGTAGCTTTTTGATATCCCTTCATATTTTGGTTTAAGGGTTTCTGAACTGTCGATTTTTTTCTGAAGGAGGATTCTTGCATCATCAACATTACGATTCGCCCTCTGAAAATAATACGACTCCTGATCCGCCGCCCCCCCAATAAAAAACACCACCGCCTTCTTCTCAGCCACCGGCACCGTTGTAACCACGGCATCATTAATAGGCGTCAACGTATGCGTCTTCGCCACACACGCTGTCTTGCCGTTTGAAAGCACAATCTTTTCTGCTTGTTGTTCTGCTGCCATTCTCAATCTTCCAGAAACAGTTTGATGCTTTCCGCCAGGTGCGAGCTCACCACATGGGTGAAACCCTGGGCGTCGCTGATGCCTTCTTCGATGCTGCCGTCGGCGCGCTGTATGGCGTAGCCGTGGTTGGCCATGGGTTCGCCGGTGCTTTCGTTGATGAGTTTGAGCTTGTCGCTGAAGTGCACGGGCATCGGCAGCAGGCCGCTGAAAGGGGCCGGGACGAAGGTGTCGCCGATGATCACGGTGCCGGAGCCGCCGGTAATAAAGTTGCCGTGGGCGCCGGTGCTGCCCAGTGTTGCGGCGTTCCGACCGTTGATGAATACGGTTGCGCTGACGCCTCCGGTGATCGGGCTGCCGCAGGCGGATGTGTCGCCCATTCGGGCGGCAGGCAGGCCGTCGAAGTTCACATTGGGGGAGCCGCTGACAATGGAGTTGGTGCCGTGCCCCGGGAGTGGGCAACTGGTGGGGTCTGTGACGCGGGCAGCAGGTTTGCCACTCATTTGAAGGTCCGTTTCAAAAATTCTGAGGGTAAAGGTGATTGGCGAGCCGTGTGTAGCCGCAGGCGCTGCCAAGGGTTGCGATATTAAAGGCGCGTCGGGCGATGGGCAATAACTGGGCGGCTGTCTGGGTGGCGAATTCCTGCCTGGTATTTCAACAATTCCTACGAGATTCAGGGCTTTCCTCGGCTGTTTTGCCTTGCCCCATTCACCGTGGAAACATTTTGTAAAATCTCCTCAAGCTCTTTGTACGTCGGTCGATACAATGCAGATACAGTACAAACTAATTTCCTTGTAAGGATTTGTCATGATCGCCATCGGTTCGCAGCCACTCAATAATAACCAGCTGTCCATGCTTGATGTGGCGGCGAAAAAAGCAGTCGATGACGCGGTAGAAGCGGCAACAACCCCGTCGCAAACTGTTGCGCCTGCCAAGCCTGCTGAAGGTGTACAGGTGTCGCTCTCGGGTCTGGGCCTTAAGAAGGCTGCCGAGGAAAAAGCCAATCCTAACCAGGATATCGAGTCCAGCGGTTTGCCGGAAAACGCGCAGCGTATTCTGAAGATGATTCGTGAGCTGAAGGAAAAGATCGCCGAGAAGCAGCAAGAGTTGCAGGCGCTGATGGCTGACCAGAGTATGGACCCGCAGACCAAGCAATCCCGTGTTGGCGTATTGCAGTCGACCATTGCGACGCTCACTGCCAGCCTGATGAGCGCCAGCAACTCGCTGGACAAGATTTCCAAGAACGGAACCCTGACTTCCGAGCAAGGACAGCAAGCTGCTCAGTTGGCAATGAAGTAAGGGTTGTAAAACGCCGGGTGTCATTGCTTCAGGCGATGACAACCGGCGTGTGTTGGCCGCTGTTCTGGCTCACAGCGCGCTGTTTCGTCCCGCCAGCCATTCTCTTACATCGAACGATGGGCATGCCTTGATGAATTCATTGGGTGTGATCCTGCCATCGCCATTGCGATCCGGTGACAGGTCGCGATGCCCCAGAATCTGCGCAGCCGGATAACGGCTCTTGAGTTGCCCCAGCAGTGTTTCAAGGGTCGCAAACTGCGCGGCAGTGAAGTTGTTTTCCGGTTTGTTGTTGGCGTCTACGCCGCCCGCCAGGCAAACGCCGATGGAGTTGCCGTTATGGCCCCGCACATGGGCGCCGATGGTGGTTTCCGGGCGTCCGCTTTCCAGCTCGCCATTACGGCGGATGACGTAGTGATAACCCACGGTATCGAAGCCGCGCTGGATGTGCCATTGGGTGATTTCACGCACGCCGATATCGGCATTGGCGCGGGTGGCGGAGCAGTGGACGACGATCAGGTCGGTGCTGTCTCGGTCCTTGAGGGTAGGAGGGGATGTCTGGCTCATGTAGTGCATTCCTTGCAAGGTGGTTTGAACCTTGTAAGGAATACAAGAGCGGCCTGAGCCTCAAGTCAGCCGCTGTGCATAGCGGCTGACAGGCTTTTCAGTTGTTCAGGTGGGAAAGTGCAGGGCATTGGTCAGGTCGCCCATGGGAGTCTGGCCGCGGGCACGCATGGCGTCGTCACGCATCTTGAGGCCGTTTAGTGTTTCCAGGCCGTGCAGGCGGGTGATCAGGCGCAGGATCGAGGCGGTGTCGTAAACGGTATGGTCCACGCTGCCCTTGCGGGCGAAAGGCGAGACGACCAGCGCCGGAATGCGCGTGCCGGGGCCGAAACGGTCACCCTTGGGCGGCGCGACGTGGTCCCACCAGCCGCCGTTTTCATCGACGGTGATGACGATCACCATGTTTTCCCACTGCGGGCTGTTGCGCAGCACCTTGATGACCCGGTCGATATGCCGGTCGCCTGAAGCGACGTCGGCGTAACCGGCGTGCATGTTCAGGTTGCCTTGCGGTTTATAGAAGCTGACGGCGGGCAGCTTGCCGGCTTCGGCGTCGGCCAGAAATCTGTTGCTGCTCGACTCATCGCCCAGGCCACCATCGCGCAGGCGCTTCTTGCGCTCGACCGGGTTCTGCGGGCCTTGCTGCTTGAAGTAGTTGAATGGCTGATGGTGGTACTGGAAGTTGGGGATTTTCGGGATGCCGGTGGAGTCCTTGTACTCATCGAGGGTGACTTGCCAGGCACCCGCATACCACGCCCATTCGATGCCTTTTTTCGACAGCTTGTCGCCGATGTGCTCGTGACTCTGCGGCACCAGCACGTTGGCCAGATCGGGCTTGGAGTAGTCCGGGTTCTGCGGGTCGCGCAGCCAGGTCGGCCAGTACGGCGGGGCGAGAGTATTCACCGCATAGCCGTCCGGGGTGATGGCGCTGGGGCCGAACTGCGGCGGACCTTCCATGGCGCTGGCCGGGGATTTTTCCAGGGGCTTGAGGCGCGGGTCTTGCGGGTCGTCGCTTTGCAGGGTGGCGATCTGCGATTTGGCGGCCGAGTTGGCGGCGTCGGGGTAGATCGGCGCGGTCGCGGAAATCAGGTATTGGTGGTTAAGAAACGAACCGCCGAAAGCGCCCTGGAAGAAGTTGTCGCACAGCACGAATTCTTTGGCCACGTCCCACAGACGCAGCGAGTAACGGCTCTGCGGGTACATCCCCATGCTCAATCCGCCAGCATCGGCCCAGGCCACGAAGCGGTCGTTCTTGCCGTCGTTGATCTGCATCTGGTTCTGGTAGAACACGTGCCACAGGTCGCGGGTCACCAGGCTCAGCGGCAGGTCTTCGCCATTCGGGCCTTTGAGCGGGAAGGGCGCGTTGGGCAGGTTTTCCTGATATTGCACGCCAGCCGGGTAGCTGACGCCATCGACACTCTGCGGGCCGATCTGCAAGACGCCGCCCCAGGCCGGTGGCAGGGTCTTGAGCAGCGTGCCGTCGCGGTCGCGTTGCTGGTAGTCGGCAGGCTTGAGCGCCGAGAGCGGCTTTTCAACTCCCGGGAAGTCGGCGAACAGGTTATTGAAGCTGCGGTTCTCGGCGTAGATGACCACGACTGTCTTGATGTGTTTTTGCAGCGCCTTGTCCAGCGCTGCGCCGCTCAGGTGTTTTTCGGCAGCGACAGCGGGAGCCTTTTCGTTGGCATTGGCGTAGCCGCCAAGGGTGACGCCTGCGCCCAGGGCCGCCATCCCGCCCAGAAAGCGACGACGGCTGGGGTTGGCTTGTGAGTCATCGTCTGGTTTGTCGCTCATGCGGATTACCTGCTCGCTTTAAGTGTTACTAAAGATTTCCGAGGAGCGTATCCGCGCTGTATGACGATTCTGCTACAGCCGCCCAGCCCTGAATGAAAGCAGTCAAGATCAGGGCGCAGGCGGCGCGGTGTAGCGGTCGATGATCTGCTGAATCTCGCCCGAGACTTTCATGCGCACCAGGGTGCGGAGGATTTGCTGCACGGGAATGTCCGGGTCGTTGCGCACGATGCAGCCAGCGGCCTGTTCGCTGATCAGGGAAATGACCTTCAGGCGTTTGCTGGGGGGCAAGTCGCGGTTGACCCAGTCGAGAATCATCTGGCTGGCAATGGCGTAGTTGTAGCGGCCGGCGATGAGCTTGCGCACGGCATGTTCCTGGCTGCGCGCGTCTTCGCGTTCCAGTTTGTGATTGGCGAACAGGTGCTCCAGCGTCGGGTAGTTGTAGCCGAGCACGGTGCCGATGGTTTCATGGTCGAATTGCTCAGGGTATGGCCCGGCCGCGGTCTGGGCCGAGGCGATCAGCAGGTCACGCTGATACAGGATCGGCAGGCTCCACAGATAATCCCCCGACAGGTCCGGCACCCAGGCCTGGGCGGTATAGCAGCGAATATCCACTTCCCCGCGATCCATCGCCGGCTGGACCCGCAGGCGCGGAAGAACGTGAAACTCGGCAGTACGCCCCACCTGACTGGCCAGGCTTTGCATGATGTCGAACAGAATGCCGGTGGTCGGCTGGTTGTTTTCGATGCGGATCAACGGCATCGACCAGCTTTCGGCCACCGAGAATCGCAGCGGGGGCTCGGCGGCACCGCTCAATGGGCTGAACAGGAGTAGAACGCACAACAGGATCGGGTTTCGACGCATGGGGCCCTCAACCACGAGCCGCAGATGAACGGCTCTTAAAAGACCTGATTACAGAGTGCCCTTGCTTTCATTTGTTCAGCCCGATGTGTGATGTATCAGCGTATTAGATACATGACTATCTGGACGGGCTCTGTATGAAATGTAGCTGTGCTTTGGTGATCTGGCTGGAAGCAGGTCTGGCTGAAGTTGATAGCAATGCTTGTTTACATGAATAAAGTCGATTGCGTCTCCCTCTGTTTTTCGCTTGCCCTTTGCTGGATCTCATACAGAGCCTGGTTAGATGATGGGGGTTCAACCAAGTGCTTTGGCCCGGATCGTTCTCTTGAGCATTGGCAATGCAACCAGTACAAAAAGCCCGGCCGCCGCAGACATTGCCAACGGAAGACCATGGGCGCTGGTGGTCATTGCTGCGCCGCTGACCAGCGGCCCAAGGAGGCTGCCAACCCCCCACAAGAATCCGGCGCTGGCATTTGCGGTGACCAGATCCGCTCCTTTGAAGCCCTCGCCGATCAGAATGATCGCCAGGGTGTAGACCCCGCCCGCGACGGCTCCCAGGATCACCAGGCTTGGCCATAACAACAAGGGATAGTTCATCAGCCACGGCAGGCAGGCCCCGATGGTCAGAGAAAGCACCCCACATCCCACATAGATCGTAGGTCTGGAGACTTTGTCCGATAGCCAGCCCAGCGGAAACTGCAGAGCTGCATCGCCAAGCAATATCACGGTCACCATCAGCGCTGCCAGTTTGATGGTATAGCCGTGTTCGGCGGCATAAACCGGAAACATCGACAGGATCACGCTATCGAAAAACGAGAAGAAGATGATGCCCATGCACAGTGCCGGTGCCACTTGGATGAAGCCCAGCACCGAGAACGTTTTGCTTTCGGCGTGTTCGTGATGGATCACCTGTCTGGGCAAGGTAAAACCAATCATCGCCAATGCCAAAAGATGCCCTGCAATTACCACGCTTATTACATGTGGGCCTGCGGTGCCGAACAGGGCCACCATTCCTGGCCCCATCACCTGGAAGATCGTGAAGCATGTGGTGTAGATCGCCACGACTCTTCCTCTGTGGGAGTCTTCGGCGATTTCATTCACCCAGGACTCTCCCAGAATAATGATGATTCCTGCGGTCACTCCCATCACCAGCCTGGCGAAAGCCAGGCTGTAAACTGTCGAAGCGAAAACCTCGATGGCGGCTACGCTCAGGATCGATAACGTGAAACACGCCATATATATGTGTCTTCGGCTCAACCGCTGGCAGAGCCAATCCACCATAAAGGCCGACAGGATGATGCCGGCCGCAGGTAGTGCAGACATCACACCGATATGAACGCTTGAAGCCTCGGCCTGGTAAAGGCGTAACGCAACCACTGGCACGGTTGAGCCGATAGTCAACCCGACGATAGAAACGCCGAGTATCAGAGCCGCCAGCAATAATTTATTCATTCGTCACACCTCAGGCCCCCGTCGCAACAAGATGTTCGTGAATATCCCGCTGCGGTAACGTCGGTTTTGCAATCCGTATACCGTTGACATAGAGGCAGGACGCCGCGACGCCATGCCCGCCGTAAGGGTTGTAGCCTTTTTCCACGACATGCAGGTCAGTGTTATTGAGCACCGTATCCGCATCATGTTTTCCGCAGGCCACCAGGCTGTCGATGTAGTGACTGCTCCCAAACAGCGACACGTACATGGAGTTGGGCGCATAAAGGGGGTGTTCAAAGTAGCTTGCCAGTTCGGCGTCTTCTTCATAGGGCTGGACAAAGAACACTGGTGCAAAAAATTCCTTGTAGTTGCCGCCCAGAGACAATGGCCGCTCGAATACGGTAGGGCGTATCAATCCACTGATCGGATTGATCTCGCCGCCATACGTGCAGTGTTCCCGGTACTCCTTGAACATCCTGACCACTTTCAGGGTGTGATCAGGATCGCTGTTGGGCCCGACGATATTTTCTTTACAGGCGTAATCGCCTACATGGCCTTCACACTTCAGCAACTCTTCACGCAAACGATGAATGAATTCGGCATGGATATCCCGATGCACCAGGATACTGTTGGGACCGGCGCAATCCTGTCCCTGGTTGTACAGCACCACCCGCAGAGCACTTTCGATGGCGGTGTCGATCGAAGCGTCAGCAGAAACCACCAATGGGTTATGGCCTGCTCCGTTGAGAATGAACAGGGTGCGCTTTAGGTAAGACTTGCGCACCTTGGTTGCGTTTTCCGGTGTGCCGGTAAAAATCACCGCATCGGATATGGCGGCCGTCTGGCTGACAAATTTTTCTTTATCGGCAAAAGAGATATTCAGGTTCGGGAAGAAATGCTCCAACTGCAACGATTGCAGTAGTTTCTTGTAGTGCGAATGCATGGCGGTCGGTGGTCGAAGCCAGGCTGAGTCGGCCATTAACGAAGGGATGATGCCAAAGCACGTTGTGGCATAGATTGGCTGATTGAGTGGCAGATAACTGGTGACGCAACGGACCTTGCGTTCAAAGAACGGGCTGTTGAGCTCCAGGTTCTCCAGCAGCTCGACGCAGCGCTCGATTTCATCGACTGCCACGTTGTAGCACTCGAATCCTGAAAGGCTCCCGGCAATCGTTTCCGCATTGTGTCGCAGATGCTGTGCAAACGCCGCGGCACGTGCTTTGACATCCTGGAAGTCGATGGTCTCCAGTACTCGTCCACTGTCTCGCGCAGGCACGATAGGCATCGGGCGTGGAATGTCGGAATACTCGGTAATAGCTTGATTGAGTTGCGTGTCCATGATTTCACTCTCCCTGTAATGAACAGCCTGTTTGATCCGTGATTCGAGCACCGTACAAAATGCCTGTACGCCCAGACGATTGATGTACTCCTCGAGTCTTGGCCCGCTTTCCTCGCCGAACAGGCAGGCGTAAAGCATCCGATAGGCACTGTTGTGACCGGGAGCGCCGATTTGATCAAAGATGTGGGTAATCTGGGTCTTCACTATCGGTCTGTGGTTCTGCGTCAGTTGTTTGAACTGTTCCGAGATTTGATACAGCATCGATTCTGCGAATTCATTGAGTAATCGCGCGTGGAAATGCGGGGCAACCCGTTCCTGATAATAGGTAAATGCTTTCTGTACAACGTGGGTGAAGGTTTCATCCGCAAGAATGTCCTGCCGGATTTTGTCGTGCTTGAGCAGGTAATAGTAAGCCGCATCAATATCATCGGGATGGCAGGCCGTGAGGATGTTCAGTATTCGTTGGTAAGTGGAAACGCGCTTGCCATGAGTCGGGGACCGATGGAAATAACCGATAGGGTTGTCATCGTCTCCGGTAACCATGCGTGCATGGTCGGCCCGATAATTGTCATACGCTTTGATCGAGACCTGAGGGTGGAAGCGAGTTGTGCGATAAGGATTGCTGAACATGAAATGCTGCAGCGCTTCCTCAGGCATGTACTTACTGACTTGCTCCAGCGAAAAGCCATTACCTTTGCTTTTGGATATTTTCTTGCCGGCAATATCGGTAAATAGCCCGTACTTCATCAGAATCGGAGCTTGCACATCCATCACCGCGCAGATGTCACGCACGGTATTTGCTGAATCAGTCAGGTCTTCGCCATGCATCTCAAAGGAAATGTCGCGATGAATCAGGCGCATTGCCCAATCGGCTTTCCATTGCAATTTACAGTGTCCGTCCAATACGGAGGTGGTGATGTCTTCGCCAATGGGTTCGTCGGCGTAGTATTCCTGAGAGGTAATGCTGTATTCCTCACCGGGCCGATTGATCAGCAGGTCCGGGGGAATTCGATAGGTGATTTCCCCTCGCTCGATATCAACATTGCGCACCACCAGATGCTCGATGATTCGCCCGGAAACACGCGACACGGGCATGAACATGCTGTAGCTCTTTTGACGGGTAATCCCCAGGCGTGAGGCAACCACCTGATTGATCTTTTCCATTCGAGAGAGAAACTGTCTGATCGTCGAGTTGTAGTAGCCAGCCCGATACAATGCGCTGTTTTCAAGTAACTGGTAGTCCAGGCCGTAAGGTGACAAAGCATCGTCAAGTCGGGCGTTGATACCTGCCGACAGATTTCTTGCCTTCTGGAACGGGTCGGGAATATCGCACAATGGTCGCCCCAGATGTCCCAGCAGAACATCCGGTTGCGGAAACGTAGCGGGTACTTTCCTCAAGGCATCCAGATCGTCGGAAACAATAAAAAGCTGGGTTTCCTTGCTTGAGATCTTTTCAAAAGCCGCTCTGACGATACTGACGCGCAGTACCTCGCACAATGTCCCGATATGAGGCAGCCCTGAGGGACCAAAGCCCGCACCGAACGCAACGATTTCGTTGTTATCGGCAGTCCTTTCCTGAATTTGCCGAGCAAGACTTTTCCACCACATGCAATGAACTCCCTGTTTGATGCAAATAAACCGCCCCCTGAAGGGCGTGTTGCTTGAAACGCTCAGGCCATTGCGGACAGGCAGGACAAAGCCCCTGAGCAGTATCGGGAAGCAATCAGGCCAGATAACAAATCAGTGTCGGGTCAGGGGGGGAGAGAAGGTAAAGGCAAAGAGAATGCTGCGACGACGACTGTTCGCAACATGACAATCCAGCCGGGCAAGACCCTTGGGGGCACGCTCCGGGTATGCAGACGGGTTCACAATGGAAATCGACATGGAAGATATCAATAGCCAGATAATTGCCCATACGTTTTATCCGTATGTGCGGTTTTCCACTTACAGGCAGGCAACGTAAACAACCTGTTGTCTGCCAACCCTTGTAAAAATGCAGCGTCCTGATCTGGTATTGAAGCCTCTTCGTGGGTGATCTCTTCTTGAGGGCTCACGATTTAGCCGTTTCAGCTTACGCCAGCCGTTTAATGAAATACAATCCCGCAACGTAATGCGAGTCAGATAACCAAGGACACCAGATGCAATTTTGCTCTTGCTCCGCTAGCATTAGCGGTCTTCCGCTTCCCAGTTGCGACGGTTTTCAATGAGTTATCAGGTTCTTGCACGTAAATGGCGTCCGCGCTCGTTCCGCGAAATGGTCGGCCAGACTCATGTGTTGAAGGCCCTGATCAATGCGCTGGACAGCCAGCGGCTGCACCATGCCTATCTGTTCACCGGCACCCGTGGCGTCGGCAAGACGACCATTGCGCGGATCATCGCCAAGTGCCTGAACTGCGAAACCGGCATCACTTCCACGCCTTGCGGCACCTGTTCGGTCTGTCAGGAGATCGATGAGGGGCGTTTCGTCGACCTGATCGAGATCGACGCCGCGAGCCGCACCAAGGTCGAGGACACCCGCGAGTTGCTGGATAACGTGCAGTACGCACCCAGCCGCGGACGCTTCAAGGTCTACCTGATCGACGAAGTGCACATGCTTTCCAGCCACTCGTTCAATGCGTTGCTCAAGACGCTTGAAGAGCCGCCGCCCTACGTCAAGTTCATCCTCGCGACCACCGACCCGCAGAAGCTGCCGGCCACGATCCTGTCGCGCTGCCTGCAGTTCTCGCTGAAAAACATGACTCCCGAGCGCGTGGTCGAGCACCTGACCCATGTGCTGGGTGTCGAGAACGTGCCGTTCGAGGACGACGCGCTGTGGCTGCTGGGCCGTGCCGCCGATGGTTCGATGCGTGACGCCATGAGCCTCACCGATCAGGCGATTGCCTTTGGTGAAGGCAAGGTCATGGCGGCCGATGTGCGCGCCATGCTGGGCACGCTGGATCATGGCCAGGTGTTCGATGTGCTGACCGCATTGCTGGAAGGCGATGCGCGCGGGCTGCTGGAAGCCGTGCGTCATCTGGCCGAGCAGGGGCCGGACTGGAATGGCGTGCTGTCGGAGATTCTCAACGTTCTGCATCGCGTGGCAATTGCCCAGGCGCTGCCGGAAGGTGTCGATAACGGCCATGGCGACCGTGATCGCGTGTTGGCCCTGGCTCAGGCGTTGCCTGCCGAAGACGTACAGTTTTACTACCAGATGGGTTTGATCGGACGTCGCGATCTGCCGCTGGCGCCGGATCCGCGTGGTGGCTTTGAAATGGTCCTGCTGCGAATGCTGGCGTTTCGTCCCGCCGAGAGCGCCGATGCGCCGAGACAGCCGCTAAAGCCAGTGGGGATCAACCAGGCCGCAGTTGATTCCCGAACCCCGGTGGCCGGTGCGACAGCCAGTGCACCGGCAGCTCCTGTAACGCCTGTTGCGGCCATAGCGCCGGTGCCGGTGGTCGAGCCGGTACTTGCCGAGCCCGTAGTTGAAAAACCTGCGCCAGCCCCTGTGCAGACGGTTGCTGAGCCTGCGCCGGCTCCAGCTCCAGCTCCAGAACCGGTCGAAGAAATCGATCTGCCCTGGAACGAGCCCAAGGCCACGGTTGTCGAGCCTGTAGCCGAGCCGGTCGCGCAGCCCGAACCTGAACCGGTGCTGGAAACCGTCGCGGAGCAACCGGAACTGACCCCGATGCCAGCGCCCGAGCCTGCCAGCCCGGTGCCGGACGCGCCGCAGGTCCAGCCTGAGCCGGTTGCCGAACCACCGGTTACGCCGGGTATGCTGGAGTCGATTCCGGACTCGGCCTATCTGTCGGCGTCCATGGATCGCGACGACGAGCCGCCGCTGGATGACGATTATGTCGAGCCGGATGTCGATATCGATCCTGCTTCCTACAACTATCTCGATGAATTGGCCCACGAAAGCGTCGCCGATGCAGAAGCGCCGGAGCCTGAACCCGAGCCCGCTGCGATGCCCGCCACCGGGTTGGCGCTGCAATGGCTGGAAATGTTCCCTCAATTGCCTATCTCCGGCATGACGGGCAGTATCGCCGCTAACTGCACGCTGATTTCGGCCGAAGGCGATAGCTGGTTGCTGCACCTGGATCCGGCGCACAGTGCGTTGTTCAACTCGACTCAGCAGCGTCGTCTGAATGATGCGTTGAACCAGTTCCATGGTCGTACGATCAACTTGAGTATCGAGCTGATCAAGCCCGAGCAGGAAACGCCTGCCCAGGCGGCGTCCCGCTTGCGTGCCGAGCGTCAGCGTCAGGCCGAGGCTTCGATTCAGGCCGATCCGTACATTCAGCAAATGATGCAACAGTTTGGCGCAGTGATTCGGGAGGATACGATCAAACCCGTGGACGCTCCCGTAGCGCAGACTCATTAACTGACGGCTCGACGCCAGTGGCGTTGTGCAAACGAACCATCCATTTTCGAGGAGATATCCCATGATGAAAGGTGGCATGGCTGGCCTGATGAAACAGGCCCAGCAAATGCAGGAAAAAATGGCCAAGATGCAGGAAGAACTGGCTAACGCGGAAGTTACCGGCCAGTCGGGCGCAGGCCTGGTGAGCGTGGTGATGACCGGTCGTCATGACGTCAAGCGCATCACTCTGGATGACAGCCTGATGCAGGAAGACAAAGAAGTACTGGAAGACCTGGTTGCCGCCGCCGTCAACGACGCCGTGCGCAAGATCGAGCAGGCCAGCCAGGAAAAGACGTCCAGCATGACCGCAGGCATGCAACTGCCGCCGGGCATGAAGCTGCCTTTCTAAGGCCGTTTCCAGGTGTTGAACAATGCCAGGCCCAGTGCCTGGCATTTTTGTTCGCGGATGAATTGGCTCCTACGAGGCTGTAGGGGTGAATTCATTCGCGAATAGCATCCCCTGGGCCTGTATTCGGCAGACCCCGAATTGACGCTCACCGCAAGGCACGGGTATAAACCGCGTCTTGTGTTTTTGTCGGACCACTCTCCATGAGCTTCAGCCCCCTGATTCGTCAATTGATCGATGCCTTTCGCGTACTGCCGGGTGTCGGTCAGAAAACCGCGCAACGCATGGCCTTGCAGTTGCTGGAGCGTGACCGCAGCGGTGGCTCGCGTCTGGCGCTGGCGCTCAGCCAGGCCATGGAAGGTGTCGGTCATTGCCGCTCCTGCCGAACGCTGACCGAAGAGGATCTGTGCCCGCAATGCGCAGACCCGCGTCGCGACGACACGCTGTTGTGCGTGGTCGAAGGGCCGACGGATGTCTATGCAGTCGAGCAGACCGGCTATCGCGGGCGTTACTTCGTGCTCAAGGGCCACTTGTCGCCACTCGACGGGCTGGGGCCTGAGGCGATTGGCATCCCGCAGTTGCTGGAGCGCATCAACGAGCAGGGCACTTTCACTGAGGTGATTCTGGCCACCAACCCGACGGTGGAAGGTGAAGCCACTGCGCATTACATCGCCCAGTTGCTCAATCAAAAAGGCCTGATTGCCTCACGCATCGCCCATGGCGTGCCGTTGGGTGGTGAGCTGGATCTGGTCGATGGCGGGACGCTGGCGCATTCGTTTGCGGGGCGCAAACCGATTGCGCTGTGATGGAGTGTTTCATGAATGAATTGGCTACTACGTGCGTAGGCGCCAATTCATTCGCGAACAGACAATTACTGCTCGTTCAACGCAAAGTTGGTCAGGCAGAAGGTCGGGATGTTCATGTCTTCCAGGCGCTGTGAGCCGCCCAGTTCCGGCAGGTCGATGATCGCTGCGGCTTCGTGAATGTGCGCGCCCATGCGGCGGATCAGGTTGGCAGCGGCAACCAGGGTGCCGCCGGTTGCGATCAGGTCATCGAACATCACCACCGAATCGCCATCGCACAGGCTGTCGGCGTGCACTTCCAGATAGGCCTCGCCGTATTCGGTCTGGTAACCCTCGGACAGCACGTCTGCCGGTAGCTTGCCTTGTTTGCGGAACAGGATCAGTGGCTTGTTCAGTTCGTAAGCCACCACCGAACCAATCAGGAAGCCGCGGGCGTCCATCACGCCGACGTGGCTGAAGTCGGCCTCGATGTAACGTTGCACGAAGCTGTCGATCACCAGACGGGTCGCTTTAGGCGATTGGAAGAGCGGGGTGATGTCGCGAAACACTACGCCGGGTTTGGGAAAGTCCACGACCGGGCGAATCAGGGATCTGAAGCTCAATTCATCGAAAATCATTACATACAATCCGGAGCAAGGTTGGCCGACAGTTTAAGCCGACCAGCCCCGGAGCGCACGTTTCAGCTTTCCATTGCCCCGCCAGCCAGGGCACAGAGCTGGATCGGGTCCAGAATATGTATTTCCTTGCCTTCGGCTGCGATCAACTGGTTCTGCTGGAAGCGGGTGAAAACCCGGGAGACGGTTTCCACGGCCAGACCCAGGTGGTTGCCGATTTCATTGCGCGACATGCTCAGGCGGAACTGGTTGGCCGAGAAGCCACGTGCCCGGAAACGTGCCGAGAGGTTGATCAGGAAGGTCGCGATGCGCTCGTCTGCGGTCTTTTTCGACAGCAGTAGCATCATCTGCTGGTCATCGCGGATTTCACGGCTCATGACGCGCATCAGTTGCCGACGCAGTTGTGGAAGCTGTACGGACAGCTCGTCCAGACGCTCGAAAGGAATCTCGCAGACCGATGTGGTTTCCAGGGCCTGAGCCGAAACCGGGTAAGCCTCGGAGTCCATCCCGGACATGCCGACCAGTTCGCTGGGCAGGTGGAAGCCGGTGAGCTGTTCTTCACCGCCATCACTGATGTTGAAAGTTTTCAACGCGCCGGAGCGCACGGCATAAACGGAAGCGAAGGTATCGCCCTGGCGGAACAGGAATTCGCCTTTTTTCAGCGGGCGACCACGCTTGACGATTTCGTCGAGGGCATCCATGTCTTCCAGGTTCAACGACAGGGGCAGACAGAGCGGCGCGAGGCTACAGTCCTTGCAATGGGCCTGGGTATGAGCACGCACTTTGACTGGCTCGGACATCACTTAATTCCTTGTGGGAAATCACACATAGGTCGTAAGGGTAACTCAGGCACGGTGGCTTAGACCAGTCTGGAAAAGGCCCTGCGGCATCAAGGTTCTTGTCTGTGTGTCGATAAACTTACACGGATTAAACATTTGCAGGAGGTTTTGTATGTCCTTGTCAGGCTCGATTCTCGGTCCCTTGAGTATTCGTTCTGCTGCGATCCAGCCGGTATCTGCCCCGACCCAAGGCACTGAAACGGCCGAACCGGCACGCCAGGTAAAAGGCATCGAGGTGGAGCTGTCGAGTGCAGGCAAGGCTGCGGCCTCTTCGTCGTCCCGCAATTCGGATATCGAGCAAAGCGGC
Source organism: Pseudomonas cichorii (assembly GCF_003700275.1). Classification (GTDB taxonomy): domain Bacteria; phylum Pseudomonadota; class Gammaproteobacteria; order Pseudomonadales; family Pseudomonadaceae; genus Aquipseudomonas; species Aquipseudomonas cichorii_B. Next base: position 87,355 of record NZ_RBRE01000085.1, on the reverse strand, counting down.
CTTCCCGAGTCGGTACAGAAAATCCTCAAGGCCGTTCGTGAGCTGCAGCGAAAAATCCAGGAAACCCTGGAAAAGATCCAGGACGTGCTCAAGGACAGAAGCCTCAGCCACGAAGAGCGCCAGACCCGGGCCACCGCCCTGCAAACGGTGCTGGGCATGCTGCAGCGGCAAGTGAGCAACTCCACCGCTGACATGGCCAACCTCATGAATCAGATGCAGGCCAGCGATGCCGACAAGGTCAAGGCTGGCATTCTGGTCATGGCCAAGATGTAGCTGTTCAGATCACCCGCGAAAACCGCTGGCGGTTCTGCTGGTTCAAGTAGCCATCGAACACCATGCACACCGAACGCACCAACAGCCGTCCGGCAGGCAAGACATTGATGCCGGTTGCGCTCAGTTCTATCAGGCCGTCCCTGGCCATGTCGGTCAGTTGCGGCCACAGTTCATCGAAGTAAGCCCTGAAATCGATGTTGTAGGTCTTTTCGATCTCGCTGAAATCGAGGTCGAAATGGCAGATCAACTGCTGGATCACCGCGCGCCTGATCCGGTCGTCCTCGGTGCACACCAGCCCGCGCTTGGTTGCCAGTTGATCGCTGGCCAGCAGCCCTTGATAGTCGTTCAGGTCGCTACTGTTCTGGCAATACAGGTCGCCGATCTGGCTGATCGCCGAGACGCCCAGGCCGATCAGGTCGCAATGACCGTGAGTGGTGTAGCCCTGAAAGTTGCGTTGCAGGGTCAGTTCTTCCTGGGCGATGGCCAGTTCATCGTCGGGCAGGGCGAAGTGGTCCATGCCGATGTAGCGGTAACCCGCCTGGGTAAGTTGCTCGATGGTGCGCTCAAGCATCAGCAGCTTGTTTTCAGGGCAGGGCAGGTCGGCGTTGTCGATGCGCCGTTGCGGCATGAAGCGCTCGGGCAAATGGGCGTAGTTGAACACCGAAAGGCGGTCAGGTTGCAGGCTGATGATTTCGTTGACGGTGTGGGTGAAGGCTTCGATGGTCTGTTTGGGCAGGCCGTAGATCAGGTCGATGTTCACCGAGCGAAATTGCAGGGTGCGTGCGGCTTCGACGATGGCGCGAGTTTCTTCCAGGCTTTGCAGCCGATTGACGGCGCGTTGTACGGCCGGATCAAGGTCCTGCACGCCGAGGCTGACACGATTGAAACCCAGCTCGCGCAACAGGCCCATGGTTGACCAGTCGGCTTCGCGGGGGTCGATTTCAATGCCGTAGTCGCCGGAGTCGTCATCCAGCAGATTGAAATGCTTGCGCAGTTTCGCCATCAACTGACGCAGTTCGTCATGGCTGAGAAAGGTCGGTGTACCGCCGCCAAAGTGCAGTTGCTCGACCACCTGGCCGGGCGCCAGATGGCTGGCCAGCATCTGGATTTCCTGTTCCAGCCGTTGCAGGTAGGCATGGGCGCGGCCGCGATCCTTGGTGACGACCTTGTTGCAGGCGCAGTAGTAGCAAATGTTCGCGCAGAACGGGATATGCACATACAGCGACAAGGGCCGCACGGCCTTGCGACTGTCACGCAAGGCGTGCAGCAGGTCAAAGGCACCGACTTGCGTATGCAATTGCACTGCGGTTGGGTAGGACGTGTAGCGAGGTCCCGCCAGGTCGTAGCGGCGGATCAGATCTGAGTCCCAACGAATGGCGTCGAGCATGCGGGCATTCCCCCGGATAGGCTGGCAATGCGTGTGAGTCTACGGAGCTGCCTGTGCAAGGGTGTTGATGTGCGTCAAATACGCGCGGAGGCTGCCGATGAAACTGTCTGGCCTGTGCAAGGCATCTGTTGCGCTGCGCTTCAGTGACCCATGAGCCAGTGCTGATGTGGACCGGGCAGGGTCCACAGGCCGAACAGGATCACCAGCAGGCCTGCGGCCATGCGAACCCCGCGCTGACGCAGCACGGCTGTGGTGCGTTCGGCGGCAAGCCCGGTGGCCAGCAGCACCGGCCAGGTGCCGAGGCCGAACGCGAGCATGAGCAAGGCGCTATTGAAGGCATTGCCCTGGCTGGCCGCCCACAGCAGGGTGCTGTAGACCAGCCCGCATGGCAGCCAGCCCCATAATGCGCCGAGCAGCAAGGCGCGGGGCAGGCTCGATACCGGCAGCAGGCGGGCGGCAATCGGCTGGATGTGACGCCACAGGCCGCGACCGAGACTTTCGAGGCGCGTCAGGCCACTCCAACAGCCGGCGAGGTACAGGCCCATGGCAATCAACAGCAGGGCGGCGACCACGCGCATTGCCGTCGCTATCGGGCTGTTGGCCACTGCCCAGCCAGCAAGCCCGAGCAGCAGGCCGGCGCTGGCATAACTGAGGATGCGCCCAAGGTTGTAGGCCAGCAGCAGGCGAAAGCGGCGACTGCGTTGTTCCCTGGGAATGGCCAGGGTCAAGGCGCCCATCAGGCCGCCGCACATGCCCAGGCAGTGGCCGCCGCCGAGCAGGCCGAGGATCAGGGCGGAAAGCAGCAGGGGCGCGAGTTCAAGCATGGGAGTTCAACGCGATAACTGCACGGGGCTCAGGCATCGGGCTTGCTCTCGTCCTGTTGCAATGGCGGGTTGCTGCGTGACGCTTCATTCTGGGCCGCCTGGTGCCGTGGGTCTTCGTCGTCGAACAGGATGCTGTGGGCAGGGCCTTCCATGTCGTCGTATTGCCCGCTGTCCACGGCCCAGAAAAACACATAGATCGCGATGGCGACCAGCAGCAGGGCTGCCGGGATCATGATGTAGAGGGCGGGCATAAAGCCTCCGAAACCGACTGTCGAGCCACGGGCGCTGGCGTCTGCACGCTGGGCAGACGAGTCAGGCGCAAGGCGTTGAGCACCACGGTCAATGAGCTGATGGACATGCCGACCGCAGCCCACACGGGAGTGATCCAGCCCAGCGCGGCGAACGGCAGCATGAGGCCATTGTACAGCCCGGCCCACAGCAGGTTTTCGATAATTACCCGACGGGTGCGCCGCGCCAGGCTGAAGGCCTGGACCAATGCCTGCAAGCGATTGGACAGCAGCACGGCATCGGCGCTGGTTTTTGCCAGATCGGTGGCCGAGCCCATGGCGATGCTGATATCGGCGGCCGCCAGCACCGGCACGTCGTTGACGCCATCGCCGAGCATCAGCACTTTGCGGCCCTGTTGATGCAGGCGTTGCAGCATGGCCAGCTTGTCATCCGGGCGCAGGCCGCCGTGGGCTTCGTCGATCCCCAGTCCGGCGGCGACGCTGGCGACCATCGGCGAGCTGTCGCCGGACAGCAGCAGGGTTTTCCAGCCGCGCGCCTTGCAGGCCTGCAGGAGTTGGCCGGCATCTTCGCGCAGCCGGTCATCGAGAACCAGCCAGGCCAGTGGCGCCTGAGTATCGCCGAGCAGCAGCCATTGGCCGAGCTCATCGGGCATCGGCGGAATCTCGCTGGCGCTCAAGGCGCAGACGAACCCCGGCTGGCCGATTCGCAGGCGCTGGCTTGCGACGCGGCCTTCCAGGCCGAGCCCCGGTGTGCTGTGGACTTCTTCTGCGGCGAGCGGTGCGCGACCGAATGCCCGGGCGATGGGGTGTTCCGAGCGGTTTTCCAGGGCCGCGGCCAGGCCCAGGCAGGTATCGGCATCCAGCGCCCCGAGCGGTTTGATGCTGCGCAGGGTAAGGCGGCCTTCGGTGAGAGTGCCGGTCTTGTCGAAGATTACCGTGTCGATCTGGTTCAGGCCTTCGAGCACATGCCCGCGGGTCAGCAGCAGGCCAAGCTTGTGCAGGGTGCCGGTGGCGGCGGTCAGGGCAGTGGGTGTTGCCAGCGACAGGGCGCACGGGCAGGTGGCGACCAGCATCGCCAGGACGATCCAGAAGGCGCGGGCCGAATCGATCTGCCACCAGCACAGGCCGATGACCACGGCGGCGATCAGCGAGCCGAGCAGAAACCATTGCGCCGCACGGTCGGCGATTTCCGCCAGCCGGGGTTTATCTGCCTGGGCGCGTTCCAGCAGGCGCACGATGGCGCTGAGGCGGGTTTCATGGCCCAGCGCCTGAACATGAATGGTCAATGCGCCTTCGACATTGAGTGTGCCGGCAGTCACGCTGTCGCCTGCGCCGCGCGGTTGCGGCAGGTATTCGCCGGTCAGCAGCGATTCGTCGACGCTGGACTGGCCTTCGAGCACCTTGCCGTCTGCGGCTATGACGGCGCCGGGGTGCACCAGAATACGGTCATCAAGGCGCAGTTCGCTGAGCAGGATGCGCTGGGGCTGGCCATCGTCGTTCAGGCGCAGGCAGGAAGCGGGCAGCAGATTGACCAGTTGTGCGGTGGCAGCGGCGGTGCGTTCCCGTGCGCGTCGCTCCAGATAGCGCCCGGCCAGTAGAAACAGGGCAAACATGCCTGCTGCATCGAAATACAGTTCGCCGGTGCCGGTGATGGCGGTCCAGATCCCGGCCAGATAGGCACCGCCGATGGCCAGTGATACCGAAACGTCCATGGTCAGATGGCGGGTGCGCAGGTCGCGCAGGGCGCCACGAAAGAAGGGCGCGCAACTGTAGAAAATGATCGGCGTGGTCAGGAACAGCGCGACCCAGCGCAGGATGGCGTGCATCTCGGGGCTGAGGTCGATATTGAATTCCGGCCAGGTGGCCATGGTCGCCATCATCGCCTGGAACCACAGCAGGCCGGCCACGCCCAATTGGCGCAGGGCCAGGCGATTTTCACTAGCCAGTTGTTCGGTGGCGCGGTCGGCCTGATAAGGATGCGCGGCGTAGCCGATGCTGCGCAATTCGCTCAGCAACTGGCTCAGTGGCATCTGGCTGTCAGACCAGCGCACATGCAGACGATGGCTGGACAGGTTGAGTTGCGCTTCGGCCACGGCAGGCAGGTTGCGCAAGTGGCGCTCTATCAGCCAGCCACAGGCTGCGCAACTGATGCCTTCCATCAAGAGCGTGGTTTCGCACAGTTCGCCCTCATGCCGAACGAAGGGGGCCTGCACGTCGGGGCGGTCATACAGCTCCAGCTCATCGACCAGTTGTGCGGGCAGGCTTTCGGGGTTGATCGACGTTTCGCTGCGGTGGCTGTAATAGCTTTCCAGCCCGCCGGCGACAATCGCCTGGGCCACGGCCTGACAGCCCGGGCAGCACAGCTCGCGGGTTTCCCCGAGCACGACGGCGGTGAAGCGGCTGCCCGCTGGTACTGGCAGTGCGCAGTGATAGCAACTGTGTGTAGGAGCGAATTCATTCGCGAAGGAGGGCGGTCTTTTCGCGGATAAATCCGCTCCCACAGGTTCTGTATTCAATTCTTTCTGTCTTCTGCACCTTGCAGCGGTTCATCGCCCAGCATCAGGGTGCTGTCATGGCTGACCTGTTCTTCCTCGAACAGGCGCCAGGTCTGGCCGTTTTCGCTGCCCAGCAGCTCGACAAAGCGGCGGCCTTCGATCCGGTCCTGCAACTGGCCAATGTAACGTCCGGCTTCGGACGGGCTGCGGGTCAGGAAAATCCGGCGGTCCTTGTCCGGCTGGGTCGGTGAAATCAGGTTCAGTTCCAGGCGTTCAGGCTGGCTGTTGCCGCTCAGGCGCAGCTCGGCTTCGCCGGTCAGTTCGTCGAGGTGAATGCTGGCGCGCAGCTTGAGATTCTGAGCCAGCAACTCGCGATTGAGCGAGCGGTTTATGCCTTTGCCTGCCTCGTAATAGTTGTCGTTGACCAGATTGTCCGGGTTGTTGATGGCGATGGTCACCATCGACAGGCTCAGGGTCACCGAGCAGGCCAGGATGCCGATGATGATCCATGGCCAACGGTGCTTGTACCAGGGGCTTGAAGCGAGTGCGACTGACATTGCTGGGTCCTTTAGCGAATTTGTGGGCCGATGAACCGGCTCTGGGCTTCGACACGGGTATCGTCGTTATCGATGTCCTTGAGGATGAAGGTGACCTCATTGGTGCTCGACGGCATCTGCTCGGGAGCGCTGGACAGCTCCACCGGCATGGTGAAGATATCGCCCGCAGCGACCTTGAATTCACGCCTGCCCTGCAGTTTCAGGTCGGGCAGGCCGGTGGCTTCAAGGACGTAGGTATGGTCGACCTGATCCTTGTTCATCACCTTGAGGCTGTAGACGTTTTCGATGCGGCCTTCGGCGTTTTCGCGATACAGCACGCGGTCCTTGCTGACATCGAAGCCGACCAGCGAGCGCATGAAGAACGCACTGACCAGAAAGCCGATCATCAACAACAGCACCAGTGCATAACCGATCAGGCGCGGGCGCAGCAGGTGGGTGACCTGGCCTGACAGATTGTGCTCGGTGGTGTAGCTGATGAGGCCACGCGGGTAGCTCATCTTGTCCATGATGGTGTCGCAGGCATCGATGCAGGCGGCGCAGCCGATGCATTCGATCTGCAGGCCGTCGCGGATGTCGATGCCGGTCGGGCAGACCTGGACGCACATGGTGCAGTCGATGCAGTCGCCCAGGCCCTGCGCCTTGTAGTCCACGTCTTTCTTGCGTGGCCCACGGCTTTCACCGCGACGCGGGTCGTAGGAAACGATCATCGTGTCCTTGTCGAACATGACGCTCTGGAAGCGGGCATATGGGCACATGTGCACGCATACCTGCTCGCGCAGCCAGCCGGCGTTGCCGTAGGTGGCCAGGGTGAAGAAGCCGATCCAGAAATAGGCCCAGCCATCGGCCTGGCCGGTGAACAGTTCGATGCACAGGTCACGGATCGGTGAGAAGTAACCGACGAAGGTCAGCCCTGTCATGAAGCCGATCAGCAGCCAGAGCGTGTGCTTGCCGAGTTTGCGCCCGAACTTGTTGGCGCTCATGGGCGCCTTGTCGAGCTTGATGCGCTGGTTGCGGTCGCCTTCGGTGACCTTTTCACACCACATGAAAATCCAGGTCCAGAAGCTTTGCGGGCAGGTATAGCCGCACCAGATGCGCCCGGCATAGACGGTGATGAAGAACAGGCCGAAGGCGCTGACGATCAGGATGCCCGACAGCAGGATGAAGTCCTGCGGCCAGAAGGTTGCACCGAAGATGTAGAACTTGCGCTCCGGCAGGTTCCACCACACCGCCTGATGCCCGCCCCAGTTCAGCCAGACCGTGCCGAAATACACCAGAAACAGGCCGAGCCCGCCGAGCATGCGCAAGTTGCGGAACCGGCCCGTGAAGGCGCGGGTATAGATATTTTCGCGCGCGGCGTAGAGGTCGACGCTATTGCCGTCATGCCTGGGTGGCGGGGTGATGTTGTGTACCGGAATCCGATCGTTCATTGGGGCGTCCCACGGCAGTGGAAAAGTGCCGCAGCCAGTGTTTGCCGACTGCGGCCAAAAGGCGGTTTCTTATGGGGTCAATGATACGCCTGCCCTTATACCTCAAGGCTGCGACCTTTGGTCGCGTTGGGTTCCTTTAACGGTTCGTGTAAGTGATCTGGATCAATTGACAGGGTAATTATGGTCGTTGCTCAGCGCGGCGCCGCCCGATAGACCGCAGGTTCTTCGTGCAACTGGCTGACCCATGGATTGAGCACCGTGACCCCGCAGCGTTGAAAGTCGGCGGTATTGCGGGTCACCACTTTCATGCCATGCACCAGCGCGGTGGCAGCGATCAAGGCATCGCATTCGCTGCGCGGATCGGGAATGTGCAATTGCGCACAGCGCCTGGCTACTGCGCTGTCCACGGCCAGGATGCGTCCGGCGAAAGCTTTCAGCACACGGTGTTCCAGCCAGCCGCGCAAGGTCGCGCCCTGGAGGGAGTCGCGGCGTTCGATGCGCAGCACGCCGGTTTCCAGTTCCATGACGGTGATCGCCGAGATGAACAGGCTGGCGGGGGCGTGGTCTTTTGCCCAGCGCACGACATTGGCGTCTGCATCGCGTTTGCGGAGTTCGGATACCACATGGGTATCGAGCAGGAACATCAGGACAGGTCTACATGGCGAGGCGTGATGATCGCGCGTTGTGGCTCGAACTCGATATCGAGGTCGTCACCCGGCATGATCAGCATGTCGACAATGCTGACTGCACTGCCGGTCAGCTTGCGATAGTCCTCGATGGAGAGCAGGACATGCGCCGGACGGCCCCTGTCGGTGATGAACACCGGACCTTCGTTGGCTGCCTTCTTGGCGCCGCTGGTGTCCTGGTTGAATTCGCGGCTTGAGAGGGTTGTCGTCATGAATAAGACCTCCTGGAAAATGTGCAGCGCTGTTTCTATGGGATTTGCTGAAGAAATTCTAGTCTTGTAGAAACGTACCTACACTATAAATGTGTTGTCCAAATGCAACAGCCCCGCCGAGTGACGGGCGGGGCTGTTTCCGACAGGCGTGGTCATTCTGGTTCGGCGGGTTTTTCCTGGCGCGACAGGCTATAGACGTACGCGGCCAGCAGATGAACCTTGTCATTGCCCTGGGTCGCTTCCTGGGCAGGCATCTGGCCCTGGCGACCGTAGCGGATGGTCTGTTGCAGTTGCGCAAAGCTCGATCCGTAGATGAAGGCCCCCGGATGGGTAAGGTCCGGCGCGCCCATGATCGGCGTGCCTTTGCCTTCCGGCCCATGGCAGGCCACGCAATTGGCGGCGAAGATCTTCTGTCCGGCTGCCGGGTCGGCCTTGGCGTCTTCAGGCAGTTTGCGGCCATCGAGACGGGTCAGGATATAGGCCGAGACGTCACGCACGCCTTGCTCGCCCACCACTTCGCCCCAGGCCGGCATCACCGCATGGCGGCCGTTCATGATGCTGGTCTTGATGGTCTGCGGGTCACCGCCCCAGCGCCAGTCGGCATCGGTCAGGTTGGGGAAACCATATGCGCCCTTGGCATCCGAGCCATGGCAGACCGAGCAGTTGGAGGCAAACAGCCGACCGCCCATTTTCAGCGCCTGCGGGTCCTTGGCGACTTCCTCGATGGGCATCGAGGCATATTTGGCGAACAGCGGCCCGAAGCGGGCTTCTGCCCGGGCGATTTCCTTTTCCCATTCATGCACGGCGGTCCAGCCTTGCTGGCCGTCCGAGAATTGCAGCTGTTTCTGGCTGTCGGCATAGTCGTAACCGGGTAGCCAGCCTTTCCAGTTGCCCAGGCCCGGATACAGCACCAGATAGCCCAGGGCAAACACGATGGTGCCCACGAACAGCATGAACCACCAGCGCGGCAGCGGGTTGTCGTATTCCTCGATTCCGTCGAAGGAATGGCCGACGGTTTCTTCGGTCGACTCATCGCGCTGGCCCTTGCGGGTGGCCAGCAGCAACCAGGTCAGGGCGAAGAGGGTGCCCAGGGTCAGAACCGTGACATACAGGCTCCAGAACGTTGTCATGCCTTGTCGCTCCCGGAAGCCCTGGCTTGTTGCTCGATATGCTCGATGGCTTGCGGGTCGTCGGCGAACGGCAGCATGGTTGCGTCATCGAACTCAGCCTTGCGCCGCGGGCTGAACACCCACAGCGCCAGTCCGATAAAAGCCACCATCACCACCAGTGTGCCCAGACCTCGAATCATTCCGATATCCATTGCCTTCACCGCTTGCTTTTGATGATTGTGCCAAGGCCTTGCAGGTAGGCCACCAGTGCGTCCATTTCGGTCTTGCCCTTGACCGCGGCTTCGGCGTCAGCGATGTCTTCATCGGTATAGGGCGTGCCGAGGGTGCGCAGGACTTCCATCTTTTTCGCCGTCTCCTTGCCATCGAGCTTTTTCTCGACCAGGAACGGGTAGGCCGGCATTTTCGATTCCGGCACCACATTGCGCGGGTTGTACAAGTGAGCGCGATGCCAGTCGTCCGAGTAGCGTCCGCCGACCCGGGCCAGATCCGGGCCGGTGCGTTTGGAGCCCCACAGGAACGGGTGATCCCAGACGCTTTCGCCCGCCACCGAGTAATGCCCGTAGCGTTCGGTTTCGGCACGGAACGGGCGGATCATCTGCGAATGGCAACTCACACAACCGTTGGCGATGTACACGTCACGGCCTTCGACTTCCAGGGCGGTGCGCGGCTTCATGCCTTCGACCGGCTGGTTGGTCACGTCCTGAAAGAACAGCGGCACGATCTGCGTCAGGCCGCCGATGCTGACGGCAATGACCATGAAAAATGCCAGCAGGCCAATGTTCTTTTCGAGTATTTCATGTTTCATCAGTGAGCTCCCGCGACAGCGATCCGGGCAGCCGCTTCAGCTTCCTTCGGGTCCGAGGCGCGGACCGTGCGCCAGACGTTCCAGGCCATCAGCAGCATGCCGCTGGCAAAGATTGCCCCGCCGATCATGCGCACGACATAGCCCGGATGGCTGGCCGGCAGGCTCTCGACGAAGGCATAGGTGAGGGTGCCATCGTCGTTGACTGCCCGCCACATCAGGCCCTGGGTCATGCCGTTGACCCACATCGAGGCGATGTACAGCACGGTGCCGACAGTGGCGAGCCAGAAGTGCGCATTGATCAGGCTGGTGCTGTGCATCTGTGGCCGACCAAAGATCCTGGGAATCATGTGATACAGCGCGCCGATGGAAATCATCGCCACCCAGCCCAGTGCCCCGGCGTGGACATGGCCGATGGTCCAGTCGGTGTAGTGCGACAGCGAGTTCACGGTCTTGATGGCCATCATCGGCCCTTCAAAGGTCGACATGCCGTAGAACGCCAGCGACACCACCAGGAAACGCAGGATCGGGTCGGTGCGCAATTTATGCCAGGCGCCGGACAGGGTCATCATGCCGTTGATCATGCCGCCCCAGCTCGGGGCCAGCAGGATGATCGACATCACCATGCCCAGCGATTGCGCCCAGTCGGGCAGGGCGGTGTAGTGCAAGTGGTGCGGGCCGGCCCAGATGTACAGAGTGATCAGCGCCCAGAAGTGCACGATGGACAGGCGATACGAATAGATCGGGCGCTCGGCCTGCTTGGGCACGAAGTAATACATCATTCCCAGAAAGCCGGTGGTCAGGAAGAAGCCCACGGCGTTGTGCCCGTACCACCACTGGATCATCGCGTCAGTAGCACCGGCATAGGCCGAGTAGGATTTGAACAGGCTGACTGGCAACGAGATGTGGTTGACGATGTGCAGCATGGCGGTCACGAGAATGAATGCGCCGTAGAACCAGTTGCCGACATAGATGTGCTTCGTTTTGCGTCGCGCGATGGTGCCGAAGAACACCAGTGCATAGGTGATCCAGACAATCGCCAGTAGAATCGCGATCGGCCATTCCAGCTCGGCGTATTCCTTGGTGGTTGTGTAGCCCATGGGCAGGGTGATGATTGCGCTGACGATCACTGCCTGCCAGCCCCAGAAGGTGAAGGCGGCCAGGGTGTCGGAAACCAGGCGTGTCTGGCAGGTCCGTTGCACCACGTAATAAGAAGTGGAAAACAGTGCGCAGCCACCAAAGGCGAAGATCACAAGGTTGGTGTGCAGTGGGCGCAGACGGCCGAACGTTGTCCATTCCAGGTCGAGGTTCAAGCCCGGCCAGACAAGCTGCGCGGCGATGAAAACCCCGAGCCCCATGCCGACAATTCCCCAGACCACCGTCATGATGGCGAACTGACGGACCACCTTGTAGTTATAAGCAGTCGGGCTGATTGCTGTGCTCATTTTTTCCAGGGTTCCACGGATCAGTATTCATAGATGTTCAGCGGGCCACGCACGCACGTGCCGCTGATGCCGGGCAAGTGTTTGCATTGCAGTGATGGCCCTGTGAGGCATGTTCCAGAGTCGCCGGAACCCTGCCGAAGCGGACCGAAAAAGGCGGGGGGACAGGTCGATGACACGTACTGCCGGTGATCGCTTGTGGCCGTGAGCCCAAGTTTTCACTACCCATGACCTGTGACCAGCTATAGCCAGTCCACTGCGGGCAAGCTTAGTCGTGAAAGAGGGGGATTGGAAGTCGAGCGAGAGGGCGGGAACCGTGTGTAGAAGAATCCCGCACCCCATTGCGGGGTGCGGGATTCAGTGTTGCACCGGGCTGAATCGTTACTGTGACTGCTTTTCCCTGCGCTCGAGTTGATCAGGACTCTGAGAAAGGCTGTACACATACGCCGCCAGCAATTGCACCTTGTCATTGCCCAGCAAATCGGCCTGAGCCGGCATATGACCCTGGCGACCAAGACGAATGGTCTGTTGCAGTTGCGCAAGGCTGGTGCCGTAGATGAAACCGCCCGGTTGTGTGAGGTTTGGGGCGCCCATCGCTTCGACACCTTTACCTGTAGCACCATGACAAGCTACGCAGGTCGAGCTGAATACTTGCTGTCCGGCGTCCAGATTGGCGGTGTCGCCGGCAGGCAGTGGCAGGCCGGCCAGAGAGTGGCGAACATAGGCGGCAACGTTCTTGACGCCTTCCTCACCGATCACTTGTCCCCAGGCCGGCATCGCTGCGACCCGGCCCAGCATGATGCTGGTCTTGATGGTGTCGGCACTGCCGCCCCAGCGCCAGTTGCTGTCGGTCAGGTTCGGGAAGCCGTAGGCACCCTTGGCGTCCGAGCCGTGGCACACCGAGCAGTTGGACGCGAACAGGCGCCCGCCCATTTTCAATGCCTGCGGATCCTGGGCGACTTCTTCTACCGGCATGGCGGCGAATTTGGCAAAGACGGGGCCGAATCTGGCATCGGCCCTGTCCATTTCCTTTTCCCATTCATGGGCGCCGGTCCAGCCGTTTTCATAGCCAGGCAGGATGCCTTTCCAGTTACCCAGGCCCGGATAGAGAATCAGGTAACCGACAGCGAATACCAGAGTGCCGGCGAACAGCATGAACCACCATTGCGGCAACGGGTTGTCGTACTCCTCAATGCCGTCGAAGCTGTGGCCCATGGTCTGGTCGGTACTGCCCTTGGTTTCGCCTTTGCGGGTGCCGATCAACAGCCAGGTCAGCCCGATCAGGCTGCCGAGGGTCAGCACGCAGATATAGGTGCTCCAAAAGGTGGTCATGGCTGATTACTCCGCACGACAGGTTGTTCCGCTTCGGGTTTCGCGTCCGTGCTCAAGGGTTGTGGCTCATCGGCGAAGGGCGCCATGCGCGCTTCGGCGAATTCCTGGTTGCGTTTGCTGCTGGATACCCACAGGGACATCCCGATAAAGGCGATCGCTACTACCAACGTGCCGAGGCCGCGCAAGTCTTGGATATCCATGGCTCACCTCTTGCTCTTGATGGAAGTGCCGAGCACTTGCAGGTAGGCCACCAGTGCGTCCATCTCGGTCTTGCCCTTGAGGCTGGCAACTGCGCCGGAGATGTCGGCATCGGTGTAAGGCACGCCCAGAGTGCGCATGGCGCGGATCTTGGCTTCGGTATCGCGACTGTCCACCTGCTGGGTGACCAGCCATGGATAGGCCGGCATTTTCGATTCCGGCACGACGTTGCGCGGGTTGTACAGGTGGGCACGATGCCAGTCGTCCGAGTAGCGTGCGCCGACGCGTGCCAGGTCCGGCCCGGTACGCTTCGAGCCCCAGAGGAACGGATGGTCCCAGACGCTTTCACCGGCTACCGAGTAATGGCCATAACGCTCGGTCTCGGCACGGAACGGACGAATCATCTGCGAGTGGCAGCCTACGCAGCCTTCGCGGATGTAGATGTCGCGGCCTTCGAGTTGCAGTGCGGTGTAGGGCTTCATGCCTTCGACCGGCTTGTTGGTCACGTCCTGGAAGAACAGCGGCACGATCTGGGTCAGGCCGCCGATGCTGACGGCCAGGACCATCAGGATCATCAGCAGGGTGACGTTCTTTTCGATCACTTCATGTTTCATGGTCAGCTCCTCAGGCCATCTGCGCGGCAGCGGCGGCTTCGACAGGGCTGGAGGCCCGCACGGTGCGCCAGGTGTTGTAGGCCATCAGCAACATGCCGACGAAGAAGATGGCGCCGCCGGCCAGCCGCACGATGAAGCCCGGGTGACTGGCTTGCAGGGCTTCGACGAAGGAATAGGTGAGGGTGCCATCGTCATTGATTGCCCGCCACATCAGGCCTTGAGTGATGCCGTTGACCCACATCGAGGCGATGTACAGCACGGTGCCGATGGTGGCGAGCCAGAAGTGCGCATTGATCAGACCCAGGCTGTGCATCTGTGGGCGACCAAAGACCTTGGGAATCATGTGATACAGCGCGCCGATGGAAATCATCGCCACCCAGCCCAGAGCGCCGGCGTGTACGTGGCCGATGGTCCAGTCGGTGTAGTGCGACAGGGCATTGACGGTCTTGATCGCCATCATCGGGCCTTCAAAGGTCGACATGCCGTAGAACGCCAGGGACACCACCAGAAAGCGCAGAATCGGGTCGCTGCGCAATTTATGCCAGGCGCCGGACAGGGTCATCATGCCGTTGATCATGCCGCCCCAGCTTGGAGCCAGGAGAATCAGCGACATCACCATGCCCAGCGACTGCGCCCAGTCCGGCAGGGCGGTGTAGTGCAGGTGGTGCGGACCGGCCCAGATGTACAGGGTGATCAATGCCCAGAAGTGCACGATGGACAGGCGATAGGAATAGACCGGACGTTCGGCCTGCTTGGGCACGAAGTAATACATCATCCCCAGAAAGCCTGCGGTCAGGAAAAAGCCTACCGCGTTGTGTCCGTACCACCACTGGACCATCGCATCGGTTGCACCGGCGTATAGCGAGTAGGACTTGGTCAGGCTGACCGGCAGTTCCAGGTTGTTGACGATGTGCAGCAACGCTACGGTCAGGATGAAGCCGCCGAAGAACCAGTTGCCGACATAGATATGCTTGGTGGTGCGTTTGGCCACGGTGCCGAAGAACACGACGGCGTAGGCGACCCAGACGATGGCGATCAGGATGTCGATCGGCCATTCCAGTTCGGCGTATTCCTTGGATGAGGTGTAGCCCAGTGGCAGGGTGATAGCTGCAAGGACAATCACCAGTTGCCAGCCCCAGAAGGTGAACGCTGCCAGTTTCGGCAGGAATAACTGGGTCTGGCAGGTGCGTTGTACCGAGTAGTAGGAGCTGGCGAACAGCGCGCAGCCACCAAAGGCGAAGATGACCGCGTTGGTATGGAGTGGACGCAAGCGACCAAAGCTTGTCCACGGCAGGTTGAAGTTGAGCTCAGGCCAAACCAGTTGGGCGGCCAGAAAAACGCCGAGGCCCATCCCGACAATTCCCCAGATCACCGTCATAATGGCGAACTGGCGAACCACCTGATAGTTATAGGCGGTACTGTTAGTTGTGTTCATTTAGGTGTGTATCCCATCCAGCTTGGTCGGGGCCATTACGCACGGTTATAGCTCCGGGTTATTGGCAGACTCATCAGAAGCGAGGCAAGCATGGGCAATGGGCAAGGTGCCTGCATTGACAGGGATCAATGCGTACAACTGGCGCAGGACAGCGGCTGGATCTGGACGGCGGCGCAGCCGGGTATGGAAGGTGGCGGAGCAACGCTGATTCTGGCCCATGGTGCAGGTGCGCCAATGGACAGTGATTTCATGAACGACATGGCTGCACGCCTTGCTGCGCAAGGGATCAACGTCATGCGCTTCGAGTTTCCGTATATGTCTCAGCGGCGCGTTACGGGCGGCAAGCGTCCGCCTAATCCTCAGGGGCAGTTACTCGATTGCTGGCGTGAGGTGTATGCCCGTGTGCGACCCCATGTCGCTGGGCGTCTGGCCATCGGCGGCAAGTCGATGGGGGGAAGAATGGCCAGTCTGCTGGCCGATGAGCTGAAGGTCGACGCGCTGGTCTGCCTGGGCTACCCGTTCCATGCCGTGGGCAAACCGGAAAAGCCGCGCGTGGCACACCTGGCCGGTCTGCAGGCTCCGACCCTGATCGTTCAGGGCGAACGCGATGCGCTGGGTGATCGTGAGACGGTGCAGGGCTATGAGTTATCGGCTGCGATCAGTCTGCACTGGTTGCCGACCGCCAATCATGATCTCAAGCCCCTGAAGGTGTCGGGTCTGAGCCATGCACAATGCCTGGCCGAGTCAGCACAACGGATCGCCGGGTTTCTGCGGGGCTGATCACTTGCAGTGCACATCGAACGTGCCGTCCGTGACCTGGAAGTCCACCGCTGTGATGCTGAAGCTGAACGTTCCTCGCAGCCGCTGGCTTTGCAGGTCGGCTTCGAGCAGGGTGAAGGCGCCGGCCTGAAAATGCGCCGAGTGATAAATCACACTCTGCCAGTGCGGGCTCTCGTTATAGACCACCTTGATGCGCTCATTACCGAGCAGGTTGTAAGTGCCGGGCTCCAGGTCCTTGTCGAAAAACAGGCCGATGCTGGTGCGTTTATGGCCGACCTTGCCATCGGCGATGATTTTCCAGATCCAGTGACTGGGCGCCTGGGAAAGCTCCGGGCGTAACGTCAGCCTGCCCAGCAGAGACGAAACCTCCAGCGGTTGCCGGTTGACGCTTACCTTGAACTGGCCTTCGCAGGAGGGAGGGCGCACGAAGCGCTTGGGGGGAATGACGGGGTGGCGCATGATCTGGCTCTTGGAACGTGACGCGCAGAGATAGAAAGAGGGCGCCACCTTTCAGGTAACGCCCCAAAACGTTTCAGCCATGCCGCAGGTGATTCATCAGCGGATGGCGACGCCAAGACTGGCATTGTGATGCAGCAATTTGAAGTCTGCGCCTGTGACCAGATTTTTCACGTAGTACCATTTCCAGCCCACCAGATTGGTCATGGCGACGGTGTTGGACCAGTAGTTGCCATGGCCCATCGGCCAGCTTCTGCCATAGGCGCTGTGGATTTCATTGAGTTCATAGATAGACGGGATGCGTGCGCCCTGTGCTTCTGCAGCAGAGGTCATTCTGGAAAAGGAACCCGCGCCTATCCCCAGGCAATGAACCACGCCGGTTACGCTGACCTGATAGCTTTTCGTTGTGCCCAGGCTGTCCGTGACCGAAATGGTTGCCGTGCCTTTGCCTCGGGCAGAGGTCAGGCCATGATTGTCCACCTTGGCTACCAGTGGATCGCTTGAGCGATAGAAGTAAGGTGCCTGCCCCCCGCTGGCTGTGCGCTGGATCGTGGTGCCGGATGGCATGGCCGGCAGAAGATCGGGATAGCCCGGCAACAGGTAGACCTTGCCCTTGAGGGTGACGGGAGACGTATCGAACTCCAGTTCCTTGCGGATCTTCAGCCACAGTGTCGAGGACAGGGCCGCCGTGCCTGCACGAGTGACGGTGTAGGTGACGGTCGCTGCGTTGCTGGCCACGATCAAGGCTTTGGCGATGTTGAATTGCAGCTCGGTGTTGCTGCCCACGACCTGTGAAGGCGTATCGTAAGTCGTTGAGCCTCGCCAGTTGACCACCACGCTATCGCCGGTGCTCATGCCCTTGTAGGCCACCCGCACGATTGCTCCTGACTCCGGGATTTTCGATGGGATCACTACGCCATCGGCTCCCACGCTGTCCATGGTGGGCGCAGGCAACTCGATGCGTGTATCAACAACCTTCAGGGCCAGGGGTTCGGACTGTTGAACCACGCCGTTGGTGCGGTTGACGGTATAAAACACATGGATGGTCTGGCCTGCATTGGCATTGACCAGTGCCGCCGAGAACAGCAGTTCCTGAATCCGGCCCACATCGGCGGAGGTAATGATCTTTTCCTCGGTATCGCTGCCTTTGGGCCCTTGCCACTGCACCGTGATCCGATCATTCACGGCCAGGCTGGCGGCCGTGCCGATCTGTACAGTGGCGCCATTGATCGTATTGGCCGGATCGAGGGTATCGCCATTGGCTTCCTTGACAATCGGCAGCGGCAGCGGCGGCAGTACGGAGAGTTGCAGCTTGACCTGTCTGGCCTCCGAGTCCATGGAGACATTGCCCGCCTGATCGGTCACGGTGTAATAGACGGGAGCTTCGATATCGCCAATGGTCTCCAGAAATGACCTGACAAAATCCACATTCACCCGCTGCAGCCCCATGTCGTCCTTGTTGACCATGGTGATGGGCCCGGGAATCCGGTTCCAGTAAGTGCGAATGACATCGCCTTCCTTCATGCCGCTGTAACTGGCAATGCTTCCCCGCAACACGTTATGCACCAGTTCCAGTTCAGGCGATGTCAGGCCGTCATCGACGAAAGGTGGAAAGAGGATCGGGCCCAGTTGTGGATTGCCGGGAGCGGTACGGTCGATTTCGAGGCGGGTTTTCGCGGATCTGTTTTTTATCAGACTTTCCGGATTGTTGGTCTCATAGGCAACGCTATGTACGCCTTCAGTCAACAAGGCAACCGGGATCTCAAGCGTGAGTTTATCGCCGGGCACTTCATTCAGGATGGTTTTTTGTGGGCCGGCATTCATATCATTCCATATCAGCTGATACATATAACCCGGGCGTGCACCTTCCCATACGGTAAAAGTGATAATGACGGGCTTGTCCAGATACTCAATGGGCAATACTCCGTTTTCCAGTGCGGCAGGGATTGTCGGTTTTTCTAGATCGTCAAGTTGATTGAGCGGAGTTAAAGGGCTCATGGTGATGGACTCCATATTGTTTTGCAATGCGGGTCGCGTACGACCCGCATTGTTAATCAGCGAACGATGCAGGTCGGTTGAACCGAATCAAGCATGTTGAGAGGGGCTCGCGTAACTTTTGAAGTTACAGAACTCTGATTGCTGCCTGTTGGCGGATCGACGCGGAAACTTGCTTCTGCAAAACCGGTGCAAATAGTACGCAGGTTGCGATCGGGAACCGTAAAGGTATAACCATTGACGATGTCGTTGTTATCCAGTGTCCGGTTGGCGGTATAGTTGGATGCTTCGATCGGGTTGTTGCTCTTGTCAAACCCCTTGAAAGTCAGGGTAATCTTCTGGCCTTCAGCGATATTGATATAAGGCGCAATGTACATGTCGGCGCCATTGGGGTTGAGGATCGGTGCAATGAAACCCACTTCGTTGAGTTTGAAAGGCGGGCCATCCAGTCCGTCGGCGCCACCCGGAAGTTCTTCCTTGGAGCGGACTGTTACCAGTTGAACCGGACATTTGACCGGATTGGGATTTCCTGCGCGAGTCACGGTGTAATGAACAGGAATTTCCGCACCGGTGCCCTGGTTTTTCATGATTGCATTGTCGATGGGAATCAGCAGATCCCGGGCGGCAGCAATATCAGTGGCCCTGATCTGATACCACTGTGGCTTTTGTTGATCGCCCCAGAACAGGTTGAGGTTGTCGCTGATGGCAAAACCGGTATTCCATTTCACGACACCCAGCGCATTCAGTTCATAGTCTTCTTCATCGATGAAGTTGTCGGTGGTGTCAGGGCTTTCCACGCTGGTGCCCTGAACGATAAAGGTGTCCAGTGGCGTTGTAATCGGCAGGGTCAGAAATACATCGACAGTACTGTTGAGCGAAGTACCGGCAAGGTCCACCTGACGGGTAACTTCATAGAAAACCTGCACAGTGCCCACAGGATTCTTGTTCAGCGTCTCGAAGGGAATACGCAGCGACAGCACAATGTCTTCATTCTCGTTGCCCGGTGGGAGGGCAACCGGAACCAGAGGGTTGTTCTGGCCCCAGAACAGCCTGATCATATCCAGCGGACTGGCCCCTGGATATTGGGGGATATCGACCTGTACACCGGCCTGGGCTTCGGCATGATCGATCAGGCCGCCAACAGCAGGATCAATGATCGGCGCCGGAAAGTTTGCCGGAATATCCTGCAACTTGAGGGTGATCGGCACGGGGTTGGAATCGATGGACGGGTTGCCCGCCCGGTCGAATACCGTGTATTTGACCAGTTGCTCGGTATCGCCCAGGCTTTCCAGAAAATTGCGGGTAAAGGTGATAGCCACTCTGTCCAGGCCCATGTCATCTTCAGTGACGATTGCTTCCGGGCCCGGTGTTGTACCCCAGTAAGTCTTGACCACGTCATGTTTGGCCATGCCGGTATAGCCAGCAACCTGCACGTCCAGTTTTCCGCCCAGTTGCGCAAGTTCCGCTGCAGTCAATCCATTCTGAACTTCAGGTGGAAACAGAATGGCGCTGAGTTCCGGTTCGCCCGGAGCGGTTCTGTCGATCACCACGGTGAAGGGATTGGATTCGTTTTTGAGCAGGCTTTCTGGGTTCTGTGTCTGGTATTGGAGTTTGTGCGTTCCTTCGGTAAGAAGATCAACGGGGATTTCCAGGGTGAGGGGATCTCCCGGACGATGAGTATCAAGAATGGTCTTTTTCGGAGGTACTTCTTTATCATTCCAATAGAGCACGTAGGAATACCTTGGAATGGCACCCTGCCATACTTTAAGATCAACAACTACCGGATTATTCAATAGAGAGATAGGCAAAAGCCCCGGTGTGTCTTCGTCATGGAAAGCTTCGGCAATATCCGGCGCATCCAGAGTGATATCTTGTTCGCGGAAATTTTGATCGGGGATAATGGTCGGAGTTTGTGGTTGATGAGTCACTGTCTTGTTCCTTGAATATTAATCCAATAATGTGGCCCATGGGGATGCCCATGTGGCTGTTTGGCTTTACTGGCTGTAGAAGATGATATTGGCCAATTGATTCTTTAGCAGCGAGACTGACGTAATCGGTTTTTCTGCAAGTCGTCAATAGCAGGTGGTAAATATTTTTATGGTTGTGAAAAAATAGCTCAGGCATTTGATAGGCATGCTGTAGGAAATTCCGTAGGATAATCAACTCGATTATTTGGGAAGTTTCCTACTTTTTTATTTTTGGTTCTGTGCTCAATCACGCGAAACCCTAAAGCATCATTTGCACTTCGTTATTAGGGAGTGTGAAAGGTGATTTATAGAGCTAATGCTGCAAAAGGCAAAAAAATTTCTTCGGCTTTCCTGTCCGTGAGTGTGATTTTTACGCTTCAGGCTGGCGCAGATACAATCATGCCGTTGAGTGCGGAAACCAACCTTGTAAGTCCAGTCAATGACGGTAAGTTACCGCTGCAAGATAGTATTGATGTAGACCGTGAGATGACGGTGGATTCTTCTACGCCTGTTCATTCCTATTACCTGAAAAAAAACGGGATATTGAATATTGTCGAAGGTGGAGTAGCAGAGAATGTCAGAGGGGCTGACGCAAAGCTGGTTATCGATCACGGCACCGTCACGGCAGGGGTAGAGATATTTGACAGTTGGGTCAAGATGGACAATGCGACGATAACCAATGCCAACGGCTCTGGAGTGGGGCTCGGGGTCACCGAGGTGGTCAACAAGCCTGGAAGCAAGGCGTTTATCAATGACAGTAATATCTCTGGAGTGGGTATGGGGATTGGCGTGAGTCAGTTAAGCCGCGTTGAAATCAACAATACCGACGTTTATGCCGCCACTTCTGCATCCGGGCAAGGCAGCGGTGTAATGTTGGCGGGAGGCGACGCGCTCATTGCCGGCGGCAGCCATGTTCGCGGTGAGTTAAATGGTTTGCAGGTCATAGAGGGCCAATTCATACCGGACAACGACAATGCCGGTGTCACCAGCAGTGCAGTGATCGATAACTCGATTGTCGAAGGCATCAACGGTGCTGCAATCAGTGTCGATAAATCAGCTCTCTTTGGTGCTGTCGCAGATATTACCGTCCAGAACAACTCAACCCTGATCTCCGGTAACGGTAATCTGCTGGAGGTAAAGGACCGCGGCACGGCGAACTTCACCGTTTCCAACAGCACCCTCACCGGCAATCTGTTTGCCGATGACAGCAGTACCCTGAATGTCACCTTGAAGAAACAGGCTCTGTTCACCGGTGACATCATCAATGGCGACACGCTGGCCGTCGAGTCTGGTGCCCAGTGGCAGATGATTGGCGACAGCTCGATCCAGTCGCTGAGCATGGACCGTGGTGTGGTGAATTTCAGCGAGGACGGGTTTCATACCTTGTCCCTGAACGAGCTGTCCGGTTATGGCTCTTTCGGCATGCGCGTCGACCTGGACAACGGAGTGGGCGATCTGATCGATGTGAACGGTCAGGCCAATGGCGAGTTTGGATTGCGAGTCCGTAATACCGGCGTCGAGGTGGTTTCGCCGGACATGCAACCCTTGAGGGTTGTGCATACCGAAGGAGGAGATGCTCAGTTCAGCCTGATCGGCGGTCGGGTTGATCTCGGGGCGTACTCCTATCTGCTGGAGCAACAGGGCAATGACTGGTTCATTGTCGGCAGTGAAAAAGTCATCAGTCCTTCAACCAGTGCGGCCCTGGCGCTGTTCAATGCCGCACCGGTGATCTGGATGAGCGAACTGTCGACCTTGCGCAGCCGCATGGGCGAGGTGCGTGCCAGCGGCCAGGGCGGCGGCTGGATGCGAGCCTATGGTAATCGTTTCAATGCTGCTACCAGCGATGACGTCAGCTATCGCCACCAGCAGCAAGGGGTATCGCTGGGCGCGGATGCGCCGCTTCCGGTCCCCAATGGCCAACTGTTGCTGGGCGTCATGGGCGGCTACAGCAAGTCCGATCTGGATTTGAGCCATGGCACTACCGGTAAGGTCGACAGTTACTACATGGGGGCGTATGGCACCTGGCTGTCGGACGATGGCTATTACCTGGATGGGGTCATCAAGCTCAACAGCTTCCGCAACAAGTCCGACGTTTCCATGAGTGACGCCACCAGGGCCAAAGGCGATTACACCAACACTGGATTGGGGATGTCGGCAGAGTTCGGGCGGCACATCAAGCTGGCTGACGATTATTTCCTGGAGCCTTTTGCGCAGCTGGCGGGCGTCGTCATCCAGGGTGACGACGCCCGCATGGACAATGGCCTGTTGGCAAAAAACAGCGATACCCAATCGCTTCAGGCCAAGGTCGGCAGTTCTGTGGGGCGTAATATCGGGCTCAAGGACGGCGGGGTGTTGCAGCCTTACTTGCGGGTTGCTGTGGCCCAGGAGTTTTCCCGTGGCAATGACGTCAAGGTCAATAACTCGCGATTCGATAACAACCTGTTTGGCTCGCGTGCCGAGCTGGGAGCCGGAGTCTCTGTTTCATTGTCGGAGCGCCTGCAATTGCATGCCGACTTCGATTACATGAAAGGCCGGCATGTCGAGCAGCCCTGGGGGGCCAATGTAGGGTTACGACTCTCGTTCTGACGATTCCCTGCCAATCAGGCCCCCGGTGAGCAATCACCGGGGGCTTTTTTTCATAGATCCGGACGACGACGCTTCATGTTGCGTTTACGGCGGCGTTGCTTGTCCGTGACTGAAAGATGTTTATTGACCGTCACGCGCACCGTGGGCGAAGTACCGATCAAATCACCCGAACGATGTATTTCATAATACAGATCCACCGGGCCGTACTGGGCGTGAGGAATGAAGTTATAGGTAATGCACAGTATCCGCACAATGCCGCCTTTACCAAGCGGATGAAGCAGGGGGGTTGATAACTGGTGCAGTCCCCAATGCAAAACAATCAGGTCATCGCGCTGCAACAGGGGCGAGTGAGGTATATGTATGGAAACACCCGCATGAATCTGCTCATGGGTAATTATATTGTGTTTTACATTCGGCAAGAGTGGCGTCTTGAGGCTGGCAGATATATCGGACAGTATTTTGTTTTTAGGTGGCTTATCCATGATGATTCCTGAGTCCGCGGTGCAAACATTCGGGGTGATATGAAAGCTATTACAGGGAGGTATAAAGATTTGGTCAAGCGGGGTGCAACAGGCAGGGCGGAAGTAAGCGATATGTGAAGTGTTGTTACAAAAAAGGCGGTAGGCGGCGATGAGAATCAAGAGAGGACTTGTGATTGCAGGCGTTTGATTGTTTGAGCTGTGTGAAATATTTTGCAGCGTATTAGGGAGTTGCACCGAAAAGTTTTCGTCATGAATAAGTATTTTCCTGGTCGTGGAAAATGCATACAGGGCTATCGGAAACGTCTGGCTTAAAAACTTTAGTCGCGTCGGTTCAAATGGATTCTTGTCAATAATTTCAATATTTAAATGGGTGTTGGTTTTAGGGTGGATGCTGCCTGCGCACTGACCATGAGGCGCTGACAGGCGCTCAAGGTCAGGGGCTGCATCAACAGGGCGCAAAAAAATAGCCGCCAGGATGGCGAACTCTTTAGCGAAAATGCGATCATATCAATGTGCCACTTCGGCACCCTGTATGGAACTTGGATCATGGCTGGTTTCTTCAAGAAAACTCGCGCTTTTTCTCGTCTTAAAATCGCTGCCTTACTGATGGCCGGTATGGCTGGCTTGCCCGCTCATGCGGCAGTTGAGATCAGCTCGTTCAATGCTCGCGAGTACGACAGTATTGTAGCTGTCAATAAAGAGGGCGGGTATTCCTTGCGTAATACCGGCTTTAGCGTTGGTGATATACAGAATATGAAAAAAGCGCTGGAGTCTAATGCCAGTGAGTTGGCAAGCTTGAAGAAAGTCGTTAATGATCAAGCCAAACTCATTGAAGAACTCAAGCGTAATGGGCAATCCTCTGCTTCAAGTAGCAGCTCCAGCAACAGCGAGATTTCCAGCCTCAAGCGTCAGTCTGAGGAACAGACCCGTGGTATCAAGCAGCTTGAAGGGCAAGTCAGTGACTTGAAGCGTAGTGCCGGCAGCAGTAATAGTTCCAGTTCAAGTGAACTGTCCAGTCTCAAGCGTGATGTCAGCAATCAGCAACGTGATCTGGATAATGTAAAGCGTGAGCTTGATAACCTGAGCCGCAAGGTGAAATAACCGCGACTGTAAAGACACTCTGCACCTGTAAAAAAGCCCCGGTCAATCAGGATTGACCGGGGCTTTTATATTGCCTTGCAGACTTACCGGTTGAAGCGTTCAACCAGAGAGTACTGCGAGTTGGCGGTGTCGGTCAGTTCAGCGCTGAGCACCGCCGAGCGATGTGCTTCGTCGGAAGTCTGGTCGGCCAGCTCGGCAATCGTGGAGATGTTGCGGCTGATCTCTCCAGCGACCGAGTTCTGCTGTTCGGTGGCTGTGGCGATCTGGGTGGCCATCTCGGTGATGTTGGCGACCGCTTCGCTGATGCCCACCAGTGCTTCGTCGGCTTCAAGCACGCGCGCCACCCCTTCCTCGGCCTGACGGTGGCCCGAGTTCATGGTTTGTACGGCGTTGTTGGCGGTCTGTTGCAGTTTGGCGATCAGGCCATGGATCTGTCCGGTGGACTCGGTGGTGCGTTGTGCCAGTTGGCGCACCTCGTCGGCGACCACGGCGAAGCCGCGGCCCATTTCCCCGGCGCGGGCTGCTTCGATGGCGGCGTTGAGTGCCAGCAGGTTGGTCTGGTCGGCGATGCCTTTGATCACATCGACCACGCCGCCGATTTCATCACTGTCCTTGGCCAGTTGCGTGACGGTCAGGCCGGTTTCGCCCACGGAAGTAGACAGGCGTTGAATCGCATCACGGGTTTCACCGGCAATATCCCGGCCGCGAAGTGTCAACTGGTTGGCCTGCTGACTGGCATCGGCAGCGCGCTGGACATGGCTGGCGACCTGTTGGGTGGTTGCCGCCATCTGATTGATGGCCGTAGCCACCTGTTCAGTCTCGACCCGCTGACGCTCCAGCCCGGAAGAGCTGGAATTGGCCAGGGAGTTGGATTTGCGTGCCTGGGTGTTGAGGTGTTCGGCGGTGTCCTGCAGGCGGGTCAGGCAGGTTTTCATCCGCGCTTCCTGGCTGAGGATCGACATTTCCAGGCGCGCCTGCGGGCCACGGCTGTCGGTGTACATCTGGGCGATCAGTGGATCCGACGTTGTCTGTTCAGCCAGGCGCAGCAGGCGCTTGATGCCGCGCTGTTGCCAGGTCAGGCCGAGCAGGCCCAGCGGAACCGACAGTGCCGCAGCCAGAATGAAGCCCCAGTGTGAGTTGAGCCAGGCGCCGATCATGAAGCTCAACTGGCTGACCATGATGAACGGCAGCCAGTCCTGCAATATTGGCAGCCACTTGTCGCGGTTCGGGATAGCCGATTTGCCTTTGTTGATGCGGGCATACAGCGCTTCGGCGCGCTTGATCTGTTCGGCGGTCGGCTTGATACGCACCGACTCGAAGCCCACGACCTGCTTGTTCTCGAACATCGGCGTCACATAGGCATTGACCCAATAGTGATCGCCATTCTTGCAACGGTTCTTGACGATGCCCATCCACGGCTGGCCACTCTTGAGGGTGGTCCACATGTGCTGGAACACTGCCGCAGGGACGTCAGGATGGCGAACCAGGTTGTGCGGAGCCTTTATCAGCTCTTCGTGGCTGAAGCCGGAGACTTCCTGAAAGATCTCGTTGCAGTAGGTGATCACGCCCTTGGTATCGGTGGTGGAAATCAACCGTTGTTCAGCAGGAAATGTCCGCTCACGTTGAGTGACAGGCTGGTTGTTACGCATGGCTTTCGGTCCTTCGATCCAATAGGCTTCGGAGAGTTATCGGCAGGCAGGCCCATAAATTGAGCGGGTCGAGCTAAATTTATGGTCAGTCCTTGCCATGAATCAATGCTTATCGATCAAGCATCGGATAGGTGAACAGGCCGAAATGCACCAGATTCAGGCCGAAGTGGGTGATGAGCGCGGCTTGCAGGCCACCAAACCGATAAGCGATGCCATAGCCTGTGCCGGCCAGGCTTGCCAGCAATACCCACTCCCAGCCTGAGCCCACATGGGCAAGCCCGAACAGCATGGCAGCGATACCAATGGCAAGCGCGCCCCCAAACCATAGCCTGTTAAAGATTTGTTGCAGAGCGCCTTGCAGATAAACGCGGAAAAAAAGCTCTTCGGTCAATGAAACCAGTAATAAATTGTTCAGTAACCAGAGTATGCCGTGCTCCGGCCATTTCACAGCCCAGCCGGTGACGCCCAGCACGGCTGCCAGGCTCATGCACAGCACGCTGGTCATGATCAGGGCCAGCGAGGCAATTTTCAGCGAGCGGGCAAGGCCCACGGTCGGCAGCATCCATGGGCAGAACAGAAGCAGCCAGAAACCGATCAGCGGTTTGTCCAGATTCAGGTTCATGGAGAAGGGCGCAGCATCAGGACTGAAGCGGGCCGCGTCGTACACCTGTGCGCTGTTGAAACCGGGCAGCCAATGGCTGGCCAGTGCTATGCCCGTGACGATGAAGATTGCATGTCCGAGCAGGCGGATGCTTTTGTGTTCCGACAGCCTGACACAAAGCCCGGCAACCAGCAGAAGGCCGACGGCCAGGGCCGCCGACCACTGCAATTGGCCGTAGAACAGTGCAATGCCATACCCGACGCAGAGCAGGCTGAAAAAGACCCGGTGCCTTGGCGCCATGGGGAATCTCCTGAAATAGAGCGGGAGATTCTATGGGAGTTTTGCCCATGATTTTGCAGCTTGTGCAAACTCTGGCTTGTGCAGCCTGTGGGCCCGGCCCTGGCAGCCCCCCGGTGTCGGGTTTTTCGCGAATGAATTCGCTACCTGCCGAGCCTTCAAGGCCCGGCAGGAGCGTTCTTGCCCGCGGCGGGGAATGGCCTCAGGACGCAATCAACTGCCTCAACACATAATGCAGAATCCCTCCCGACTTGAAGTATTCCACTTCATTGAGGGTATCGATCCGGCACAACACTTCCAGGCTTTCCTGGCTGCCGTCTTCACGGGTGATCTGCAGAGTCAGGTTCATGCCAGGACGCACATCGGCACCGGTCAGGCCGCTGATTGCCAGCGTCTCCTTGCCGGTGAGCTTCAGGGATTTGCGGTTCTGGGCATTCTTGAATTGCAGGGGCAACACGCCCATGCCGACCAGATTGGAGCGATGGATCCGTTCAAAGCTTTCGGCAATGACGGCCTTTACGCCCAGAAGGTTGGTGCCCTTGGCTGCCCAGTCGCGGCTGGAGCCGGTGCCGTATTCCTGGCCCGCGATGATCACCAGCGGTGTGCCTTCTGCCTGATAACGCATGGCAGCATCGTAGATGGCCAGTTTCTCGCCGCTGGGTACATGCAGGGTATTACCGCCTTCCTCGCCGCCGAGCATTTCGTTGCGGATACGAATATTGGCAAAGGTGCCGCGCATCATCACTTCATGGTTGCCGCGGCGTGATCCGTAGGAGTTGAAGTCCTTGGGTTCGACGCCCTGATCGCGCAGGTAACGTCCGGCCGGGCTTTCGGACTTGATATTGCCCGCCGGGGAAATATGGTCGGTGGTGACCGAATCCCCCAGTAACGCCAGAACCCGAGCACCCTGGATATCCTCGATCACTG
Organism: Pseudomonas cichorii; assembly: GCF_003700275.1. Taxonomy (GTDB): domain Bacteria; phylum Pseudomonadota; class Gammaproteobacteria; order Pseudomonadales; family Pseudomonadaceae; genus Aquipseudomonas; species Aquipseudomonas cichorii_B. The sequence continues at coordinate 59,452 of NZ_RBRE01000085.1, read as the reverse complement.
GCAAGGGACCGGAAATCTCTTCAAAGAACGGCGGGTGTTGAATGTAGGTGGAATCCTCCTGCCAGACATAGGTGGCGGCCTGCGGGACTTCGATGGCTTGCCATTGTTCGTCACCGGCGAACACCTCGGCATATTCCTTGTGGAACATACCAGTGTTGACGTTTTCCACGGCCTCGGCGATTTCTTTCTGGCTGGGCCAGATATCGCGCAGGTAGACCGGCTTGCCATCTGAGCCTTCACCCAGGGGGTCGCTGCTGATGTCGATGCGCACCGTACCGGCCAGCGCATAAGCCACCACCAGCGGTGGCGAGGCCAGCCAGTTGGTCTTGACCAGTGGATGCACGCGGCCCTCGAAGTTGCGATTGCCGGACAACACCGAGGCCACGGTCAGGTCCGAGTTCTGGATGGCGTTTTCTATGGGCGCGAGCAATGGCCCGGAGTTGCCGATGCAAGTGGTGCAGCCATAACCCACCAGATCGAAACCCAACGCATCGAGGTATTGAGTCAGGCCGGCTGCCTGATAGTAATCGGTGACCACCTTGGAACCGGGCGCCAGCGAGCTTTTCACCCATGGCTTGCGCGTGAGGCCTTTCTCCACGGCTTTTTTCGCCACCAGCCCGGCGGCCATCATCACGCTGGGGTTGGAGGTATTGGTGCAGGAAGTGATGGCAGCGATGACCACCGCGCCGTTTTTCAACCGGTAAGTCTGGCCGTTGTGCTCGTACTCGGCTTCTCCACTGACTTGCACGGCATTGCCCACCGCCACGCCGCCACCGCCTTCGCTTTCCAGGCGGCCTTCTTCAGTACGCGCCGGTTTGACCTGCAGCCCGAGGAAATCATTGAATGCCTCGGCGACCGCCGGCAGATCGACCCGGTCCTGTGGACGTTTAGGCCCTGCCAGGCTGGCCTGCACGGTGCCCATGTCCAGTTCCAGGCTGTCGGTGAAAACCGGCTCCTTGCCCGGCAGTCGCCACAGGCCTTGTGCCTTACAGTAGGCTTCGACCAGCTTCACGGTTTCATCCGGGCGTCCGGACAGCCGCAGGTAATCCAGTGTCACCTCGTCCACCGGGAAGAAGCCGCAGGTTGCGCCATATTCGGGAGCCATGTTGGCAATGGTCGCGCGGTCAGCCAGTGGCAGTTCGGCCAGCCCGTCGCCATAGAACTCGACGAACTTGCCGACCACGCCTTTCTTGCGCAGCATCTGGGTGACGGTCAGCACCAGGTCGGTGGCCGTAATGCCTTCGTTGAGCTTGCCGGTCAGTTTGAAGCCGATCACTTCCGGAATCAGCATCGAAACCGGCTGGCCGAGCATGGCCGCTTCGGCTTCGATTCCGCCAACGCCCCAGCCCAGCACACCCAGGCCGTTGATCATGGTGGTGTGCGAGTCGGTACCGACCAGAGTGTCGGGGAAGGCGTAAGTGCGGCCATCCTCTTCCTTGGTCCAGACCGTGCGGCCCAGGTATTCCAGATTCACCTGGTGGCAGATCCCGGTTCCCGGCGGTACGACGCTGAAATTGTCGAAGGCGCTCTGGCCCCAGCGCAGGAAGGCATAACGCTCGCCGTTGCGCTGCATTTCAATCTCGACGTTGTCGCTGAAGGCTTCGGTATCGCCGAACCGGTCGACCATGACCGAGTGATCGATGACCAGATCGACGGGCGACAACGGATTGATACGCTGCGGATCGCCACCGGCCTTGGCCACGGCGGCGCGCATGGCCGCCAGATCGACCACGGCAGGCACGCCGGTAAAGTCCTGCATCAATACCCGGGCAGGACGATATTGAATTTCGCGGTCCGAGCGGCGTTCGCCCAGCCAGGCGACGAGCGCCTTGAGGTCGGTGGCGCTGACGGTCTTGTCGTCTTCCCAGCGCAGCAGGTTTTCCAGCAGGACCTTGAGCGACATGGGCAGCCGGTCCAGCTCGCCGAGTGACCTGGCGGCTTCCGGCAGGCTGAAGTAGTGATAGGTCTTGTTATCGATTTCCAGTGTTTTCAGGCTTTTCAGGCTATCTAGGGAGGGCATGAACGACTCCTTGAAGAGTTTATTGCAAGCCTCAGGGTGCAGACTCCATAAGCAACAGGTCGGGAGCGCAGTGTGAGGCTCGACATGTTGTGGACTGTCGAGCCGCGCCAGTGGTTCCTGATTCAGCTATCATGCGCGGCTTTCAAGTCTGTGGGGCCGGGAGTAACCGAATGAATACGCTGTTTATGCACTGCCGACCCGGTTTTGAAGGCGAAGTCTGCTCGGAGATCGCCGATCATGCCGCCCGCCTGAACGTGGCCGGCTATGCGAAGGCCAAGCCCGATACCGCCTGCGCCGAATTTATCTGCACAGAAGCGGACGGTGCCGAGCGGCTGATGAACGGGCAGCGTTTCGAGCGCTTGATCTTCCCTCGCCAGTGGGCGCGTGGCGTCTTTCTCGACCTGCCTGAAACCGACCGTATCAGCGTGATCCTGGCGCACATGTCGACTTTTCCGGTGTTCGGCAGTGTGTGGCTGGAAGTGGTGGACACCAACGATGGCAAGGAGCTGTCGAACTTCTGTAAAAAATTCGAAGTGCCGCTGCGCAAGGCGCTGATCCAGGCGGGCAAGCTGGTGGACGATGCGCGCAAGCCGCGTCTGCTGCTGACCTTCAAGAGCGGTCGGGAAGTGTTTCTCGGCATGGCTGATGCGGATAACTCGGCGATGTGGCCCATGGGTATTCCGCGCCTGAAGTTTCCGCGCGAAGCGCCAAGCCGCTCGACCCTGAAGCTTGAAGAAGCCTGGCACCATTTCATCCCGCGCCAGGAGTGGGATGAGCGTCTGTCCAGTGACATGACCGGTGTCGACCTCGGCGCTGCGCCGGGTGGCTGGACCTATCAACTGGTGCGTCGCGGCATGCTGGTGACGGCCATCGATAACGGACCCATGGCCGAGAGCCTGATGGACACCGGGCTGGTGCAGCATCTGATGGCCGACGGTTTTACCTACAAGCCTCGTCAGACCGTGGACTGGATGGTCTGCGACATTGTCGAAAAACCTGCGCGCAATGCCGCCTTGCTGGAAACCTGGCTGGGCGAGGGCCTGTGTCGCGAGGCGGTGGTCAATCTCAAGTTGCCGATGAAACAGCGCTACGCTGAGGTGCGGCGTCTGCTTGAGCGTATCGAGGAAGGTTTCCAGGCGCGCGGCGTCAGGGTTTCGATTGGCTGCAAGCAGCTTTATCACGACCGTGAGGAAGTGACCTGTCACCTGCGCCGGCTGGACGTTGCCAAGGTAACCCGGCCGCGCAAGGGCTGATTGGCCTGATTGAATCAATTGAGCGACAATTGCCGCCAGTTTCTGGAGTGTTCCATGTCTGAATCCATCGAAAGCCAGCCCGTTGATGCAACCCTGGATGCCAGCGGCCTCAATTGTCCTGAACCTGTGATGATGTTGCACCAGAAGGTTCGCGACCTGCAGGCTGGCGGTCTGCTCAAGGTGATCGCCACGGATCCTTCGACCCGTCGCGACATTCCCAAATTCTGTGTGTTTCTCGGCCATGAACTGGTCGCGCAACAGGCCGATGGCGGAACGTTTCTCTACTGGATCCGCAAGAAACAGGATTGAGGCCGTCTGCCAGTCCTGATCCCGGATCGCTTCCCCTCAGTTACCAGAGAGTCTTTCATGCGCATTGTCGCTGACGAAAACATCCCGCTGCTCGATGCTTTTTTTGCCGGTTTTGGCGAGATACGCCGCCTGCCGGGGCGTACCATCGACCGGGCGGCGGTTGCCGATGCCGATATCCTGCTGGTGCGCTCGGTGACCAATGTCGACCGCGCCATGCTCGAAGGCAGTTCGGTGCGTTTCGTCGGCACCTGCACCATTGGTACCGACCATCTGGATCTGGAGTACTTCGGGCAGGCGGCCATTCAGTGGTCCAGCGCGCCGGGCTGCAATGCCCGCGGAGTTGTGGACTATGTGCTGGGCAGCCTGCTGACCCTGGCCGAAATCGAAGGTGCGGACCTCCGGCAGCGTACTTACGGTGTCGTTGGCGCAGGCGAGGTCGGTGGGCGCCTGATCAAGGTGCTGAAGGCGCTGGGCTGGAACGTGCTGGTGTGTGACCCGCCACGCGCTGGCGAGGGCAGTGAGTTCGTCACTCTGGACGAGATTGTGGAACGCTGCGATGTCATCAGCCTGCATACGCCATTGACCCGAAAAGGCGAGCAACCCACCTGGCACTTGTTTGACGAGTCGCGCTTGCGCCAGCTCAGGCAAGGCACCTGGCTGATCAATGCCAGCCGCGGTGCGGTGGTCGACAATGTGGCACTGCATGATGTGCTGCTGGAGCGTGAAGACCTGCAGGCGGTGCTGGATGTCTGGGAAGGCGAGCCGCAGGTCAATGTCGCGCTGGCGGACCTGTGCGTGATCGGTACGCCGCATATTGCCGGCTACAGCCTCGATGGCAGGCAGCGTGGCACGGCACAGATCTATCAGGCGCTCTGTGCCTTTCTCGCTCAGCCGGCCAGCATTCGCCTGGAGGATCTGCTGCCACGGCCATGGCTGGCGCAGGTCCATCTGGACGGGCAGACCGATCCGGCCTGGGCGCTGAACATGCTGTGTCGGGGTGTTTATGATCCGCGTCGCGACGATGCCGATTTTCGTCGCAGTCTGGTGGGCGATACCGCCAGTCAGCGGCTGGCCTTTGACGCCTTGCGCAAACATTACCCGCCACGTCGGGAAATCCAGGGGCTGAAGGTCTGTCTGGAGGGTGAGTCCGAGGTGTTGAGGCAGATGGTCCTGGCGCTGGATGCTGTACTGGTCTGAGCCGATACGGATTGCAAGACAGAAAAAACCCGACACAAGGTCGGGTTCTGAAAAAGGGGCAGTACTTAGGCTTGCTGGCCTGGTGTGACCCAGGATTTTTCAAGTTCCTGGCACGCAGCCTGGACCATTTCTTCGGTAATCAGGACTTCATGTCCGTCCGGGTCAAGCACAGCGCCGCCTACTGGAAGGTCGGGGGTGGCTCGAACGACCTGGACTTGATTGCTGCTTTCTTGCGCGCTCATAGCCTTTCTCCTTGATCAGGTGTGACATCTAAACTATCCGCATTTAATGACCGTGCAATGACAGCTCAGGTTCAAACGGAATCCCAGTGCACCAGAAATGATATAAAACTGCCAGTTTTTGCTTAGATCAATCCCTTCCAAAAACGACGCAAGGCGGCATAAAGCCAGGCTTTCCTGATCCCGATACAGGTTTACTTATCATGTCGTCAGTGTTTTCCATCTTTCAGCGGCCCGCCATTCGCCTGGCGCGCAGCTTCATTTCCCCCTATCGCTGGCAGGTCCTGGGCGCATTGGTGGCTTTGGTTATTACCGCCAGCCTCATGCTGTTCATGGGCCAGGGCATCAAGATGATCGTGGATCAGGGCGTCGCGACCGGTTCTGTCGAACTGCTCGAACGTTCGATCGGTTTTTTCCTGCTGGTAACGGTGGGATTGGCGATTGGTACCTTTACTCGTTTCTATCTGGTGTCGTGGATTGGCGAACGTGTGGTGGCGGATCTGCGCAATCGTGTATTCGAGCACCTTATCAACCTGCATCCTGCCTTCTACGAGAATAACCGCAGCTCGGAAATCCAGTCGCGGCTGACGGCAGATACCACCTTGCTGCAGTCGGTAGTGGGTTCTTCTCTGTCGGTATTTCTGCGCAGTTCGCTGATGGTGATAGGCGGCATCATTCTGTTGTTCATCACCAATCCGAAGCTGACCAGTATCGTGGTGCTTACTCTGCCGCTGGTGATCGTGCCGATTCTGGTATTCGGTCGTCGAGTGCGGCGCCTGTCCCGCGAGACGCAGGACAGGGTGGCGGATGTGGGCAGCTACGTTGCCGAGGCACTGCGGCAGATCAAGACGGTTCAGGCGTATAACCATCAGGAACATGACAAGGCGCATTTTTCACGAACGGTCGAGAAGGCTTTCGGCACGGCCCGGGCCTATATCCTGCAACGGGCCTGGCTGGTGACGGTGGTGATTGCGCTGGTGCTGGGTGCGGTGAGCGTGATTCTGTGGGTTGGCGGGATGGACGTGATCAACGGCACCATCAGCAGCGGCGAGCTGGCGGCCTTCCTGTTCTATGCGCTGCTGGTGGGCACGGCCTTTGGCTCGCTGAGCGAGGTGATTGGCGAGTTGCAGCGTGGTGTGGGGGCTGCCGAGCGTATTGGCGAACTGCTGCAGATTCGCAGCGAAATCACGCCACCTGCCAATGGCCTCCTGAGTCTGCCGCCCAGAGTCAGTGGCCGACTGGCATTGGAGAATGTGAGTTTTGCCTACCCGTCACGGCTTGAACACAATGCCGTCGATGATTTGACTCTGGATATCACCGCCGGGGAAACCATCGCGCTGGTCGGTCCGTCCGGCGCGGGCAAGTCAACGCTGTTCGATCTGCTGCTGCGCTTCTACGACCCTCAGCAGGGGCGCATCCTGATCGAGGGTACGCCGATTCTGCAGCTTGATCCGCAGGATCTGCGGCGCAACTTTGCCCTTGTCTCACAGACGCCTGCGCTGTTCTTTGGCAGTGTCGAAGACAACATTCGCTATGGCAACTCGCAGGCCAGCACCGAGCAGGTGGAAGCCGCTGCGCGGATTGCCCATGCCCACGAATTCATCATGCAGATGGCCGATGGTTACCAGACGCATCTGGGGGAGGGTGGCCTGGGGTTGTCCGGCGGTCAGAGGCAGCGTCTGGCGATTGCCCGGGCATTGCTGGTCGATGCCCCGATCCTGTTGCTGGACGAAGCCACCAGTGCGCTGGATGCGCAAAGCGAACACCTTATCCAGCAGGCGCTACCCAGCCTGATGAAAGGCCGCACGACGCTGGTGATCGCCCATCGACTGGCTACCGTGCAGAATGCCGACCGCATTGCCGTGATCGATCAGGGCCGTCTGGTAGCAGTGGGAACCCATCAGCAACTGATCGCCAGCAACCCGCTGTATGCGCGTCTGGCGGCGTTGCAGTTCAATGTGCAGATGGAAGAGGTGGGCTGAGGCATTGGCAGGCTGCGTGTCTGGCACGCAGCCCCGGCTGGCTTAACGGTATTCGCACAGGTAAGCGGTATCGACACTCACCTTCAACTGAAACTTGCTGTTGGCCGGTACATTGAACTGGCTGCCGCTGCTGAAGGTTTCCCAATCCGTGCTGTCCGGTAGCTTGACGACCAGTTCGCCGGAAATCACGTGCATGATTTCACGCTGCGCAGTGCCGAACTCATATTCGCCCGCTGCCATCACGCCAATCGTGGCCTGGCCTTCGGTCTGGCTGAAAGCGATGGATTTGACAGTGCCGTCGAAGTACTCATTGACCTTGAACATGCGAGATTCCTTGATGAAAGGGCTGAAAAGAGGCGAATAGTATGCCCAAGGTATCAAGCATCGTCACTTGGCAATCCTGATATTCAATTGGGAAGAATCAGCGGCAACAATCGGGCGGTGTTACGCGCATCGACCAGCGCCCGGTGCTGCTGTCCACTGAACTGCATGCCGGCCAGTTGCAATGCGCTGTTGAGCCCCGGTGGACGCTGTAATTGCCGGGCATCGGCGAAGCGCTGCTTGAGGTTTACATAAGGCATGTTGCTCAGGGCGCTTTCCAGGCTGTGTTGGCGCCATTGTTCTTCCAGTTGCTTGCGATCGTAATCACCCCAACTGGCCCAGCCGACCAGACGTGCCTGATGATGGCTCAGCCAGCGTTCAAATTGTGGCCAGACACTGGTCAGGGGAGCGGCGCTGTCGATATTGCTCTGGCTGATATGGGTCAGTTCCCGGCAGAAGTGCGTCAGCAAGGGGCGGCGTGCCGGGCGTACGAAGCGCTCGAAATGATCCAGCTCACGTCCGTCCTGATTCACCAGCGTTGCGCCGATTTCGATGATTTCCATTTCTGCGACCGGCCATCCGCCTTCCTCGGTAGTAGCCTCCAGGTCGATCACCAGCCAATGCGGCATTATGAAGCTCCCATCCAACAGTTTTAGTGAGTGCAGAGTAGCCATATTCACTCGGCTACGCTCTATTAGACTTTCTACGAAAGTGGCTGTGCTCGGTGATGCTGCGTTAAAAACAGGCTCGGAATGCTCATTTACAACACGTAAAGTCGAGCGCGACTCCGACCGTTCCTCGCCTGTTTTTGCCTTGCGTGACCTTCGATAACCGACTTTTCGTACAAAGCCTGGGTTTGCCTGGTTTTTACCTGTACACCAATCGACCGCTGAATATTCCATGGGTGCCTTGGTTTTTGGGGCAATCTGCAGTCCGTTTTTCAGAGCGGATACAATTCTGCCGATTGCTGTTGTTTAAACCGCTGAAAACGCATAGCGTGTGGCGTTTTTGACCGATGCCTTTTCATGAAGATGCACGCAGTGATAACCGATGTGTTGTTGCGTAAGGGAGCGATGCTGATCGGCGCGCTGTTATTGAGCTGGCAGGTCGAAGCCGCTCAAGTCGTGCGGGTTGCGGCTGTGCATTTTCCGCCCTATATGATTCGCCCCGAAAAGGGCAACGATACCGGGCTCCTGCCCAAGCTTATCGAGGCCCTGAATGCCAGTCAGCGCGACTACGAATTTGTGGTAGTGCCGACTTCCGTGCAGCGCCGCTTTCGTGACTTTGCCCAGGGTCGCTTCGACATCGCCATTTTTGAAAACCCCGACTGGGGCTGGAAAAATGTGTCCTATGATCTGGTGGACATGGGTCTGGAAGATGCCGAGGTCTTTGTCGCCCGGCGCATCGAGGGGCGTCAGCAGAGTTATTTCAATGATCTGTCCGATAAGCGTCTGGCCCTGTTCAGCGGTTATCACTATGGTTTCGCCAACTTCAATGCCGACCAGAAGTACCTGAGCGAGAACTTCAACGTCACCTCGACCTATTCCCATGACAGCAATCTATTGATGGTCTTGCGCGGGCGTGTGGATATCGCGCCGGTGACCCGCTCTTATCTGGTGGACTTCATGGCCCACAACCAGAGCGAAGCCGAACAGTTTCTGGTTTCCGAACGGGTTGACCAGCTTTACCGTCAGTACGCACTGCTGAATCCGGGCGGTAGCATCAGCGCGAAACAGTTTGACCGGTTGCTGCAGCAATTGCGGGATGACGGGCAGTTCGCGAAAATCTTCGAGCCACTGCACATCAAGGTATTGGTCGTGCCTCCTTACTCGGCTGACAAGGCAGCGAGCAAGAAGGTCGCGAAGTGAGAGAGGGACGGGATCATCACTGATCCTTGGCTTCCTTGGCATCCATCTCGGCATTACGTTCGTGAACCCGCTTTAGCTGCTCCTCGGTCAGGGGCAGTTTTTGCGCGGTGTCGCGCAGTAGCATCAGGCCTCCGACGATGGAGCCAATTGCAACGATCAGAATCAACCAGGCATACCAGGGCATAGCACTCTCCTTGTAGTCATAACCGGTTTGAGCAAGGGGCTGCCCAATGGTTCAAGTGTATGCGCTCTGCAAGGGCCGCGTGAAACCATGATGGTTGCACGCGGCCTTTGATGTTTACGAGCCGGTCAGCATTGCGTCGGCAGGGGCGTTGGCACGGGACTGGGCGGTCAGGCTGAAGTAGATGAAGCCTACTGCCATGAAGCAGAGGAAGATAAAACCGATCAGCAGGTTGAACCAGGTCATTGCCACCAGGCACACCACGGCCAGCGCCAGGGCGATGCCTGGAACGATCGGGTAGCCGGGCGCACGGAAGCTGCGTTCCAGCAACGGTTCGGTCTTGCGCAGTTTGAACAGGCTGAGCATGCTCATGATGTACATCACGATGGCGCCGAAGACCGCCATGGTGATCATGGCCGCCGTCAGGCTCATGCCGTTCAGGTTGATCAGGCCGTCGCTGTAGATCGCTGCAATGCCGATCAGGCCACCGGCAATGGTTGCCCGGTGCGGCGTCTGGAAGCGTGACAGCTTGGCCAGTGAAGAGGGCAGGTAACCGGCACGTGCCAGGGCGAAGAACTGCCGCGAGTAGCCCAGGATGATCCCGTGGAAACTGGCGACCAGACCGAACAGGCCGATCCAGACCAGCATGTGCAGCCAGCCGGAGTTTTCACCAACCACTGTTTTCATGGCCTGCGGCAGCGGATCGTTGATGTTGGACAGTGTGCGCCAGTCGCCCACGCCGCCTGCAAACAGCATCACGCCGATGGCCAGGACCACCAGGGTCAGAATGCCGCTGACGTAGGCCTTGGGGATGGTGCGTTTGGGGTCCTTGGCTTCTTCGGCCGCCATGGCTGCGCCTTCGATGGCCAGGAAGAACCAGATCGCGAACGGGATCGCGGCAAACATGCCGGCAATCGCCCCCGGACCAAAGGTGCTGGAGCCCGCCCAGCCATGCAGGGCAAAGTTGCTGAAGCTGAATGCGGGAGCCACTACGCCCATGAATACCAGCAGTTCGGCCACGGCGAGGATGCACACTACCAGCTCAAAGGTCGCAGCCAGTTTCACGCCGAGAATATTGAGGGTCATGAACACGACGTAGGCGCCGACTGCCGCAAGCTTGGGGTCCAGGGTCGGATACTGCACGTTCAGGTAGGCGCCGATGGCCAGGGCAATCGCCGGTGGCGCAAAGACAAACTCGATCAGCGTGGCCATGCCGGCGATCAAGCCCCCTTTTTCTCCGAATGCGCGGCGGCTATAGGCGAATGGCCCGCCTGCGTGGGGAATGGCGGTGGTCAGTTCGGTGAAACTGAAGATGAAGCAGGTGTACATCGTGGCGACCATCAAGGCCGTGACCAGAAAGCCGAGGGTTCCCGCCACGCCCCAGCCGTAACTCCAGCCGAAGTATTCTCCGGAAATCACCAGTCCGACAGCGATCCCCCACAAATGAAGCGTGCCCAGCGTTGGCTTGAGTTGCTGACTCATGTGTTTCTCCCTGAGGGTCCTTGAAATATCTTTTTACAGGTTGCAGGCTCCGTGCCAGTGCATGAATCACCGTCGTATTGCTTCAAAAAAGGTCGTTTGCAGAACGACTCGGGCGGCTGGCTTTGCTTCTTGTACCGGTTTGGTGCGTGGCGTTACCGTGGGGAACGCTGTCAGTGCGCAATGTTTTTGCCGATTCAGCCTCTTGTGGTGATCGGTAAAGCAGCAAAGCGACAAAGTGGCGCGTGCAAATAGCGATCACCGGGTCCCGCCGATCTGCAGGTTCGGCTACAATGCGCGCCGATTTCGACTTACCTGAGAACCCGCTCATGTCCGCCTGCCAGACTCCTGTCATCGTCGCCCTGGATTTTCCGACCCGTGACGCCGCCTTACGGCTGGCTGACCAGCTCGATCCGAAACTGTGCCGGGTCAAGGTCGGCAAGGAGCTGTTCACCAGTTGTGCCTCGGATATCGTCGAAACCCTGCGCGACAAGGGCTTCGAGGTGTTTCTGGACCTCAAATTCCACGACATTCCCAACACCACCGCCATGGCCGTCAAGGCTGCGGCAGAAATGGGCGTATGGATGGTCAACGTGCATTGCTCCGGTGGCCTGCGCATGATGTCGGCGTGCCGTGAAGAGCTGGAAAAGCGCAGCGGTCCCCAGCCGTTGCTGATCGGGGTGACCGTACTGACCAGCATGGAGCGCGAAGATCTGGCCGGTATCGGCCTGGACATCGACCCGCAGGTGCAGGTGCTGCGCCTGGCTGCGTTGGCGGAAAAGGCCGGCATGGACGGTCTGGTGTGTTCGGCGCTGGAAGCCCGGGCCTTGAAGACTGCTCACCCGTCGCTGCAACTGGTCACTCCCGGCATTCGCCCGGCAGGCAGCGCCCAGGACGACCAGCGTCGTATCCTGACACCGCGTCAGGCGCTGGATGCAGGTTCCGACTATCTGGTGATTGGCCGCCCGATCAGCCAGGCCGCCGATCCGGCCCAGGCCCTGGCAGCGGTGGTTGCCGAGCTGCAGTAAACCTGTTGTTCGCGAATGAATTCGCTCCCGCGGTGCGGGAGCGAACTTATTCTCGAAGGAATTAAACCTTCAAGACCAGCTTGCCGAAATTCTCGCCGCTGAACAGCTTGAGCAGGGTTTCCGGGAAGGTTTCCAGGTCTTCGACGATATGCTCGCGGCTCTTGAGCTTGCCTTCGGCCATCCAGCCGGCCATTTCCTGACTGGCTTCGGCGAACTGCGAGGCGTAGTCGAGGACCACGAAGCCTTCCATGCGAGCGCGATTGACCAGCAGCGACAGGTAGTTGCTCGGGCCTTTGACCGGTGACGTGTTGTTGTACTGGCTGATGGCGCCACAGATTACGACACGGGCCTTGGGTGCCAGGCGGCTGAGCACTGCATCCAGAATGTCGCCGCCAACGTTATCGAAAAACACGTCCACGCCTTTCGGGCATTCGCGTTTCAGGCCTGCCAGCACGTCTTCGCTCTTGTAGTCGATCACGCCGTCGAAACCCAGTTCATCGATCAGCGAACTGCACTTTTCCTTGCCGCCCGCAATACCGATGACCCGGCAGCCCTTGAGCTTGGCGATTTGTCCGGCCACGCTGCCCACTGCACCGGCAGCCCCGGAAATCACCACGGTATCGCCGCTTTTCGGCGCGCCGACATCCAGCAAGGCGAAGTAGGCGGTCATGCCGGTCATGCCCAGCGCAGAAAGGTAGCGGGGCAGCGGGGCGAGTTTCGGGTCGACCTTGTAAAAACCTCTTGGCTCGCCGACGAAGTAATCCTGCACGCCCACCGAGCCTTGCACGTAGTCGCCTGCTGCGAACTGCGGGTTTTTCGATTCGAGCACTTCGCCCACGCCCAGGGCACGCATCACATGGCCCAGCTCAACCGGCGGAATATAGGATTTTCCTTCGTTCATCCAGCCACGCATGGCCGGGTCGAGGGACAGGAACTGGTTGCGCACCAGAATCTGCCCGTCTGCCACTTCTGCAACCGGGACTTCCTGAAACGTGAAGTTCTCTCTGCCGGGTTGGCCAACAGGTCGTTTGGCAAGCAGGAACTGGCGATTGGCAAGGGTGGTCATGGCGGGTCCTCAGTATGAAGAAGAAAGGCTGATTGAAGCCGTTGATGTCTGTTCAGGCAAGCAACGGTCATGCAGCGAATGCGGCTCTATCCAGCAGGATGATGCCAGTGGTCAGCTATTACGAAAGCTGTATGCGACTTGAGTCACCTGCATGGGTGCTCTACATTGCCCATTCATTGAGAGTCTGGATGGCCGGAATGTTCCCCACGAATTTACCCACCCTTTATCCCGGCGTGCTGCGTGCAGGCGATGCCGTTGCGCTGGTTTCCCCGGCCGGCCCGGTGGCTGCGCCGAAGATCGAAGCCGCAGTCGAGGTGCTCAAGGGCTGGGGTCTGCGTCCGCGCGTCTACCCGCATGCGCTGGGCAGGCATTCCTTTTATGCCGGCACTGACGAAGATCGTCTTGCCGATCTGAACAGCGCCCTTGCCGACCCGGAAATCCGTGCGGTCATCTGCAACCGCGGCGGTTACGGTACGCAGCGCATCATTGCGCAACTGGATATCGAGGCGGTTCGTCGTGACCCGAAACTGGTGACCGGGTTTTCCGATATCACGGCGCTGCATGGTGCGTTATGGGCTCATGCCCGACTGGCGAGCATTCATGGCCCGGTGGCGACCCAACTGGAGCGTGGCGGCCTGTTCGTCAGCGGCATGCGCCATGTACTGATGAGCAGCGAGCCGGTGCTGCTCAAGGCCGATCCGAAAGCCCCGACTGCCAGCGTACGTACCCAGGGCACGGCGCAGGGACTGTTGCTCGGCGGCAATCTGAGCATGCTCGGCACCTGTGTCGGTACGCCTTTCATGCCGGACCTGAGCGGCGCCATTCTGTTACTTGAGGATGTCGGCGAAGCAGCGTATCGGGTCGACCGCATGCTGACTCATCTGGGCAATTGCGGCATCCTGCAGCGCCTGGCCGGTGTGGCCGTGGGCGAATTCAGCGTGCCGGCCAACAGCGGTGGATCGATCAGCCCGGCCGATGTCTTGCTGGAGCGGCTGGGCCATTTGGGGATTCCAGTTCTCGGCGGGCTGCCGGTCGGACATGGCGACGTCAATCAGGCCGTGCCCCTGGGCACGCAGGCGATTCTCGACGCCGATGCCGGAACCTTGCTGGTGGCTGCGGCTGCGCGTTCTTGATCCTTAGTTGCTCTTGCGCAGGTTGAGTATCACCAGGGTCAGCACACCTGCAACGATTCCCCAGAGTGCCGAGCCAATCGAAAACAGGGTCAGGCCTGAGGCCGTGACCATAAAGGTGATAAGCGCCGCTTCACGTTCCCTGGGTTCGCTCATGGCGACGGTCAAGCCGTTGATGAGTGAGCCGAACAGCGCCAGCGCAGCAATCGACAGCACCAGTTCCTTGGGGAATGCAGCGAACAGCGCGGCCAGGGTCGCGCCGAACACGCCGGCGGCGGCATAGAAAATCCCGCACCAGACCGCTGCGGTGTAGCGCTTGCTCTTGTCTTCGTGAGCATTCGGGCTGGTGCAGATTGCAGCACTGATCGCCGCCAGATTGAGCCCGTGGCAGCCAAAAGGCGCGGTCAGTAGCGAGGTGATGCCCGTGGCTGAAATCAAGGGAGAGGAAGGCGTGTGGTAGCCGTCGGCGCGCAGCACGGCGATGCCCGGCATGTTCTGCGAAGTCATGGCCACCACGAACAACGGGATGCTGATACTGATGGTCGAGGCCAGCGAAAATGTCGGCGTGGTCCAGACCGGCATGGCCACTTCCAGCGTCAGGTCCTGGAAGTTCAGCAGCCCCAGCAGGCTGGAGGCGCCAATCCCCACCAGCAACGCCGCCAATACCGAGTAGCGTGGCGAAACCCGCTTGACCAGCAGATAGGTAAAGAACATGCCCAGTACCAGGCTGGTGCGGTGCTGGACGGCGATAAAGATATCGCTGCCGATCTTGAACAGGATGCCAGCCAGCAAGGCCGCCGCCAGAGAGGCTGGCAGACGTTTGACCAACCGCTCGAAACTGCCGGTCATGCCGCAGATGATGACCAGGATCGAACAGGTGATAAAGGCGCCAATCGCCTCTGGATAGCTCACGTCGCCCAGGGTCGTAATCAGCAAGGCGGCGCCGGGCGTCGACCAGGCCACGCTGATCGGCGCGCGATAACGCAACGACAGGCCGATGCTGCACACCGCCATGCCGATGAACATGGAAAGCAGCCAGGACGATACCTGGGCATTGGTCAGGCCGGCTGCCTGTCCGGCCTGGAGCATCAGCACCAGCGAACTGGTGCAGCCGGTCATCATGGCAATGAAGCCTGCGACCACGGCCGAAACGGAGGAATCAGCCAAAGGGCGTAAGGGCGCTTTGAGGGGCTCGTTCATGCAGGGCTTTCCTTGGCAATCTCAGTCTTTTTTATTGGTTGTTTCGGTGTCGCTGTCAGGCCTTGCACCGGACTGCAATGTCAGCCCCAGTGCCTGATTGACCGTCAGCCAGCCGTCCACCGCTTCCTGGCCGGCATCGGAGAATACACGTTGCAAGAGCTTCACCTGTTCCCGACGCAGTGCCTGCTCGAATCTGCTGCCTTCCTCGCTCAAGCCCAGCAGCCGTTTGCGCTTGTCGGTATCGGGCGCACTGCTGTGCACCAGTTCCATGGCAATCAGTTGGCGCAGCGGCACATTGAGCGCCTGTTTGCTGACCCCCAGCACCGTAAGCAGCTCTTTCACGCTCAGGTCGGGATAACGCGCAATGAAAAACACGATGCGTTGATGGACACGGCTTAACCCGCGTTTGGCCAGCATTTCATCGACCTTGGCGGTAAATGCCTGGTAGCCGAAAAAGAACGCTTCCATGGCGATTTGCTGATTGGCAGGATTTTTAAGGTCAAGCATGTTGACGTATCCGGGCTTTGCGGCGTAATTTGAGTCAACAAGTTTGACGTATTTCCCTTCCACTCCGCTACAGGGAGTTTCCATGGCTTTCTCCGAACGTGTTACCCGCCTTAAGAGTTCATTGATCCGCGAAATCCTCGCTGCGGCACAGCGGCCGGAAGTCATGTCCTTTGCCGGAGGCTTGCCGGCCGAGGCCATGCTGCCAAAAGTGGAGTGGGCCGACATGCCGCTGACGCTCGGCCAGTACGGCATGAGCGAAGGTGAGCCAGAGTTGCGTGAAGCGCTGGCGGCCGAGGCGCGGGCGTTGGGTGTCGAGTGTCAGGCCAGCCAGGTATTGGTGGTCAGCGGGTCGCAACAGACCCTGGATCTGGCCGCCAAGCTGTACATCGACAAGGGTACTGAAATCCTTCTGGAAGCTCCGACTTACCTGGCCGCCCTGCAGATCTTCCAGCTGTTCGGCGCCGATTGCCTGACCGTGCCCCTGCAGGCCGAAGGTCCGGACCTGATTGCCCTGCGTCAGCGTCTGGAGCGCCACAAGCCGGCTTTCGCCTACCTGATTCCGACCTTCCAGAATCCCTCGGCGGTGCGTTACAGCGAAGCCAGCCGCGATGCGGTGGCAGCCTTGCTCGACGAGTTTGGCGTGACCCTGATCGAAGACGAGCCCTACCGCGAACTGACTTTCGATGGCGGCAATGCCAGGCCGATCGTTTCCCGACTCAAGAAAGCCAGCTGGATCTATACCGGAACGGTGTCCAAAACCCTGCTGCCGGGGCTGCGTGTCGGCTATCTGATTGCCAGTCCGGATCTGTTCCCGCACCTGTTGCGCCTCAAGCAGTCGGCCGACCTGCACACCAATCGCATCGGGCAGTGGCAGGCCTTGCAGTGGATCGGTACCCAGCACTATCGTGAGCATCTTGCCGAGTTGCGCGGGTTCTACCGGGAGCGGCGCGATGCATTCGAGGCGGCCTTGCAGGAGCACTTTGCCGATCTGGCCGAGTGGAACAGCCCACAAGGCGGCCTGTTCTTCTGGCTGACGCTCAAACAGCGGCAGGACACCCGCACGTTGCTGGATGCGGCACTGGCTCAGGACGTGACCTTCATGCCCGGTGAGCCGTTTTTTGCCGACCCCGACGCCAATCACGGATATTTACGGCTGAATTTCAGTCACATTGATCCGGCGCGGCTTGATGAAGGGATCAAGCGACTGGCAGCGGTGATCCGCAAGGCACAGAATCTCAAGGCCGCCTGACCGGTTTCGGCACACAGGGTTTTCAGCGGGGGAGCAGGGCGATGTACAAGGTTTATGGCGATTACAATTCGGGCAACTGCTACAAGATCAAACTGATGCTCAATCTGTTGGGCTGCGAGTACCAATGGGTGCCCGTGGATATCCTCAACGGCGAAACCCAGACCCCGGCGTTTCTGGAAAAGAACCCCAACGGCAAGATTCCGGTGCTGGAACTCAGTGACGGCACGTGCCTGTGGGAGTCCAACGCGATTCTCAATTTCCTCGCCGATGGCAGCGTTTACCTGCCCGCCGAGCCTCGCCTGCGCACGCAAGTATTGCAATGGCAGTTCTTCGAGCAGTACAGCCATGAGCCGGCAATCGCGGTGGCGCGTTTTATCCAGTTCTATCTGGGCATGCCTGAAGAGCGCCTGTACGAGTACCGGGCGTTGCAGAAGTCCGGTTACCGTGCCCTGGCAGTGATGGAGCAACAGCTCAAGCGCACGCCGTTCCTGGTGGGCGACACTTTTTCCATCGCTGATATTGCCCTCTACGCTTATACCCATGTGGCGCATCAGGGCGGTTTCGACCTGACGCCGTACCCCGGCATTCAACAATGGCTGGAGCGGGTCAGGGAGCAGCCCGGTTATATCGGCATGCTGGATTGACCATCCGGGCAGAAAAGAGAGGAAAGTCCCGTGAGATATTCGATAGCCGCCCTGGCCGCCGTCATGGCTCTGGGCATTGGTTGTTCGGCGCAGGCTGAGGATTGCAATGCCAGTCAGGCCAGCATGAATCAATGCGCCGGCAAGGACCTGGCCGCGCTCGATAGCGAGTTGAACCGGCAATACAAGGCACAGATGAGCTGGTTGAAGGATCCGGCACGCAAACAGGCGCTCAAGGATGCCCAGCGCCAATGGATTGCCTTTCGCGACGCTGACTGCCTGTATCGGGTGGGCAAGGCTGAGGACTCAGGTTCGATCTGGCCTTTGCTGCAGTCGCAGTGTCTGGCCGAACATACGCGGGTACGGGTCAAGCAATTGAAAAGCTATGTGGCGTGTCGCGAAGAGGGCTGCCCGCGCTGATGCCGACAGCCCTTATGCTCAGATAGCGCCGAAACGCTTGTCCAGATAGTCGATGATCACCTTGGATTCATACATCCAGGTGGTCTTGTCGCCTTCCTGGATACGCAGGCAGGGCACCTTGATCCGGCCGCCTTCGTTGAGCAGCGTCTGGCGGTCGTTTTCGTTGTTCTTCGCGTCGCGCAGAGCGACCGGGACATTGAGACGACGCAGGGTGCGGCGGGTCTTCACGCAGAACGGGCAGGCGTGGAACTGATACAGGGTCAGGTCCCGTGCCGCTTGATCGACGGCTGCCTGGGCTTGCGGTTCACGCTTCTTCCTGCTCGGACGAGTGATGAAGTCGGCGATGATAACGAGCTGGCCAAGGCCAACCCTCAGGGCTTTCATGAACACGGTCAAACCTCGTTGCGGGGCAGTCATGGAAAGTACAGCCCGCGTGGCCATGAGCCGAGCCATGGCGCGGGCTGTCGGGCCTTACTTGATAAGGCTGAGGAACTCGCTGCGGGTTGCTGCGTTTTCACGGAACTCACCCAGCATCACCGAAGTGATCATCGAGGAGTTCTGCTTTTCCACGCCGCGCATCATCATGCACATGTGCTGGGCTTCGATGACCACTGCAACACCCATGGCACCGGTCACCGTCTGGATGGCCTCGGCGATCTGGCGGCTCAGGTTTTCCTGGATCTGCAGGCGACGGGCGAACATATCGACGATGCGCGCCACTTTCGACAGGCCCAATACCTTGCCGTTGGGGATGTAGGCCACATGCGCCTTGCCAATGAACGGCAGCAGGTGATGCTCGCACAGCGAATACAGTTCGATGTTGCGCACCATCACCATCTCGCTGGCATCGGAGCTGAACAGCGCACCGTTGGTCACTTCTTCGAGAGTCTGCTCATAACCGCGACACAGGTACTGCATGGCCTTGGCGGCACGCTTGGGGGTGTCGAGCAGACCTTCGCGCGACACATCTTCGCCCAACTGACTCAATATGGCGGTGTAATTCTGTTCCAGTGTCACAGGAGTGTGTTTCCGTGTGGGTTTCGATAACGCGAAGGCCATGCCTTCGCCAAAGGTCGCACATAATAACTTACGCATGCATGCAGGTGTATGGCCACTGCATAAATCGGCGCACGAAGTGCTTTTGTAACGCTTTTATTACGCTCTGGCTACCCGATCGCTACCTACTTCCCGTGTTGTCTGCGGTCATAGGCATCGGTAATCAATCATTGCTGCATGAGAGAGTGAATCGGGATGTTGAGTCGAGTAGCAAAAATAGCGCTGGTGATCGCGGTACTGACTTCGGTTTCCGGCTGCTGGCCGTTCTGGCCCGGTCCTGGCGGCCACGGTGGAGGCCATCATCAGGGTGGTGGTGGCCCCGGTGGCCCTGGCGGTCCGGGTTTCGGTCCCGGTGGTGGCCCGCGCTGACAGTCCCGCTCGGGCAGCCTCAAGGCTGCCCGACCTGATTATTCGTCGCGACCTTCCATCATGGTGCGCTTGAGCATCACGTAGACCGCGCCTGCACCGCCATGTTTGGCCAGGCACGAGCAGAAGCCCAGCACTTGCGGGTGCTGGCGCAGCCAGGTGTTGACGTGGCTTTTGATCATCGGCCGTTTGCCGTCCAGGCGCACAGCCTTGCCATGGGTAACGCGCACGCAGCGGATTTCCAGCCTGGTGGCCTCGGCGAGAAATTCCCACAGGGTTTCCCTGGCCAGTTCCACGCTCATGCCATGCAGGTCCAGGCCGCCCTCGAAGCTGATCTGGCCGAGCTTGAGCTTGCGCATCTGGCCTTCCTGCACACCGTCGCGGGCCCAGTTCAATACATCTTCCGGACCGACATCAATCACGAACTGGTCGGAGAGCCCGTCAACGGTGACCGAATCGGTGCGTACCGTGGCTGACTGGCGGAGTTTGGCCAGCAGCTTGCGGTCGGTCCTGGGTTTACCGATATCGGCGTGCTCGTGCTTGATCGGCTTGACGCCGCGCGTCTCGTTTCTGAACAGGGAAAAATCGTCGTCTTGCATGGGGCCTCCGCTAAGGAGGCCAGTTTACCCGTGTAGGGCGGCAGGGTCAGTCGTGTTTTTTCATCAAGTGCGCGGACATGCTCAAGCCCCTTGCGCGACGCCGATGCCGACGGCAGCGGCGCCATAGCCAGATGCCCAGATACAGCACCAGAAGTCCGCTGACAGCAATCACGCCAGCGCCTGCCGGAGTCGCATCCAGATCGCCCAGTGCCTGGGGGTGGCCGATCAGGCCGGAAGCACCGGCCATGGTCAGCAAGACGCCCAGGGTGACCAGCAAGGTGGCAATCGCGGTGCCGAAGCGCACGCGCCAATGGCCCGGCTGTTTGGGGCGCAAGCGGCGGGCATCGAAACCGTCGGATATTTTCATGCCGATTTCCTCAATGGTTATCGGCGCTCTGACCCGAAACCAAGGAGGTTGTTCCCGGTTTCGCTGAAGGGGAGGGGTCAAAGGGATGGGCGGTTATGTGAGAGGGTTCACACAACCACGCAGGCCGCATGTCGTCAGATCAGGTCTTTGGTCAGTGCCAGAGTGGCGAAGTTGTCCGCCATGATCGCCATTTCCGTGCGATGCACATCATGCGCGCTGACATCGCCATTGGGACCGGGCAGGTCGCGGGTGGCGCAGGCATCGTCGACCAGGGTGCAGCGATAACCGTAATCCTTGGTCGCGCGTACGGTGGTGCTGATACTCGAATGGCTCATGAAGCCGCAGACGATCAGGTCCAGATGCCCCAGGCTTTGCAGCAGCTCATGCAGGCCGGTGCCGTTGAAGGCATTGGGCAGGCGCTTCTCCACCAGATGCTCGTCGCCCTGTGGCACCAGCTCCGGGACCAGTTGCCCGCGTTCACCCTGCGGGTCGAACAGACCGCCCACAGTGCCGAGGTGGCGCACATGCACGATGGGGCATTTTACCGCACGGGCCTTGGCCACCAGTTGGCCGATGTTATCCAGGGCTTCATGGATGCCGCTCAGGGCCAGAGGACCGCTGAGGTACTCTTTCTGGGCGTCGATGATAATCAGCGTGGCATTGCTCAGGTTGGCCGGTGCATGAACACGGCCGCTGAGTTGAAACATGGTCTTTAAAGATGACATCCAGCGGGCTCCTTCGGGTGGGGCTTTTGCGACATTCTCCTCTGGCTGAGCGATTCTGTGAATCTCCACAATCACAAGCCCCGGTTTTGTTGGGCTGCAGGGCCGTCTGGCGTGGCGTTTAGTGGCGGTTCGCCTTGATGAAGGGCGACTAATGGTGGACACTTCCGGCCTGCCAGAACGTTTCCCCAAGGAGCTTGTCCATGATCACTTCCCGTTTGCGCTCCGTGCGTGACCATATCCGCTGGGCTGTCAGCCGCTTTCACGAGGAAGATGTGTTTTTCGGGCACGGTACCGACAATGCCTGGGATGAAGCGCGGCAACTGGTGCTGGGCGCCTTGCACCTGCCTTGGGAAATTGCCGACAGCTATCTGGACTGCCGCCTTGAAGTCGACGAAATCGCTGACCTGCAGCGCCTGATCAAGCGTCGCATCGACGAGCGCGTGCCCACGCCTTACCTGTTGGGAGAGGCCTGGTTCTGCGGCATGTCGTTCATTGTCGACGATCGCGTATTGATTCCCCGCTCGCCGATTGCCGAACTGATCGAAGAGCGCTTTGCGCCCTGGCTGGCGTCTGAACCGGCGCGGATTCTGGACCTGTGCACCGGCTCCGGTTGCATTGGTATCGCCTGTGCCGACGAGTTCCCCGAGGCCGAAGTGGTCCTGGCCGACCTGTCGTTCGAGGCGCTTGAAGTCGCCAATCAGAATATCGAGCGTCACGGCGTGGAAGAGCGCGTCTACACCGTGCAGGGCGATGGCTTCGATGGTCTGCCGGGGCAGCGCTTCGACCTGATCGTTTCCAACCCGCCGTATGTCGATGCCGAAGACTTTGCCGACATGCCCGATGAATACCAGCACGAACCGGAACTGGCGCTGGCCTGTGGCAGCGACGGTCTGAATCTGGTGCGGCGCATGCTCAGCCAGGCGGCCGATCACCTGACCGAGAAAGGTTTGTTGATTGTCGAAGTGGGCAACAGCCAGGTGCATGTCCAGGCGCTGTATCCGGAAGTGGATTTCGCCTGGCTGGACTTCCAGCGCGGTGGCCATGGTGTGTTCATGCTGACCGCCGAACAGTGCCGCGAGCATCAGGCACTGTTCGATTCGCGAATCTGAAATCAGAGAACAGGCGGGGTACAAAACCCCGCCTTGCATCAACGGTGGGTGGCAATCCAGATCAGCAGGCCAGCCTGAAACACCGCAAACGTCACCAGACAGGCGATGGTGAAGCGCAAACCGCTGTCTTCGCGCTTGTACTTGTTGACCCGGTCTTCGTGGGCGCGAATCACCACTTCCTGCTCGATCAGGTTCTGCTCGGCCTTTTCCAGCATGTGCGACGCTTCGAGGATTTCGATGATCTGCACCTTGTCGTTGTTCCAGGTGCTGTGCAGATTGCCGACGTGAACATCCTTGATGCTGCCTTTCATGTGCTGGGCATCGGCATACACCACTTCAAAACCCAGGGTACGCAGGAAGTGATCGCGGCGCAGGCGCGTGTCTTCGTTCAGGCCGTCCTTGCTCGCCAGCGCAACGCCTTCGATCTTGTAGGATGACCATTTCTTCTGTGCCCAGTGCACCGCATGGGCGATCAGGAAACGTCCCAGGCCACGGTTCCAGGGTTCGATCTGCAATCCCGATTCGGGGCCGAAGCGCACCATGTGTTTCTGGTGATCGACCCAGACATCCAGATTGTTCTGTTCCTTGCGTACCCGCTGCCCGGGCAACTGGATATTGATCCGCAGCAGGCTCAGTTCCTTGCTATGGCGCTCGGCACGGCCAAACTGCACGAAGCGCAGCGGCCGCCCACCGGTTGCGCGGTCGGTTGGCAGCGGCGAAAGGCGAAGCATCTGGAAGCTCTCGGGCACCACATCTTCCCAGGGCTGGGGCGGCGGCGCTTCGGCTTCGACCTTGGGGGCTTCGGCTTTTTCGGTCATGGTATTTGCGTCAGTCATTCACGGTGATCCTGTCCATGGCCTTGTGCAGCAAACACAATGCCAGCACACCCCTATCGGCCAACTTTGCCAAGTCTGAAGGGCTGGCGGTTTTACTGGCGTCAAATCTTGCGCTCAGGCACCCGGCAGTGCACCGATAAAGCGCAGGATGTGCGCCGAAAGCTCGCTCGCCAGTGGCAAGGTCGGGTTTCTGTAGGACAGCATCTGTTGCTCCAGGTCGTCCGGAACGATGCGCAGTACATGGTTCATGCCATCGATCAGAGCCAGTTCTGCATCGGGCCTGGCCTTTTTCAGGAGCAGTGCATCATTGACGCTGACCTGTATATCGTTGCGCCCCTGAATGATCAGCGCAGGCATTTGCAGCTTGCCGAATGCGGCAGCCGGGTCCTGGCGAAACAGGGAAATCAGATAAGGCTGCACGCTGGGCCGGAACACGACCTCCAGCGCCTCGGGTACATTGTCGTCGGTCTTGCCAGCCTTGAGTTCGTCCAGCAACTGGTTACTGCGCTGCAGCAGTTCAGGCGGCAGGCGCTCACGAAACTGTTCGCGCAGGACCTGATCCACCGGGCGACCCGTGCCCGCAACCGATATCACGGCCTGTGCGCCAGCCTTTTCAGCGGCCAGTGCCGCCACCAGCGCCCCTTCGCTATGGCCCAGGAGGATCAAGGGGCCGAGACGCGGGTTGGCCTTGAGCTTCCGCGCCCAGGCTTGCACATCGGCAACATAGCCCTCGACACTCAGGTTGCGCTCGTCCGGGGTTGCCGCCTTGCTGGCCGCTACCCCGCGCTTGTCGTAGCGCAGGCTGGCAATGTTGTTCTTGGCCAGGATGATAGCCAGGCGTTTCATGCTGTCGTTGCGTCCGCCTTCCGGGTTGTTGCCGTCTCGGTCGGTCGGGCCGGAGCCGGCAATGATCAGCACCACAGGCACCGATTTGCTGGACTGCGGGAGCAGCAGGGTGCCGAACAGCTTGCCGTTCTCCGTGTCCACGCTGATCGGACGCTGGCCGATGGCGGGTGCCGCCGCGTTGGCCACACCGGCCAGCATGCACAGGGTCATGGCCAGCATTCGCAGGGCGTTCAGGGCTCGAATCGGGGGAATGCCAGGTAGCATCGCAAGGCCATCATTGGTTGAGGTTTCGCTTTGACGCGCGCCGTTGCATAAGGTTCGAGGATGAACTGCGCGGCGAGCCTGCGTATACTGGCGCGCTTGATTTGTTTGATCTGGTTTTTTCGCTGATTTCTCGGAGCGCCCGCATGTCCGGCAACACTTTCGGCAAGCTATTCACTGTCACCACTGCCGGCGAAAGCCACGGCCCGGCATTGGTCGCTATCGTCGACGGCTGCCCGCCGGGGTTCGAGCTGTCCCTGCAAGACCTGCAGCGCGATCTGGACCGGCGCAAGCCCGGCACCAGCCGCCATACCACCCAGCGCCAGGAAGCCGATGAAGTCGAAATCCTTTCCGGGGTGTTCGAGGGCAAGACTACCGGCGCGTCCATCGGCCTGCTGATTCGCAATACCGACCAGAAATCCAAGGATTACTCGGCGATCAAGGATCTGTTCCGTCCGGCTCACGCCGACTACACCTACCATCACAAGTACGGCATCCGCGACTATCGCGGCGGCGGTCGCAGTTCGGCGCGTGAAACGGCCATGCGGGTTGCGGCAGGTGCCATCGCCAAGAAGTACCTGGCGACCCAGGGCATTGTCATTCGTGGCTACATGAGCCAGCTGGGCCCGATCCAGATTCCGTTCAAAACCTGGGATTCGGTCGAGGAAAACGCATTCTTCTGCCCCGATCCGGACAAGGTGCCGGAGCTGGAAGCCTATATGGACCAGTTGCGTCGCGACCAGGATTCGGTCGGCGCGAAAATCACCGTGGTCGCCGAAGGCGTGATGCCGGGTCTGGGCGAGCCGATCTTCGACCGTCTGGACGCCGAGCTGGCCCATGCGCTGATGAGCATCAATGCGGTCAAGGGCGTGGAAATCGGTGCAGGTTTCGATTGTGTCGCCCAGCGCGGCACCGAGCATCGCGATGAGATGACGCCGGAAGGTTTCCTGTCCAATCAGGCGGGCGGCATTCTGGGTGGCATTTCCTCCGGCCAGCCGATCGTGGCGCATCTGGCGCTCAAGCCGACTTCCAGCATCACCACGCCGGGCCGCTCCATCGATGTCGATGGCAACCCGGTGGACGTCATCACCAAGGGCCGCCATGACCCGTGTGTTGGCATTCGCGCCACGCCGATTGCCGAGGCAATGATGGCTATCGTCGTGTTGGACCACCTGCTGCGCCACCGTGGACAAAACGCCGACGTGAGCGTCAACACGCCTGTATTGGGCCAGTTGTAATGCGCGCTGGCGCTCCGTTTATGGATGACTGACGTGGCGCCACTGCCTGCCGGACAGCTGCCTTATTGGCGGCTGTCCAGCTTCTACATCTTCTACTTCGCCATGCTGGGCTCGATTGCGCCCTTTCTGGCCCTGTATTTCCATCATCTGGGCTTCTCCAGTGCGCGGATCGGCGAACTGGTCGCCATCCCGATGCTGATGCGCTGCATCGCGCCCAATCTGTGGGGCTGGCTGGGCGATTACACCGGGCAGCGCCTGTTGATCGTGCGTTTTGGTGCCGTCTGCGCCTTGTTGACCTTTTCCCTGATCCTGCTGGACAAGAGCTACGTCTGGCTGGCGCTGGTCATGGCGCTGTATTCGTTTTTCTGGCACGCCATCCTGCCGCAATTTGAAGTCATTACCCTCGCGCATCTGCGCGACCAGCCAGCGCGCTACAGCCAGATCCGGTTGTGGGGCTCCATTGGTTTTATCCTGGCCGTGGTGGTGTTGGGGGCGGTGTTCGAGTGGTTCAGCCTGGACTGGTTTCCGCAGGTACTGCTGATCATCCTGGCCGGTATCCTGATCAGCAGTTGGTGGGTGCCCAATGCGCAACCAGTGTTCTCGGCCCAGCAACCCGATGCGGGCGGTTTTCTCAAGCAACTGACCCGCCCCAGTGTGCTGGTGTTCTATGCCTGTGTGGCCTTGATGCAACTCAGCCACGGACCGTATTACACCTTCCTGACCCTGCATCTGGAGCAACTGGGCTACAGTCGCGGCGTGATTGGCGTGTTATGGGCTCTCGGGGTCGTGGCCGAGGTTCTGATGTTCATGGGCATGAGCCGGATCCTGCAGCGTTTTTCCGTGCGTCAGGTTCTGATGGCCAGTTTTCTGCTGGCCTCGCTGCGCTGGTTACTGCTGGGCAGCTTTGCCGAACATCTGCTGGCGTTGCTGGCGATCCAGCTCATGCATGCGGCGACTTTCGGCAGTTTTCACGCGGCTGCCATCCATTTCGTGCAACGTAGCTTCGGTTCGCGCCAGCAAGGGCAGGGGCAGGCGTTGTATTCCGCCCTGTCCGGTGTCGGCGGCGCTCTGGGGGCGTTGTACTCGGGCTATAGCTGGAATGTGCTCGGGCCGTTCTGGACCTTCGCCATTGCCAGCCTTGCGGCATTCGTCGCAGCCGTCATGATTGCTACAGCAAAGAAAGAGGAGGGTGTATGACCCGCGAACAACTCAGCCTGCAAATCATCGAAGCCGGGCGGTTCCTGTATGGACGCGGCTGGTCGCCAGCGACCAGCAGCAACTATTCCGTACGCCTGTCGGCCAGCGAAGCGCTGTTGACCGTGTCCGGCAAGCACAAGGGCCAGTTGGGCAGCGACGATGTGCTGGCTACCGACCTTGGCGGCAACAGCCTTGAGCCCGGCAAGAAACCGTCCGCCGAAACCCTGTTGCATACCCAGCTTTACAGCTGCAGGCCCGAAGTGGGCGCCGTGCTGCATACGCATTCGGTGAATGCGACCGTGCTGTCGCGCCTGACCGATGCCGATCATCTGGTGTTCGAGGATTACGAACTGCAGAAGGCCTTCAGCGGTGTGGTCACCCATGAGTCCCGGGTGGTGGTGCCGATTTTCGATAACGATCAGGATATTGCCCGTCTGGCCGCAAAGGTGCAGCCTTGGCTCGATGCGCATCCCGAGTGTGCCGGCTACCTGATCCGCGGACATGGCTTGTACACCTGGGGCGCGAAGATGAGTGATGCACTGCGTCAGATCGAAGCGTTCGAGTTTCTGTTCGAGTGTGAGTTGAAAATGCGCACGGTCTTGAATCGCTGACCTTTAACCGTTAATCAGGGAACCCCGCCTGAACGGCCTGTAAAAGCCGGAGGTATGTTTCCAGCCGAGGAATTTGCCATGAGCAGCCTGTCCGTTTATCACGTTTCCAGCCCAGAAGTGCCCAACAAGGTGCTGACCCATCTGGAGGATATCGCTTCGACCCTGGCCGAACACGGCGTTGCCTTTGATCGCTGGCAGGCAGCCACGCCCATTACGCCCGGCGCCAGTCAGGAAGAAGTGATCAGTGCCTACCGCACGCAGATCGACAAGCTGATGACCGAGCACGGTTATGTCACGGTCGATGTGATCAGCCTCAACAGCGATCATCCGCAGAAAGCCGAGCTGCGCGCCAAGTTTCTTGAAGAGCATCGCCATGGCGAAGACGAAGTGCGCTTCTTTGTCGCCGGGCGTGGCTTGTTCACCCTGCACATCGATGATTACGTGTATGCCGTGCTGTGCGAAAAGAACGACCTGATCTCGGTACCGGCCGGAACGCGGCACTGGTTCGATATGGGCGAGAATCCACATTTCGTCGCCATTCGCCTGTTCAACAACCCGGAAGGCTGGGTGGCGAATTTCACCGGCGAGGATATTGCCGGTCGTTTTCCGCGGCTGGATGATTGATTCTTTCGCGAATGAATTCGCTCCTGCAGCGTAGGAGCCAGTCTGCCATTTTTACCCAGGAGCCAATCCCTGATGTCCATCAAAGCCATCCTCACGGATATCGAAGGCACTACCAGTGCAGTGAGCTTTGTGTTCGATGTGTTGTTCCCGTTCGCGGCCCGGCACTTGCCCGATTTCGTTCGCCAGCAGGCCGAAAAGCCAGCGGTAGCCGCGCAGTTGCAAGCTGTGCGCCTGGAAAGCAACGAGCCTGACGCCGATGTCGAGCGGGTGATCGGGATTCTGCTCGACTGGATTGCCCAGGACCGCAAGGCCACTCCGCTCAAGGCCTTGCAAGGCATGGTCTGGGAACAGGGCTATAACGCCGGGCAACTCAAGGGCCATGTCTACCCCGATGCGGTCGAAGCCCTCAAGCGCTGGCATCAGGAAGGCTATGAACTCTACGTTTACTCTTCCGGCTCGATCCAGGCGCAGCAACTGATTTTCGGGTGTTCGGAAGCGGGCGATCTGTCCGGCTTGTTCCGTGGCTATTTCGATACCACTTCCGGCCCCAAGCGTGAAGCGCAGTCCTATCGCACCATTACTGCCGCCATCGGTCGTCCGGCAGAAGAGATTCTGTTCCTGTCGGATATCGTCGAAGAACTCGATGCTGCTCAGGCGGCAGGCATGGCGACCTGTGGCCTGGTACGCGCCGGCGGCGCACTGGGCGGCCATGAGTGTGTTACCAGTTTTGCCGTGATCGCCCCGGAAAAGTTCTGATCCATCCCCTATACACCCAGCGCAGGAGCGGATTCATCCGCGAAGATCCCGGTACATTTCACCGGGCTCTTTGCCAATGAGTTCGCCCCTGCCTTTGTGTTTCTGTCAGTGTTATCCGGCTTTCAAGTAGGCCCGTGCCTGTCTGTTTGTGCATCAATCCTGTTTGTTTCGATACGTGTTTTTAAACGTAATTATTCGTGTAAGTTCTGGCTGCCATTGCCCCTGATCACTCATTAAACCAGCTGTGCACAAGAGCAGAGGGGCGACACAGGAGCGGCAGCGATGTGCAGTGCCAGGACAGTAAATACAACCATGGGTTTATTGATACAGCAGATGGTGAGCAGTATTTCCGAGGACGATGGTCAGGTGGCTATCGAGAACGCGCTTCAATGGCTCCGGCACGAGTGCCGTTGTGAGCGGGCGATGTTCTACCAGTTCAAGGGCTCGCTGCTGCTGACCTTCATCACTTCCAATGTCGAGGATATCTGGGGTGATCTTTATCGAAACCGGCGGCTGTTGACGGAAGATCCGGTTATCCGCTGTTACCGCAATATGCAGGGCTTCCTGGATTGGCGAGAGGCTTTCAAACAATATCAGGCACCGGACTGCTACAACGCTGCGGTTGAGGCATGTCAATTGATGCCAGCGCTGTCCTACGGCTATTCCAGCAATTGCCGTGGCGTCAGTGGCGTGACTTCGGTCTGTACGTTGAGTGCGATGCAGCGTGGTGCGACCACCGATGACCGTTATTTGCTCAGCAGTCTGGTGCCGGTCCTGCACATGGTCGGCAGGGGAACCCGGTTTCGCTCCCATGGCTTGACCGGCAAGGAGCTGGAAATCCTGCAGTGGGCGCGTGATGGCAAGACTGCCTGGGAAATCGCA
Organism: Pseudomonas cichorii; assembly: GCF_003700275.1. Taxonomy (GTDB): domain Bacteria; phylum Pseudomonadota; class Gammaproteobacteria; order Pseudomonadales; family Pseudomonadaceae; genus Aquipseudomonas; species Aquipseudomonas cichorii_B. The sequence continues at coordinate 29,889 of NZ_RBRE01000085.1, read as the reverse complement.
CTGATCCGGGATGTCTCCGAATCGACGATCAAGTATCACTTCAAGATGATCTACAGCAAATTGGGCGTGGCCAACCGGGCACAGGCGGTGGGAGAGGCCTTGTGTCGCGGCTTGATCAAATGAACAGGCAAAAAAAACCGCGAGAATAAAATATCGTCGCGGATAACAAGGGAGAGCGGGCGTAGCCTGAGTCGCCGCCGAAGATCATCGGCGGCACAAATGACTCGTTCGATCAGCGGGTGTGATAGGTCGGCAAATCAAAGCGGTGCTGGCTTTGCAGCATCGAGATTGCAGGTAGCTCACTGGCCTGGGCTGCAAGATCACGGCGAATGGCACTGATGACCCATTCAAGCTGAACTGGTGTATTCAGTTGGGCATAGGAGATGGAACGTCGAATCTGTTTGCCTTCGTTATCGCGCAGGGTCAAGAGCACACCACCGTCCGGACGAGGCTGGGCGGTAACGGTATGGCTGGAGAATACGGAAGCGAATTTTTCTTGGATAAAGGACATGTCTAGCGGCTCCATTGCTCACGGGATAACAAGCTTGTGAGTACTGTTGCAGTGTCCATGCCAGCATTGGGCTTAAATAAAATCCTTTAAAATCAATAACTTGTAAATATGATAATTTTCATGTTTCGTGCAAAATGCATGAATGGCCATCGGGCATCCTGCATTTTGCTGGTTACCGATGAGGATTTGCGGGTGGGGAATATATTCCTATTGGACGCATAGCTTGACCTGTCACCCATAGCTGGCAAGACTGGCGCCCAATGTATTGAGCGTTGCAAGTGGATTCGGGTTCCCTTCACCCCCCCGATAACCTTGCGCCAGGGAGTAATTCATGACCGATCCAAACACCCATGCCCCGAAAACCATGAGCGACGACGAAGCTGCCGAGTTCGCCGAGCAGGTATTCGAGGTGGCCCGTCAGGGCGATGCGCTGATGCTGAGTCGGCTTCTGGAAAAGGGCCTGCCTGCCAACCTGCGCAATCACAAGGGCGATACGTTGCTGATGCTGGCCAGTTATTACGGTCATCAGGAAGCGGTCCGGGTTCTGCTCGAACACAAGGCCGATCCGGAAATCCGTAACGATAACGGACAGAGCCCGATTGCCGGCGCGGCGTTCAAGGGCGACCTGGCGGTGGTCAAGCTGCTGGTCGAGTCGGGTGCGGATGTAGAGGGCTCCTCGGCTGACGGCCGTACTGCCTTGATGATGGCGGCGATGTTCAATCGCACGGAAATCGTCGATTACCTGATCGGCAAGGGGGCCAACCCGCAGGCCCGCGATGCCAAGGGTGTCAATGCGCTGGCCGCTGCGCAGGCGATGGGGGCGACGGAAACCGCCGCGCAATTGAGCAAACACGGCGTTTGAGAGCGTCCGATCCTGAATCGATAGAGGTGCGCAGAGATTCCCGTTATCCTGCGCGCCTTGTTTTTTACCGCTATCAGGATCTCACCCATGAAAGACTCCCTCATTGAATTAATCGGCAAAATCAGTTCGGGTTGCATGGGTGAGGATGAAATTGCGCGCATCGCCGACGAAGCCGCCCAGGCTTATGCCGACCCGCAAGCCTTTCTGGCGGCCAATCCCGATATCAATTATGACGAAACCTTCCCCATTCCTCTGGGCGAGTGGGTGGTAGTCGGCAGCCTGCCGGAAACCGTGCTGTTCCAGGCCGATAGCTACATTGACCTGTTTGAGCAGATCGTCCAGTCGTTCGGCAAGGACGTCGCTTTCAATATCAAGCCCAGGCAACTGGCCAAGGTGGAGGCGCTGACAGCCCTCAACCGTATCCAGATTCAGCTGAGCAGCATGAACAAGGAAATGGGCGGCTATGTGCTGGTGGACTTCAGTCAGCCGCTGGATGACGAGCTGCAGGCTGTGCTGGTCTATGGCTGTGATGAAGCGCGGGTGCTGGAACTGGCGGCAACAGCGGGCATCCATGCCGCTTCTTCGTTGTCAGCGTTGAAAGCCAGGGCTTAACCCAGCGCGGTATCGAGAAACATCATCACCCCGAATCCCAGCATCAGGCCCAGGGTCGCAGATGTCTGGTGCCCGTTGCGATGGGTTTCGGGGATGACTTCGTGAGACACCACGAAAATCATCGCACCGGCTGCCAGACCCAGGCTCAGCGGGTAGGCAATCGCAAAGCCGCTGGAAATCCCCAGGCCGATCATCGAGCCCAGAGGCTCCATCAGGCCTGAGCCAATCGCCACCAGCATGGCCTTGAACGCCGATAGACCGGTTGCCCGCAACGCCAGGGCAATTGCCAGCCCTTCGGGAATATCCTGAATGGCAATCGCGGTGGTCAGCGGCAGGCCGACATTCATGTCGCCTCCGGCAAAGCTGACGCCAATCGCCATGCCTTCCGGCAGGTTGTGCAGGGTAATTGCCAGCACGAACAGCCAGACCCGGTTGATGCGGTCGGCATTGGGGCCTTGTCGCCCGACGCTTTCATGTTCATGGGGCGTGAAGTGGTCCAGCCCGAGCATCAGCAGTACACCCAGGCCCAGCCCGGTCACCACCGTGGCGGCGGCGAGCGGGCCGTTGCCGGTGATTTCCCGGGCGGCGGCCAGGCCCGGCAGGATCAGGGAGAAGGAACTGGCAGCCAGCATCATCCCGGCAGCAAAACCGAGCATGATGTCCTGGGTACGCTGGCTGATATTGCGGAACGCGACGGCCATCACCGCGCCCAGTGCGGTGGCTGCAAAACCTGCGGTCCCGCCGATCAGGGCCGCGCCCAGATTGTTCTGGTTGCTGCCATAGAAGGCGTTATAAAGGCTGGCTACGCCCAGACCGATAATGATGAGCAGCGCCAGAAGAAATCCCAGGCTGACCAACGGGCTGGTCTGGAACTGAGCCGACCAGGATGCCCAGAGCGTTCGGGGTTGCAGGGGTGTTTGCATTAAGGGTGGCCTGTCTGGAAACAATGAATCAAAGGATAGTGGATTCAATTTCCGAGCATGAAAATATGCCGTTGGTTCAATGGAGCTGACTATTCTCCATGAACGACTCACTCAATCAGGGACAACATCATGGGCTCTACTTTCAATAGCCTGATCGGCTTGCTCATTCTGGCTCTCGACATCTGGGCCATCATCAACGTACTGAAAAGCAGCGCGAGCACCGGGATGAAAATCCTCTGGGTCCTGCTGATTCTGCTGTTGCCGGTCCTGGGTCTGATCATCTGGGCAATTGCCGGTCCGCGCGGCAATGTGCGCATCTGAGACAAAGGTTGCACTCTGTTCAGAAGCGGATTTACCCGCAAGGCGGTGATTCAGGTCATGCATCATCAGGCATTTTTCGTGGATGAATCCGTTCCCACACAGGTTGCACTCTCTCAGCACAGGCCGCTTTATCCGCGATAGAGGTTCGACCTGTCATCGTTCGCAACGTAGAATGCGCGCCTTTCTTGTGGGCGGTCGGCCGTCCTGTCATCAGTCTTTAGCGGGAGCTTACCCATGAGCGATTATCAGGAAACATTGTACGAAGGCTACGGCCAACGCTTTCGTATGGAAAAAATGCTGCATGAAGTGCGTACCGAGCACCAGCACCTGGTGATTTTCCAGAACCCGCGCATGGGCCGGGTAATGGCTCTGGATGGCGTCATCCAGACTACCGAAGCCGATGAGTTCATCTACCACGAGATGCTGACCCACGTGCCGATCCTGGCGCATGGCGCGGCCAGGCGCGTGCTGATCATCGGTGGTGGCGACGGCGGCATGCTGCGCGAAGTCGCCAAGCACCTGACTGTCGAACACATCACCATGGTCGAGATCGATGCCACCGTGGTCGAAATGTGCAAGGAATTCCTGCCCAACCACTCCAGCGGTGCCTTCGAGGACTCGCGCCTGAACCTGGTGATCGACGACGGCATGCGCTTCGTCGCGACCACCGAAGAAAAGTTCGACGTGATCATCTCCGACTCCACCGACCCGATCGGTCCGGGTGAAGTACTGTTCTCGGAAAACTTCTATCAGGCCTGCCATCGCTGCCTGAACGAAAACGGCATCCTGGTCACCCAGAACGGTACGCCTTTCATGCAGTTGAGCGGAGTGCAGACCACTGCCGGCCGCATGAACGGCCTGTTTTCCGACTGGCATTTCTATCAGGCAGCCATCCCGACCTATATCGGCGGCGCCATGACCTTCGCCTGGGGTTCGACCAATACGTCCTACCGCAAGCTGCCACTGGAAACCCTGCGCCAGCGCTTTGTCGGCAGCGGCATTGTTACCCGCTACTACAACCCGGAAATCCATATGGGTGCCTTTGCCCTGCCGCAATATGTGCTGCAGGCAGTGAACAAGCCCAGCAATGACTGAGTCTTGAGCAGGACGCTGCTGGCCTGTCCCCGTGGCTGCCTGCAGCGCCTGACAAATTTTTCACACTTGCTTGCCCAGAATATTGCCCCCTTATGCGCTGCCTTCTGTTCCAGGTCGGCAGGTGCAGCATGTGCGCACTCAACTCCTGAATTCACCGGATCCTGACAAACATGGCTAACACGGACGCCCAGACACACCGGCAAGCTTTGTCCCGCCTGAACAACCCCAACGTAAAATCGCATCTGGCCTACATCCTGCTCAGTGGCCTGGCCCTTATGGTCATGTACACCCTGCTGCGTATCGGGCTGCTGGTCTACAACCGTGAAATGATTGGCGATACGCCGGCATCGACCTTTATCGAAGCGCTGTTCAACGGCATGCGTTTCGACCTGCGATTGACGATCTATCTGCTGATCCCGTTGATGCTGTCGCTGTTCAGTGTCCGGGCCATGGCTGCACGGGGTTTCTTCCGGTTCTGGCTGACCCTGGTCGGCAGCATCACGCTGTTCCTGGGCCTGATGGAGATGGATTTCTACCGTGAGTTTCACCAGCGCCTGAACGGTCTGGTGTTCCAGTACGTCAAGGAAGATCCGAAGACCGTGCTGAGCATGCTCTGGTACGGCTTCCCGGTCGTGCGCTACCTGTTGGCGTGGGCGCTGGTCACCTGGCTGTTGAGCCTGGTGTTCAAAGGCATTGACCGGGTGACCCGTCCGGGTCGCGGGCTCAGTGTGGGCAGTGCCAGCAATCGCTCGGTTGCACCCTGGTACATGCGGGTCGGCGTGTTCTTCATCGTGCTGGTGATCGCGGTGATTTCCGCGCGTGGCACCCTGCGTCAGGGCCCGCCGCTGCGCTGGGGCGATGCTTACACCACCGACTCCAACTTCGCCAACCAGTTGGGCCTGAACGGTACGCTGACGCTGATCACGGCAGCGAAAAGCCGCATGTCCGAAGAACGCGACAATATCTGGAAAGCCACCTTGCCGCAGCCCGAGGCCCAGCAGGTCGTGCGCAACATGCTGCTGACTCCCCATGACCGGCTGATCGATCCGAACACTGCCGCCGTGCGTCGCGACTTCACGCCGCCGGCAGAAAACACGCTGCCGATCCGCAACGTGGTGGTGATTCTGATGGAAAGCTTCGCGGGCCACTCGGTCGGCGCGCTGGGCGACAAAGCCAACATCACGCCGTACTTCGACAAACTGTCCAAGGAAGGCCTGCTGTTCGATCACTTCTTCTCCAACGGCACCCACACCCACCAGGGCATGTTCGCCACCATGGCGTGCTTCCCGAACCTGCCGGGCTTCGAGTACCTGATGCAGACGCCTGAAGGCAGCCACAAGCTGTCGGGGCTGCCGCAACTGCTGAGCGCCGGGCGCAACTACGATGACGTGTATGTCTACAACGGCAACTTTGCCTGGGACAACCAGTCGGGTTTCTTCAGCAACCAGGGCATGACCAACTTTGTCGGTCGTGAGGATTTCGTCAATCCGGTGTTCTCCGACCCGACCTGGGGTGTTTCCGACCAGGACATGTTCGACCGCGGCGCAGAAGAGCTTAAGGCCCGCCAGAACGGCAAGCCGTTCTATGCCTTGCTGCAAACTCTGTCCAACCACACGCCTTATGCCTTGCCGGAAAACCTGCCGGTCGAGCGTGTCACAGGCCATGGTTCGCTGGACGAGCATTTGACCGCCATGCGCTATTCCGACTGGGCGCTGGGCCAGTTCTTCGAGAAGGCCAAGAAAGAGCCTTACTTCAAGAACACTCTGTTCGTTGTGCTGGGTGACCATGGCTTTGGCAACAAGATGCAACTGACCGAAATGGACCTGGGTCGTTTCAACGTGCCATTGCTGCTGATCGGACCGGGCGTGCAGGAGAAGTTCGGCCAGCGCAGCAGCATCGTCGGTACTCAGGTCGATGTGGTGCCGACCATCATGGGTCGTCTGGGTGGCGAGACGCGCAACCAGTGCTGGGGGCGTGACCTGCTGAACCTGCCTGAAGGCGACAAGGGCTTTGGTGTGATCAAGCCGTCGGGCAGCGAGCAGGTGGTGGCCATTATCCATGGCAACCGTATCCTGATCGAACCTACGGAAATGCCTGCCAAGGTCATGACCTACACCCTGGGTGCCAACCCGCATGCCGAAGTGGTTCACGATGCGCCGGACACCGCCGAGCTCAAGCAGAAGCTCGAAAGTTTCCTGCAGACTGCTACCAAGAGCCTGCTGGACAATACCGCCGGGGTAGAGGCGAGCAAGAACCGCAACTGATCCCTTCCTGCTGTAGATGAAGGCCCTCTGCACTGGTTGCGAGGGCCTTTTTTTTGCCCGTGTCTTTTCTTGAACGAATGCCGCAGGCCAGGGGTCCAGATCATGTATGCCAGTGTTCTGGCTTAGTTCTGGAGGCATCGATGAAACAGTGGGCCATTTCGTATCTCGATAAGGATGGTGTGCAGCAACGTCATGATGTTGATTCACAGGAGCGCCCAAGCGAGGAGGTTGCGGCACGTCTTCTGCGTCCAATTCTGTTTCCGGTCACGGATGAGCTGAATCTCAACGATCTGGAGGGACGTACCGCAGAACCTACGGTAAAAACCCTCAAGGACCACAACAGCGTTCAGATCATTTCCATTACAGAGGTCATCTGATCAGCAACGTCTGCAAAGGCGTGTTGTGTCAGACACTTGGCAGCAGGCCCGAGATGGGTCTACTCTGCAAGCGAGGCCGACCTGTCGGCCTCCTTATGTCGAAACCCGGGTTGCAGCAGACCCGGTCTGGTCAGCTTCATGCTTGATTCCCCGCGTCGGATTAACTGTCGTGTGGCGACCTCCAGCCAGGTGGTCGTTCTGGAAGAGTTGAAACTCTATCTATCGTTGCATAGGAGGACGTTTCATGAGCACAGCCTATCAAGAGGACATCAGCAGTCATGTACTGCGCCGCATGAAAGAAGGCGGTTTTGATTTTGCACGTAGCTATCCCATCGAGTTCTACGCCGTCTTCCCGGATGAGGAACGGGCGCGGCAGGCTGCAGGACAATTTCGTGGCGAATCCATCAATACCCAGATCAATGTGCGTGACGACGGTGCTTGGCATTTGCAACTGAGCAAGGTGATGTATGCCACGTATGACGGCATCGGCGACTTCGAGCAAGACTTTCAGAGTGTGATTTCACCGATGGATGGTGAAGTCGAAGGATGGGGAGTCACTGCGGAGGTCAGAAGGCTGCACGCATGAACCATCTCGTCAATCACGACCGGCCAATCGCGGATTATTTCCGGATTGGCCGGTCGTGTTTTACAGGCTGCATTCCTGCCTTCCCCTGGTGTTTTGCTGCTCATGCAAACCCAGCTTACAAATGCCGTGAGCAAAAAAAAGCCACTCAATGGAGTGGCTGAACGGGAATTTCGTTTGTAAAAAATGTGCTGGCCTGCTTCCAGAAAAAAATCCTCACAATTGGCGTTTAAGCCTTTGTTTGCTCGGTTGCTGGTGATTATGGCGAACTAATATCTAGCCAGGAAATCAACACTGACTATGCTGGTGATAGATTTCGTGTTTGCCTGACGCTTCTGAATGAAGCGTAGGAGAATTGGCTAGGGTATTTATTGCACAGGAATGGTGCGTTGAATATCTCTGTTTTGCTTAATTCATTGATATCAAAGCGTTTATGCCGATGGCACGGGCCTTGCGAAGGCCTGTAGGTCCATGGTGACAAGGAGTACGGCATGATCCGCACCTTTTATGACGAGATGTACGACGCTGGCGGCCAGGTTCGCCCGCATTATCGGGAGTTCGCCCGCTGGTTGGGTGATACGCCACCTGAGCTGCTGGCTCAGCGCAGGCGTGAAGCCGATTTATTGTTTCATCGCGCCGGGATCACGTTCACGCTCTATGGTGACGAGCAGGGGACCGAAAGACTGATCCCCTTCGATACGATTCCGCGCAGCATTCCGGCCAGTGAATGGCGGGTCGTCGAGCGCGGCTGCATTCAGCGCGTCAAGGCGTTGAACATGTTTCTCGCCGACCTGTACCACGATCAACGGATCATCAAGGCGGGAATTATTCCGGCCGAGCAGGTGCTGGCCAACGAGCAATACCAGTTGGCAATGCAGGGCCTGAATCTGCATCGTGATCTGTATTCGCATATCTCCGGTGTCGATCTGGTTCGCGACGGCGATGGCACTTATTACGTGCTTGAAGACAACCTGCGCACTCCGAGCGGCGTGAGTTACATGCTCGAAGATCGCAAGATGATGATGCGTCTGTTCCCGGAGCTGTTCGCCGCGCAACGCATCGCACCGATCGATCATTACCCGAACCTGTTGCTCGATACCCTCAAGAGCTCCAGTCATCTGGACAATCCGAGCGTGGTGGTGCTGACACCGGGGCGCTTCAACAGCGCATTTTTCGAGCACGCATTCCTTGCCCGGGAAATGGGCGTCGAGCTGGTGGAAGGTGCCGATCTGTTCGTGCGCGATGAGCGGGTCTTCATGCGCACCACCGACGGCCCGAAAGCCGTCGATGTGATCTACCGCCGCCTGGACGATGCGTTCCTCGATCCACTGGCCTTCAACCCCGATTCGATGCTCGGTGTGCCGGGCCTGTTGTCGGCCTATCGGTCCGGCAATGTGGTGCTGGCCAACGCCATCGGCACCGGGGTCGCCGACGACAAGTCGATCTATCCCTACGTTACGGACATGATCCGTTTCTATCTGGATGAAGAGCCGATCCTCAAGAACGTGCCGACCTGGCAGTGCCGCAAGCCTGAAGAGCTGTCGCATGTGCTGGCCAACCTGGGTGATCTGGTGGTCAAGGAAACCCAGGGCTCCGGCGGTTACGGGATGCTGGTCGGGCCGGCAGCCAGCGCTGCCGAAATCGAAGCGTTCCGCGCCCGTCTCAAAGCCAAGCCACACGCTTATATCGCCCAACCGACCTTGTCCCTGTCGACCTGTCCGACTTTCGTCGAGAACGGCATCGCCCCGCGACATATCGATCTGCGCCCCTTTGTCCTTGCCGGCCGCGAAACCCGCGTCGTGCCTGGCGGGCTTACCCGAGTAGCGTTGCGTGAAGGCTCGCTGGTGGTGAACTCGTCGCAGGGTGGTGGAACCAAGGACACCTGGGTGGTCGAGGATTAAGGATGCCTGCCAATGTTAAGTAGAACTGCCTCGGATCTTTTCTGGATGTCGCGTTACCTGGAGCGAGCGGAGAATCTCGCCCGAATGATGGACGTGAGTTATTCGCTGTCATTGATGCCCCAGGACGGGCGCGGCGGGCTGGACGAAATTGCCATGCCGCTGCTGATCACCGGCACCCTGGACACTTACGTGGAGCGCCATGGCGCCTTGCATGCCGAACGCATGCTGCATTTCTTTGCCCTGGATGCCAGTAATCCGGCCAGCATCTATAGCTGTCTGGGCGCTGCACGCGCCAGTGCCCATGCGGTACGTGGCCGAATCACCGCCGACATGTGGGAAAACATCAATGCCACCTGGCTGGAGATTCGCGGGATCGCCGAGCAAGGGCTGGCACGCTATGGCATGAGCCATTTCTGTGAATGGGTCAAGGAGCGCTCCCATCTGTTTCGCGGTGCGACCTACGGCACCATCATGCGTAACGATGCGTTTCGCTTCATCCGGCTCGGGACCTTTATCGAACGTGCCGACAACACCATGCGCATGCTCGATGCCCGTTACGAAATGCTTGAGTTGCGTGGTCCGCAGGCCAACGCGGCAGCGGACAACTCCGCCGCCGGTTACTACCAGTGGAGCGCCTTGCTGCGAGCCTTGTCGTCCTTCGAGGCTTACACCGAGCTGTACCGGGATGCGCCGGGCGCGCGCCAGGTTGCCGAGCTGTTGCTATTGCGCGCCGACATACCGCGTTCCCTGCGCGCCTGCCTGGAAGAACTGGACCTGATTCTTTCCAGCCTGCCGGGCGCCAATGGCCGGCCGGCACAGCGCCTGGCTGCGGAAATGGATGCACGCCTGCGCTACACCAGCATCGACGAGATCCTCGATGAAGGCCTGCATGAGTGGTTGAACGAATTTATCCCCCTGGTAGCCCAACTGGGTGACGCTATCCACATTTCATACCTGGAGGCTGCATGAGACTCTCAATTAGCCACGAGACCAGTTATCACTACGACGATCAGGTCCGCGCCAGCATCCAGTATCTGCGTCTGACGCCCCATGACAGCGAACGCCAGCAGGTCCTGAGCTGGCAGCTGAGCCTGCCGCGTCCGGTGCGTGCGCAAATCGATCCGTTCGGCAACATCCTGCATGTGCTGACCCTGGACGAGCCCCATGAAGCAATCATCATCGGAGCCCGCGGCCAGGTCGAAATCGACGAAACCCGTGAAGCCGAGCACGAAAGCCAGTCGGCATTGCCATTTCTGCGTTTTACCCGCCTGACGGAAGCCGACGATGCGATGCGTGCATTTGCTGCCAGGGAGTGCCACAAACGCACTGACCGCACCGGCTTGATCGACCTGATGCAGGCGCTGAACCAGCACATCGTCTACACGCCCGGCGCGACTGAAGTCGATACCAGTGCGGCGCAGGCGTTTGCCGGTCGTTCAGGTGTCTGCCAGGACCACACTCATGCCTTCCTCGCATGTGCCCGTAGCCTGGGCGTTCCGGCGCGCTATGTTTCCGGGTATCTGTACAGCGACGACAGCGATCATCTGTCCGGCCATGCCTGGGCCGAGGCCTGGATCGACGGGGCCTGGTACAGCTTCGACGTGACCAATCAGCTCTCGATCCCGGCGCGGCATTTGAAACTGGCGGTCGGCCTGGATTACCTGGATGCCTGCCCGGTACGCGGCATGCGCCGTGGTGGCGGTTACGAGCACATGCACGCCAAGGTGTCGGTGTCGCCGATGGTCAGCGCCACGCAGATCCAGGTGCAGCACCAGTAAGGTAATGCCCCCGTAGGAGCGAATTCATNNNNGAATGAATTCGCTCCTACGAGCATTAAATCCTGCAGAGAACAGGTGAATACCTACTCCGCCGGATCATCGCTGATGTCATACAGCGCATTGTGCAGCTCTTCGTAATTGCCGCCGTTGATCACACTGAAGTAACCGGCTTGCCTCAGCTTGTCCTGGGCCCGGCTCGCCTTTTCGTTGGAGCTGCTGAAAATCACAAAGGTAGAGTTGCGGTCGGCGAGCACTTGTTTGAGTTGATTGACCAGGCGTGCATCTTCGACACGCACGGCATTGAGAACGGTGCCGGCGTCGTACTCGGTCTGGCTGCGCACATCCACCGCCAGCTTGCCTTCCTTCAGGGCGGTCACCGCTACGGCCTGCTCGACCTCGCCAGCCTGCACAGTGAAAGCACAGCCCAGAACAACCAGCGCTATCCATTGACGCATAAGTCCACCTCCCATCATCCGAACAGGAAGATTGGCACAGTTATGTGCGCTCCGGTAGGGCATGGAGGGTCAGCCGAACAACCGGTTCAGATTCGGCACGATCAATAGAAGGGTGGTGGCGAATACGATAAGTCCCGCCTGACGTAGTTTTGAATGCTTGAACATGGCTGACTGCCTTTTGTTGTTATTCCTGAGCGACAAAAGCTCACCGAATTCATCAAGTACGAAATCGGGCAGCTGGCAAAGGTGGTGCTTATGAACAGGTGGTCACGACCATGTGGCCGCTGACCTGACGCTGGTTGTATTTTTATCGCGCCTTACTGTTACAGATTTAACCTTAGAGCCCGCATGGCACATGGCTTAGAACTATTTGATCTTGCTAGGCCGGTATTTTTGATTAAAGGTTATTTTTGAGCAGCTGATAACATGGTCAGGCCTTGGCTAGAGGCCTTGAAGGAATATCGTTAGCCTTCTACCGTTCGTCTGGCCAAGGCATGCCCTGCAAGCGATACAGGGTGACGGCCGTGGCGATACTGGCTGCTTGCTTTGATCGTGCAATTCAAGGCAGGCTTTGCCCGTGCGCTATTGCCTTTTTACTGTTTCAGGTCCTTTTTTATGCCGTTACGCATCTGCATTCTGGAAACCGACATCCTGCGCCCGGAGTTGGTTGAGCAATATCAGGGTTATGGGCGGATGTTCGAGTTATTGTTTGCGCGCCAGCCGCTGGCCGTGGAACTCACGGTCTACAACGTGATGCAGGGCATCTATCCTCCCGAAGACGCGCGATTCGATGCCTATCTGGTGACCGGTAGCAAGGCCGACTCGTTTGGCAGCGATCCATGGATTCAGACGCTCAAGGTCTATCTGCTCAAGTTGTACGAGCGCGGCGACAAGCTGCTGGGGATCTGCTTCGGGCACCAGTTGCTGGCGCTGTTGCTGGGCGGCCGGACCGAGCGCGCCACGCAGGGCTGGGGCGTGGGCATTCATCATTATCAACTGGCTTCTTCGGCGCCGTGGATGACTCCGGCCATGGACAAGCTGACGTTACTGATCAGCCACCAGGATCAGGTCACGGCACTGCCGGAAAATGCCACGGTGATCGCTTCCAGCGAGTTCTGCCAGTACGCGGCTTATCACATCAATCATCAGGTCCTGTGCTTCCAGGGTCATCCCGAGTTCATCCACGATTTTTCCCGCACCTTGCTGGATCTGCGCCAGCAGACACTGGGCGATCAGATTTATCGCAAGGGTCTGGCCAGCCTGAACCACGATCATCACGGCGCCACGGTTGCCGAGTGGATGACGCGATTTGTCGCGCACAAGCAGGATTCGGGCACGCTCTGAGCCTGAATGTTTCCCGACGCTGCTGCATGGCCATCAGCGTCGGGAACAACATTTCGGTTACAGCCAGCCGGAGCGCTTGAAGCTGGTGAACAGTCCGGTGCAGCCCCCCACGATTACCCCCAGTACCACGAAGTAGCCGTAATGCCAGGTCAGTTCCGGCATGTTCTCGAAGTTCATCCCGTAGATCCCGGCGATAGCGGTGGGGAAGGCCAGAATGGCCGCCCAGGCCGCGAACTTGCGCTGCACGATGCTTTGTCGTGAGGCCTCCAGCAACAAACCGATCTCGATGGTCTGGCTGGCGATATCGCGCAGGTTGCCCAGGTCTTCCATTTGCCGCTTGACGTGAATTTCCACGTCGCGAAAGTACGGACGCATGTTCTTGTCGATAAACGGGAAGCTCAGCTTCTGCAGCTCCTCGCCGACCTCGACCATGGGCGACACATAGCGGCGCAGGCGCAGCAGGTCGCGGCGCAGGCAGTGAATGCGATGGATATAGGATTCATTCAGCGCACCGCCCAGTACGCTTTGCTCCAGCTCTTCCAGCTCGGCATGGATGGCTTCGGTCACCGGCTGATAGTTCTCGGTCACGAAGTCCAGCAGGGCATAGAGCACGAAGTCCTCGCCATGCTCCAGCAGCAACGGCCTGGCCTCACAGCGCTGGCGCACCACGCCGTAGGATTTGGAGTGGCCGTTGCGCGAGGTAATGATGTAGCCCTTGCCGGCAAATATATGGGTTTCGATGAACTGCAGCCTGCCGTTTTCCCGTACCGGCGCGTACGTGACGATAAACAGCGCGTCGCCGAAGGTTTCCAGTTTGGGACGGCTATGGACTTCCAGCGCATCTTCGATGGCCAGTTCGTGCAGGTTGAACTGGGTCTTGAGGCTTTCCAGCTCCTGTGGTGTGGGTTGTTCCAGCCCGATCCAGACAAAGTGTCCCGGCTTGGCCGCCCAGGCCGCGCCTTCTTCCAGGGTGATATTGCTGACTTTCTTGCCTTTGCTGTAAACCGCTGCTGCAACAACTCGGCCCATATCGGTATCGCTTCTTTTTCAAATAGTGGCAGTGATGCAAAAAGACTTTGCGCCATGGCTCATAAGAGAAAGCCCGCGTTGGCGGGCTTTCTCTGTATCGCACGTAAAGCTTAGAGCGAATGCTGTTTGTCGAGTTCTATTGCTGCATCAAGTGTATCGAGCAGTGCTTTGCGCACCTTGAGCTTGGTCTTCCTGTGGGCATTCATGTTGATCTTCTTCAACTGCACGGCGGCGTTGCGGGCGGTTTCCTGCAACTCCTCGACGCTGACCACCTTGTCGAGAAAACCTGCGTCCATCGCGCCCTTGGGGTCGAACATCTCGGCATTGATCACCGAGCGATGAAAGGCCGACTTGCGCAGGCGGTCGCGGGCCAGTTCGATACCGACATGGTGCATGGTCATGCCGATCTGGACTTCATTGAGGCCGATATTGAACGGGCCATCGACCCCGATCCGGTAATCGGCCGACAACAACAGGAATGCGCCCTTGGCCACGGCATGACCCGGGCAGGCGACAATGATCGGGAAGGGATGAGCCAGCATGCGCCGCGCCAGCGTCGAGCCTTGAGCCACCAGCCCGATGGCCGCCTCGGCGCTGGACGTCATGACCTTGAGGTCATAGCCGCCCGAGAGGATGCCCGGCTGCCCGGTGACGATCACTACCGCACGATCTGTCTCGGCCTGATCCAGCGCAGCATTGAACGCGGCGATCACATCGGGCGAGATGGCATTGACCTTGCCGTTGTTGAGGGTCAGCGTGGCAACACCATCTTCCAGTTGGTACGAGATCAGATCACTCATGACGCGATTCCTTATTGTTGAGATGGGCAGACGTTACTCAGCTGTAACCATCAGGTAAAGCGCTGACTGACCGGTCATTAACGGGTTGCCCGGCCACGTCGTGCACGGGCTTCAGGCAAGAGGCGAGCGGGCCGTGAACAGGGCCACTTTTCCTTTTACCTCGACCGTGATGTCCTTGAAGTGCAGGGCCAGCGCCTCGCGCAGGCCGGCGACGCTATCGCTGCGATTACCAAAGATGCCTTTCTTGTTGTAGACGGTCATCAGCTTGTTACCGAAGCCGTTGTGCCCGGCTTCGTCGCCCAGAATGGTTGCGCCAAACAGCACGCCGTTCTCGTTCAGGCGGGTCTTGAGGTTGGCGAAGACCTGCGCCTTGTCGCTCATCGTGCCGGGCAGGCAGTGCAACAGATAGAACAACGAGATCGAGTCATAGCCCGTGGCGTGATCTGCGTTGAACGGCTTGAACACGTCGTGCTGGATTACCCGTATACCTGGTCGGCCGTACCGCTGGCGGGCAGCTTCCAGACTGCTGCTGTTGAGGTCCAGCAAGGTGACTTCTGTGCTGAGCGGCAGATCGGCATTGGCCAGGTAATAGCCCGTGCCGACGCCGACATCCAGATGACGATTGCCAACATGGCGATTGAAGAACGGCTGCAACACTTCCGTGGTCGAGCACTGCCAGGCAAAACGGTTGGAAACGCCCAATACCCACCAGTCATACAACTTCAGGGTCAGGGGAGAATAAACGGCTGCGCCTGCTTCGGAAGAATGGTTCATGACACGGCTATTCCTTGTTCAAACCCGGGATTACTGTTCGATTTCGTTCAGCTCGCAATACTCGTCCCAGTCCATGCCCAGGGCTTCGGCCACCTGTGCATGAGCTTCAAGACGCATGCTCTTGAGCTGTTCGGGGGATTCTGCAACCAGTTCCAAGGCCAGCTCCCAGGGCTCGATGCCCAGGTGCTCTGCTTCATCCTCGAACGCCCATTGCGTTTGCTGCTTCTGTTCTTCAGGGCTGAGGTTCTTGATTTCATCCTGCAAGGTCGGATGGGTCGAGAGGTATTTCGCCAAAGCGGCTTCGTTCCACTCCAGTGCATTCATGCCGGGTTTCCTCAAACTCAGGGGGTAGCCAGACCTGTCGGAGAGGAGGCCTGGCGAGACGCCGAGATTGTGCGGGAACGGGGGGAATGCTGCCAGTGCTGGCACGGCACACAATCCAATATCGTGCCATGCCAATCTGTTTCAGGTGGCGCTACAACCAATGGCTCAAGCGTCCTTGCCTTGCACAAGTCCAGAGCCCAGTTCCGCAGCGGTGATCGGATCGGCTTGCGGGTCAGACTGGGTACGCTCTTTCATCATGGTCAGGGTCAGCACGTCCTCTTCGTCGAGCATCACGGAAGCAGTGCCATCGCCGCCATCCACCGCCGGCTGTGGATTTTCGACGTACTCGAACTCCTCATCGCTGTTCCAGGGGCCGCGAAGATTCGGTTCGCCGCTGGACATGCTGAAGTACTTGTTGGCGAATTCCGGCATGCCGGGCAACTTGCCCTGCGGGAAGTTTGGCTGGATCGAGTGCAGGGCTTTTTCAAACGACTTCTGATGCGCGATCTCGCGAGTCATCAGAAACCCCAGCGCGTCCTTGATTCCGGGATCGTCGACCACATTCATCAAGCGCTCGTAGACAATCTTGGCCCGGGCTTCGGCAGCGATGTTGGAGCGCATATCGGCGGTGGGTTCGGTGATCGAGTCGACATAGGCGGCGGTCCAGGGAACCCCGGCAGAGTTGATCAGCGGAGCACCGGCGCCATACAGCAGGCTGGTGATATGGGAATCGTTACCGGCACCATTGATGCTGCGATACAGCTCGCCTTCCTCCTGCACACCTTCGGCCATTTGGCCCTTGGCACCTCTATTGAGCATGACGATGATCGAGCCGACCACTTCGAGATGGCTCAGCTCTTCAGTGGCAATGTCCATCAGCAAATCCTTGCGCCCCGGATCTTCCTCGGCCAGTGCCTGGGTGAAGTAACGGGCCGCTGCGGCCAGTTCGCCCTGAGCGCCGCCGAACTGTTCCAGCAGAAGATTGGCGAGTCCCGGATTGGGCTGGGCTACACGGACGGTGTATTGAAGTCTTTTGTTATGTAAAAACATGCGGGTTTCCTCAAACTCAGGTTTTTGCGCGTTTGCCACTGCGGGCAATGGCGCAGACATAAGTTTCGATAAGACCCGGAACCTAAAGATTCTTTGTTTATTTGCGCGCCACGACGGGTGGCTGCGAGTAAATAGTTCAAGGTTACGGATGAGCTGTCGTCATGAGCGATACCTTGCCTATAAACACTAATCCGCAGGCAGCAGATGGTTCAGCCGCCGAAGCGGCTGAGGCCGTTTACGGTCACTTCTTGGCTTCTAGATCGGGGTTTTCGGAGCGGCTCAGAAAGGCCTTGGTAATCTGCGGCATATGCTTCAGCAACCAGTCTGCCATCGCTTGCTCCTGCGGCAGGATCCGCTCGCATGCCTGTTGGGTTTGCGCATCGCCGGCCGCTTGCGCAGCGGCAATCAATACCGTGTAAGTCGCGATTTCCACGTTCTCGAACACGTAGCCGGACATCGCGCCTTTCACCACTTCATCGCTCATCATCGGCCCCATCACCGCTTGACCAAACGCCATGACTTTTCCGGTCAGGTCCTTCAGGGTTGACGGGCTTTCTCCATAACGGGCCAGGCATTCACCAACCAGCTCCTGCTGACCGAGCGTTTCCTCGATGTGCTGCTCGATCCGGCGCTTGAGCTCCGGATAGTGCTCCAGGCGCTCAGCCTGCGCGGTGAGCATTCTTTCGGCCTGTTGCTCCATTGCATGGGCATCGCGAAGCCAGTCGATAAGATTTTCCTGTGGGGTAGCCATGTGTAGTTCCTCGTTCATTGGGGTGTAGTGGGGCGATACACACGTATGAGCCGCATTCACTGTCTTCGACGAGTACTGACTTCCGGCTTTTCGTGCCATGCGGTAGAGCCGGGGGAGGGGAAGGGGGTTCGCAGTATTTGTTGGCCGTCTGTCTTTCAATAGTCCGCAAAGGCCCAATAAAAACAGGGGAAATACCGCCAGGTAACAAATTTGATACCAAGTCGCTACAAAAAATTGACGGCAAAGAAATGGCGTTCTAACATCGCGGCCCTTACTGGTGATGTCAATGTGATATTGCGGGGCGTAACGTGTATTTCTCTTCTTCCAGAACAGCCCTGCCTGCCTTTATCGGGCCATGCCTCTTTGCATTGTCCATTCGCTGGAAAGGCCCGCCCCGCTGAGTAAGCGTAAAGCCTCAAGCCGTTTTCTTTTCTGATTCAACTCTCTTCCGATACCCCGCAGGAACACTCGCACATGGACGTCAAGCACTTCGCCTTTCTGGCCCGTCAACCGTCGGCCGGCCTGCAGCAGCGTGAGCGTTTCTGGGGAATGTCCAAGCGCGGGATTGCGTTGATCCTGGCCAATGCCATGTTCTGGCAGCCGCTCTGGGCGCAGGCGGACGGGATCGTGGTCAGCAGTGGTTCGACCAGCGTCGGCGCGGCGGGCAACGGGGTGCCGATCATCAACATTGCCGCGCCCAACGGCAGCGGCCTGTCGCATAACCAGTTCCAGCAGTACAACGTCGGCACTCAGGGGGTAATCCTCAACAATGCCACGGCGCCGACCCAGACCCAGAGTACCCAACTGGGCGGCATCATCATCAGCAACAGCAACCTGCAAGGCCCGGCGGCAACCACCATTCTCAACGAGGTGGTCAGCAACAACCGCACCGAACTCAAGGGCTACACCGAAGTGGCCGGCCAGGCGGCCAAAGTGATCGTCGCCAACCCGTACGGCATTACCTGCGATGGTTGCGGTTTCATCAACACGCCGCAGGCGACCCTGACCACCGGCAAGCCGGTGTTGGACGGCAACGGCAACCTGCAGCGTTTCAATGTCCAGGGCGGTAGCGTGGCCATTGAGGGGGCCGGGCTTAACGCCGATAACCTCGACCAGTTCGACATCATCACCCGCAGCGCGAAGATCAACGCCGAACTGCATACCAAAAAGCTCAATATCATTGCCGGTCGCAACGACGTCGATGCGCAGACCCTGAACGCCACGGCGCTGGCCGACGACGGCAGTGCCAAGCCGACCCTGGCCATCGACAGCTCGGCCTTGGGCGGGATGTATGCCGGTGCGGTGAAGCTGGTGGGCACCGAAGCCGGGGTCGGGGTCAAGCTGGCGAGCAATGTGGCGGCCAGTGCCGGTGATATCCAGATCGATGTCAATGGCCACCTGAGCATGGTTCAGGTCACGGCCAGTGCTACCGTCGACGTCAAGGCGGCCAGTGTCGAGATGAGCGGGCCTCTGTATGCCGGGGCTTCGCTGTCGATAATCACGCCGGGTGATCTCACGATTCAGCAGAACATTGCTGCACGGGATATCGTCAATCTGTCCAGCGGTGGGCAGCTCACCAACAAGGCGATCATCGAAGCCGGAGTCAATGCCGATGACAGCCGCAATGACACGGGCGATATCACGCTCACGGCCCATACGCTGAACAACGGCAACCAGAGCGTGATCGCCAGCCGGAACCTGTCGGTCAAGGCCACTCAGGCGCTCAACAATCAGGGCGGTATGCTGAGTGCGCAAGGCCATCTGGATATCGGTACGGCGACTCTGGACAACCAGAGCAATGGCCGCCTGCTGAGCCGCGGCACACTCAATGTCGTGGCCGATCAGGTGTTGAATAACCAGGGGTTGATCACCAGCAGCGGCAATCTCGATGCGACTCTGGGTCATCTGAGCAACCGAAGCGGTGAGCTCAATAGCCTGGGCAATGTCTCTCTGCATGTCGTGTCCCTGGATAACGTCGCGGGCCTTGTTGCAGCCGGTCAGTTACTCGACATCACTGCCAGCGGACTACTGAGTAATCAGAGCGGGCGTCTTGCCGCCGCACAAGGCATGACGCTTCAAGCGGCAACGCTGGACAACAGCCGGCAAGGCTCCATCAACAGCCAGGGAGCGCTTGGCATCCAGTCCGGCGGCAAACTGAGCAATCACCTGCAGGGTCGCATTGAAGCCAAAGGTGCAGCGCAAATCACTGTCGGCAGTCTCGACAACCAGCAAGAAGGCGTGCTGACCAGCGCGCAAACCCTGAACCTTGTGGCAGGTCAGGTCGATAACAGTGAAGGCGGCAGGATTGCCAGTGCCATGGCGCTGACCGCCAGTGTCACTGGACTGGATCAGCATGATCGCGGTCAGTTCTACAGCAATACCGATCTGTCTCTGGATCTTGGCCAGGGTGAGTTGAATAACCGCAATGCCTTGATCAATGCATCGGGGCAGTTGTTGCTGAAAAACCTCAATGGCGTCATCAACCAGAATGGGGAAATTTCCAATACCCGTAGTTTCGAGCTGATTGCCCAGAGCCTGGACAACCGTTCCGGGAAGATCATCAGCCAGGGCTTGCTGTCATTGCATGTTGCTCAGGCACTGAATAACGCCAAGGGGCTGGTATCGGCTCAAGGGCTGGATGTGCAGGCGGACAGTCTGGATAACCGTGGGGGGCTTATCGAGGCTGGCACGGTTCTGGATCTGCGGGCTTCGAGCCTGGATAACCGGGATGGTGTCGTCCAGGCTGACGGCACTCTGAAACTGGCGGTTGACCAGCTGGATAATCGCGACAAGGGCATTATCACGGGCAAGGCAGATGTCTCTGTCGAAGGCTCGGTTCTGCAGAATCAGAGCGGTCTGTTGAGTGCTGTCGGCCCGCTCCACTTGAATTTTGCCGAGGTGCAAAACGACGCAGGCCGTATTTCCAGCCAAGACGATCTGACTGCCACCGTGGGTGTCTTGCAACAGCAAGGCGGTGCCTTGGTGGCGCAGGGCGACCTGAGTCTGGTGGGCACTCGCCTCGATAATCTCAAGGATGGTCTGGTTGGCAGCACAAAAGCGCTGAAGCTCGAAGTCGAACAGATCGATAATCTTGGCGGTGAGCTTTCCAGCGCTCTGGCAATGGATGTTACGAGCCAGCGCCTGGATAACAGTGGCGGCAAGATCCTGGCCGGGACTGGCCTGGAGCTGAAAGTCGGGCAGTTGATCAATCAGTCCAGGGGGCTTGTCAGTGCCAAGGGTGCCGCTACGTTGTCAGGCACTGGCATGGACAATTCGGGCGGTACGCTGGCCAGCCTTGGCGATCTGAGCATTAACCTCGACGAAGACCTGCTCAACCATCAAGGCCTGATCAGCACCGAAGGTTTATTGCATATCGGTGCCCGTAATCTCGATAACAGTGCAGGCAGCCTGAGCAGTGCAGGTGCCTTGTCGATCAACAGTCTTGGCAGCCTGCTCAATCTGGGCGGGAGCATCGGCACCGATGACAGCCTGATCCTGGAAAGTGCCAGTTTCGATAATGGTCACAAAGGCCTTGTTTCAAGTCTGAATGCCAGTCAGGTCAACACCGGAGTCTTCGATAACAGTGAGGGCGGCCGGCTCATCAGTAGCAGTACCCTTGAGCTGGTGGCCACTCAGGTCAAGAACATCAACGGTCGTATCGCCAGCGACAAGGCCCTGAACGCTTCGGTTTCCAGTCTGGATCAGCAGGGCGGTGAACTGTTCAGCAACACCAGCCTGAGCCTGGACATGAATCACGGTCAGCTCGACAACCAGGGCGGCTGGATCAACACGCCGGGCGCGCTGCTGCTGAAAAACCTCAATGGCGTGAACAACCAGAAGGGCGAGATATCCAGCGCTGAAGCGTTCACTCTGGCGGCGAAAAACCTGGATAACAGCGACGGCCAGATCAGCAGCAATGGCTCGCTGGATGTTCACATTGAACATGCCTTCGACAACCAGCGTGGCTCGTTGATTACCGACGCCGGGTTGCTGTTGACAGCCGACAGCCTGGATAACCGGGCGGGCAAACTCGTTGGCAAGACCGACCTCAATGCCACCTTCAATACACTCGATAACCGGCAAGGCACGCTGATCAGCTCGGCGGCCATGACCCTGGTCGCTGGCAGCGTCGACAACCGCAAGAGCGGTCTGATTGGTGCGACCGGGGCTCTGGACGTTGATGCCGATGAGTTCGACAACCGTGGCGGCGAGTTGACGGGTAATGAAGACGTCACTCTGCTGAGTCAGACCTTCGACAACAGCGACGGCGGTCAGGTATTCGCAGGCCAGGCACTGAAGCTTGCCGTTGACCAGCTGTTCAACCGCACCCAGGGCCAGATCGTTGCCCGGACACGTCTGGAGCTGGAGGGGCGGACTCTGGACAACAGTGGTGGCCTGCTCAAAAGCCAGGAACTGCAACGTATCAATCTTGGCGGAAATCTCGATAACGCTGGGGGGCGGATCAGCAGTGAAGGCCTGCTGGATGTCACGGCGGCCAGGCTGACCAGCCTCAAGGGCAGCCTTTCCAGCGCCTCCGACCTGACTGTCACGACTCAGGGGCAACTCGATAACCAAGGTGGCGAGTTGCTTACCGATGGTTCGCTGATCATCAACAGTGGCAGCCTGGATAACCGTCAGGCTGGCACTCTCAGCGGCAAGGGGCTGGTCAAGGTCACTACCGGTGCGTTTGATAACAGCAAAGGCCTTCTCAACAGCGGTAGCACCCTGGAGCTCAAGGCCACTCAGGTCACCAATCAGAACGGCGGCCTGATTGGCAGTCAGGAAGCCTTGCTCGCTTCGGTCACGGGGCTGGATCAGCAGGGCGGCAAGTTATTCAGCCGCTCCAGCCTCAGCCTGGATATGAATGACGGCCAGTTGAATAATCAGGGTGGCCTGATTTCTGCGCCCGGCACGTTATTGCTGAAGAACCTTTCGGGTGTGAATAACCAGGGCGGTGAAATATCCAGCGCCCAGGCCTTCACCGTCACTGCGCAAAACCTCGATAGCAGCAACGGCAAGTTGCTCAGTGATCAAGGCCTGACCCTGCGCATTGCCCAGGCCCTGAATAACGTCAAGGGTCTGATCGATGCCGCAGCTCTCGATGTTCATGCCGATAGCCTGAATAACGATGGCGGTACCCTGATCAGTCGCGGCGATCTTGAGCTGCGAGTGGACGGGACACTGGATAACCGCAGCAATGGCCTGATCAACAGCCAGGGTGATTTGATCCTGAATGCCCGTTCGCTGGACTCCAGCCTGGGAGGCGAAGTTTCTGCCAGGGGTGATCTTGGCCTGAGCCTGTCTTCACTGGTCCAGCAAGGCGGACGTCTGTTGGGTGAAAAGGCCGTGACCCTGAATCTGTCCGGCAACGATCTGGACAATCAGGGCGGTCTGATCAACGCCAAGGGGCTACTGACCCTCAACGAGTTGCGCGACCTGAACAACAACGGCGGAGAACTCTCAAGCAGTCAGAGTTTCAGCGTTATTGGTCGTAATCTCGACAACAGCGCTGGCAAGCTCATCAGCAGTCAGACCTTGACGGTTCAGGGCGCTGCACTGACCAATCAGAATGGCCTTGTCTCGGGCTGGAAGGGTTTGAGTGTCGGTGGTTCGAGTCTGGATAACAGCAAGAGCGGTACGCTTTCCAGCAGCCAGGGTGATGTCAGCCTTGAGCTTGATGGCGCCCTGATCAATCGCTCGGGTGGTGCGCTGGTCAGCCAGGGACGCCTCGATGTAACGGCCGACTCGATCGATAACAGCGACAAGGGCATTCTCAGCAGCGGTGCCGGGCAGATCCTGACAGTAAACGGTGCAATCGATAACGGTCAGGGCGGTCTGATCGACAGTGGCGCCGGCCTGGATATCAACGCGGCCAGCCTGAGCAATGCTGGCGGTGCAATCAATGCCCGGCAGGCATTGACCCTGAGTGCTGCAAGCTTGCTGAACACCGGCGGTAGCCTGGTCAGCAATGGCGCAGTAAAGGTCAATGTCGACTCGCTGGATAATCGTTCGGGCAGGATTGCCAGCGCCGGTGCACTGACGATTCAGGACGTCGTGCATATCAATAACCAGCGCGGCACCCTGGCCAGTCAGAGTCTGATGACCCTCAGTGGCGAAACCCTGGACAACAGCGATGGCGGTACGGTCGCGGCCACGGATGCGCTCGACATTCTTGTCAGTGACTCGCTGAACAATAACGATAATGGCCTGATCTACAGCCAGAACGCCGGTATCACGGTGCAGGCGGCGAGCCTTTCCAACGATCGGGGCGCACTGCAAAGCCAGAATGGTTTGAGCCTGGACATCGGTGACGAGCTTTCCAGCCAGGGTGGCAAGATCATTGCGCAAGCCGGTGATGTCAGCGTAAAGGCTGCCAGTTTTGACAACCGCGGTGGTCTGCTCGCCAGTCTCAAGGGCCAGCTTGAGGCGCGTATAAGCGGCGTCTTGAACAACGGGTATGACACGAACAACAAAGGCGGCGTGATTCAGGGGCTGGGGCTCGACCTTCATGCGCTGGCGGGATTGAACAACAACGGTGGCCGCATCGCTGCGCAAGGCAGTGACCTGATCGTCAATACCGCGGACTTGAATAACCGAAGCGGCGGTCTCTATGCCGGCGGGCTGCTGCGCGTCAATGGCAATCATCTCGACAGCAGCGCCGGACAGATTGCCGGCAACCGGATCGAGTTGGACCTTAACGGCATCCTGACCAACCGTGACGGCATTGTTGAAAGCGACACGATCCTGGCTGTCACCGCTGCCAGTATCAATAACCAGAGTGGCAAGCTTCGGGCGCTGGGAACGACGGGGGCGACGGCTTTCCAGATCGGCGGCCTGTTCGATAACCGCAGTGGCAGCCTGGAGACCGCCAACAGCGACCTTGGCCTGAACACGGGCAGTTTCCAGAACACTGGCGGCCAGTTGTTGCATCTGGGCGAAGGCACCTTCGACATCTCCCTGCCGAACGTGACAGGGGCGGGCGGCACCATCGTCACCCGTGGCGGCCTGACACTCAATGCGGATACCTGGACCAATACCAGCGTCATTCAGGCCGGGCGCCTGAAGGTCAACGTCAACAACTTTACCCAGACGGCAACCGGCCAGTTGCTGGCGTCGTCGCGTCTGGAAGGCAGTGGCGGGACCTGGACCAACAACGGTTTGATTGCCAGCGATGGCAGCCTGAGCCTGCTGCTGAACGGTGCCTATGGCGGTAGCGGACGGCTGACCAGCCTGGGTGACATGAATGTCACGGCGTCATCGATCAATCTCGACAGCAGCACAAGCATTGCCGGTGGTGCGACCACGACGCTCGGCGTGCAAGGCCAGCTCATCAACAATGGACGCCTGAGTTCCGCCGGCGCGTTATCGATCAATGCCGCTGGCATCACCAACCAGGGGACGCTGGGAAGCGGGCAGGGCCTGAGCATCATTGCTGGCAATCTGAGTAACCTGACCAGCAATGCCCTGTTGTTCAGCGGCGCGAAGATGGACCTGCAGGTAGCGAACCTGACCAACAGTTACGCCGACATTTACAGCATGGGCGGGCTGGATATTTCCGGCGGTGCGGGCAAACGTTCATCTCGCGTGGAGAACAGCTCAGGCTCGATCGTTGCGCTGGGCAGCGTCAACATCAAGGCCGATAACTTTGCCAACAAGTCGGAAAGCTTTTCGGCGGGCGGAACTCTGACCTCCAGCTACATTGCAACCCGCTGCTTGCCACCTTGTCGTGGTTTCTGGGGGCTGGAATACATTGTCAGGGATGAGTACAAGGGTGTCGCCGCAACCTCTACGCCTGCTGCCAGCCTCAGTGCGGGTGGCGATTTTACCTATGAAGGCACCACCTTCAACAACCAGGAAAGCACGCTGACGGCTGCGGGCAATATCAGCATCACGTCTACCAACTTCACCAACGTCGGCTCTGCCAGTGGCGATGTCGTGCGTGTCAGGACTTACCTGACATCCATGTCTGCCGGTGAGGCCGGATCCCTCAACGACCGCTACATCGATCCTTACAACGCCAAGAACAACTCATACCTCCTGCCTTATGACTACTCCAGCAATGTCTGGTACCGGGCGCAAAACGGTGAGATCCGGCTGGGTGATATGACCTACGATCCGGACCCAGCGGTTCGGGACAGCGTTATCTACGACAGCAAGACTCAGGAGCCGGTTTTTGACGGCGTGAGCTGGATGTTCCTGTCGGTCCGTTCCGGCAAAAGTTATGACGGCAAGAATTTCGTACCACTGCCTGATTTCCTGAATGCCAACATCCTGAACAGCGATGAAATCACCGGCGGAACCTTGCGCTCCGCCGTCGTCCAGGCAGGCGGCAATGTAACCATCACCGGTACCCAGGACATCAACAACGCGGTAGTCAGGCAACTGACACCGGTTTCGCCCACGGGCAAGCCGTTGGGTGAAGTTGCGGTAGACAAGCACGCCCGAACCATTTTCATCAATTCGCAGCTTCCTCCGGATTTGCTTCAGCAGCAGGTCAATCCATTGAGTCTGCCAGGGTTCAGCCTGCCTGACGGGCAGAACGGGCTGTTCCGCCTGAGCAGTGAAAGTGCCAATGGTAGTCAGGTGAATCCGCTTGGCAGTCAGTCGGCGGACTGGGTCATTGGCCAGGCCGCTATCAGTCCTGGCCAGCGTCAACAGACTGGAACGGTGTCTGCTCCGTTGCCTTTCAATGGCCAGGCCGCACCTGTCGTGACGAGTCGAGACTTCGATGCTGTCAATCGCAACGGTTTCGATAACGACATCGCTGCGCGGACGCTGGATGTTTCCGCGGCCGTTGTTCCTGACGGCGCGGGTAATCAGGCATTCTCCGGCGCTGCGATCACCACGGGTGCCGGGCAGACATTGCAGTCTGCGCTGGGTCAGACCCTGTCACGTGTGAGCGGGGTACCCCAGGCCTCTGGATCGCGCAGTCCACACAAATACCTGATCGAAACCAATCCTGTGCTGACCGACCTGCGGCAGTTCATGAGTTCGGATTACCTGCTCTCTAATCTCGGCTACGACCCGGATGAAAGTGCCAGGCGTCTGGGGGATGGGCTGTACGAGCAACGCCTGATCCAGCAGGCCGTTGTGGCACGTACCGGCCAGCGCTTCATCAATGGCCAGACCTCGGACGAGGCGTTGTTCAAGTACCTGATGGACAACGCTATCGCCAGCAAGGACACGCTCAACCTGTCGCTGGGCGTGACGTTGACGGCGCAGCAGGTTGCGGCCCTGACCCACGATATCGTCTGGCTCGAAGAGCATGAAGTCGCGGGTGAGAAAGTCCTGGTGCCGGTGCTGTATCTGGCTCAGGCCAATAACCGACTGGCGCCCAACGGGGCGCTGATTGCCGGCAATGACATCAGCCTGATTGCCGGTAAAGACCTCAAGAACGCCGGGACCTTGCTGGCCAGTAATAACCTGTCGGCTACGGCCGGCAACGACATTGCCAACAGTGGCCTGGTGCAGGCAGGTAACCGGCTGGATCTGTTGGCGGGGAACAATATCCTCAACAACGGCGGCGGAGTGCTGGCGGCCAAGGACATCAATCTGGTCGCTGTCGAAGGCGACGTGATCAATGAGCGCAGCGTCCATACCTATGACATGCGCTCCGGCAGATACACCCAAAGCAAAAGCTTTGCCGATGAGGCTGCACGTATCGAGGCCGAGAATGCCATCAGCATCAGTGCCGGTCGTGATGTTGCCAACATCGGTGGCGTGATCAACAGCGGCAATGATTTGAAGATCACTGCCGGACGCGATGTCAGCAATGTTTCCGCTGAAGAGCGCGACAAGGAAAACGGTCCGGGTTACCTCGACGAAACGGTTGTCCAGCATCAGGCGCAGATCGACTCGGGACGTGACGTCAGCATACGTGCGGGGCGTGACGTGGCGAGTGTGGCCGCCGGGATCACGGCGGCGCGTGATATCGGGATTGTTGCAGAGGGCAATATCACCGTTGGCTCTGCTGCCAATGAAGAGCACTACTTCAGCAAGACCAAGGAACTGACGGTTCAGAAAGACCGCGTTACACAGCAGGGCAGTTCCGTGACTGCCGGCGGTGATGTGGTGATGAATGCCGGTAAGGACATGGCGCTGATTTCCAGCCGGATCACCGCCGGTGATGAGGCGTATCTGGCCGCCGCAGGCAAGATCGATGTCCTGGCCCGGCAGAACAGCAGCTACTTCCTCTATGACGAGAAACTCAAAGGCAATTTCGGTACCGGCTCCACCCAGCGGGACGAAATCACCAAAGTCACCCACGTGGGAAGTGAGATCACGACGGGGGGCAATCTCACCCTGCTTAGCGCAGGCGATCAGCGTTATCAGGTTGCCAGGCTTGAGAGCGGCAAGGACCTGACCCTCACCAGTGGCGGTGCCATCACCTTTGAGGGCGTGAAAGACCTCGAACAGGAAAGCCACGAGAAAAGCGATAACAGCATGAGCTGGAACTCTGCCAAAGGGCAGGGCACCACTGACGAAACCCTGCGCCAGAGCCAGCTCATTGCCAAAGGCAACACGGTCATTCAGGCCGTCGATGGCTTGCAGATCGACCTGAAGCACATCGATCAGAGCAGCATCAGCCAGACCATCGATGCAATGGTCAAGGCCGATCCGCAGCTGGCCTGGCTCAAGGATGCAGAGCAGCGTGGTGATGTTGACTGGCGTCTGGTGAAGGAAACCCACGAGTCATTCGATTACAGCCATTCCGGCATGGGCGCAGGAGCCATGCTGGCGGTGATCATCATCGTGACGGTACTCACCGCGGGTGCGGCCAGTACCGCCGTGGCTTCCGCCAGTACCGCCATGGGGGCTTCGGCAACCGGCACCATGGCCGCTGCCGTGGGTACGACCGCAGCCGGCCTGGGCAACATGGCTGTCACTGCCGTGGTGACTTCGGTCGCCAGTACGGCGGCGGTCAGCACCATCAACAACAAGGGCAACCTGGGTGCGGCGTTCAAGGAAGTCATTTCCTCGGAAAGTCTCAAGGCCTATGTGCTGGCAGGCGTCAGCGCGGGTATTGCCGCTCAGTTTGGTTTCAACCCGACAGAACTGAAGTTTGATCTTCCCAGTGTTGGAGATGTTGCGATCAAGGTCGCTGCCGACTCTGTCGCCAAGACAGCGATCATGGGCGGCAGTCTGAAAGACAATCTGGTCGAGTCGGCGCTGGGCACGGGCATCAGCATCGGTGGGGCGATCGGTGCCAACAAGATCGGTGATGTCACACTGTTCGATAACGGCAAACTGTCGAAGATCGCCATGCATGCGGCCTTGGGCGGTCTGATGGCTGAAGCCATGGGCGGCGATTTCCGTACGGGAGCCCTGGCAGCCGGTGCCAACGAAGCGGTGGTGGACTTTCTGGCGGACAAGCTGTTGCCAGTGGGCGTCGACAGGAACAGTGCGGCCTACCAGGAAGGCGTAAGCCGCCTGCTCGCCGCTTCGCAGCTGGTTGGCGTGTTGACGGCCGCGATTACAGGGGGCGATGCATCGGCGGCGTCTGCCGTGACGGCAAACGCAACCCAGTACAACAACCTCGATCACCCGTCTGCCGAGCGCTTGCTCAAGGAGCTTCAGGGATGTCGGGCGACACAAGGCTGTTCTGAGCAGAATATCCGTACCATCATCGCCGATTATGAAAGCCTGTCGACCAAGCGCTCGATGGCTATCAATGCCTGTAAAAGCAGAGCCTGTGTCGATGATATTCAGAAAAGCGCCATCTCTCTCGATGAGCCTGTTGCCAAGGATCTGCTGGATTTCCTGAGACGCAACGTTTCGTACGATATGGCGGGTCTGCTCACCGGTAATCCGGGTTCGATTGCCGTTCCTTCGCAAGGTGTCGATGGCTGGGGAGCCTTGTTTACTTCCGACAAGCAAATGGCTTATGCGAAGAATTTCCAGGAAGGATGGCTGACACCGAGCGAACTGGCCGGAATTGATCAGTGGGTCAAGGACACCAGTTGGCTGGATGTACGATTCGGCAAGCAGCTTGACCTGCAAGAACGGGCCGCTCTGATTACGGAAATCCAGATGAGCGGCGGCATGGCGCTGCTGGCGAGAACACCGGTCGGCACAAGCCTGGGCGGCGGGAAATTGCTGACTGGAGGCGGCTCTGGTGGTGGTGGTGGTGGTAGT